>DAIDGU010000045.1 GCA_027459785.1 Ktedonobacteria bacterium | reverse complement strand
TATGATGGGGGCGGGACCGGCACCGCTTCGGTACCCAGTAACGGTGTCATGGATGGCTCCTGGCGGACGAGGACGAGTCGTCCACTCTGGACCATCCTACCCTATTTCAGCCCGCGTTTCCAGGTTTGGAAACGCCCTCGTATCTTTCTTATAAAGAGTACCACATAACGCCGCGCGACTATCATCATGTGGCTGTACGCACCGCTTACTTCCAGATTTCTTGCTGTAATCCTTGTAGTACTGTGCGGCTGGCATCCCATCCAAAAACTTCAAACATCTTTCTGGCCGCTTCTATCGCCAAATCTTTATACGAAGCTATCAATTCACTGTTATCATGGGTATAACTCGCTTCATAATCATCAATGTCGGCTTGGTAGATATGTGATAAAGGCCATCTTCCCGGAGATGATATGAAAAGATGACGGCCTTTGAGTTGATGCAAACCGAAAGTGATAGTTATGGGTGAAGTGTTAATATGGTAGGCTTCAGCCAGACATAGATGGGTAGCAAACTCATAGATTTCTGTTATGCGATGCATTATGGTTTCAATAGCTAAAACCTCACCCGACTGCCAAGAGGGCTTTATCCTTGCGTCGGAAGAGTCAACTATCCAATCTTCGTACAAGCTAGAAAGATCGCGAAATTCGCTGTTAAGACCGAATCTCCAAGCCTCCAGATGATCATAATATATCATTGCTCGTGATTCCTGTTCGATCCAATGCTTCCCTCGCTTGATACGCATACGATTTTCAATATGTGGGAAATACCAGCCAAGTTGACGAACAGCCGCACTTTGGAGAATCAATTCCAGATCAGCAAGAGAAGCAACGCGATCAGATTGATAGCGTTGGGGCCGGATCATTACATCCCAATAGCCACGACTTCGGATGATTTGTTGTAGGTCGCTATCCCATTTGCCTGTGTCCTTCATATATTGCTCATCATCTGATGGACTTATCATCTGATTCGAATGCAACAATCCTACTGAGCGGAGTTGAGCGACGAATCGTTGCAGTCGTTTTTCTACCGCTAATTCGAGTACCTCCCGCATTTCGGAATGCGTTGTCATCTCCGCCGTCTCGGCTTTATGGCGAGAACGTTGATAAATAGCCCCGCGCCGCAGGATAACTTTATCCGCTTTATCTTTTGTACGTGGCTCAGTATACTCTTGTTTACAAATAATGGGCGTGTCCTCGAACTCCTGGATAATAATAATAACATAGCTTTTTCCCTCATGCTCATACTGTTCAAGATCAATTTGGATAGGGGGATCGGCATGTTTATTGACCAGAGAATCAACTTCGTCTTTGCGCATCCACGATTCTAACTGTTCAGGAGATAATCCCACACGACACAACTTCCCCGATTCATCAGAAACTCCGATAATAACATGCCCTCCGCCACGAAGATTTGCCATACCTATAACAGCCCGAACAACTTTTTCCGACAAAGGATGTTCGCCCCGCATCCCAGGTCCCTTGAACTCGACGGCACGGTTCTCGTAATCGAGCATGAGTAATTGAACAAATCCATTATGATTCACGTGTCATCTCCCTCGCTTTACCATCATTCACTTCCATCTCGACTTATCGTTCTTCGCCCCCAACGGCTTACATGCTTTGGCTGAAATGATTCTACCATATGGATTATAGCCCGATAGGGGTTCGCACTTCCGAGCCGGGGGGTTCAGCCCCCGGCAGCTGCGCGGCTTATCGCTGCCTCACCCCAGGATCTGCTGCTTGGCCTGAGCCAGCGCGGCATCTAGCCCAGCGACCTCCGGGCCGCCGCCCTGTGCCTGGGATTTTTGGCCGCCGCCCTTGCCGCCGACGAGCGGCAGCGCCGCCTTGAGCGCGGCGTTCAGGTCCAGCGGAGCGGCTTTGTCGCAGGCGAAGGCGAGTTGCGCTTTGCCGGCATGCGCGCCGGCCAGCAGCGCCACGCCGCCGGCCTCGGCGATCTGCCCGGCCAACGTGCGCAGCGCCTCCATGTCGCGCCCATCCAGCCGGCGGCACACGACGGGGCGATCCGCCACCGAGCCGGCGGGGTCGGCGAGCAGATCGCGCGCCTCGTAGCGCAGCAGCGTCCGGCGCAGATCGGTCAGGTCGCGGCGTTGCTCGTCGCTCTGCGCCAGCAGCCGGTCGATCTGGCTCACCACGTCTTCCGGGCGCACCTTCAGCGATGCCACGGCGGCGTTCAGCGTCCCCGTCTTCGCACGATAATCGGCCAGCGCCCGCGCGCCGCAGACGAATTCGATGCGCGTCTGGTTGCCGCGTGTCTCCGTGCGCCGCAAGCCAATCGCGCCCACGCGCCCTGCCGTAAGGACGTGTGTGCCGCCGCAGCCGATGCGGTCGAAATCGCCGATGCTGACGACACGGATGCCGTCCGCGCGGTCCGTCCCCTTGCGCAGATCCAGCGCCGCCAGTTCGTCGCGGTTCAGGATCGCCGCCGTCACCGGCACATCGTCCCACAGGATCGTGTTCGCCAGATGTTCGGCCTCGGCCAACGCGGCATCGGAGAGATCCTTGGCGTTGATGTCGATGCTGACATATTCCGCGCCCAGGTGCCACGACATGGTATCCGCGCCGCAGAGGCGATAGAACGCGGCGGAGATCGTGTGCTGGCCGGTGTGTTGCTGCATATGGTCAAAGCGCCGCGCCCACGCGACCTCGCCGGCCACCGAATCGCCCACGCCCGCCGGCAGCGGCTCCGCCAGCACGTGATAGATGGTGTCATCTTGCTCTTGCACGTCGCGCACGGCCACACCGGCGAGCGTCCCCGCGTCGGCGGGCTGGCCCCCGCCTTCGGGATAGAGCGCCGTCGCATCCAGCACGGCGGCGGGTTGGCCGCGCCACTCCGTCAGCGCCACCACGCGCGCCTCGAAGGCACGCAGATAAGCATCATCGAAATACAGGCGTTTGGTCGGCAGAAAATCAGGCATGGTGTTATCCTCTATGTGGTCGCGCAAGATGGTGGTTCGCCCCCAGTATACCATGCCCACCAACGCCGCCGCCGCGCCGCGCGCCGCTCGCCCTCTTGACAAACATTCCCGCGCCATGGTATAGTCAGAGAGTTGAAAGGAGGTGGTGTGTAGTGAGTTGTAGTCCTTACTGCGTAGGTAATGCAAACGCTCGCCGCACCGTGAATCCAATGGCAGGTGCGAGTCGCTAGCGCTTCGGCGCTGGTTCATCGGTTATCCTCACTCGTGTGGGGTGGACCGCATGATAACGCTGAGCATGGTTGGCGCGGCGCGCTAACCTACGCAGCGCAGGCCAGGGAGGCTTCGGTCTCTCTGGCCTCTTTTTTTTCTGGCAAATTTTTCCTGGCAAACTATTCTCCCTGATTGGTGTATGAGCAACAGATGGAGCAACTCGACCTCGTCCGCTTAGCGGCGACGTTGCCAGCGCACGGCCTCGGCTTCCCGCGTGTCTACGCGCCAGCGATCCCCTCGACGAATACGCGGGCGCTGGAACTGGTGGCGCAGGGGGCCACGCCGGGGACAATCGTGCTGACGGATGCGCAGCCCGCCGGGCGCGGGCGGCAGGGGCGCGCGTGGGTGACGCTGCCGGGCCAGCAGATCTTGCTGTCGGTCATTACGTATCCCACCTGCGCGCCGCACTGGTTGGTGCTGGCCGCCGCCTGTGCTGCTACGGATGCGCTCGTCGCCTCCGGCGTGCCGGCTCCGCGCACGGGCATCAAGTGGCCGAACGACATTCTGGTGGATGGGCGCAAAGTAGCGGGCATCCTCATCGAAACGACCACCGCCGCGCCGGGACGCCTGGCTGCCGTCATCGGCCTGGGCATGAACGTGAATGGCTCGCTCACCCCCTGGCCGGCGATCGCCGCCCGCGCCACCACCCTGGCCGACGCGCTGGGCCGTGAGTTCAGCCGCGAGGCGCTCATCCTGGCCTACCTCGCCGCGCTGGGCGCGACGCTGGCCGACCTGGCGACGGACGCCAGCGCGCAGCCGGCGCTTTTCGCGCGCTGGCGCGCACGCCTGACGACGCTGGGCCGGCCTACCACCGTCCACCAGGGCGACCAACTGGTCGCGGGGATCGCGGAAGACGTGGCCGCCGACGGCGCGCTCATCCTACGCCGTCCGGACGGCACCCGCACCACCATCACCTGGGGCGACGTGCAGAGCGACTGAAAGAGGCCGCATGGAGGTTGAGCGCTACGATAGCCATACTGGCAAAACGTTGTTGCCAATGGGATGACTCATCGATTTGCTTCTGTAGCTTTATATCGGCTACGATGAAGAAAACGAGAGGAGCGAGAAGCAGTGGTGACGCAAGACGAACCAACGCCACACTTGACGCATGTGGACGAGGCCGGCCAGGCGCGCATGGTGGACGTGAGTGCGAAGGAGGCCACGGCGCGCACCGCCGTCGCTGCCGGCACGGTGACAATGGCCCCCGCTACCTTAGCAGCATTACGCGCTCACACGCTGGCGAAAGGTGATGCGCTCGCGGTCGCTCGCGTTGCGGGCATCCTGGCGGCGAAAGAGGTGCCGCGCCTCATCCCACTCTGCCACCAGATCCCGCTGGGCAGCGTGACGGTGGACTTCACCTTCGATGACGCCGCCACCAGCGTGCGGATCACGGCGACGGCCAAAACCCTTGGCCAAACCGGCGCGGAGATGGAGGCGCTGACGGCGGTGAGCGTGGCCGCGCTGACGATCTATGATATGGCCAAGGCGCTGGATCGCGCGATGGTCATCAGCGACATTCGGCTGGAACGCAAGTCTGGCGGCAAAAGCGGCGACTTCGTGCGGGAAGAATGAGGGAAAAGGGACGAGGGGGACGGGAACACGAAAGCCACGAAATAGCCACGAAAGGCCACGAAGAGGGGACGAGAGGCGTGGGAGGGCGGCCATGCCTGTCCGCCGCTCCGCTCACCTCAACCATCAGTCATGGAGCGCACCACGTCCGCCAGTGCCGGCTGATCCGACGCGCGCAGAGCGGCGAAGGCGAAGCGCACGAGGCCAGCGCGATCCACCACGAAGACGCCGCCGAGTTGCAGCATATCTTGCTCCGTGGCCGCCCCGCCGTGCTGCCGCACATCCGTGACGAACCGCGATGCGGACTGGGGCCGCAGTTCGCGCAACAAGCTCATCCGGCGCGTCAGGCCAAAGGCACTGTAGCTCTGCTTAGTAGGATCGCACAGCACGGTGAAAGGCAAGTCAAGCTCTTGCTGGAACTGGCGGGCCTTTTCCGGCACGCCCAGCCCGATCAGCACGATCTGCAAGCCAGCGGCGGCATATTCTTTTTCGTCGCGATGCAACTGCACCGCTTGCGCACGGCAATGTGGTCAACCAAAGTGTCGCAAAAAGACCAACATCGTCGGTTGTTGCTGCCACAACGATGCCAGCGCGACAACGCGCCCATCCTGGTCTGGCAGCGACACATCCGGTGCCGGCTCACCCACATTCAGCATATTCTCTATTCCACTTTCTTGGGATCGAAACGTTGGCAACGGGTTTCGGTTTCCATGTGTTTGACACTCCCCTGGCTAAAGCCGAGGGGATTCTTCCTGGCCGGTCAGCCGACGCACCTGCGAGCGGCTTAAAGGCTGCGGATCCTCGCTTGCGCGAGCAACCGATGGTATTGCTACCATCCGCCGTTTGTCAGAACGGACTACGCATAGCCCGATAGGCCAAAACCTACCGGAGATACGATACTTTTGGGTTCTTCTGACCCACAGATAGGGGATACCTATCATCCAGAATATACCACGCACCACCATCGCTGGTCAAGCAACGAGTATGGTGTCGCTGCGGCGACGGCGCTTTCATCCCCCGCTTGAAAGATGGGGGCTTTCACGGCCCATTTCTGTAAGCGCGAGCGGCGGGGACGGCGGGGACGGCGGTGGGACGGCGGGCGGGGACGGCGGGCGGTTAAAACCGCGCCTAAGCGCCTGGCGGCGACGAAGTCCGCCGTCGCGGACTGGAGCTAGTCCACATAGGTGGACTTCGTGGCGTAGCCCCTAGGCGCGGTTTTAACCGCCCGCCATCCTCCTCGCATCACCACCACCGCCCGCCGTCCTCCTCGCATCATCAACCGCCCGCCATCCTCCTCACATCGCCACCACCACCCGCCATCCTCCTCACATCGCCACCACCGCCCGCCATCCTCCTCGCATCATCAACCGCCCCCGTCCCTTGCATGGTTGCCGCCGCCCGCATCCTCCTCGCGGTTTCAACCTGTTGCGTCATCCTCTGATGGTAGCGCAATTCCTAGTGCGCGTGCAATCACGCTGGCGGCGCTATAGGGATCGCTCTGGCGGGCGGCGACGGCGGCGACGATCTGGTCGAAGTGGGCGGGGCCGAGGGTCGCGCCGAGCTTGGCCAGCAGCGCCTGATAGAGCAGCGCCAGGATCTCGCTGCGCGCCTGGCGTTCGCCGCGCACCACGATCTGCCCCGATTCGCGCAGATAGGCCAGGTGGCGGCCCAGGGCATCGGCCAGTTCCGGCACGCCCGCGCCGGTGGCGGCGGTCGTCTTGAGGATCGGCGGCTTCCAGGCGTCTTTGTCGCGCTGCGTGTCCAGGCTCAGCAACATGCGCAGTTCGGCGGCAGCTTGGTCTGCGCCGGGGCGGTCGGCCTTGTTCACGCAGAAGCAGTCCGCGATCTCCAGGATGCCGGCTTTCAGCGCCTGGATGTCGTCGCCCATGCCGGGGACGGTGACGACGACAATCGTCTGGGCAGCGCGCACGATCTCGACCTCCGCCTGGCCCGCGCCGACCGTCTCGATAATGATCGTGTCGAAGCCCGCTGCATCCAACACGCGCACGGCGTCGCGCGTGGCGGAGGACAAGCCGCCCACGCTGCCCCGGCTGGCCATCGAACGGATGTAGACGTTGGGATCGCCCACAAGGTCTTGCATCCGGATGCGGTCGCCGAGGATCGCGCCGCCGGTGAAGGGGCTGGTGGGGTCCACGGCGACGATGGCGACGCGCTGGTCGCGGCGGCGCAGTTCGCGCACGAGTTGCATCACCAACGTTGATTTGCCCGCGCCGGGAGAGCCGGTGACGCCGACGATGTGCGCCTTGCCACCAAGCGCGTGCAGTTGCGCCAGCGCCGCGCGGCTGGCGGGATCATTATTCTCGACGAGCGTGACCATGCGCGCCAGCGCCCGCCGGTCGCCCGCCGTCAGGCGCGCGATGAGGTCGTCCAGCATGCTTATGCTTGCGCCCCCCGCGCCGGCTCGTCCACAGCTACGCCGCCGGTGCGCAGCGGCGGCAACGGCTGCGCCAGCCGTTCCGGCTTGACGTTCGCGCGCACAAAGGCGATGATGTCCTGCGTGCTGGTGCCGGGACCAAAGTTGCCCTTGATGCCGATGGCCTCGATGGCCGGGATGTCTTCATCCGGCAAAATGCCGCCTGCCACGACGAGGATATCTTCCGCGCCCTGCGCCCGCAGCAGTTCCATGATCTTCGGGAAAAGCGCCATGTGCGCGCCAGAAAGGATGCTCAGCAAGATAGCATCGGCGTCTTCCTGGATCGCCGCCTCGACGATCATCGCCGGCGTCTGACGGATGCCGGTATAGATCACCTCCATGCCGGCGTCGCGCAGGGCGCGGGCGATCACCTTCGCGCCGCGGTCGTGGCCGTCCAGGCCGGGCTTGGCGACAATGACACGGATCTTGCGTTCGGCGGCCACCTGCGTCTGCGCCGTGGCGTCCAATGATTGATCAGGCATGATGAAACCTCTATAGCATCCAGCTCGCGGTGCGCGACATCTCGATTTCGTGCTGCACCTGCGCGCCGGTCACATCTACGATGAAGTCGATCAGCTTCGCCGCACTGCGAAGCTTGGTGGTTTTCTTTTCGGGATCAAGCTGCTGCACCTGGATGAGCCGTTTGAGCGCGCCCAGGTCCAACGTACTCAGGCGCTCACGCACCTGCTCCGCGCCACCCACGCGAAAGAGCGTCGGCAGGTCCAGCCGTGCCACCTGCATCGCCGCCAGCATGCCGGGCGCGAAGCTGCCGTTGGGGTTGCCTTCATCAACGGCGGAATACTCCCCCGTGACGAGATCTTCAGTATGCTCGTCCAGGATGTGCGCCGCGCTGAGTGCTTCCACCACGCGCACGCCCAGCGCCGGATTCGTCTCCACATCAATCGCCAGCCCGCGCAGCAGATTGGCGATCACCTTCGTATTGACCTGAGTGCCAACTTCCGCAGCCATCGTCGCATCACCTCACTCTATCGAATCCCCAGCACACTTCCGACGGGCGACCTGCCGACGCACCTAGCCCGACACCTGATGCAGATATTCGCGCGCCAGCGCGCTGAACTGGCGGTGCGGCCCCGCGCCGCCGAATTTCTGGCGCAGATTAGCGACATCCGCGTCAATGTCCGCCGCCTCCGCGACCTCGCTCGCCTCGTAGATGACCGTCTCGAAGACGGGCGGGTGAATGCCGGGAATGACATCGCGCCGCATGTCCTGCACCGTCTGCTTGTGCAGCCGGCTCTGGGGCCGGAAGCGCGAGACGACGATGCCCAAACCATAGATCTCGTGGCGGGCGCGCAGGGCGAAGTCGGCCATGCGGTCCAGCACCAGCGGCACGCCCAGCGTCGAAAGGATGTCCGGCACGACCGGGATCAGGAAGTAGCGGCTGATGGCGATGCCGTTGAGCGTGATGATGCCCAGGTTTGGCGGGCAGTCGATCAAGATATGGTCGTACTGCTGCATGATCGGTGCCATCGCGGAGCGCAGGGTGTAGACCGAGCCGTCACGGAATTCGTCCATGTCGGCGGCCTTGGTGATTTTATCCTGCAACTTATGGAGGCGAATGCTGGAGGACAGCAAATCCATGCCGGGGATGCCACCCATCACGTTCGAGGTACGCGGCACGATGGCCTGGGTGATGTCGAATTCGTGGGTGTTGTCGAGCCAATCTTTGAAGAGCTGATAGAGGCTTTGGCCACGCTGGTCGCGTTCGCGCCAGCGGCGCTCATTGATGAGCGAGATCGTCGCGTTGGTCTGGGGGTCCAGATCGACAATCAGGACGCGCTGCCCGTGTTCGACGGCCAGGTAATGAGCGAGCGCGATGGTCACGGTCGTCTTGCCGACGCCGCCTTTGAGGTTGATGACGCTGGTCACAACGGGCATGGAGATCCTCCGCGAAAGGGCCGGTTCTAGGAAACGGGCGCGCGGCTGCGCCGCCCGATGCTGTCCTGTTCAGTGTGACACAGAGCGCGGGCGGCGTCAATAGGGATCAAGCCAGGTGACGCGCGTGCCTCAGAGCAATGCGCCGATCTTGGTATAGCCGCGCAGCAGATCGCGGGCGATGATGAAGCGCTGGATCTCGTCGGTGCCTTCAAAGATGCGCCAGACGCGCATCTCGCGGTACCACCGCTCGATGGGCAATTCGCGCGTGAAGCCCATGCCGCCGTGGATTTGCAGCACGCGATCCACCACGCGATTGGCCATCGTCGCGCCGTGGAGCTTGGCGATGGCGGCGGCGTGCCGCGTATCCTGCCCCTGCTCGGCCAGCCAGGCGGCGTGGAAGGCCAGCCACTTCGTCGCCTCAATCTCCACTTCGGAATCCGCGATCATCCACTGAATGGCCTGGCGCTCGGCAATCGGCTCGCCAAAGGTCACGCGGGTGTTGGCGTGATCGACCGCCATCTGCAACAGGCGTTCTGAAGCGCCGACGGCGCGGGCGGCATAGATCCAGCGCCCCTGGCCGATCCACTGCATGCCCAGGCGGAAGCCCTGGCCGATCTCACCCAAAACTTGCGCGGCGGGGACGCGCACATCCTCGAAATAGAGCGCCGCTGGTCCCCACTCGCCCATCGTCGGGATGTAGCTCGACCGCCAGCCCATCGCGCGATCCACCAGAAAGCACGTGATGCCGCCCTGCGCGCCCTTGGCTTTGTCGGTGACGGCGAAGACCATCGCGAAATCCGCGTCATTGCCGTTGGTGATGAAGACCTTTTCGCCGTTCAGCACCCACTCGTCGCCGTCCCGCACCGCCGTCATCTGAATGTTGGCCGCGTCGGAACCGGCCCCTGGTTCGGTGAGGGCGAAGCATGAGACACGCTCGCCGGCGATGGTCGGCAATAAATACCGCTGTTTCTGCTCCTCATTGCAATAGTAAAGAATGTTATCGGCGTAGCCGCCGAAAACAAAGGGGATGAAGGTGCGCGCCAATTCCATCATGACGAGAGCCGTCATCACCGGCCCCAGGTTGGCACCACCATATTCTTCCGGCGTGTTGATGCCCCAAAAGCCATACGATTTGGCGCGCAGTTGCAGCTCGCGCACCTGCGCGCGTGTGATGCCCTCCTGGCCCTCGCGCTCGCGCCGCAGCACCTCCCCTTCCAGTGGCAACAGTTCGCGCGTCACGAAGTCGCGCACCGTGCGCTGAAGCATCGCCTGCTCGTCAGAAAGACTGAAATCCATGATCTTGGCTCCCTTCATCGTCGCGCGGCGCGCTGAGCATAATGTGCAAGTAGCGCAACTGCGTGTCAGTATACTGGGCTAGTGTCAATCGTGAAGCGAAATACCACGTCTTTTTCAAGGCCCACAGATGCCCCAAGCCGACGATATTAGCGGCGAGCAAACCAGTATCGGGGATATCCGCCGCGAACTGGCCCGCCTGCTGGCCGGCGCGGATCAGCGCGGCGACGTGATTGACGGTCTCTTCTTCCAGCGCATAGATGCGCTGGCGTTCCTCACGGCTGAGCGCAGCGAGATCCTTATAGAGGATGACAAAGACCCTCGAATAGTGATCGAAGGCCGTGTAGAGTTCGCGCACCGCAGCGTCCAAACGCTCACTGGGATCGCTGCTAGCGTTCGCCCCCAGCAAGGCGGCCAGCCCAGCATCATGAAATTCCTTGACGATGGCGACCAGGATATCCGCCTTGCTGGTGAAGTGGTAGTAAATCAGGCCCACGCTGGCTCCGGCGGCCTTGGCGATCTCCGGCATGGTCGTCTTATGATAACCCTGACGGCTGAACAAATCGCGCGCCGCATCCACAATCGCCGCCTGGCGCATATCACGGATCAACGAAGGCATCAAAAACTCCTTTGGGTTGCAGCTTTGATCCTATGCTAGCATCAGGGCGGCCTGGCAAAGCACGGTTGCCATTGTGGCAGCGGCAAGATGCTGCCACAATGATCCAGACGAGGGGACCGCGCGGACTAGAACTGCGATGCCGCCGCGCAGGTGCCGGTGAAATCGCCGCTGAGGCTTTTCAGGTTGCCTGGCACGGTGGGATCGATGGCGTAGATAGTGTTATCGCGCGACGGCACGCGCTGGTTGGCTGAGGAACCATAGTGCAACGTCGGATAGAGGCCGCCGATATCGACGTTTTGCAGGGAGTTGAAGGCGTTGAGCAAACCGGCGCGCGTCAGATCGCCGTTGTCAGCGGCTTTCTTGAGGATCGCGTAAGTCACTTTCGCCTCGGCATAGCCGAACTCGAAATAGCCGTCGGGCTGCTGGCTCGGATCATATTTCTGGATGTTTTGCAGCATCTCGGCCATACCGGGCTGGCTGGTGTCGCCCCAGCTTGCGCCCTGGCCGACTACCCAGGCTTCATGTTCGAGCAACTGGTTCAGACCTTGCACCTGCAACAACCCGTTCGCGTAGGCCGGGCTTTGCAAGATCCAGCGGGGGTTATAGCCCAGGGCATAGCCGGTGCCAACGATTGGCCCTGCCGCCGTGGGAATGGCCGATAGGAAGACGTATTGCGCGCCCGCCTTCTTCATCTGGGCCACCTGCGCCGTGAAGCTCGTGTCCGTGAGTTCATACGTCGCCTGGCCCACGTCGTCCAATCCGTAACAGGCGACCGCTTCTTTATAGCCGGTCAAACCATCCTGGCCATAGGAATCATCCTGGTAGATGATGCCCACTTTAGGATTTTTGACGCCCAGCTTGTTGACGATATAGTCGAAGGCGTTTTCGACCTGCAACCGATAGGGCGTGCCGACCAACACCATGTATTGCTGGCGGGCGAGGTACGAATCGAGCGTCGCCGCCGTCACCAGCATGTGGTCCTGGGCGGAAAGCGAGACGATGGCATGGGTGGGGGCCGTTCCCAGGCTTTCGGCGAGCATGAGCACCTGATTATGAATCTGCTCATAGTCGCTGACCTGCACCTGGGGATCGTATTGCGAATCTTTCTCGGTGAGATTCACGGTATAACCATCGATGCCGCCGCTGGCATTGACGGCTTTGAAGTACGTTTCGATGCCTTTGGTGATGGGGATGCCGATGGGCGCGGCGACGGGGCCGGAAAGGGGCGTCAGGATGCCGAGCGTGATCGTTTTGGCGCTCGTATTCACACCGGGGCCGGCCTTGATGCCGCCGGCATTGCTGTTGCCGCAACTGGCCAGGAAGACGCCCAGCAGGACGAAGCCACTGAAGATACGCAGACGCACATGCAGCAGGGAATGAGACATCGTGAGTTCCTCCTCAAGAACTGAGATCGACATTGATCGACGTTAAGAAGGATGGTGGGGCGTGGGCGGCGCGCGTCCACGCGGCTATAAACCCGCCTCGGTCGGAGCCGTGCCGGCGGCTGCCTCACCCCCTTTCCGCTGCTCTTCCAGGCGCTGAAACCAGGTCTGGCCGCGCCGCGCCAGGCCGATCACACCGCCTGGCTCAAAGATCAGGAAGACGATGATCAGCAGGCCGTAAAAGATCGCGCTGAGATCACCGCTGGTCAGCCCTGTGGTGCTGGCGCTGACGGGAATGATCGCGAAGGTGTCGAGGGCCAGGGGCAACGCGAAGACGAAGGCCGCCCCCAAGATCGATCCCCACACACTGGCCACGCCGCCCACGAGCATCGCGGCGACGAACTGGATCGCCAGGGTCAGATTCCAGGTATTCGGCTCGGCGTAGCCGCCGGGATACGCGGCCCACAAGGCACCGGCGATGCCCGCCAGGAACGACGACACGATGAATGCGCCCATCTTGGCATGGAAGCGGTTCACGCCGATGAGTGCCGCCCCCACCTCGTTATCACGCACAGCCTCGAAGGCCCGCCCCGCCCGCGAATGGATGAGATTGTGGACGAACAGCGCCGCCAGGCCCAACACCACGACGAACAGCAAGAAATACCACTGGTTCGTGGTCAGCGTGATGCCGAAGACCGGGGTGGGATTGGCGAACGAGAAATCGCCGAAGCCGGGCGCGGGAAAGGTGCGCCCCTGCGGACCGCCGGTGAGGCCACGCGCGTTCTTAAATAGGTAGAGGCCGATGAAGACCAGCGCCAGCGTGACGATTGCCAGGTAAAAGCCGCGCAGGCGCAACGCCGTCGGCCCGATCAGCGCGCCGGCCAGCGCCGCCAAGATCCCCGCCGCCGGCAGCCAGATCAGGAACGTGAGGTTCAGGCCGACGGGATCGCCAGGGAACACCGGCGGGGAACCACCCAGCCAGGCCGCTGTATACGCGCCGATCCCCATGAAAAACGTGATGCCCAGCGAGATCTGCCCCGCGTAGCCCGACAACACGTTCAGGCCCAGCGTGGCGATGGCGGCGATCATCGTGACATTCAGGATCAGCAGCCAATTGTCGCCGCCAAAGAGGAAAACCAGCGTCAGCAGGGCCACGCCGCCGATGAGCAACGTGCGATTTTTCGCGGAGGCGAACCAGCCCTGTGCCACAGCGGGCGGCGCAAGATCCAGCGTGTCCCTGGGCGCGACATTCGTACTCATACGCGCTCCACCTTTCGCGTCCCAAATAGTCCGTAAGGCCGCACGAGCAGCACGATCAACATGATCAAATAGGGTGTGATCGTATCGAAACCGGTCCCTAGGATGCTAGGGAAATGGCTCTCGTAGCCTTGCGTCAACAGTTGGATCAGGCCGATGATGATGCCGCCGACCACCGCGCCAGGAATCGAATCGAGGCCGCCGAGGATGATGGCCGGGAAGGCGAAGAGTGCGATGCCGCCCAGCGTGGAATCGAAGGTCGTCACGTTGATAGCCAGGAAGATGCCGGCGATGGTGGCGACCGCCGCCGCGATGCCCCACGCCAGCGCATAGACGCCCTGCACCGTGATACCCAACGCCAGCGCGGCTTCTTGGTCCAGCGCCGTCGCGCGCATCGCTAGGCCGTAGCGCGTGTAGCGAAAGAAGACGTAGAGCGCGCCACAAATCAGGAGCGTGACAACAATCGTCCAGAGTTGATTCGCGCCGAAGTGGACGCCGCCGTAATTGATGCCACTGGCGATGCTATAGGGCGTCGCCGGCGACCGCTCGTTAGAGCGCCCCGTCATCACCACGCCGGTGCGCAGCAGGATGTCTAGCCCGATGGTGACCATGATGATCGAGAATACCGGGCGACCGATCATCCGGCGCAAGGCGAACCGCTCGAACGCGATACCTAGCAGGATCGTGGCGAGCAGCGCGATGGCGACAGCCACGAAGAAATTGAGCTGCCACTCGAAGGTGCCGACGGACGCGAGGAACGCGCCGACCAGCAAGAATTCGCCTTGCGCGAAGTTGATCACGCCGCTGGCTTTATAGATGATGGTGAAGCCTAGCGCGACCAGCGCATAGATGCAGCCCTGCGCCAGGCCGGCAAAGACCAGTTGCAGAAAATAGGCCATGCTTCCTCCTGCGGCGCGTCAGCCTTTCAACGCGCTGTTCGGGTGAACGCTCCCCATACTGGAGGACAGATATTCCTATCTGTCCGGGCCTGATAAGCATTACCGCACCTACAGATAATGCAGCGGTGCGCTGCTCAGCGTTGCGGATCGAGCGTAGGTGTTTGGAGTTCCTGGCCCAGGTACGCTTTGATCACATTGGGATCGGTTTGAATCGCGGCGGGTGCGCCCTCGGCGATGCCGCGCCCGAAATCGAGCACGAGGATGCGATCCGCGATGCCCATGACCATCGCCATGTCATGCTCGATCAACACCTGCGTGATGCCCAGTTGCTCTTTTAGATCCAGCAAAATGGCGGCGATGTCGCGGGATTCCGCGCCTCCCATGCCCGCCACCGGCTCATCCAGCAAGAGCAAGCGCGGCTGCATGGCCAGCGCCCGCGCCAGGTCGGCGCGCTTCTGCACGCCGAAAGGCAGGCTGCCCAGCGGTGCATCACGAAAGGGCGCGAGGCCCAGCAAATCCAACAGGTGTAGGCAATACGCGCGATTTTTGCGCTCCTCCGCGCGCGTCGGCCCCAGATAGATGCCACCCAGCAAGACGTTGCTGCACATGTGCGCGTGACGCCCCAGCAGCAGATAGTCCAGCACCGGCGTGAGCGGGAATTGGCCGAGATTCTGGAACGTGCGCGCGATGCCCAGCGCGGCCAGTTGGTGCGTGCGCAGGCGCAACAGATCGCGTCCGTCATACAGCACGCGGCCCGCTTGGGGCTGGTAGACGCGCGTGAGGACGTTGAGCAGGGAGGTTTTGCCCGCGCCGTTCGGGCCGATCACCGCGAAGATCGCGCCGGGCTGGACGGCGAACGAGATGGCATCCAGCGCCGTCACGCCGGCAAAGCGCAAAGTGATATCTTCGACCACCAGCAAGGGGGACTGAGGGGGGATGCTCACAGCGACCACCGCCTTGTCGGGCGTTGCTGGCGCAGCGTGGCGAAATTCGCCTGGTCGGCGTCTTCGTGCAAGCCAAGGTAGAAGGTGCGCACGGCTGCATCTCGCAAAAGATCCGCCGCCGGTTGGGCCAGCGCGACCTTGCCAGTTTCCAGGATGTAGCCGAATGAGGCCAGGGCCAGGGCCATCTGAGCGTTCTGTTCCACCAACAACACCGCCGTGCCGGTGGCGCTGATGTCGGCGATGATGCCGCTAATGCGCTGGATCATCAGGGGTGCCAGGCCAAGCGATGGCTCGTCGAGCAAGAGCAGGCGCGGATTCGCCATCAGCCCGCGCCCAATCGCCAGCATCTGTTGCTCGCCGCCAGAAAGGTAGCCCGCCGGGCTGTGCTGGCGTTCACGCAGGATGGGGAAAAGATCCATCACGCGCGCATAGACGCGGCGAACGGTTTTGGTGTCGCGCACGGCCAGCGCGCCCGCGCGCAAATTCTCATCGACGGTCAATTCGCTGAAGAGCCGCCGCCCTTCGAGTACCTGCGCGATACCCAGGCGCACGATGCGGGACGCATCCAGCGCATCCAGGCGCTGGCCGTCGAACGTGATGGAGCCATGCACGACGCGCCCGCCATGCAGCGCCAACAGGCCGGTGATAGCGCGCAAAATGGTGGTCTTGCCCGCGCCGTTGGCACCCAGCAGCGCCACCACCCCCTGGTCGGGGACTGCCAGGGAAACATCTTGGACGGCGGCGACCGTGCCATGATACGTCACCGCCAGATCTTGGAGACGAAGCATCGTCTATCTCCTCGCACCGCGCCACTGCGGCGTTTGGGGTTATGGCAAGCGAACAGGTGAGCCGGCCCGGCATGGGGCTAAAAGAGGTCCGTGGAAGAATACTAGCACTACTATACCATATCCTGAACGATTATTCAATATCTCGAATGAACATTCAGTTTATTTCGTTTGACAAGATAGGGGGAGATGCTTGTCTTATCCCAGAGGACAGACATTCTTCGTATACCCCTTGCGGGTAAAGACGGTGGTCATTGGGACCGGTTGGGACCGGACAGACAGGAATGTCTGTCCTCCGGGGGAACGTGACAGACAGGAATGTCTGTCCTCCGGGGGAACGTGACAGACAGGAATGTCTGTCCTCCGGGGGAACGTGACAGACAGGAATGTCCGCCCCACGATGATCATTGTCCGTCCCACAACCACTTGGCGGGCAGACTTGTCGTATCCCCGGAGGACAGACATTCTTGTCGTATCCCTGGAGGACAGACATTCTTGTCTGTCAGGTAGCTGAAAATGTTGTTTGACCGACGACCTCGCCAGTTGCGTTATCCTTGATCAGGAGGTCAATGCTATAGCCCAGCGCGTTGAGATACCGCTGGAGGGTGGCAAGTTGCATAGTGCCAGTCGCCGTTTCAAAGCGGCTGATCGCCTGCTGATGCATGCCGGCCTGGCGCGCGGCGGCCACCTGGCTCAACCCGCGCGCCTGACGCGCTTGATGGAGGATGTAGGCAAGGTCGAGCGCCAGGCCGGCGATGGTGACTTCGCGCTGTTCCTCAGCAGGAAGCACGGCAATATAGTCGTCAATGGTGCCGTAAGGCGTAGAGTTCTGCTCGTTCAAGGGAACCTCCCCCCGCAACCTAACAGAGCTACGCCGTGTGGCACGCACCCGTCGCGGGATTGCATACGATCGTCGCTTTGTCGAAGCGTTGGCTCAGCGTGCCGTTGGCGGCGGGCAGGGGCATGCCGCGCGGGAAGCCGAACGCGCCCAGACCGCCCTTGGCGTTGAAGTAGGTCAGGAACGCGCCGGAAAGGATGTAGCCGGTGTAGGGGAAATATTCCTGGCCGTTGACCGTCAGCGTGCGGCTGGGAACATCCCAGGTGAAGTTGTAGTAGGCGGGAGCGAAGGGGATGTAGTTGTGCTGCAAGTATTGGAGCGGGCTGACCCAGGTGAAATCATCGAAGCCCCAGTTCAGCAGATCGCGGATGTCCGTCACCCAGTCGTTCTCGCCATGCAGCAAGGTGGCGATGATGCGGTGGCCGTCGCGCACAGCGGAAAGGATGTCCACGAATTGCGCGGCGGGCGTCCAGCCGGGCTTGCCGCCATCCGCGCCAGGATACCACCACAGCGGCTGGTGCTGGTTGATCAAATCGTGCTTGGCATGGGTCGCTGTCGCGGGCAAGGTGGCATAGCGCGTGGAAAGGGTCTGCTGCAAGAAGGGATTGCTGAGCGCGTAGCGGCCCAGCACCGCCATATCCCGCGCGCAACTATAGTGGCCGTTGTCGTCCAGCCCATGCGGATTGGTGTAATGCGTATGGGCCAAGCCCATTGCAGCGGCGGTCTGGTTCATCCAGCCGACGAAGGTCTGCACGTTGCCGGCCACGCCATCGGCGATGGCTTCCGCCGCGTCATTGCCGGAGATCAGCAGCATGCCGATGAGCAATTCGCGCAGGGTATACTTCTCGCCGACCTTCAGCCCCACACAGGTACAGAATGTGTTGGCAGCGTCCGCATTGATGGTGATGGTCTGGTCCAGATTACCGTGGGTGATGGCGACGACAGCGGTCATCAGCTTGGTCGTGCTGGCCATCGGCAATTCCTGGTACGGATTCTTGGCAAACAGTACCGCGCCGGTGGTCTCATCCATCACGAAGGCCGCCTGCGCCCACACGACCGGCGGCGGATGGTCCGTATCCAATTTGACGGGCGTATAGGGTTGGCTGGTCGGCTGCGCATTGAGGATGCCCAGGCCGGAGGGAATCAGTCCCCCGCCGCCATTCGCATGCGCCGTCAGCCAGGGCCGCGCCAGGATCGCCAGCACGGCGACGATGCCGACAATGCCGGTGATGACCGCACTGATGCGCTGCTGGGTCGTCGGCCCCCGCCCCCGCGTCGCCGGCTTCGCCTCCGGTGTGATATGCACGGCGGTCATCGCTGGATCAGTGATGATGATCCGCCCCCGCGCACCTTGCGGCTGCGCTGGCACCGACCGGCGAAACGGCCCCCACCCCTTGCGCGCGGGTTCCGCTGGCGCGCTGACGGCGGGCATGGGCGGCGGCGTGACGGTGGCCACCGGCGTCCTGCCTGGTGTGGCGACCGTCGCGTTCACAGCCGTATATTGGCCGGTCTGTTGAGCGCGCGTCTGTTCGCGCAGCTCACGAAACGACGTATAGCTTTCGCTGGGCGCTTGTGGGCGAGGCCGCCAGCCCAGCGAATCATCGGGAGTGGGGGTCGGGGTACGTGGCATAGTCGGCATCTCTCCTTCGATTGCCCCGCTACTATACCATACATCAAAAATCTGTACAAGACGGCGTAGCACGAATGGGATATGAAAATGGTCACGTTGATGGCATGGCTGAATTGAATGGACAACTTTAGGTGCTGGCGGTCGGTGATGCGCGGGTGGATTCGAGCGGCGCGGGATTCCTGGCGGGCGCGTCGCGCAGCGCGAAGATCGCCCTGATGGCGAGATGGTGAAGAGTTTAATCAGCGTCAGCAGCTCACCCAGCCCGACCAGCACAATCGCTTCCAGGTCGCCATGGTCAATACTGTTTGTATATGGCGAACAGGACATTCGCCCAAGCTGGTCCTGCGAACAAATAGCTGCCTTGATGCCGCATGTACGTTTCGTCCGCCAGCCATTCATCTAGCGACATCGTTTCGCCACGCGCGGCTTGTTCTTTGGCCTCACGCACAGCTGCCTCAAAAGCCGGCATCGGCTCCCCATTTTCAAGATTGCGACGGAATTTGGCATCCACCAAATCGGCATAGATGTCTTCAGCAATCGTTTCCTGATCTTGTGAGCTTAGCTGAGCAATTTCCGGCAAAAGATCGACGATCTTTTGTATCAACATGGGTCTAATCCTCCTTTGCTCTTTTCCAGTGTATCATATAGCTGTTGTTATTCACTATTAAGTGTATGTGCCGCCAATTGTAGCAGCCACCGCACGTGGCGACGACAAAGTGTGCTATGCTCAATGTGGAGCAACCCAATCCCCGCTCTCCAATTTCTCCTGGAGGTTTCCAACGATGCAGATCTCGCGACGGCTGCGTTCGATGCCGCCGTACCATTTCGCCAAGTCGGCGCAACTCATCGCGGAGAAGCGCGCCGCCGGCGTCGATGTCATCCCGCTCACGATGGGCGATCCCGATATGCCCACGCCGGACCCCGTGATCGACCGCATGTGCGCTGCCGCGCACGATCCCATGAATCAGCGCTACCCTGGCTATTACGGCTTCCCTGAACTGCGCCAGGCCATCGCGGATTATTTCCAGCGGCGCTTCGGCGTGACGCTCGATCCTGACCACGAAGTGGCGCTGATGCTCGGCTCGAAAGAGGGGCTGGCACACCTGCCGCTGGTGATGCTCGATCCTGGCGATGTCGCGCTCATCCCCGATCCGGGCTATACCACGTACCTGATGGGGACGCTCATCGCCACCGGCACACCCGTCACCGTGCCGCTGAGCGCGGAGCGGGGCTGGCTGCCGGACCTCGGCGCCATCCCGGCGGACGTGGCGCGCAAAGCCAAGCTGCTGTGGTTGAACTATCCTAACAACCCCACCGGCGCGTCGGCCAACCGGCAGTTCTTCGAGGAAGCCATCGCCTGGGGCCGCCAACATGATGTGCTGATCGCGCACGACAACGCCTATGCCGACGTGACCTATGGCGACGCCAGCCCGCTGAGCATCTTGCAGATTCCGGGCGCGCAAGAGATCGCGGTGGAACTGCACTCGTTTTCGAAGACGTATAACATGGCCGGCTTCCGCGTGGGCATGCTCGTGGGCAATGCCGAGGTGGTGGAAGCCTTCAAGACGCTCAAGACGCAGATCGACACCGGCATGTTCAACGTGATTCAGCATGCCGCCCTCGCCGCGCTGGCCCTGCCACCAAGCTGGATCGCGGGGCGCAACGCCGTCTATGAGCGCCGGCGCGACCTGCTGGTGGAGGCATGCCGATCCGCTGGCCTGGAGCTGGCCGTGCCGGAGGCGAGCCTCTATCTCTGGCCACATGTGCCGGCGGGCGAAACCTCGCGCGGCTTCACGGACCGCTTACTGGACGCGACGGGCGTGGTGGTGACGCCGGGAGTGAACTTCGGCGACCACGGCGAGGGCTATGTGCGCATCGCGCTCACCGCGCCGGACGACCGCATCGCCGAAGCCGCCCGCCGCATCGCCTCGCTGCAACCAAAGGCGACGGGAACACGCTCAGCGACAGCGACGGGGACAGGGAAGCCGCGGAAAGCCTCACGGAAAGTCACGGAAAAGGTCTGAGCGCCAACCGGAACGTGACTCGCCATCCGGTGTGTAGGGGCGTACCCTTGTGGTCGCCCTGGTTTTGGGGGTGGTCGCCCTGGCTCATCAGCAACCAAACCGCGTTCTATCTTTGCCGTGACCTCCATGTTGCCATCCGCCATACCTACGCGGCGGCTTTCGCGGGACGCAGCGCCAGGAATACGCCCACCGCGATGAAGATGACGCCGAGGACGAGCGCGGCGACCAATTTTTTCGGAAAGAGGCCATTGCTGAGATCGAAGAGATACACGCCCAGGAGCGCGCCGATGACGCCCAGTGCCGTCAGCGCGCCACCAATCATTTTGTTATCCATGCCGGAGCCTCCTGAATTAAGATACGCAGGCGGGCGCAACCGCCCGCCGCTGATAAGTCGAGTCTAGCACCGAAAATGGGGCTGTCAAGAGACGGGCGAGCGGAAAGAGGGCGAACGCATGCGCCGACACTATCAGGGGCGGCTAGCCCAAAGGTACGATCAGCAGTGGGCCGCCTTCACGGCCACGATGCTCGCGCCCGTCCTCGCGCTCGCCAGCGAGGGCTTGCAGGCGGGGATGCCGGTGCTGGATGCCGGTTGCGGCACGGGGTGGTTGTTGCAACAATTGGCCGCACGGCAAGCGGGGCTGCACCTGAACGGGACGGACGCGAGTACGGCGATGATCGCACAGGCGCGCGCCAAACTGGGCGACCGCGCCCGCCTCTTCGTGCTGAACCTCAACGATCCGCTGCCATCAGATCTGCGGCACGCGGGACCATTCGATCTCATCCTCTGCACGAACGTGGCCCATTATCTGCGCGATCCGGTGCGCTCACTGCGCGATCTGGCGGGATGCCTGGCACCTGGCGGGCGGATGATCGTGGCGGATTTCACGCGCCACGGCTGGTGGTGGCCGGCCTACGATGTGGCCTTGCACCTGGCGGATGCCCAGCACCATCGTACCCTCACCGCAACCGAACTGGCCGAGGTGGTCCGTGCCGCCGGCCTACGCATCACGGCGACCCAGCCCATCCCTGCCGGCTTTCCCTGGCGTGGCACGCTGGTGGCCGGGACGACAGCATGAACCTTGTGCTATACTGAGATGATACAAGGAGCAGCGCAAAAGATGTTATACAATGTAGCCCAACTCCTCAAAGCCCCCGTGGGGAGCGATCAGCGCCAGTCCATCGAGGGGGCCATCGACCTGCACGATCCGGATGCCACCGTCGTCGCGCCTGTCACCGGCGAGGTGCGCTTCCAGCGCACGAACCAGGGCATCCTGGCGACGGGGACGGCGGATACCACCGTGCGCTTGCAGTGCGTGCGCTGCCTGGAAGACTTCGAGCAGCCACTGCACGTCGAGTTTTCGGAGATGTTCCTGCCCACAATCGAGGTGCTTTCGGGGCGACCGATGCCGCCGGTCAGCGAAGAGCAAGGCTTCCCCATCGACGCGCGCCACCACCTGGATCTCACCGAGATGCTGCGCCAGCAAATCATCCTCAACCTGCCAGATCAGCCCCTGTGCCGGGAGGACTGCGCGGGCATCTGCCCCGTTTGTGGCAACAATCGCAACCTGAACCCCTGCAATTGTGAGGTGCAGGAAGATCAACGCTGGGCTGCGCTCACCCACCTCGCGCTGGACGACATGCCGAGCGAGAATTGACGGCGGATAACGCATAATTTCCTACCTGCTGTCTTCCCCGTTAAGCCGCCCTAGCGTCCCTGCACCCGCCAAGCGTGTTGTTGGATGAAGCGCCGGAGGGCGCGTGTGGCAGGCAGCGACACCAGGCGCGTCGCGTGGTCGCGTTGCAGCACGAAGTGCAGCGCCATCTGGCGGTCGTCCAGCGCGGCCCACTGCGGGCGCACGAAGATCGGTTGCACCAGTTCCCAGCCGTCGGCCAGCGCAGCGCGCAGTTCGCGCAGGGGCCGGCGCGGCGGGCGCGTGCCAGCGGTGGTCTGGGGACCGCAAGGGACCGCGCGGGCGGTCAGTGATGGTGTGTGGATCATGCTGGTTGCCCTCCCTGGGGTGCGATGTGGTAGTACGCGAGGAGTTCGCGGACGAGCGCCCGCCAGAGCGGCCCCGCCGCCCCGCCACCAAAGATCGACGACTGCGGATGGTCCAGCTTCACCAGCACGACGAAGCGCGGCTGCTGCGCCGGCGCGTAGCCGATGACCGAGGCATACGTGCTGGAAGGATGCTGGGGATCGGGTGTGGAGGTGCCGGTCTTGGCAGCGACAGCGTAGCCGGGGATCAGCCAGGTCTGCGCATCACCGTGGACTGCCGCATCCGTCAGCATCTGCGTCACCGTCGCGGCGGTCTGGGTGCTGACGACGCGGCGCGCGGCCACCGGCGCATACGTGCGCGTCTGCCCCTGGAAGGTCAGCGACGTGACCAGTTGCGGGCGCATGAGCAAACCGCCATTCGCCAGCGCGCCATAGGCTAGCACCATTTGCAGCGGCGTCACGCCGATGCTTTCGCCGAAACCATTCTCCGCCAGATCCAGATTCGTGAGGTCCGCCGTTGGCTCGTTGGGCGCGAGCAGGCCCGGCACCTCGTCTGGCAGCGCCACGCCGGAAGCTGCGCCGAAGCCGAAGCCCGTGAGGTACTGATCGAAGCGATCATGGCCCACATGCAACGCCACCCAGGCCGCGCCGACGTTCGAGGAATGCTGCAAGACCTGCGTCATCGTCTCGCTGCCCCAGGCCAGATGCTTCCAGTTGGCGAGCGTCGTGCCGCTGACAGTGATGGTGCCGCTATCCTGGATGGTTGTGTCAGGCGTGATCGTACCGCTATCCACGCCCGCCGCCATCGTCACCGCCTTCATCGTCGAGCCAGGATCGTAGATATTGGCGATGGCCGGATCTTGGAAAGCGGCGACGTTGGCCGTCGCATAATGATTCGGATCAAAGTCCGGCGCGTTCGCCAGCGCCAGGATCGCCCCCGTCTGCGGCTCCTCGATGATGACGCTGCCCCCCGTCGCCCCCGTCTGCGCCACGGCATGTTGCAGGCCCGTTTCGGCGATGGCTTGCAAGTTGGCGTCCAAGGTCAGGGTGAGGTCCGCGCCGGCCTGCGCGGGGATGATGCGGCGCGGCGCGCTCGCCAGGGGATCGCCGGCGGCATCCAGCGCGGCGATGACGCGACCGGGCCGGCCCGCAAGCCAGGCGTTGGCCTCCGCCTCGATGCCATATTGCCCCACGCCGTCATCCGTCTGCACGAAGCCGAGCACCTGGCCCGCCAGCGCGCCGGCGGGTTCCTCGCGCCACGCCTGCATCTGCAAGGAAATACCGGGCAGCGCGCCGCTTGCGATCTGGTTTTGCAGCCCATCGGCGATCTCTGGCGCGACATGGATCACCCCACCGGCGGCGTCGGTCAGCACCCGATAGCCCGTCGGCAGCGCGACCTGGGGGGCCAGCACCGCTGGTGATACGCCGGTCGCCGTGGCGAGCTGCTGAAGCGCCTGGGCGCGTTGCGCCGGCGTGAGCGTCTGTATCACCAGCGGATCGGCGACAACCGCAGCTTCCGTCACGGTCAGCGCCAGCACCTGGCCGTTGCGATCATAGATCGTGCCGCGCTGGGCGGGGATAACGACGGCGTGCTGCTGCTGTTCTGCCGCCATTGTGCTGAGTTGCGCGTGGCGCGCGATCTGCCAATACGCGATGCGGCCCGCGACGCCGGCGAGGGCGAAGGCCAGCGCGCCGCCCAGCAGCCAGTGGCGCGCGGGAGAAACGGTGTGTTCGGGATGGTCGGCGTGCGCGGCCAGGCGGTCGCGCCAGTTGTGGCAGGAGAAAGGCATCATGGCTGGCCTCCCGCGCTCACGTCGTCGCCCCAATCGGCGGGAACCATGCCCAGCGCCTGCGCCTGGACCAGCACATAGGCCGGTGCGGTGATGCGCCCCAGGTGCGCTAGCGCCAGTTGGCGCTGCACGATAAGGCTTTGCTGCAATTGTTGTTGGTCCTGCAAACGGGCGTTCGCCGCGCTCACGCGGTCGGTCTGCCCCAGGTAGACCCATGCCGCCAGGCCGACGATAACCAGGCAAAGCCAAACGGGCGTCCGTGCGCGATCCTGCCTGCCGCCGGGCATTCCCCCCAGGCGCGGCAAGGGGCGAGAGTTATGTGTCATCCCTGCGTCCTCTCTCACATGCGTTCCGCCACCCGCAGTTTCGCGCTGCTGGCGCGCGGGTTGGCGGCGACTTCGGTTGCATCCGCCACGTGGGGATGCGGTGTCAAGATCCGTAGGCGCGGCGAGCGCCCACAGGTGCAGACGGGCGCGTGCGGCGGGCAGATGCAGCCGCGTGCCTCCGCGCGCATCCATTGTTTGACGATGCGGTCTTCCAGCGAATGAAAGGCGATGACGGCGATGCGCCCGCCCGGCGCAAGCAGGTCCAGCGCCTGCGGCAGCGCCGCCGTCAGCGCGTCCAGTTCGCCGTTGACAGCGATGCGCAGCGCCTGAAATGTGCGCGTGGCGGGATGAATCCCGCCGGGGCGGCCATGCACCACGCCGGCCACCAGCGATGCGAGCTGCGCCGTGCGCGTGATGGGCGCGCTGGCACGCGCCGCCACGATGCGCCGTGCGATGGCGCGGCTCTGGCGCTCCTCGCCATACTGAAACAAGATGTCGGCAATCGCGCTTTCGCTGCGCGTTGCTAGCAGGTCCGCCGCTGTCGCGCCCTGCGTCGGATCGAAGCGCATATCCAGGGGGGCATCCACGGCGAAGGCGAAGCCGCGCGCACGGTCGGCCAGTTCATCCGACGACAAGCCCAGATCCATGAGCACACCAGCTACAGGCGCGAACTCGTGGGCCGCCGCGATCTGCGCCATATCACGAAAGTCGCCAGCGGCGACGATCAGCCGCCCTGCGGTGATCGCCGCTGCCAAACGCTGCCCCGCCCGCGCCCGCGCCGCCGGGTCGGCGTCGATAGCCAGCACGCGCCCCGCCGGCGCGGAAGCATCCAGCAACGCCGCCGTGTGGCCGCCGCCGCCCAGCGTCGCATCCACATAGCGCCCGCCGCTCTGCGGGCGCAGCCAGGCGATGACGGCGTCGCGCAGGACGGGGATGTGGACACTGGCGGCGAGGGGTTCGACCACGGATGCTGCTCCTTCGGTTGTCACTGAGACGCGGGCGGTTGAAGAGACTGGCGGTTGCAACCGCGCCAGCCGGCCAATACATTCGCGCCTAATGGCCTACGGCCACGAAGTCCGCCGACGCGGACTGGAGATTAGAATGGCAGTTTGATGGATGAGAAATCGTCGTTGTCGATCTCGTCCAGATAGGCCTCCCAGCGGGTGCGATCCCAGATCTCGAAGCGGGTGCGCGCGCCCACGACCACAGCTTCCGTCGTCAGGTTGGCATAGCGCCGGAAGACGGCGGGCAGAACGACGCGCCCCTGGCCGTCCAACTCGCAATCCTGCGCGGTGCTGAAAAAGCGCCGCTCGATGCGGTGGCGGGTGCGATCATCCACATCCAGATTGTCGATGGCCCGCGCCTTCTCCTCCCAGACATCCAGCGCGTAGCCATAGATGCAGTCCTCGATGCCGCGTACCAGCACGATGCCGCGCGCCAGTTCGCCGCGAAACTTCGCGGGAACCGCGATGCGCCCCTTGGCATCAATGGTATGCTGATACTCACCGAGGAACATGCAGTATGATCCGATCCAGTCGCGCGAGGTAGCAATGTCGTGCCGAAAGCGCGGGCGGTATTGATTGAAACCATTTGCGCGCTTAAGGGCGTGCCGCCACAAAGTCCGCCAAAGCGGACTGGAATGCTACCTGCACGTACCGCTGAGATAGGAGCAAACGCAACGGGGATGCCAAAATGACCCACTTTCCCCCACTTCGCCCCACTCACATCGTAATCCGCTCGTTGCCACACCGCAAGGGATTTATCCACCACTTTTTCCCCAGAAGGTGGATAAGTTGTGGGCGCGTGGTGGAGAAGGAGGAATGGGCTAGCGCGACGGGACTATTGGCGGGCGATCATCAGATTCTTTATGGGGCTGCCGATATGCAAAAGTAGGGTGGCATCACGGTCGTGAAGGAGCCTGCCTGGTGACACGATCTGCACCTGGGGAGAAACATCACATCGATGGCAACGGGAACTTTCGCAACAGCCTTTGGCTGCATCGACGGGCGTACGACCGCGCCGACAACGACCTTCCTCAAAGAGACGCTGGGCGTCGATTTCGTAGACTATGTCTCCGAGCCGGGTCCGGATAAGGTGCTGCTCCAAGCGACGCCGACCGATCTCGCGGCGATCAAGCAGAAGCTGCTGGTGTCGGTCAACGCGCATCGCTCGCGCACCATCGCCGTCGTCGCGCACCACGACTGCGCCGGCCATCCCGTCCCACGCGCGGAACACCTGGCCGCCGTGCGCCAATGCGCGCAACTCGTGCGGGGATGGGATCTGGGGGTGCGTGTGCTGGGTCTGTGGGTCAACGACCAGTGGCAGCTTGAGGTGATCTGCGACACCCAGGAACAGGGACGCGACAGCGCCATGCACGCCCGCCCGCGCTAAGCTTCCACTCACTCCTAACAATGAACGCTGTACGGCACATGCCATGCGACCCGTGGGGTATGATACTTGGTATGAAGGCGGATCGAACACGAAGATCACGAAATTCCACGAAGGAAATGAAATAAATCTTCAAACCTTTCTTGTCTTTCGTGTCTCTTTCGCACCTTTCGTGTTCGATTCTTGAAACTGATAGGAGAATGCTGACGGATGACACAGCCAACGAACGTGGTCGCGGGGGTTTTCGGTGCATATGATATTCGTGGCATCTATCCCACGGCGCTGAACGATGACATCGCATATAAGGTAGGGCGCGGGCTGGTGGCCTTCCTGGAGATCAAGCAAGTGATGGTGGGACGCGATATGCGCCTGTCGTCGCCGGCCCTGGCCGCCGCTGTGATGCGCGGCATCACCGACCAGGGCGCGGATGCCATCGACCTGGGCATGACCACCAGCGACGAACTCTATTTCGCCGTCGGCAAGTTCAATGCTCCCGCCGGCGTGATGATCACGGCATCGCATAATCCGGGCAATTACAACGGCTTGAAGCTCTGCCGCGAGGGGGCGATCCCGCTATCTGACACGACCGGCGTCTTCGCCATCCGCGACATGGTCATCGCCGACAACTTCCCCACGCCAGATCACAAGGGCCAGATCATCCAGCGCGACGTGCTGGATGACTTCGTGCAGCATGCGCTCAGCTTCGTCGATGGCGCGGCCATCGCGCCGCTGAAAGTGGCGGCGGACGCCGGCAACGGCATGGCGGGCATGGTGCTGCCGCGCGTCTTCGCCCAGTTGCCGCAATGCACGCTCTACCCGCTCTACTTCGAGCTTGACGGCCACTTCCCACACCATCCCGCCAGCCCCATCGAGCCGGAAAACATGGTCGATCTGCAAAAGCTGGTGCGCGAGCAGGGTGCGGATATCGGCGTGGCCTTCGACGGCGATGCCGACCGCATGTTCATCACCGACGAGCAGGGCAACCTGATCAGCGGCAGCGCAGTGACGGCGGCGGTGGCGACGAGCCTGCTGCGCAAGCATCCTGGTTCGACCATCCTCTACAATCTGATCTCGTCGCGCAATGTGCCGGAGGCCATCGAACGCGCGGGCGGGCGGGCGGTGCGCACGCGCGTCGGCCACTCCTTCATCAAGCCGCAGATGCGCGCGGAGAACGCGATCTTCGGCGGCGAACACTCCGGTCACTTCTATTTCCGCGACAACTTCTACGCCGATTCGGGCCTGATCGCCTTCCTGCATGTGCTGGAATTGATGAGCCAGGAACACATGACCGTCTCCGAACTCTTTGCGCCCTTCATGACGCGCTTCGTCTCCGGCGAGATCAATACCAAGGTGGCATCCCACGCGATTGTGGCCGCAAAGATCCAGCAGATCGAGGACGCCTTCAAGGGCCAGCCGGGCGCGCAGATTGACACCCTGGACGGCGTGACGGTCAGCTTCCCGCAGTGGTGGTTCAATG
Organism: Ktedonobacteria bacterium; assembly: GCA_027459785.1. Classification (GTDB taxonomy): domain Bacteria; phylum Chloroflexota; class Ktedonobacteria; order Ktedonobacterales; family JACDGC01; genus JAJPKG01. Next base: position 157,236 of record DAIDGU010000045.1, on the reverse strand, counting down.
TGCGCGGCTCCAACACCGAACCGCTCCTGCGCCTGAACGTGGAAGGCGACACGGCGGCGCTGATGGAGCAGGGCCGCGAAGCCGCGCTGAAGATCATCCGGGGCTAAGAATATACCAGGGGTGAGAAATACTCTTTCTCGCCCCGCTTGCGTCCGTTGCGGTGTATGGGCGCGACTTATCGCACCCCGTCCGCCCCGCCATCGCGCCCCCGTCCGTCCTATACGTCCAGCGTGGCCAGTTGCGCGTGGGCCTCGATGAAGCGCTTGCGCGGCGTCACATCGTCGCCCATCAGCATGCTGAAGGTCTCGTCGGCCTTCATCGCGTCTTCCACCGTCACCTGCAAGATCGTGCGCGTGGCGGGATTCATCGTCGTCTCCCACAGCTCTTCGGGGTCCATCTCGCCCAAGCCTTTGTAGCGATTGACGGCGATATTCTTGTGCTTCTCGCCCAGCCGCGCCACCAGTTCGTCGCGCTCCTCGTCGGAATAGACGTAGAACCGCTCCTTGCCAGCCTGCACGCGATAGAGCGGCGGCTGCGCCACGTAGAGATGCCCCCCCTCGATGAGTTGCGGCAGATGGCGGAAGAAAAACGTGAGCAGCAGCGTGCGGATGTGCGCACCATCGACATCAGCGTCAGTATTATGCGCGCAGATGCCACCGACACCGCAGATAAAGTTCTCGTCATCCTGCACCGAGAAGTCATAGACGCTCGTGCCGACCGGCGCTATCTCTGCATTCGAGACGACTGGCAAACCGATCAAATCGTCGCTGATGGGAGTATAAGCCATCGCTTTATGCTTTGGGCTTGCCAACAGCGCGTCGATCCGCTCAGCGTTCGCATGGCGTGACCAGATGGAACGGCACGCGGCCAACTGCTCTTTGCCCAGAATGCTGATGCTGTAGTATTGCCGGCGTGTCTGAATCGGCGCATCAGGCTTGGTTGAAGGTTGCATGGTGCTGACCGAAGCAACCAGACCAAGTTGCCCTAGCAGATAGAGTAGCCCATCCTTCAACTTCGGCGAATTCGTCGTCAATGACACATGGCTCTGTGAAAGTGTGCCATCGCCTAGAAAATACCCTTCCAGGAAGGCCAATTGCAGATCTTCCGGCAGGCTGAACAGGATATCCGGCAACTGTTTCTCGTGCGCCAAGCCATGCACTCCCCATGCGCGCAGCAAACGCGCCGCAATGACGCTGTGGAAGTAGAACTTGAATCCGCCACTATCCGGCGTATCGTAGATACGCGGTGTTTCGCCAAAGACAGTTTGGATCGCCGCCGTCAATTCAGGCAAAAACCGCTCATCTTTCTTGCCCAGATTGAGGCTCACTTGATGTGCGCTCAGCGTTCCCTCGGCAGTGTACCAACCGAGGAACCAGAGTAATTCGCGCGTGAGCGGCAGGTGGCGCGAGAATGCTTTTGCGGCGTGCGCTTTCGGCGCGATCCGTACATCCGGCCCCAACTGCGCGATCTCCGCTGGGCGGAAATCTTTCAGCAACTTATAGGCGCTTACCTCGCGCCAGCGCGCGTTACGGCTCGTATCGTCCTGCGCGATGCGCTCCGCAACCTTCGACGGCAAAAGCTCATACGCTAACGGCCCTTCATAGCCAATCGCCTGAACATAGCTGCGGAACTGCGACAGGATCGGACGATTGACGCCGCGCTCCCAATGGCTGATGGTGATCGGTTGTTTTGCGCCAACTGCCACAGCGGCCTGCTTTTGGGTCACACCCGCTGTTTCACGCTGCAAGACCAATTGTTGCCACTCTTCCAGCGGCAAGACAACCCGTGGTTCACCCCAGAGATCTGGACGGCCGACCCGACCAAGCACACGCTGACCGGCCACGGCGCGCACATCCTCACCCATAACGTACAGAGCATCGGTGAGGCCCGCCGCAACGAAGGTCGCCAGTAGATCGACATAGGTGGGACTGGTAGCGGGGCGTGGCAACCGGCGCGAAGCCACGACGAGATCGCCAACCTGTATCTCATTCCCTTTTTTCAAGCGCACCTGTCCATCTTCGTACACGAAGACACTGTGTGACTTCGTTACCTTAATGGACCGGTTGTAGCGGGTGGTGATGTGATACATCGGTTCGTCGTGGTTATGCCGAATCACCGCTTTCAACGGACGGAAGCGTGTCGCATGGGTAGCCGGATCAAAGGTCAATACCTGATAACGGGCGCTATCGCGCGTCCCAGCCAGGCACTCGTCGATGAAGTCACCGATGGCGACGAATTCCGTAAGTCCTGCGTCATCCATCACCAGCGTCGGCTCATCGCCAGCTACGCTCATCAGCAAGACACGCCCATATCGCAACTTTTCCATCTCGATCTTGTCGCCGACGCCGACACCCATCGCCGTGATCAGGTTGCGGATCTCCTCGTTGGCCAGCATGCGGTCCAGCCGGGCGCGCTCCACGTTCAGGATCTTGCCGCGCAGGGGCAGGATCGCCTGGAAGTGCCGGTCGCGCCCTTGCTTGGCGCTGTTGTGGACGAACACCCCGTCCGCCAGCGCAAAGTTATGCGTATGCGGCACCTCAATGTCATAGACATCGATCTGTTCCGTCAATGGCTCAACGCTGGCAACGCGATGGTTGGCGACCGCGATAGCAGCCGTAGCCTGAACCAGATCTTCGCGGTGGTACAACGGCATCAGCGAATCATCCGGCGTCAGGTCTGCCGCCGGCTTGTAGGTGCCGTCACGCAGCATGAAGAGGTGATCCGGTGTGCAGATGAGTTCTGCGCCGTTGTCGAGCGTCACGCGGACAACCTCGGCGTTCTGTTTGGTCCGACGCGCATTGATGATGCGTTCCAGCCCAATCGTGCCGTCATCGCGGATAGTATAGGCAAAATGTTCCTTGCCTTCGGTCTGCTCGGCCATCAGATCCACGAAGCTGATGGAGCGACCGTCAGCCAGGGCGATCAGGGTATCGCCGGCAAAGCAGCCGCCCGCGGAATCGCCCTCGACCAGGTAGAGTTCGCAGCGTTCGGGGCGACGGTCGGAGCAGTCGGCGAGTTTGCCGGGGAGGGTGGAGTCCAGCGCGTCTTTGCGGCGCACCAGTTCGCGCGCCTTGCGCGCGGCCTCGCGGGCGCGGGCAGCATTCAGGCTCTTTTCCAGGATGCGCTTGCCCTCGCCGGGATTTTCCTCCAGGAACTGCGCCAGCGCCTCGCCCAGCACTTGATCCACCTGGTTGCGCACGTCGGCGTTATTCAGCTTGCCCTTGGTCTGGCCCTCGAACTGCGCTTCGGGCAGCTTCACGCTGATCACCGCCGTCAAGCCTTCGCGCACGTCATCACCGCTGAGGTTCGACTCATTCTCCTTGAGGATATTCGCCTTGCGGCCATACTCGTTCAGGGTGCGGGTGAGCGCGGTGCGGAAGCCAGTGACGTGCGAGCCGCCATCGACAGTGTTGATGCCGTTGGCGAAGGAATAGAGCGTCTCGCTGAAGCTATCGTTATATTGCAGCGCGATCTCCACCAGCGTCTTATCCATCTTGCGTTCCACGTGGAGCGGGCGCTGCTGCACGACATTCTTGTTTTTGTTCAGATGGCTCACGAAGGAGCGCAAGCCACCCTCGAAGTAGTACGTCACCTCGTTGCCGTCGCGCTCGTCGCGCAGGTGAATCGTCAGGCCGCGATTGAGGTACGCCATCTCGCGGAAGCGTTGCGCCAGCACATCGAACTGGAAATCGCCCGTCTCCATGATCGTCAGGTCCGGCTTGAAGATCGTGATCGTGCCGGTGCCTTCGGACTTGCCCACGACCTTGACCGGTCCCTGGGGGATGCCCTGGCGATATTCCTGGGCGTAGAGCTTGCCGTTGCGCTTGACTTCCACGCGGCAATACTCCGAGAGCGCGTTGACGGCGGAAACGCCGACGCCGTGCAGGCCGCCGGACCCCTGTTTGTAGCCCTCGCCACCGAATTTGCCGCCGGCGTGCAGAGTGGTCATCACCACTTCCAGCGTCGAAACGCCGGGCCGCTGGGGATGCATATCCACCGGGATGCCGCGCCCGTTGTCCTCGTTACGCACCGAGCCATCGCGTTGAATGGCGATCTCGATATGCGTGCAACCGCCGTTGAGAACCTCATCGACGGAATTATCGACGACCTCTTGGACGAGGTGGTGCAAGCCGCGCACATCAGTGCTGCCGATATACATGCCAGGGCGGACGCGCACGGCCTCCAACCCTTCGAGGATGCGGATGGAATTGGAATTGTAATCGCCGGCCCCGTTGGCGGTCGCTGGCCCATTCCCGTTGCCATTCCCCTGGCCGTTCCCATTGGACGCGCCCTTCGCGCCTTTTTTCGTGGTGCGGTCGCTCTCATTGACGGTGGTCATGCTGGTCGATATCCCCTTCTCAGACGCCGATGCGTCACCACGCCGGGCTGGTTTCCTCCCGCGTCAGCGGCAGCCAGGGGCGCACGGCCAGGCGACACGCCCAGCGTCATCGTTGTCTCTACTACTATAAATGGTATCTCTATTATACCACATTCCCGCCGCCGTATGCAGGGCATTAGCCCAGGTGGGGAGCGGATTTGTGCGGGATACCACCCATTCCTGTATAGCCATTCTGGCTAGGCATGCGCGAAGTGGTAACGGCCCTACCCCCCAACCCCCTCCCCATCGGAGATGGAGAGGGGGCGACACGGGGGCGCGATGAATCGCGCCCATACATCGATCATGGGGAAGGTTCATCAGCGTGGGGCGGACATGCCTGTCCGCCATGTCAGCAATGCAGAAGTATATAGATAGAATGGCACCAGTTTTCTAAGAAAAGTTAAAGATGACAGGAAATGACATTGACATTATTAAAGGTATCGGGTACCCTAGAGACAGAGCGGCAGGGCGGCCTGCCAGCATCCAGAGAAATCATGGGAGGCATGTGATGTCTGCACCCGCGTTGCCCGCGCCGCCAAAGCGCCTGGGGCGTGACTTCTGGACCTTTTTCACGGGCCAAACGCTCTCGAATCTAGGTACATCATTCACCAACTTCGCCTTGCCGCTGATCGTCTTCAAGCTCACCGGCTCGGCGCTGAACCTGGCGATCACCAGCGCCGCCGTCTTCCTGCCGTATCTGCTCTTCGGGCTGCTCATCGGCGCGTGGGTGGACCGCGTGAATCGCAAGCGCCTTATGATCATCGTCGATACGCTCAACACGCTCAGCATCGCCTCCATCCCCGTGCTGAGCCTGCTGGGGCTGCTTCAGGTCTGGTACATCTATGTCATCGCGTTCGTCGGCTCGACCCTGGCGATCTTTTTCCAGTCCGCTGAATTCGCCGCTATCCCTGGTCTCGTCGGCAAGAGCGATCTGGTAAAAGCCAATGGGCGCATCCAGGCCAGTTTTTCCGCGATGGGCTTCATCGGACCGCTTTTGGCCGGTCTGCTGGTCTTCTTCGTGCCGGTGGAAACGCTACTCTTCATCGACGCCACCTCGTACCTCGTCTCGGTCTTCACGCTCTCGCTCGTGCGCGTCAGCTTCAATGCGCCCTCCGATGCGGCGCAGGAACAGAAGAGCATTTTCCACGATGTCGTCGCCGGCTTGCGCTACGTCCTCAGCCATCCCGTCCTGCGCATGATCTCGCTGATGATGGCGCTGGTCAACTTCTTCGGCAGCACGGTCGGCTTCGAGATCGTCTATTTCGCCAAGCGCCAACTGTTGCTGGCGGACTGGCAATACGGCATCCTGCTGGCCGCCGGCCCTATCGGCGTCGTCGTGCTCTCGCTGCTGGCCGGCCCGCTGCACGCGCGCTTCAAGTTCAGCCGGGTGGCGCTCACCGCGCTGGCCCTCGACGGCTTCCTGACCATCATCCTGGGTATGACGACCTTCTTCTGGGCAGCGATCCCCCTGATGGCGCTGACGCAAGGGCTGGGCATCCTCTTCAATATCAACACCGGCAGCCTGCGCCAGGCCATCGTGCCGAATCACCTGCTGGGCCGGGTGATGTCCATCGCCGGCGTGCTGGCGTGGTCGGCTATCCCCATCGGTACGATTCTGGGCGGCCTGGCCATCGACCACACACAGGGCGTCACGCTGGGCCTGGGGCCGCTCGGCACCGTGCAAAATATCGGCCTGGTATATAGCGCCATCGGCATCGTGACGTTCATCATCCCGTTGCTCTTCGCCTTCACGCCGCTGGGTCACGCCGAACGCTACATCCCCGCCGAATCGCCGGGCGCACCCACGCCGGACACCGCCCCCGACAGAGCGGAAGCACTGCCCCTGCCCCCACCCGGTACGATCCTACCTGCGGCGGAAGAGACACTGCCCCTGCCTCCGATTGGTACGGAAACGACGGTGGCGGAATAACACTCCGGTCAGTGCAGCAGGGGCAGACGATAGACGCCAGCGGCGCGGTGTATACTGAGATGAGATCTCGTGCAGCGGAGCGATGGTATGCAGCGTGTCGGTTTAATCGGCGATCCGGTGGCGCACTCACGGTCGCCAGCGATGCAGAATGCCGCTTTCGCCGCCGTGGGGCTGACGGCGCGCTATGAGGTGTGGCCGACACCGCCTTATGCCCTGGCGCAGCGCGCGGCGGCATTGCGGACGGCAGACGTGCTGGGCGCGAACGTGACGATCCCGCACAAGCGCGCGATCATGCCGCTGCTGGACGAGCTGGCACCCACGGCACAGGCGGTCGGCGCGGTGAATACCATCGTGCATGTCGGTGATCGGCTGGTCGGGCATAACACTGATGCCGCCGGATTGGCGGCGGCGTTGGGCGCGATTGGCTGGGATGATGTAGAGATGGGCATCGTGCTGGGGGCGGGCGGCGCGGCGCGGGCGGCGTGTGCCGCGCTTCAGCAGGTGGGCGCGCGGACGGTCTGCGTGCTGGCCCGCCAACCAGAGGCGGCGCGCGATCTCACGGACGAATTGGCAACGCACCTGCGCGATGTGGCGCTCCTGTGGGGCGACCTCGCCGGCACGGATGCCAGCGTGTGGCGGCGCATGCTCGCCAACGCGGATATCCTCATCAACGCCACGCCGGTCGGGATGGCCCAGCAGCCGGACATGCCCCTCAGCGCCGCCGTGCTGGATATGGTGCGGGCGGGAACGCTGGTGCTGGACCTTATCACGGCGGACACACCACTGCTCGTCGCCGCCCGCGCCCGTGAGTTGCCCACACTGAATGGGCTACCGATGCTGCTGCACCAGGGCGCGCTGGCCTTCACCCTCTGGACGGGCCAACGCGCGCCGCTTGAGGTGATGCGGACTGCATTGCTGGGTGGATGATGTGCATTCATTCCTGGCGGGCCAGCGCGTGGGCCAGGCGCAGCACCAGCCGGCAGAAGTGCAGCACAGCCGCCGCCGACGTGTAGCGCCACTCTTCGGCATCGGGCGCGCTGGGGGGGACGGCGCGTGTGAGGGCGCGCAGCACATGGACGACATCGTCGCGCAGCGCCGGCTCCATACGCCCAGAGCGCACCAGGCGCGAAACCTCTTGCACGGTCGCTTCCATCTCGCGGTTGATCATGGTGAACTCGTCGTCGGTGTCTGTGGCGGCATCATCTTGTTGCCGCTCCCATTCGCGGACCATCGAATCCGAGGGGATCTCGTCGCTATCGGGCAGAGAATTTACATCGCGGCGGCTCGGCACCTGACCATCTTCGAGGACCACACCCAAGGATTCGAGGAGTGTACGGAGTTCGTCTTCCCAATGTGGCATGTAAGGTGACCTCCTTCGGTGTGACCGGTTCGCTGCGCGCCCCCGATAGTGCGACAATCGTAGCATAACGCCGCTGTTCTGTCGATACCCAAAGTTGGGCTAGGACTTATGGATACGTCAGCAAGGCATGGACCGGCAAACCGGCAAGTTTAGTGCGGCCAGCCAGCGCCGCCAGTTCGATGACGAATGCTAGGCCTACTACGTCCGCGCCCAATTGCTGCATCAACGTGACGGTCGCGGCGGCGGTGCCGCCGGTGGCGAGCAAATCGTCCACGATGACCACGCGCTGACCGGGTCGGACGGCGTCCGCATGGACCTCCATCACGTTCGTCCCATATTCCAGTGTATAGTCCGTCGCAAGCGTCTTAAATGGCAGCTTGCCCGCCTTGCGCACCGGCACAAAACCGATCCCCAGCTGGTAGGCCAGCGGCATGCCGAACAGGAAGCCGCGCGACTCGATGCCCACGACGTAATCAACCGCGACACCCTGTAACGGCACGGCGAGTTGATCGATGGTCAGGCGCAGCGTGGCAGCGTCCCCTAAGAGCGGCGTGATGTCTCTGAATAAGATGCCTGGTTGAGGAAAATCGGGTATCGCGCGGATATGGGCCTGGAGTTGCGCCGTCACAGCGGGGGGCGGAGATTGTGGCTGCATGGGATGGTCCTTTCGCCGCAATGGTCTGTCGATGAACGTCCTCACATATTGTACGGCGGCAAGCGTGGCAAGTTCACCGCCAATAGGACTAGCGGTGCGGGCGCATGCGGTACAATGAGCATACAAGAATCACGATGGGGAGCTGGGGATGTCGCCATTGGTCGAGCGGGCGCGCAAGGTGTTGCAGCACGAGCAACGCACCAATCACGCCGATGCCGCCGTGAAGCCGGGCGGGCTGGCGGTCTTCTTCGCGCGTTGGGCGACGGATGCCCACGCCGAGGGTCAGCCGCACACTGCACGCCTCGCAGCGATGTTCGCCGATTACGCCGCGCTCGATCCGATGCAGCGCGTGGCCCGCGTGCGCGCCGCGCTGGCGCTGCTGACACCAGATGCGGATTCTTCCAATGCCAGCAACCAGCGTCAGGATCTCGGCAACCACAGCGGACAGGGCAACCACAAGGGATTGCCCCTACAGACCGTTGATATGAGTGGAGCCGAGCAAAGCAGAGCAACAGCAGCGCGAGTTGATGAACCAGTCGTACCGCCAGGCAGAGGACCGGGACAACACCCCACCTCGGTCACAAAAGCCAGACCGGTTACATCAGCAACAAAAGCACCGCCGAGCAAAGCGAGCGCATCAGCCTCCACCACAACAGCGAAAAAAGCGATCCCGCCCATCGGCGAATATCTGTTGGATGCTGATGTGACGGTCGTGCCGAGCGTGGGACCGGTGTTGGCGGAAAAGCTGGGGCGGCTGGGCATCCGCACGGTGCGCGACCTGCTCTATCACCTGCCGCGCGAACACCTGGACTTTTCGGCGCTGCAAAAGATCAGCGATTTGCCATTCGATGAGATGGTGACGACGCTGGGGACGATCTGGGAGGTGGAAAACGTGCGTGCCGGGCGCGTGGTGCGCACCGTAGCCAAGATCTCCGACGACTCCGGCTCGATCCGCGCTGTGTGGTTCAATCAACCCTATTTGCAGAAGCAACTACCGCGTGGCGCACAGATCGTGCTGACCGGCATCAAGCAGCGTTTCGGCAATGCGATCAGCTTCACTGTGAAAAGCCATGAATTGCCGGAGCAGGGCGATCTCATCAACACGGGGCGGCTGGTGCCGGTCTATCCGCTGACCGAAGGGCTGAGCGCGAAGGCGCTGCGCCGCGCGACGAAATGGGTGGCTGACCGCTGCGCCAACCTCGTGCCGGACTACCTGCCGCTTTCCGTGCGCCACTCCGCCCGCCTGATGACGCTGCCCGAAGCCCTGGCGGAATATCACTACCCCGAAAGCGGCACGGCGCTGCACCGCGCCCGCACGCGCCTGGCCTTCGACGAACTCTTCCTCATCCAACTGGGCATGCTCGCGCGACGCGCCAACTGGCGCACTGGCCCCGCCGCGCCCGTCCTCGCAGTGGCACGCGAGCAGATTCTGACCGGTCAGGCGGCGGAAAAAAGTGTAAACACAGTGCCGCTAACCCCAAACGTAAGCAATCACGGGGGTGCCGAGGGCGCGATCAATCGCGCCCATACAAGGATGATGGGGACGGGACTATGGGGCGAGGAGTTGGCGAGTGCCGTCTGTTTCGAAGCATCCCTACCATTCGCCTTGACAGAGGCGCAGCGGCGGGTCATCGGCGAGGTGCTGGACGACCTGGCGCGACCGCAACCGATGATCCGGCTGATCCAGGGCGATGTGGGGTCGGGCAAGACGGTGGTGGCGGCGGCGGCATTGCTGGCGGCGGCGCTGTGTGGCTACCAGGGCGCGATCATGGCACCGACGGAGATCCTGGCGGAACAACACGAGCGCGGGCTGACGCGCATGCTCGCGCCCTTCGGCATCCAGGTGGCGGCGCTGCTGGGCAACCAGCGCGCGGCCCAGCGGCGCGAGGCGCTGGCACAGATCGAGTCCGGCCAAGCACAGGTGGTTGTCGGCACGCACGCGCTCATCCAGGAGGGCGTGACGTTCGCGCGGCTGGGCGTGGCCGTGGTAGACGAGCAGCACCGCTTCGGCGTGGCCCAGCGCGAGATCTTGCGGCGCAAGGGGCGCGACCTCACGCCGCACCTGCTGGTGATGACGGCCACGCCCATCCCGCGCACGCTGGCGCTTTCCGTCTATGGCGACCTGGACCTATCGGTGATCGACCAGATGCCGCGCGGACGGCTGCCGATCATCACGCTCTGGCGCGCAGGGGCGCGGCGCGAGGAAGCCTACGCGCTGGTGGCGCACGAGGTAGCCCAGGGCCGACAGGCATATATCATTTGCCCGTTGATTGAGGAATCCGAGGCGCTGGAAGCTAAGGCGGCAGTGGCGGAATATGAGCGGCTGAAGGCTGAGGTCTTCCCGCACCTGCGGCTGGGGCTGGTCCACGGCGGCCTGAAGAGCGCGGAGAAGGACGCGACAATGCGCCGCTTCCGCGACGGAGCGATCGACATCTTGGTGGCGACTGCGGTGGTGGAAGTCGGCGTGGACGTACCGAACGCGACGGTGATGCTGATCGAGGATGCCGACCGCTTCGGCCTGGCGCAATTGCATCAGTTTCGGGGCCGCGTCGGGCGTGGCGAACAGCAATCCTACTGCTATCTGCTGAGCGAAGACGCCAGCGCGAGCGCGCGCGAACGCCTGACGGCCATCGAAGGCACCACCGACGGACTGCGCCTGGCGGAAGAAGACCTGCGCCTGCGGGGGCCGGGCGAATTCTTTGGCACGCGCCAGAGCGGCCTGCCGGAACTGCGCGTCGCCGAACTGACCGACACCGAACTCGTCGCGCTCACCCGCCGCGAAGCCGACCGCCTGTGGGCCAGCGATCCCTTCCTGCAAACTAGCGAGAATCGGCACCTGCGCGACCGCGTGGCGATCTTCTGGCAGGGGTTTATGGGCCAGTGAGGTCAGGAAGCTGGGTGGCTATGATGTGATGCTGCCATCCGCCTCACTCGCTGGGAATAACGCTCGTTTGATAGTATCGATACTACTAACATGTACCAAAATCGTACGACTATCTCTGGGGTCTGGGGTTGTCCGAATAATCGACAGCTTGCGTAACGCAGAAACAACACTGTAAAGTTGTTTGATATTGATCTCGAACATCGTGGCAAGCTCGCGCTGTGTGTACCACTCTTTATCAGGCATCCAATCATACTTCCCTTCCCATCACTCTATTGGAAGTTTAGCATGGGTTCGCTAACAAATCAAGAAGTGAAACAGATAGTCCTTGACATTTCACCGCAATATTACTATACTAGCTAAGGGATCAGAAAAAGAGGAAGGGCATCATGATTCAACCTACACAACCGAAACGAGTAAGCCCCTTTGAGGCCATTCGCCACGAAGATGATGAAGGCGAATACTGGTCGGCGCGCGAACTTGCCGTCGTACTCGAATATTCAGGATGGCAACGCTTTATAACTGTTATAGAGAGAGCGATGACAGCCTGCGAGACTAGTGGACAAGAGGTTTCGGATCATTTTAACGAAACCGTTAAAATGATCACCACTGGCAAGGGAGCACAAAGAAAGCTGGTAGATTATCATCTATCTCGCTACGCCTGTTACCTTGTCGTGCAAAACGGTGACCCGGCGAAACGACTTGTTGCGCTTGGGCAGGCATATTTCGCCGTGCAGACACGTCGCGCCGAAATATTACTAGATATCAGCGACAAGAGCGAAGCACAACAGCGTATTCTTTTGCGCGATCAGATTGCCGCCGAGCATGGACTACTAACCGAAGTGGTAACCGATGCAGGCATCGTCACCCAAGAGGATTTTGCTGAGTATTATGATCATCTCTGGCTGGGCTTGTATGACAAACGCTATCGTGAACTACAAAGGCATCGCCAGTTGAAGAAAGGTGAGACGCCTCTCGCTTACATGGGGCCAGAAGAAAGCGTTCTCAAGTTGCTGCACGTTCAACAAACGCGGGCAAAAACTGAGCGAGATAAGCCGCAAACGCCGCAAGAAGCGAATGCTATTCCCCTTCAGGTGGGACGGGTATTCCGACGCGCATTGGAAGAGATTGGCGCGACCATGCCAGAGGATCTTCCCAAGGCGGAGCATATCGATATTGTACAACGTGCTGAGATTCGCCGCTTAAAAGATGAAGAACGGCAACGAAAGATTGAGGAAGAAGATCGTTTGGGTCTTTGGGCGCAACTGCCAGCACCAGATGAAGAAAACCATGAGTAACTGAAAGAAATACGTCATTGTTGGTCGCGCTCACCCGCCGCGAAGCCGACCGCCTGTGGGCCAGCGATCCCTTCCTGCAAGCCAGCGAGAATCGGCACCTGCGCGACCGCGTGGCGATCTTCTGGCAGGGGTTTATGGGCCAGTGAGGTCAGCGCGTGCTGACCATCCCGTCTGCGCTGCTGGGCGAGCTGATCGCGGGAGCGGTATATCATGACGGCGTGGGCGAAGTGACGGCGCTACGTCGCCACCTCGCGTGGTATCCTGATGATGTATGGCGCTATCTGCTCGCCGCAAGCTGGCGGCGCATCGGGCAGGAAGAACACCTGATGCCTCGCGCTGGCGAGGCCGGCGACGAACTGGGAGCGAGCATCATCGGTGCGCGCCTAGTCCGCGAGGTGATGCGCCTGTGTTTCTTGCTGGAGCGGCGCTACGCGCCGTATCCCAAGTGGTTTGGGACGGCCTTCGCTCGTTTGCAGGGCGCACGGGAGCTAGCACCGCTGCTGTGGCAAGCGCAGCGCGCCGCCACCTGGCAAGAACGCGAGAACGCCTTGGTGCCAGCTTATGAGGCGCTGGCGCGGATGCACAACCGCCTGGGGATGACGCGCAAGATGTCCGCAATCGCCTCATCCTTTTATGATCGCCCGTTCTTGGTTATCCACGGCGACCAGTTCGCGCAAGCGTTGGTCGAACAGATCCAGGATCTCGTCGTTCGTCACCTCGCTGAAAATCGGCTGATCGGCAACATCGATCAGTGGAGCGACAACACTGATCTTTGCCACTTAAAGCGATCGATGGTTCGCCATGTTTATAGTGAGTGATCAAGGCGCAATTGCTGTAGGTTGACAAAATGATCAGCTATGTCGGATTATAGCCCGGTAGGGGTTCCTGTTCCGAGCCAGGAGGTTTAGCTCCTGGCACCTGGCGGACATCGGAGGCGATGGCCCTAGCAGCCGATCAACTTATATAACCTACCTCTGGCTTGAGGAACGCATTGAAAGGAGCATCTCACATGGCCATCGATACCACCACCGGGATGATCGACATCGATTCTGAGGCTGCCCCAACAGTGGAGCAGGACCGGCTCTATCGCCTATGGGAAGAAGGCAACTGGTCGGCGAAGAGCCTGGATTTCTCGCAGGACGCCGTGCAGTGGCGCGAAGGGCTGGACGACAGCCAACGGCGGGCGTTCCTATGGAACTATGCGCTGTTTTTGGATGGCGAGGAATCCGTCACCGTGACGCTGAATCCTTTCATGCAGGCCGTGCAACGCTATGAAGACCGCATTTTCCTGGCGACGCAGATCGCTGACGAGGCGCGGCACCACGTCTTCTTCGATCGCTTCTTGCGCGAGGTCGCTGGCATCGGCACCAGCTATGCCGAGACGTTGGACATCATGCGCCAAGGGCTGACGTGGGGTTATAATCAGGTTTTCACTGAACTCGACCGCGTGGCCGACCAGCTGCGGTTGCATCCCGACCGGCCACCGCTGCTGGCGCAAGGGCTGGCGATCTATCATCTGGTCGTCGAGGGAATGCTGGCGCACACCGGCCAGCACTTCATGCGCGACTATTGCACTAAACATACGATGCTCCCCGGCTTCGCCACGGGCATCAATCTCGTTGCGCGCGACGAGTCGCGCCACATCGCCTTCGGCATCCAGACGCTGCGCGAGTTAGTGGCGAACAGCGCGGATTGTAAGCGGGCGGCTATCGCCGAACTGAACAAAGTGCTGCCCTGGGCTGCCGGCGTCTTCACGCCGCCAAACCTGGATTGGTCGTATATCGAAGCGTTTGGCTATACGCCGGCTGAGGTGTTCGCCTTCGGCTTGCGCTCGGTGGTGACGAAATTGCGCCGCGCGGGCATCGCGCCGGACGAAGTGCTGGCGCTGGTGAAGCTGGGCGCGCACCGCACCCCGCCTGCCGAGCAGGCGCAATTGGCGCTGGCACTGGTCGAGGGCGGCATCATCGGCACCGCTGCCCCGCCGCGCATGACCGCAGCGACGCTGGACGCGCTGTTCACCGCGACGCGCTACGTGGCCGACTGGACGCAGCCGCGCCACCCGGACCTCGACGCGACAATCCAATGGCTCTTCGATGATGCGCCGCCGCGCTATCTGGTGCTGGGTGCGACGGGTGGCACGCAGGTGGTACAGGGCCGGGCCGCCACACCACGCCTGACATTGCGCTGCACCGCCGCAGACTGGGGGCGCATCGCCGGCGGGCGGCTGAATCAGCAGCAAGCCCTGCTCAGCCGTCGCCTGCGCCTCAGCGGCGATTTGCGCTTCGCGCTGCGCCTCCCACAGATCTTGCCGGTATAAGGCTTAGTGGGGCGGACATTCCTATCCGCGGTGCGAGCCAATCGGGTTAGCTACTGTTCCTTTGTTGGCTCGTCGCCCAGCCGCAGCGCTGATCCCAGTTGCGCTACATAGCGGTTGATCTGTGGATAGTCTCGTTCAGGGATGCCATCGAAGGCGAAGTAGAAGAGCTTAGCTTGGCCGGTTTCGTCGGCTTGTTTGGCCGCGTTGATCAGCATCTTGGCGGTTTCATACGTATCGGCTTCTTGATTGCTTAATTGCGGCATGCCGGCCTCGCGCAACAACGCCGCCACTTTGACTTGATTCCACAGATAGGACGGCGTGCCATCTTTCATCGGCGTGAAGCGGTAATAGTCCTCCGCTTTGGCCTTTTCCGTCGGCTCCTTGGCGGCGATGCGCAAGCCCAGGTCGGTCAGTTTGCGCCCGATGGCGATGGCGCTCATGCCGAAGTGCTGCCATTACGGTGATGAACATTATACGCTCAACCCGGCGTGGGCCTCATGCGGCAGCGGATGCTTCGCCTGCGGGTTCAGCCACAGCTCCCAGCGTCCGCCGGTGGGGGCGTCCCAGCCGTCCCACCAGAGCAGCGCGCTCAGGCGTTGCATCCCGCGCAAGAAGTCGCGGGCATCGTGCCAGCCGCGCTGCGCGAAGAAAGCATCGTCCTTCCGTTCGGCCAGGGCGCGCAGTTCTGTCAGCATGGCGGCGAGATCGAAGCCGGTACACTGCCCCGCGCTGGTCGCGATCAGCACCACGTTGGGCCGTGCGGGCGGCAATTGCACCAGCTTGGCCGCGATGACATCTGCCCAGCGAGTGAAGGCACACGCGGCGCGCAGCCGTGTCACCTCGACGGTGAAGCTGAACTTCGTCGTATAGGTCACAGTGAAATCCGGCCCGCGCGTCTTTTCCGCAGCGAACACCTCATACGCGAGGGTGAAACGCTTGTCGCGCAAGAGCCAGTAGGCCGCACCAAGCTCCACCAACAAATCGCGCTGGCGCTCCTCGTCGCGGCTCACGCGCACTTTCTTGCGGATCTTGTCGCGCTGCGCCTCCACAAAAATACGGAAACGCGGCGACGCCGCCAGCCACACCCCCGTTTGCGCCCGCAAGCGATGGTTCGCGTTCTCGAACAGATAGGCCGTCAGTTCATCGGCCCGCATGTGAGTTGTCATACGATCGCTCTACTTCTGCATACCTCTGCGTGTCCCGTCGTTTTTCCCTTTCGTGTTCTTCGTGGCAATTTCGTGGCCTTCGTGTTCGGTTCGTCTCGCCCGTCCTGCCAACGTGATAGAATGTCTGCATTATCGCTCACTTACGACGAGGGGTGCCAGCTATGACCGCAACGCAGCGACCGGCAGTTATCGGCGTCTATCCCGGCAGCTTCGATCCGCCGACGCTGGGGCATATCGACATCGCGTGCCGCGCGGCGCGGCTGGTGGAACGGCTGATCGTCGGCGTCTATGCGCGCCCGGCGAAGAACCTGCTCTTCACGGCGGCGGAGCGCGTCGCACTGTGGCAAGAGTCGCTCGCCGAAAAGGAGGCACCGCCGAATATCACCATCGGCACCTATGATGGGCTGACGACCCAGTTCGCGCGTGAAGTCGGCGCGACAGCCCTGGTACGGGGTCTGCGTACCGTCACCGACTTCGAGGCCGAGTTCCAGCAAGCGCATATGTATCGCCGCCTGGCACCAGAAATCGAGATCCTGCTGCTGGTGACGGACCTGCCGCATCTCTTTATCAGCGCATCGCTGGTGAAAGAGGTCGCCAAGCTGGGCGCGCCCATCGACACCTTCGTCACGCCCGCTGTGGCCCGCGCGCTGGCCGCGAAGTTCACCGACGGGGCATAAAGCCGGCTATATTCAGAAAAGCGTTTGCTGATCAGGGAGAGCATTGTCCCCAAACTTACGGCCCAAATCGGTCAGAAACGCTTGCACCTCGTCAAATTACATAGGCTACTCGAATTGAATTATATGTATGTCAAACATAGTATGAAATGCATCGATAGTCAATGCCTCTAATATTAATTGATAGTGAAAGACTTGCTCAGCGATCTCTGGAATTGGTATTCGATCAGAATCGATCCCTGCAATCCATAGTGCCACTTTTCTAATGTGTAAACAAGTAATGTCTCTAACTCCTCGTTTTGAATGAAGTTTTACCAATTTCAATCCATCCATCATATCAGGAGCGCGTTTAATTTTACTAACTTGCCCTGTCAAATCTAATTGAAAAAGAACACATAGATCTAATAATGATAGATATATGCCGTTTACTGCGTAAATCGCTGTTACTTTACTGCCAGCGATAAGAAATGTCGTTTGCTTCTGAATGTTCTCCTCTTTCGGAATAGGAGCCGGTTTACTACTCGTGGGCCTATTCCAAGGTGTAGGATTAACAGGAGCGATATTACAAATAGGTTGATGAATAGCAATATAAGCGGCCTCTCGTTCTAAAAGCATATTAGAGTCATCTAGATATTCTAGAATAATAATTTCTAGATGTTCATATCCGATTTGCTCAGCTAATGCTAATAGTTTACGATTTTCATGGGTTCCATTTTGAAGCTTTTTACGATGAGATTTAAGTCGTATATCAAGTTGCGAAGACGAACCAATATACACAATTTGGTGAATGTCATCACGAACAATGGCGTAAATACCTGCTTGCATTATGCTGTCTCCTCTCGTCAGGTATCCATCTAATTTATCCCTAGTATAGCACACCTACGAGTTACAATAGCAAGCTAAGATTACGATCACACCCGCTAGCCAATAATGTTCTGCTCTATCTCGCACTATCCTCGTCGCATATACTAAAAGTAGGAAAATAGCAGAGAAGATCAGGCGGGAATTGATATTGTTGCACTGATGTTAAGCATGCGGCATCCGACCGTTCTTCTTTATAAGCGCTCTCTGCTTCGATAGATAGCTAACGCGAGATATTGAGCAGGCGGCACAAAGAAAGCAAGATCGGAAGGAAAATGTTGTGCTACCTGTCATGACGCTTGTCGCCGCGCTGCAAACCCCGCAGCGAATGCGCTCAACCAATGCCGCTTTTCTCATCGCCAAGATCGCTGGCGCGCTATTTTTGGGTGCCGTTGCCGTGGCGCTTTATGGTCTTGGCATTTTTAGCATGTATTTAATTTGGACTTCTGAACAAGGTATTGATAGTAGCCTCGTTGCTATCGCTGGTTCCCTGGCATTGGTGGTTTTCGTGACACAGATAGGGTGGCTCGCCATCCTGCGCAGGCAGCCAGTGTCCGCACCCCGCATTCAGGATACCGCACAAGCACTGCGATCGCTCATTATTGCTGCTGATGACCAATTCGCGCCGCTCGTGCCGTTGCAACCCCGCCCCCTCGCACCACCTGAGATCGATACGGGCGGCACGACCATCGCGCCGATCCGCCGGATTGGCAATGGCAATCTTGCTGCCATTGGCGGTGCCATCTTAGCGACACTGATCGTTATTCTCTTTCTTTCTCTTTGCGGCTTGTTTAATTCCACGGAAGTAACCACACCAGGAGCAAACTATACGCTGACCTCGATGCTAGGTATCTTTGTGCCTTTGGGAATTATCCTGATCGTCTTCCCCGTGGTGATTGTTGCCCAGCTAGCACAGCAGCGGGGGCGGGGGACCACCGTCATTGTGACTGCTGATGAGGTGAGTTGGCAAACGGGAACACGCATGCAGACCTTGCCCTGGCGCGAAGTGCAGGCGCTCGCCCAAATCACATCGGCGCAGATGAGCAGTACCTCTACCACCACGACCAACAGCGCCCTCATGACCACCTACATCCTTATTAGCACTGAACGAGCTTTTATCTGGCGAGTAACGGGGGCGACATCAGCGCACGATTTCGCCGCATCGGAGCAGCTTTTGCGGTATGTTGTCACTTATACTGGTCAGCCGCTACGTGATATCACGACGCTGACGAACGATCTCGCGCGCTATGGCAGCGGCATGCTGGCACAGATGCTTACCTCCCGTATATCCATCGCTGGCGACACGGAGCGCATGCGGCGTTTCGCGCAAGCCATGCCCATCACGGTCACGCCCACGCCGCGCGCCGCCGGCTGGCGGCTGATGCTCGTGGCGCTCATCGTGTTCCTGGTTATCGACGCGCTGTTGCCGTTGGGGGCGGCACGGATACAAGCCAAAGCGGCAGCTTACGATGCACACCGGCTGGCATTGGTGCAGGCACAACCACCCCTTGTGCATGATGCGCTCACATCTTTTGATGCCGCTTGGATCCTGCCAGACACCCAAAAGCGTGGGTTCGCTCCCGCTTTTACCGCGCAGGGCTTGCGCTTCGGTGGCGATGATCCCGGCAACTTTGAGGACGCGCTCTATACCGGCACCGCCTACACAGACGGGGTCTTTGAAGTGACCACGCAAGAAAGCGGCAAAGTGCCAACAGATGGCGACGGCACTGGCATCATCTTCCACGCGGATATCCTCGGCCAAAACTTCGCCATGTTCCAGATCCTTGCGGATGGGCATTGGGATCTCTATCGCTATGCCTATGTCGATAACGAAGCCTCTGATAACTGGCACTGGCTAGATGAGGGCTACAGTGCCGCGATCAACAAAGGGGAGGGGGCGCGCAACACTCTCTTGGTCATCGCGCAAGGCAACCAACTGTGGTTTTACGCGAATGGGACGCTGGTTGAGAACTACCAGATCGATCCCGCCTACGACCATCTGCCCACGCAGGGATACGCCGGCGTCTATCTCAACGATGCCGTGATGCGCGGCGACTTCACCGACTTCAACATCTACGCTATTCCCCCCCACCCGGATTTCTGGACGGCGCTGCTGCACTGAAACAGGCATGTCAATGCAATGAGCGGGCAAGCGACTTGCTAGCGCCTCGTGTATGCTGAAGATGGGAACATCAGCAGAGGGGAGCGAGCGAAGTATGGAATCGGAGATCCTCGCGCTCATCGATCAACTGGAAGAGCTGCTCAGCGCGGGCAGGCGCGTGCCGCTCTCGCAGCGCGTGATGGTTCCCGCGCCGGAGGCGTATCGCCTGCTGGACGAGCTGCGCCAGGCGGTGCCGCGCGAGGTCGCGCGAGCGCGGCACATCTACCAGGAGCGCGAGCGCATCCTGCAAGAGGCGCAGACGGAGGCCGAGGCGCTGCGCGCCGCCGCCCGCGCGGAGCGCGAGGCACTGATCGCGGATCATCCCATCCTGCGCGAAGCCACCGCCGCCGCCGAGGCCCGGCAGGAGGCCGCGCGCCAGGAAGTCGCCCACCTGCGCGCCGACGCCGATGCTTATGCCCTCACCACCCTGCGCGAATTGCAGGCGCAACTCAATGATGTGCGCCAGGCGCTCGATGCCACGTGCAAGACGACGCAGGGCGGCATCGCGCACCTCACCAGCCGCGCCAGCGCCTCGCACACCACACAGCCGGTCGCCATCAACGATGGATAAGCGTTGATCATCATTCTCCTTATCATCGCTTGTCAGCTATAAAGTCGCACAGGAACAGGACTTTTCACCTCATCATTTCTTTCCGGTGTTCGCCTTATCATATAGTGAAACAGTATGCATGGCTTATGTTTGATGAATGGAGAATGTGGAAGATGTGGAGCAAGATGTGGGGGCGCGGTGTCGCCCTGCTCATTACAATGGTAGTAAGTGTAACCGTGGCTGTGCTAGTGATGCCGAGCCAGGCGTTGGCGCAGGTGACAGCAGCGAAAGCCGCTCCCACGCGGACAGCGCGTTGGGTCAATTGGAGCCAGTACGGTTTTGATTCAGGGCTGGCAAACTACAATCCCTTTGAGACGACTATCAGCCCGGCGAACGTAGCGCGGCTAAAACTTGGGTGGAGTTTTCCGCTTACTGGCTCTCTTTTCAATCCCACGCCATCGCCGGTGCTTGCGGACGGCGTGGTGTATGTGGCAATTTCTATCGAAACACCGACAAGCAAAGGAATGTCATCCTATCTTTATGCTCTTCCTGAAAGAGGATGCGTAACAACATGCCACCCGTTATGGAAAGCAGCAATGCAAAGTAGTGCCACAGGTGTAGTAGTTGCGAATCATACCATCTATGCACCTGCTGGCAATATCTTGTATGCCTTTCCCGAGGGCCGATGTTCAGGATGGTGTCAGCCTTTGTGGACCTTTACGCTGCCGAACGATACCTTCGCCTACGCACCGACATTTGCCAATGGCATTATTTATATTGGCAGTCTCAGCGGTACAGTATATGCTCTCAATGGTAGCGGATGTGGGCATACGACCTGTACACTCAGCGTTACCAGCCATGTGTCACGTATCGCTCATATCACCCCACACTCATCAGCAGGGAATCTTGGTCAAGTAGCTGCTCCCCCTGTTGTCGCCAACGGCTTTGTCTATGTTGGCTATGTTAACGGTACCATCGCTGTCTATAAGGCGCGCGGCTGTGGTCAAGTGGTTTGTACACCCTTATGGACGGCTAGCACTACCGGAATTAACCAATTCCTGTCCGCTCCGGCGACGCTGGTTGTATCACAAGGAGTGATCTATGCCGTCGATCAATATAGCCAGAATACGATGAACAACGTCTTCGCTTTTCCGGCTGGTGGTTGTGGCAAATCAGTGTGTCCATTCATTTGGTCTACAAAACTGCCTTATATACGCTTGATGCCACCTGCTGTTGCCAATGGTGTCATATATATCCCCACATCTGATGATTACGGGGATCACGGCACGCTCTATGCCTTTCCAGTGCGGGGATGCAAAGTCACATGCAGACCGTTGTGGCACAGCAGCCTGGATATGGGCTATGGACAGGTGAGCATTGCAAACGGGGTGGTCTATGTCGGCAATTTTAACAAAACCCCAAAATATGCCGCATTTCCCGCGTCTGGATGTCGGAATGTGGTATGTGCGCCCTTGTGGATCTACTCACTCCCTGGACACAACGGCGATAATCCCTATATCCTATCGCCGGTTGTTGCAAACGGCACGCTTTTCATCAGCACCAGCACAGCGATTCTTAACGCATTTCATTTGTAAATACAGCCGCTCATAGCTCTCATCAGAACCGTACCCTGGCTCTATACGCACCGCATGCGGTTCTGCGCTATAATTCACATGAATGGATGAACCTTGATGGATTTGATGAAGGCGGGGCGCGGCTATGACGATGATCGGTATCCCAGAGGCCATCGCGCGGTTTGGGCGCGGCGAGATCGTGATTATCGTGGATGATGAGGATCGCGAGAACGAGGGCGATCTCGCCATCGCGGCGGAGTTCGCCACACCGGAGGCGATCAACTTCATGGCGACGCACGGGCGCGGGCTGATCTGCGTCGCCATGACCGGCGAGCGGCTGGATCAGTTGAACCTGCCGATGATGGTCAGCCGCAACACCTCGCGCCTGGGGACGGCCTTCACCGTGTCGGTGGAAGCGCGCGACGGCGTGACGACGGGCATCTCGGCCTTCGACCGCGCCCGCACCATCCAGGTGTTGATCGATCCAGCAAGCACGGCGGACGATCTGGTCTCGCCCGGCCACACCTTCCCTTTGCGCGCCAGCGCGGGCGGCGTGCTGCGCCGCACCGGCCAGACGGAGGCCAGCGTCGATCTCGCGCGCCTCGCGGGGCGCAACCCCGCCGCCGTCATCTGTGAGATCATGAGTGCCGATGGCACGATGGCCCGCCGCCCCGAACTGGAAGTGATCTCGCAGCAGCACGGCATCCCCATCATCACCGTCGCCGACCTGATCGCCCATCGCCAGCGCACCGAACGGCTGATCGAGCGCGTGACGGAGCCGGTGCAATTGCCGACGCGCCACGGCGACTTCATCGCCATCGGCTACAAATCGACCTTCAATCAGGACGAGCATGTGGCCCTGGTGCTGGGCGACGTGGCGACGGACGATCCCGTGCTGGTGCGCGTGCATTCCGAATGCCTGACCGGCGATGTCTTTGGCTCGCAACGCTGCGACTGCGGTGAGCAACTGGATCGCGCGATGGCGCTGATCGCCGCCGAGGGACGCGGCGTGGTGGTCTATCTGCGTGGGCAAGAGGGGCGCGGCATCGGGCTGCATAACAAGCTGCGCGCCTATAAGCTGCAAGAGGAGGGCGCGGATACCGTGGATGCCAACCTGCTGCTGGGCTTTCCGCGCGACGCGCGCCAATATGGCATCGGCTCACAGATCCTCGCCGACCTGGGCCTGAAGCGGTTGCGCATCCTGACCAACAATCCCGAAAAGCGCGCCAGCATCAACGCCTTCGGCTTGGAGATCGTGGAACAGATCCCCATCGTCATACCGTCCAATCCCCACAACGCCGCCTATCTGGCGACCAAGCGCGACCGCATGGGCCACCAGATGGATGCCGCGCCGGTCGAAGCAGCGAATGCCAGCTCGGCGGACGGCGATTAAAGCAACGTGCGTATGGACTATGCAGGAAGGACTTTTCATCATAGCCGGGCCGCCAATAACAGCTATTCCTGTGTGGCGGCCAAAAGGCGACGGTAAGCAGCATACATTGTTTTGAAGGCTTCGGCGTCACCGCCCTTGTCGGGATGCAGTCGACGTGCCTGGCGGCGATAGGCGTTCTTGATCTCGCGCTTCGTAGCCCCTGGTTCGATGCCGAGCAAGGCATATTCTGCTTGGTACTTTTTGTTGATGACTGACTGGACAAGCGCCTCTAATTCGTCCCACATGGCAAGGGTAGCAGGATCATCTAAGTGCGCTCGCTCATAGGCATCCCACTGCGCAGACTCTTGCTCGTCTTGTTCAAATTTCTGATAGATGCTGGGGGAATTTGTTTTCGCCCACTCTTTGAAGGCATTGTAGCCAGCAAAATCTCTACTCTCTCTTGCTGCCTTCCTCTCGAAATAGGAAGCTTTCACTGGGTTATGTCTGCCTATCTGCTTAGTCATTGGGGATCCTCCTGGTCAAAGAGCGATGGCTGATGGTCCGCCGGTTTGAGTTTGGATAGCTCACTATCCTTCCCCTATATTCTAACACTTGGCACTGGGGTTTGCTCAGGTAAGTAGCCATATTGCTGAACGAATTTTCGCCGAATGAGCTGGCCAAGAGCATTGTAAACAAGGACAGCCTGGGCAAATGGACCGGGATCGTGAGTGGCAAAATACTCCTCCATTGCTGAATGGAGTTCTAGAAAGGATGCGACTTCTTCAGGGGTCATCCAATCAGCAGCGACTTCATCGGTTTTGAAAACAGCTTTGATTTCTGCGGTACTGAATCCGTTGGCCTCTAAGCGGCGGAACAGATCGGCAGGGGGTTTCAGGTCAAAATAGCCTTCATGCCCTTTGCTGTGAAACATTGGTACATGCGCATCGTCGATGCACCAGGCTATCAGCATATCAGCGATATCTTGATAGGTTTGTCGCAGATCGTGACGGAGCTTCCATCGCTGCATCATGGCGTCTTGCTCGGCAGGCGTCAAGGTACTCATTTGGGGGGATGGCACCCCGCAGCGTTTTCTTCTTGGACATTCCTGCTGCTCCTTTACTATTTCATTTCACCTCAGTTCATCTGTAAAATACAGTATAGCACATCACCAGGTTGAGTATCAAGCGATGATTCAATACAGTCGTCGGAGGTATGAAACGGCATCAGTGCGCCCGTGGCGGCATAAGATGCTGGTTGATCAATTCTCCTGTGTGTGCGATATCATACCCAACCCAGGTGATCGGCGAATATCCCTGTCCGCCCTACATCGGGTACTGACATTCGGATATGGAGGATGCATATTCAGGCAGCATGTTGCTCCGCCAGCCCGCGCAGATGGCCCAACAGATCGTCGATATCGAACGGCTTCGCCAGCAGCGCCAGCACGGGCAAGCCACACAGCTTGGCGGTAGGATTTCTTTCCGCCGTCATCACGACGATTGGGATCGCGCGCAGGGCGGCAGTTTCTTGGATATGCGCGATGAAGGTCGGGCCGTCCATCTCCGGCATCGCGAGGTCCACCAGCAACAGGCGCGGCGGCGTGGGTTGCGCGGCCAGCCAGGCGAGGGCAGCAGTGCCGTGGTCGGCGTGCGCGCTGGAGTAGCCTTCCAGCGCCAGGATCTCCTGTAGCACCGTGGCGATATCGGCGTTGTCATCCACGATCAACACGTCGGTCATGGGGCGGTTTCCTTCCGCTGCAAGGATCACGAGGCATCTTGCCTTATGATTTCACGATACACGCGCTGCCCAAACCAGCGTTTCCCCTGGTGTCTGCGCAATTCGCGCTTCTGGCCCATCCTATGCGGCGTTACGGCCCTTGACATATCCTTCTGTTGCTCGCTATGATGAAGCCGTCACTATCACCAGGGAGGATTTTTGTGGTTCGTCAGGCTGTCATTCCCGTCGCGGGGTGGGGGACGCGCGTTTTGCCCGCCACCAAATCGTTGCCCAAGCCGTTGTTGCCGGTGGCCGACCTGCCCACGATCTATTATGTGGTCGAAGAGGCGGTGCAGTCCGGCGTGGAACATATCGTCTTCGTCACCAGCCGGCATATGCGCGCGGTGGAAGACTTCTTCGACGAGAATCCCGAACTGACGCGCACGCTGGAAGCGAAAAAGAACACGGCGATGTTAGACCGGCTGCACCACATCGAGACGATGGCGCACTTCAGCTTTGTGCGGCAGGCACAGCCCCTTGGCCTGGGGCATGCCGTGCTGATGGCGCGCGAGGCCATCGGCCACGACGCCTTCGCCCTGCTGCTGGGCGACGACCTGATGTGGAGTCCTGATGGGGTGCCATGCTTACAGCGCATGATCGACGTGTATAACCAGCGCCATGCCTCGGTCATCGCCACCATGCCCGTGCCGGATGCGGATGTCTCGCGCTATGGCATCATCGCCGGCGAACGCATTGGCCCGCAACTGATGCAGGTGCGCGACATGGTGGAAAAGCCCCCGCTGGCGGAAGCGCCGTCGAACCAGGCCGTCGTAGGGCGCTATGTGCTGACGCCGGAGATCTTCGACATCCTGGCGCATACCCCGCCGGGGCGCGGCGGCGAGATTCAGATCACCGATGGGCTGTGTTCACTGCTCGCCCAGCAACCGATTTTCGCATATGAGTTCGCCGGCCAGCGTTACGACACCGGCGATACGGTTGGTTGGCTGACGACCTCCATCGCCTATGCCCTGCGCCGCCCCGAATTCGCGCCGGGATTGAAGGCGTATCTGCGCACGCTCGATCTTGCGGAGTAAGCGGGCGAGATCGAACACGAAAGCCACGAAAGGTTCACGAAAAACACGAAAAGGGCGAAGACGGAACGCGAAAAGACGCGAGATCAGCGCGAGATGACGCGAAATATATCGCTGCATGTCGCGTCATCTCGTGGCTATTTCGTGTTTTTTCGCGTTCCGTCCCTTGTCGTGGCTTTCGTGTTCGGAAAACCTAGCCGCGCTTGCGGCGCAGCGCGAGCAAGGCGACGAGGCCGATGCCCATGAGCGCGGCGCTGATGACCAGCGCGCGGGGCGGCACAGCGGGTATGCTGGTGGCGGGCGTTTCCAGCAACAGTTCTGCTGTGCCGGGGCCGGGATCGAGCGTGACTTCGAGGATGACCTCACCGCCCAACCCTTGATCCTCGCCCATCAGGTGCGACACGCCCGCGACGGCCCCATATTTCTGGTCGATGGCGTGGCCGGCCTCATACGTCTCGAACTGCGGCACGATGCGCGCTCGTCCGGCGACGGAAAGGCCGCGCGACTCGCCGGAACGATTCGCTGGCAAGACGGTGACACGCCCATTCTGGCGCACGGCGCCCACGACGTGTGATTGCGCCGGCTGGCGGATATAGAGCTTGCCCTCCTGCGCGGCGAACCAGGTCGTCACGGAAAGCGGCTCGTCGTCCGGCGTGAAGGCGGTCAACGTGACATAACGGTGCAGGTGCGGCACGACGGCACTGCCGCCATCGGTGGTGATGCTGCTCATGATGGATCTCCTTACCTGGCAAATGGGACACCCCTAACGCTTGCCCCTTCTCATCATCATACCACGGCTCAGGTAGTTCCCGCGAGGGGCTATGACCACCCGCTGGTGGAAAAGTGGACGACCCGCGCGGCAAGTGGGTACAATGCAATGACGATACGCATGTTCTGGCAGATGATCGGGGAGGCACGCGATGGCGAAGGTGACGACCGGCACGGGCGACGACGGCTATACCGGCTTGCTAGGGGCGGCGCGCGTCCCCAAGTATGATCCGCGCCCCGACACCTTCGGCACGGTGGACGAAGCGACTTCCGCACTGGGCCTGGCGCGGGCGACGACAGCAGACGCCGAGGTGCGCGAGATGATCCTGCACATGCAGCGCGACCTGTATGTGCTGATGGCCGAACTGGCGACGCCGGAGGCAAACCTGGATGCCGTTGGATTTCGCATCACCGCCGCACATGTGCAATGGCTGGAAGCGACCGAAGACGACCTGAAACGCCGCGTGGCCATCCCCAACAAGTTCGTCATCCCCGGCGATACGCCGGACGGCGCGGCGCTGGACCTGGCGCGCACGATCATCCGCCGCGCCGAACGCATGGCCGTGCGCCTGCTGCACGATGGCGTCATCGCTAACCAGGAAGTCGTGCGCTACCTCAACCGCTGCTCGGACTTCGTCTTCATCCTCGCCCGCGTCGTGGAGGTGCGCACGGGCGGCAGCACGCTGGCCAAGGAATAAAAATTAGCTCTGAAATAATCGTTGCTCCGCGCACTGATTTTAGGAACTCAGTGCGTGGGAGTATCATCTCTGCTAATCTTCCAGCAGCCCGCGCCGCATGGCGTATTTCACCAGTTCCGCGCGGCTGTGCAGGTTGAGCTTATCCATCACGTGGGTGCGGTGGGTATCGACGGTCTTGGGGCTGATGATGAGCTTTTCGGCGATCTGGTTGTTGGTCAGCCCCTCGGCGACCAGCTTGAGGATCTCGCGTTCGCGCTCGGTCAGGTCGTTATAGCTGTCTTTCTCCTCGCCGCCGGCCTTCACGCGCTGCAAATAATCACCAACCATCATCGACTGCGCGGCGGGCGAGAGGTAAAAGCGCCCGCTCTGCACCGTGCGGATCGCCTGGATCAGTTCGGTATCTGCCGCTTCCTTCATCATATAGCCCGACGCACCGGCGCGCAGGCTCTGGAACAAGTAGCCCTCGTTCTCGTGCATCGTCAGCATCAGCACCTTCACGTCCGGCAAGGCGCGTTTGATCGACCGCGTCGCTTCGATGCCGTTGAGGTCGGGCATGGTGATGTCCATGATGACGACATCCGGCAGCAGACGCTCGGTTTCGCGCACCGCCTCCCGACCATCGCTGGCCTCACCCACGACGCTGATATCCGCTTGCGCGTTGAGCATCATGCGCAAGCCGGCACGCAGAATGGTATGGTCGTCGGCCAGCAGCACGCGAATCTTATCAGAGATCTGGCTAGTCGGTGTCGTCATCGGCGGCCCTCACTTAGTTGCAGATACAAGCGGGATGGTCACGGTAATGGTCGTGCCTTTCCCTGGCTGAGAGGTAATATCAATATGGCCATCGAGCAAGGTAACGCGCTCGCGCATGCCCATGAGGCCCATGCCGCCCTCGGTGCCGGGCTTTTTCGCCGGCGCGTGTGCGTCGAAGCCGCGACCGTCGTCCTGGAGGCGCACATACGCCGCGCCATCCCGTTCGGTCAGGTCCACGGCCACCTGCGTCGCGCCGGCATGCCTGGCGCTGTTGGTCAACCCCTCCTGCACGATGCGATAGAGCGCCGTTTCGGTTTCACTGGGCAGGCGTTCCTTGAAGCCCTGAATGGTCAGCGTTACGGGAATGCTGTATTTTTGCTGATACTCTTTGAGATAAGCGCGCAGGGCCGGCACCAGGCCCAGGTCATCCAGCGCGCTGGGCCGCAGATCCAGGCTGAGGTTGCGGATGGCGCGCAACGTCTGGTGGGCCACCTCGCGGGCGTGGGCCACGCGCTCGCGGGCGGTAGGATCACTGGTGCCTTGTTCGATCAGCGCCAGGCTGACGGTGAGTGAGGTGAGTGCCTGGCTGGTTTCATCGTGCAATTCGCGGGCGATGCGCTTGCGCTCCTCTTCCTGGGCGCGCAAGATCTGCGCCGCACGCGAGCGGGTCGTTTCGTCCAGCCGCGCCAGCATGCCATTGAAGGTCGTCGCCAGCTCGTCGGCATCGGGATCATAACCGGAGATCGGCGCGCGGAGCGACATATCGCCCGCCGCCACGCGGCGCATCGTATCCCGCAGCCGCGTCAGCGGATCGAAGGCGATCTTGAGCAGAACGAAGTTGACGACGATGCTCAGCAAGATGCCGGTGAGGATGAAGACGATGAAGACCGACGAGCGGTTATGCCCGCGCATCTCCGTGACCAGCGCCGTCCCCAGCAGCGCGCCCACCAGCAGCACGACGCAGTTAGCGATGAGCACGCGAAAAAGCACCGGCATGGCGAAAAGATCGCCACGCGAGACCTCACCGATCCAACGATTCGGGTCGTCGGGTTCGGGGAGTGGCATCTGGGTGGAAGGTGGCGCAACGAGATCGGCCATACATTCACTCACTTCCCTTTCGCGTGATCCTCACCAAGACGCCCGTGTCATTGCGTTCAGGTCATTTCATTGTATCGCCCCCAGATGCCCGCGTCAAACCCGCTGGCACGACAGACGGCGCACCTTGCCAGCACCCCTACGGCTTGGTACGCTACTTGCATTAGAGAAGAGCCAGAAAGGTACTCTCCGCCTCGTATGGTGCGGCGGGTGCCAGATCTTGAAGGAGGACAACCAAGATGAACACGAACGATCAGAATAATCCCACGCTGGGCGAGCGCGGCGCGGCGAACCAGGGCAAGGGCGCGCTGGATAACGTGGCCGGCAAGATCCAAGAGGGCATCGGCAAAGCCACCAAGGATCGCTCGATGCAGGCCAAGGGCAAAGCGCGCCAGGCCAAAGGCACCCTGCAAGGCAAGGCGGGCCAGGCGCAGCAGAAGATCGACGACGCCACGCGCCCATAATAGCCAGGAGCGTCAATCCGGAGGACAGACTTTCTTGTCTGTCCCTTCGGCGGACAGGAATGGCCGCTCCACGCTGTTTTTTTGCCACGCGAAGTGCAATATAGCCGCCGGATCGCACCTGATCCGGCGGCTATATTTATGGATGGACGACGCCCGCCAAGTAGAGGGGCATCCTGGGATCATCAACGTTCGGCGGCACGCGCGCCCTGGCGCACCCCCGCGCGCCCGGCACCATCACTGGCACCATAGCCACAATAGGGGCAGACATTCCACTTGAGTTCCAGCAAGCGGTCGCAGCGCGGGCAGGCGCGGCGCAGCTTGGTAGCACAACTGGGGCAGACCTGAAAGTCCCCTTCCACGCGATAGTGGCACGTGGGGCAGGTCTGGCGCTCGGTCATCTCGGCCAGCAACGATTCTTCTTCCAATTGGCGCTCATACAGGTCAGCCAGCGTTTGGCGCGGGCGCAAGATGAGATAGATCAGGATGCCGATGCCCGGAAAGACCGCCGTCAGCACGGTGCCGAAGACCTGCAAGATGACATCCTGGGTGCGCGAGCGGATGTCGCGCCAGGTCCAGATGATCATGCTCAGCCAGAGGGCAGCGAAAAAGGCGACGAGGAACGCGATGAGAAACCCGATGAGGCTGCTGCTCGATGCAGCCAGGACGAAATGGCCCGGTGCGAGGGTCATGATGAGGAAGCCCCTTTCCATGGATTGCGCGCAGTGCGGTGTTACGTTGTGTATCATGCCAGGCACAAAGCGTTT
Organism: Ktedonobacteria bacterium; assembly: GCA_027459785.1. GTDB lineage: Bacteria > Chloroflexota > Ktedonobacteria > Ktedonobacterales > JACDGC01 > JAJPKG01. Next base: position 126,710 of record DAIDGU010000045.1, on the reverse strand, counting down.
TGTCAATGCGTACCAGAATGGGTAGCCGGATGGGCCAGGCGGACGGTCACGATGCCGCCACCCGGTGTCGGCACGCGCCAGCGCTGTTGTGGTGTGGGATCATCCACCGCCAGGTCGCGCACAAAGTCCTCATTGAGTGCAACGAGCGTCGCCTCCCCGAACGCTACATGGGTAGCCAATTCGGCTATCACCTCGCCCTCCATTGGATTATACCAGCGGATGATAATGCCCGTCCCGTCCGCCGCCGGCATGATTGCACTCAGGCGTAAAGCCGCGGGTTCCAGGCGCACAAAGCTCCAGGTGGGCGGCAGCGTTCCCGCATGCAGATCGGTCGGCAGCGCCCGCACAGGATTGGCATAGGCTGCCGCCGCGCGCGGGACCAAGCCATCCGCGTCGTGCCAGGTGCCGGCGTGGGGCAGGATCGCATAGGCCGCGCGCCAGGTTCCTGGCTCCTGCGCCGCTGGCGTCGGCAACATCGGGCCGGCGTGGCCGCGCCGCGTGGCGAAGTCGTCGCGCGAGAGCCACCCCACGCAGCGTAGCAAAGTTAGTGCCAGCCCGACCGTTCCCTCCGCCTCGTGCGTTGTTTCATATTCCGGCAAGTCGCGGCTCAGGAGCGCCAGCCCGTGCGCGCCATCGCTGGCATCCACGAAGCCCTTCTGCGGCAGCGTCGCCACCGGCGTTTCCACCCAGTCAGAGCCACCCGCTTCCGCTCGTGCTGGTCGGCGGTTGACCATGAACGTCCCCTCGGCGTCCACCGCGTCGGTCGTGATGCCGGTGGGCAAGACGACGCGCAGGCGGTGATCCTCGGCGGCGTTCGTCCCCGTCGTCACGATGGCCAGGTGCCGCGCCCCCGTCTCGACGGTCAACTCCGACGTGATCGCGCACTCGACCAGTTCCGCCGCCCGCCCCTGGCGATCTGCGGTGGCCCGCGTGGGCAGCGCGAAGACCTGGCGCAGCCGCAAAGTGGCCCGCACCGCGTTCGCCGCTACCAGCGTGATCACCGGCGGCGCGGCGGCCTGGGAGATGACATGATCATGCAACGGCGGCGCGTAGTTATACAAATCGCCCACATCGCCGCCATCCTCGAAACGATGCAAGCCTGGATAGACGCGCCCCGTCGCTTTGTCCGTCAGCGTCAGCAGGCCGGTCATGGGATCAACCGCGACGCGCAGCCATGCATTTTCAAGCCAGGTGGAACCCGCACGAATGTCGCTCGCCGGCACCGGCGGATCGCTCGGCTGGCGCATGCGGATGAGATATGCACGCCCACCATAGCCCGGTAGGTCGGGCGCGGCGAAGGACACCGTGGACCACGACGATTCAGTGATCAGCAGGTCGAAGCTGCGCACATCGGGCCGTTCGGCCTCGGCGCGCAAGCGCGCCATCGCCGCGTCGGTGAAGGCGAGGTCCGGCTCGCCGTGGTCCGATACTTCCACGCGCACCGGCAGCACCCCCGCCGCGTCCGGCGCGTCGCAGACCATGCCCAGCACGCGATAGCCCAGCACACGGCCCTGTTCCACCAATGTCAGCAAGCTTTCCAGATGTTCCACGGGCAGCGCCTGGCGGAAGAGTTCGCGCCCGCGCAGGGTCGCGGCGGCGTGCGGCAAAGGCGTGCCGGCGGCATCGCAGACGAGCAGCGCCTCGGCTGACGCGGCCAACTGCACCTGTGCTTCGGCGACCGCCGTGCGCGGCCCGGCGGTGGGATTCAGCACGACGACCGGCACGGAACCAGCGTAGGCCACACCGTCATCTACGCCGATCAAGGCGCGTGTATCCACCTGACGCGCGATGACCTCGCCGCTCTCGTGGATAATCTCCTCAGCGAGTTGGTCGCACTGGTCGAAGCGCGTCACCATCTCGCGGTGAACCTGATCGATACTGCATCCACAGATGCTATCGTGCGGCTGATTCTGCAATAAAAAGCGCCAGGCGAGGTCCAGCAGCCCCGGCGCGGGTGCCGCGCCCAGCAGGCCGGCCCAGGCGGCCAATGGTTCGGCCCAGTGCGTCAGGCGATCCTCACTGGCGGCGTTGCGCGCCTTGATCCACAGGCGCGACGACAGCACGCCCGGCAGCAGGTGCGCCAGTTGCGGCGAACGCCACTCGCCATGATACGTCGCCAGGTCCGGCTGCGCGGCCCGCACCAGGCGCAGATAATCGGGGATCGTCCCCAAATGGAGCTGCATTCCCTCGGCGCGCAGACGCTCCTGGGCGGCGGCGCAGGCCGCCGGCAGCCCCGCCTGGGGTTCCAGATGGTCGGAGCCGTTCATCAGCAAAAGCGCATTAGCCGTGGCCCGTGGCTGCATGGGGCCGCTGATATAGGCGATGCGCTTGAGCAATTCGTCGGTGCCAAGGGGCAGCTCACGGGCGTTGGAATAGCCGGCATCGCCGCAGAGATACGCCACCAGCACGCGCGACCCATCCGGCGCGGCCCACCAAAATTCGCTCTGCGCCACGTCTGCGCCCACCCCGCGCCAGAAGACGGCGTTGTCGATGCCGAAGCCGCGCAGGATCTGCGGCAACTGGGCGATATGCCCGAAGGTGTCCGGTACATAGCCGACGGCCAGCGCACCACCATACGGCGCGGCCAGCCGACGGCCCAGCAGCAAGTTGCGGATCAGCGCCTCGCCGCTCACCAGGAATTCGTCCGGCTGCACATACCACGGCCCCACCTGAATCCGTCCAGTGCGCGCGTACGCTTGTAGGCGCTCGGCGTTTTCGGGCCGCACTTCCAGGTAATCCGTCAGCACGATCATCTGACCGTCGAGCATGAAATGCACGAACGTGGGATCGGTGTCGAGGATCGCCAACAGGTGATCGACACAGCGCACCAGCCGCGCGCGAAATTGCTGGAACGTCAGATACCATTCACGATCCCAGTGAGTATGTGGCACGACGACAAGGGTCAACGGCTCAGCCATAGGTTATTCCGTCCAATAACAACACAGTATGTCCTTATAGTGTAGCACATGAGGTTGACACTCCCCTGGCTAAAGCCGAGGGGATTCTTCCCACCCAGCACGCCCATCGTTGACCGAAAGGAGTACCAGATGTGGATTCTGGCTTGCGCCAGCAACATGCCGTTTGTCAGAACGGACTACGCTTCCCCGCCGAAACGGGTGACGATACGTGATACTCTCGCACGGCACCACCTGGGCCAGTTTGCCCGTGGTGCGCTTGCTGAGGATATTCGTGCTGCCCACGGTATCCCGATGGCCGACAAACCCACATGCCGAGCAGCGATAGTGCCGCCCCTTGGGTTTGTTCAGATGACCACAGATGGGGCAGGTCTTGCTCGTATACGCTTCGTTGATCAATTCTGTGGTGATGCCCACGGCGGCGGCTTTGTAGGTGACATACTGCCGCAGTTGCCCATGCGGCCAATGGCTGATCTTCTGCCGATTCTCCCGGCTCAGGCGTTTGTTGGTTTTCGTGTTGTCCGCCACATCCCGCACATCACCGATCACGATGGTGCCAGCGTGCATCGCCTGCGCTTCCTGCACCACCGCACGGCTCACCTTATGCAGCATATCCCGCTGCCTCGTGTCCGTCTGCGCTTGCAAGCGTTTCCGACTGGCAACCAACTTCTTCCAGCGGCGCGACCCTGGTGTACAACGAGCAATCAGCTCTTGCAGATCGGCGGTTTTCTTATTCCGATGCTGGGCATTCGCGCGCAACGCCCGGCAACTGATGATGGTCGCCTGCGCGCCATTCGTACAGGCCGCTGGATGAATCTCGCCCAGATCCACGGCCATGATGCCGGTGTGCGGCGTCGGTTGAGGGACGATCCCATCCTCTATCGTGATATGCCAACACGAACGTTTGGTCGCAGGGTGGTAGACCAATTGCACCTGACGGAAAGCGGTGCCGGGCAACGTCGCCAGATGCTCAGGCAACGCCACCCAGATGGGATCATGGCCCCGCGCCAGCGCCAGACGCATACGCCCATCAACAACTTTGATGCCCGTGTTCTTCCAAGTGGTGGTGTGGAAGAACGTGCGTTTGTGGGGATAACGGGCCAGCGGATTGCTCGATTTCAGGGCTTTGGCGGTCTTGCACGCTTCATAGAAGTCTTGTTGTGCGGCCTGATAGCTATGGGCATGCAAAAATGAAGGGCCACAGAACGCTTTCAGCACGCGGTCATGCTTGCGGGGGCTGAGCCAGACCTTGCCCGCCATACGATACACCCGGTAGTGATGCACCAGTGTTTCCGTGTAGACGCGCCCGCTCTCCCGGTTCAGGGCGCGGGTCTGATCGGCAGGCAACGTGCATGCGATGATCTGCACACGGATCATACCGTCCCCCCTCTCACGCATCTCTTTTACAACGCCAGGCCGAAAACGGCAATCATGCCGGGGAACAGGGTCGCGTCGTGCGACGGGCCGTTGCATCCCCCGCTTCAAAGACGGGGGCTTGCACGGCCCATTTCTGTAAAACCTCGATCACGACCTTACAGCGAGTATACGTTGCATCTCGGTAAAAGTCAAGGGTTTTATTCCATTTTTTATTCGCAATGACTTATGCATATTAATCCCCTTGCGCCACCAGATATGCTTGCAGGTTGGCGCTGGTGTGGATGCGCCCGTCGCCCATGATGAACCAGCCGGCACGCGCGGTGCCGCCGTCTAGCCGCGCCAGCCCTGCCGGCAGCCCCAGCAACAGCGCCTCTTTCGCGCGCACTTCGGCCTCCGTGGCGCTGGGGGCCAGCGCCGTCACCGCCAGCGGCAGCCCCTCGGCGGGCGTGATGCCTACCGTCGTCGCCGGTCGTCCCGTGCGAGGATCGATCAGGTGGTGCGCCGGCAGGCCGTTGATGCGCCACCAACGCCAGGCCGCGCCGGAAGTCGCAATGCCGCCCGCGCGCAGCCGCACGCCGCCCAGGTAGACCGGCTCCGTTGCGCTTTCATGGCGCGGATCGCGCGCCCCGATGATCCAGCCGCCAGCGGGTCCGCCACGCACCGCCAGGTCGCCGCCGATATTCACCAGCGCATGCGGGAACGCGCCCAGCACGCGCGCCAGCACGGCATCCGCCGCCCACCCCTTGCCGATGCCCCCCAGATCGATCCCCACTCCCGCCGGCACTGTGATCGTCCGCGAAGGGGCGTCCAACACAACCTTCCCAGCCGCACGATCATGACTAGTTGCAGGTGCCAACAGCGCGGAGAGGTTCGTTTTGCGAGCCGGGGCGATGTGGTTCCTGCCCAGTCCCCGGCGTGCGGGCGACGGCTCCGCGCGTTCCATCTCGCCAGCGCGGCCTGGATCATCGAAACTGGCGTCGTAGCCCCAGGCGACCAGATCCATCAGCACGGTCGGATCGAAGAGGCCGTCTGTGCGGGCGGACCAGGCGAGCGCCTCGGCGACGATGGCGAAGAGATCTTCGGAGGCGGGGAAGGGCGTACCGGCGGCACGGTTCAGGGCGCAGAGTTCGCTGGTGGGGATGAAGCGCGACAGACGGGTTTCGGCGGCGGCGATCCACGCCAGGGCGGCGTCTAGCGCGGCTGCGGCGGCGGGGCAGGCAGTGGGATCGTCCAGCGCGAGCTGCACCTCGACAGCACTGCCCATCGCGCGGGCATGGCGGGCGAGGATGATCAATGCGACAGTCCCGTCCCCGAATGTGGCTGGCCCGGCAGCGGCAACGCGCTCCCCTGGCCGGCCCCCGGCACGGAATACGTATCCCCCGGTGTCGGCGTGGCCTGGCCAAAAGCCGGCGGATGCGGCTGGCGCACCGCCAATTGCCAGAAACCCACGAAGACGGCCATGCTGCCGGCAACGGCGCTCAGCCGCCAACTCCAATAGCGCCGCGCGGTTGGCTTGCGCCCATTCTTTGACATAATAACCCTCCATCTTAGATACGCCAACGCACGCCAAAACGTTGCATGTTGCACAGGCAATAGGTCAAGTTGGGGAAGGGCTTGCGCGATTTGAGCACATCGCGTATACTACACTCGATAGAGACGACATTAGAGTATGGGATGGATCGCTATGCGCAAAGTTTCCGCACTGCCGCTGGCCCTGGCGATGAGCGTAAGTATGCTCATCGTGCTGGTCATGGGCGGCAACGGGCTGAAAACCGCGCATGCCTTACCCAGCGAGGCCGCACGGGCGCTCGTCCAGTTCGATGCCCAATTGCGCGCCGTTTGCGCGCCCCAGCACGCCGTCTGCGGCCAGTTCATGGCTGGCGCGGGTGGCACGCTGCTCGTCATCGCCGCCGCGCGCAGCAAGGATGCGCAGGCACTGTTTGCTGCCGCCCCTGTAACGGCGGCTACGTCAACGACGGCTGAGCAGGCCGCACGCGCGGAACCCGTTGTGGCGACGGCGCTGGCAACCGCGTTGCGCGCCAGCGAGGCGCTGGCCCTGCTGGCCCTTTGCGCGCAGATCTGCGGCCTGAATGCCCTGCGCCGCTTCGCCGCCTTCCGACTGGTTGGCGCATTCCCATTGGCGCTGCGCCAGATCACCGAACACCGCATCGTCCCCGCCCCCTGATTCCCCCTCCTCGCGGGCGCGATGGCGAACAGGCATGTCTGCCCTACGATTGGGATATCGCCACACAGCACACTAGCCCAAGCCAAATGGGCTGCGTGGCACTACATCCCACCGGCGCGCTGGCAATCGCCTCCATCGCCACCACCCGCCGTCTAGCCCCACACCTGTGTTTTCGTCGTGTCATTGTATAAGCGCGATTCATCGCGCCTCCACACCGCGCATTCACGCACCGCATACTTTGCTAGAGAAAGGTACGCTCCTATGCGTAATCGACAGCGCAGTTGGCTCTTTTCGGCGGGGATCATCATCCTCGCGGTCATCGCCAGCATCATCGCCCTCTCGTCCAGCGTCACCATCCTGGGCAATAAGAAAGATCTCAGCTTGAAGCAGGGGTTAGACTTGCAGGGCGGCATCCAATTCATTCTGCAAGCGCACTGCCCGGCGAAGACGCCGAATTGCGACATCAGCAGTCTCATCGACCCCACAATCAACAATCTGAACAACCGTATCAACAACGGGTTGGGCGTAAGTGAGGCGGTCGTCACCTATCAGAAAGACGCCACCTCGAATAACTATTTCATCTCCGTGGAACTGCCCGGCCTGAAGGACGACCGCCAGGCGCTGGCGCTGCTCGGCCAGACCGGCAACCTGGAGATCATCAACACCGGCTCAACGTATATCCCCGCTGGCACGCAGGTGCAAGAGGGCCAATATCCCGTCGAATTCACCGGCGCGGACCTCGACCCGAACTCGATCAGCGTCGCCTATGACCAGGCGAACAACCCGATCATCCAATTCGAGATGCAAGGCGCGGCGAAACAGAAATTCGCCACCTACACCCAACAAAATATCGGCCAATATCTGACGATCACCCTCGACGGCAAAGTGATCGAATCGGCGACGATTCAGAGCCAGATCACCGGCGCGGGCCAGATCTCCGGCAGCATGACGCTGGCGCAGGCGCAGGACATCTCGGCGCTGCTGCGCTATGGCGCGCTGCCCTTGCCGCTGACCACCGCCGGCGAACGGCAGATCGATCCGACGCTCGGCCAGGCGGCGATCCACCAGAGCATCCTCGCCGCCATCATCGGCCTGGGGCTGGTCGTGCTGTTCATGCTGTTTTACTATCGGCTGCCCGGCCTGGTCGCCACGCTGGCCCTGGCGCTATACGCCGCGTTGGTCATCACGATCCTCAAGCTCATCGGCGCGGTCCTCACGCTCGCCGGCATCGCGGGCTTGATCCTATCGATTGGTATGGCGGTGGACGCGAACGTGCTGATCTTCGAGCGCATCAAGGAAGAGTTACGCGGCGGCAGGACGCTGGGCGCGGCGATTGAGATCGGCTGGAAGCGCGCATGGCCGTCGATCCGCGACTCGAACATGTCCACGATCATCACGTGCTTGATCCTGTCGTTCTTCGGCAACAATTTCGGCGCGACGATCATCGTCGGCTTCGCCACCAACCTGCTGATCGGCGTCGTGACCTCGCTCTTCACCGCGGTCGTGGTGACGCGCACGCTGCTCAGTGACCTGGTGAGCTTCTTCCCCTGGGTGGTGCGCTACCCGGCGCTCTTCGGGCTGCCGAAAGACGCCATCACCGTCCCGACCTATAAGCGCCCGGCAGCGGTCAACCGTGGGGCGCGAGTGGCGGCGCTCGCCGGCGCGGGCGATCTCGCCCTCAGCTCAGACGACGTAGACGAGGAGTAAATCACACCCCATGTTCAATTTAACAAGTAAGAAGTATATCTTCTTCGGCATCTCGCTGCTGGTGATCCTCCCCGGCCTCTTCGCCTTGATCGCGTGGGGACTGAATCCGGGCATCGACTTCACCGGCGGCACCACCGTCGATCTGCGCTTCCAGAACGCGGTCCCGCTTACCGCGACCAGCAACATCGCCCACGTGTTCGCCACCGGAGCGAACGCGAAAGATGTCAAAGTCTATCTGTCGAACGCGCTCAACACCGGCGGCACACAGACGTTCTGGGTGCAGCTCAACGTCCCCGTTGATAGCAACGTTCAGAGCGAGATTCTAGCGCGTCTGGCGGCACAGAGCAGCGTGTTGGGAACGGTCAAAGCGTTGCCCCCGCTGAACCACGCTTCGACGGACGGCGGCAAGACAACCTATGCGCTGTTGCCGTTCTCGATCACACCACCTTCCAGCACTAACGGCGGACCGGCCTTTCATGTGACCGCACAACAGGTGCAGTCGATCATCACGGCCAAGCCGCTGCCGAATACAACGGTGGTCCCGGCGGATAGCGCCACATCGGCGACCCCAACGGCGACCGGCACGCCCAGCGCGACGGCCACGCCGACGAAAAGCACCACCGGCAGCACCACCACGCCGGCGGCGACGACGCTGCCCGTGACGCTGACCAAGGTGTATGCCGGCTCGACGGACCAGATCGTCACCGTGCAAACTCAGACCTTGCTGACGCCGCAACAGTTGCAGCCCATCGAGTCCAGCTTGCTGGCGCAATATGGCGTGCTGTACCAGTCGCAGTTGCAATCGGTCGGGCCGGCCATCGCCAGCAGCACGACCTTCCTGGCCATCGCGGCGGTCATCGTCGCCTCGCTGTTCATCCTGGCGTATATCGCCTATGCCTTCCGCAATGTCGGCAGTTGGAGCAAGTCGTTTCGCTATGGCGTGTGCGCGCTCTTCGCGCTCTTGCACGACGTGCTGGTGGTGCTGGGCGTGTGGGCCATCCTGGGCCACATCTTCCCCAGCGTCTTCAAGGTGGATACGCTCTTTGTCACCGCCGTGTTGACGGTGATCGGCTTCTCGGTACACGACACCATCGTCGTCTTCGACCGCATCCGCGAGAACACGCAGCGGCGCTCCTCGGAAACGTTCGTGGATATCGTGAACGCGAGCCTCTTGCAGACGATGGCGCGCTCGCTGAATACCTCGCTGACCGTGCTCGTCACGCTGACGGCGCTGACGCTCTTCGGCGGCGACAGCATCCGCCCCTTCACCCTGGCGCTGCTGGTGGGCATCTTCAGCGGCACCTATAGCTCGATCTTCAACGCCAGCATGCTGCTGGTGGTGTGGGAGACGGGCGAATGGCGCACGTGGTTCGGGCGCAAGCCCACGACCGCCGTGCAGGTGCGCGGCGGGCGCAGCCTGGCCCGCGCGAACGCGCGCTAGCCCTGGCTTACTTACAGGTAGCCGCTGCCCCCTCCTCATCTACGGATGGCGAGGGGGTGTTCGTATCTCCTGCTCATTGCCCATTTCCCCCTAAAAATCATGTGTAAAGGGCTTGACAGAAACCGGTTTCTGGGTTATAGTTGTACTGAACGCTGATGCTACCGGTGATGTTGCCCAGGCCAAAGCTGGCTGTGGCAGCACTGATGTACGCAGCGGAGGAGGTCATGCTGCATGCAGGAAAAGCTGACCATCAATGATATCGCCCGGTTGGCCGGCGTATCTAAAGCGACCGTTTCGCGTGTCCTAAATCACAATCCATCGGTCGATCCTGCTTTGCACGAGCGAGTGATGCGCATCGTGCAAGAACATGGCTTCGTTCCTAACGTCACGGCGCGCGGGCTGGCCGGCGGTCGCACACGCTTGATCGGCGTGCTGGCACCGCCGCTGACCTGGCCGGCGGTGCCGGAGATCATGCGCGGCGTCGCCGAGTATATCGAAGACACGGCATATGAAGTCGTCCTCTATAGCATCAGTTTTGAGCGCGATCACACGGATGTGCTGGACCGCATCCTCGCGCTACGCATGGTCTCCGGCCTGCTGGCCATCCTACCAGGACGCCTCGCGCGGCCCCTCATCGATCGCGCGCGGCATGGTCTGCCGCTCGTCATGATTGATGACCAGGAGGAAGCGATTACGGTTCCTTGGGTGGGCATCGATAACCAGGCCGGTGCCTATCAGGCGACGCGCCACCTCCTTGAGCTAGGCCACCGGCACATCGCTCACATCCTCGGTCCGCCGAGCTATTATTGCGTCATGCAACGCTACCAGGGATTTTGTCAGGCGTTGCAAGAGGTGGGACTCGCCGCTGATCCCACGTTGTTGCTCCAGGGTGAATTTGACAGCGCCAGCGGGCGGCACTGCGCGCTACGCCTCTTCGGACGGGATCGCAACGAGTGGCCTACCGCGATCTTTGCCGGTAACGATCAGATGGCGTATGGGGTGTTGGAAGTAGCTGAGCAACAGGGCATTCGTGTACCGGAGGATGTAGCTGTCATCGGTTTCGATGATAATCTGCTCTCCGCTTACACGCGCCCCCCGCTCACCACTATGCGCCAACCGTTTATTGAAATGGGGCGCAAAGCCAGCGCGATCCTTTTGACGATGATCGAACCCGATCATCATGTTGGACATGGGCAGGAGCAAAGATATGACAAGTTGGCAGCCCTTCCTCATGAAGCTGATCACTTGGTCAACCAGCCTCTTCGCATTCAGCTACCAACCAGTCTTATCGTGCGCGCCTCAAGCGGCACTTCCCCAGCAACGACAGTTAGTTCCTAGAAGCTGACTTGTCACGCGGTAGCTTACAAACAAATTACAGTGTCGAACACAAACACGAGCGACGCCAGCTTAAGCTGAGCGCCAGCATTCTTATACCCTCCATTGCAAGCAAGGGGTTTTTGAAGCCCCTGGCTGGATATTCGTTTGCCTTTGACGAGGAAGGAGGCGGCCTACACGCGAGCAGACTCAAGATCGACGGCGATGCTTAAGAGCCTGCTGATTTTTACCGCAAAACCTGATTTTCGCTGATTCCTGGTACAGGAAGAAAGGAACGAGCAATGGCGCTGTTTACGCGAGCGAACAAGGATTCCGCTGCTCCATCACCACGTCGCCATGTCTTCTTGCGTGCGGCGGTCGCGGCGATGTGTGTGCTGATCGTCAGTTCACTGGCGCTCCATTTTATGGGGGGCGTGCCGAAGGCCGATGCCGCTAATTGGACAGAGGTCTGGAGCGATGAATTCAATGGGGCGGCGGGTACCCAACCCAGTACAACCAATTGGCTGTATGATACAGGAACCTGCTATCCGGGTTGCCCCGCAGCCAATTGGGGAACGGGCGAAGTCGAATCGATGACCACCAGCCCTTCCAATGTCCATGAGGACGGCAACGGCCATCTCGTCATCACCGCCATCAACAGTGGTGGCTCGTGGACTTCGGGGCGCATCGAGACGCAATTAACGAATTTCGCGGCACCCGCGGGCGGCGAGATGGCGGTCGAGGCATCGATTCAGCAGCCGAATGTCACAACGACGAACGGCCTGGGCTATTGGCCGGCGTTTTGGATGCTCGGTTCGGCCTTCCGAGGCGTTTATACCAACTGGCCCAGCATCGGCGAGATCGATGCGATGGAAGATGTCAATGGCATGAGTTCTGAGTTTGGCACGCTCCACTGCGGTGTCGATCCGGGGGGACCATGCAACGAGACAACCGGCTATGGCAGCGGAAAATATCCCGCTTCAGGGCTACAGACCGGCTTCCATACCTATCGGGTCGAGGTGGACCGCAGCGTCTCACCGGAGCAGATTCGCTGGTATCTGGATGGCGTCAACTTCTTCACTGCCTACTCGAACAATCCGGGGATGGATCCAACCACCTGGGCCAACGCTGTCGATCACAGCTTCTTCATCATCTTTGATCTGGCGATGGGCGGCGGCTTTCCCAATGCGTTCGGTGGCGGCCCGACAGGGGCGACCGTCTCCGGCGCGTCGATGCTGGTCGATTACGTGCGTGTCTATACCACGAGCGGCAGCACGGCGACACCCACCCCCACGCCAACCAGTGTGGCCACCGCGACGCCGACCGCGACCTCCGGCTGCACTTCCGGCAGTTTCACTCAGGGCGTGGTCGCTTCCAGTTCGACGACAGCCTTACCCTGGTTCCAACCCTGCGGCTGGACGGCGGGATATGTGATCCTGCACTACACGATCAGCGGCCAGACGCAGCAAAACGTCAATATGACGTACAACAGCAGCACCGCGCGTTGGGAATATAGCGTGCCGAGTATCAGTTCCGGGCAGACGATGACCTATTCGTTTACCTACCAGCAGAACGGGCTGCAATACGACACGGGTTCCTATTCGTGGACGCCGTCGGGCTGCACTTCCGGCAGCTTCTCGCAGAGTGTGGCGAACGCAGGTTCCACCCAGGCAACCTTTACCTTCACGCCCTGCAACTGGACGGCAGGATATGTGATCCTGCACTACACCATTGCCGGCCAGACCCAGCAGAACGTCAATATGTCGAATAGCTCCGGCAATTGGACGTATACGGCGGGCGGCTTCAGTTCAGGCGCATCCGTCAGCTATTCATTCACCTATCAGGAGAATGGGTTGCAATACGACACGGGTTCCTACTCCTGGACGCATTCCTGATCGCTGAGAAGGTGGCGCGGATGGTGCTATGAGCCAGTGAATGGACAAGAACGATCTAGCGGGCTGCGAACAAGGGTTTCAGTCCTTCCTGGTGAAGCTGGTAGTCAACGTGCCAGGGGCAAGACGACGAAACCGCCACCCGCGTCGCTGGCAACCGTGTAGATCTGATCAAAGCCCTCGGCATACGTCGGGGGCTGCATGCTTTTTTGAGTGGCATAGATGGCGACATCGGGAACGCGCGCGGCCCCCTCGCGCTGCTGGTTGCGCGCCCGCGCCTCCCGTGGCGTCGCCAAGAAGTAGTAGCCGCTGACGTTTGCCCCGTGCGCCCGCCCGGCGGCGACGAGCGGCATGCGATCCGCCGCAGTGGGATTCGTGTTATCGACAACGACGGAGTTTCCGGCGGCAAGCGCTGCCGTAAGCAATTCCATCTGGCGGCGCTGCTTATGCGGATTGTTGCCCAGCCGGTCCTTGCTCACCAGCACATGCGTGGCAGCGAACCGCTGCTGATAGAACGTACTCTTGCCCGCGCCTTGCAAACCAATGAAAATGATCAGTTCCATGCCATGCCAAGCCTCCCCGATGCGCTGGTGCCTCATCATATCCGATCAGGCTATGACCCTGGACGTAATCGAACGAGTGTTCTATACTTAGAACATAGGTTCCATATGCGGAACTGGAAAACGGTGTATGTCGGTGAATTTCCGTACAGTAAAGCGAGGGTGGTGACATGGCGAACACATTCTTGAATCCGGTCGCGGTGCCGGGCATGTGGGGCGAGCCGTCCGCCCCGGTACAGGTGACAACCACGGGGGTGCCGCCGGCGACGACGAGCGACCTGGGCGTGGCAGCAACGGCGAACGCGGTGGCGACGCGCCCGAAGGCGGTGGCCTGGGTGCGTATGGCCCCAGACATCCTGCGGGCGATGGCGCTGGCGGCGAACCACGCCGGGCGGTCGGCGGGCGAGGTCTGGGCCGAGGCGGCGCGCGAGTGGCTGCTGCGCAAATCGCTGGACGCCGACTATGACGTGCTGGCGCATATGCCGGCGAAAAAACGGCCCGAAGACGCCGCGCTGGATCAACAGCGCAAACGCCTCTGGACCTCCATCGAATCCGCGCTGGAAGTCATCCGTCAGCCGCAAGCACTCATGGAATGATCCTGGCGGATAGGCATGGTCGCCCCCTGCACAGCACGAGCGCGGACGCGCTCACTCAGCGTCGTCGCTCGCCTCCGCGCCGTCTCCGACGGAGATGGGGCTGAGGGGCGACGCTGCATCTTCATCGGCGGGACCGCCCATCTGCGCCCGCACGTCATACTCGTCGGTGAAGATGACCGGATCATCAGCGGCGGCACGCTCCTTGAACCAGGCGATCTCATCGGCGGAAAGTAGCATGTAGCGCGCCCGCGCGACACGCTTGAAGACGGGACGCGATAGCCAATAGGCTTGCTTATGCTTGTCGTTCGTGTCGGGGAAGCGCGAGCGCATGTTGATGCAGTGATAATTCACCGTCGCGTCGAAGCTGCCGCGCGTCGTCCCCTTGCCAATGCCGGGATATGCCTGGATGTATGCCTCGTGCAGTTCTGTCAGCGACACCGGACGGCGATCCGCACCCATGCCATAGCCGACCTGGATGATCAGATCGATTAGCCGACGCTTGCCGCTATTCGCCGCGCCGGGCCAGGCGCGCAGATCGTCATTCGTCGCCTCTGTCAGCGCCGTTGCCAGCGCGCGATAAAAGGCCGGCAACAGCCGGCGTGGGACCGGCATATAGACCATTTGCTCATCATCACGGGGCCGTCCATCACGCTCATTGGTTTCCATGTCGCGTTGCCTCCACCGAAAATATGGGACGCTGGTGCGCCTTTTCTTTAAAATATTATACAGTCCTGCCCTCGATAGTGCAATAATTTGGTTAAAATTCCGTGGTTATGATCGCGCGCCCGCTCGTTGTCATAACCATGCACGGTGGTGTATGATATATATCATCCACGCGGCAGATCATCGTCTGTGTCAACGGCGCGCTTTTTGCGATGGTTCGTCCGTCTGTAGATATGTCGCTTTTTGCTCTGCCTCTGCTCGTTTCTCGCAAGCTCTGGTCGAGCGCATGATTTTTCCGATGAAGTGAGGAGCATGATCATGGCGCTTGCCCCTTCTGCGCGGCCCACGGTGACACACTTACCGCCCTGGCGCGTCAGTTGGCGTATCTATCGCCGCATTTTTGGTTTGTTACGTTCCCACATTGGGATGACCCTGCTCACCGTGCTGTGCGTGCTGCTGGCGACGGGCTTCGCGCTGGTCGTGCCGGCGCTGCTCGGTTGGGTCATCGACACCGGCATCCATCAGGGCAACCTGATGTACCTGGCCTTCGCCGCCGGCGGCGTGCTAATAATCAGCTCGTTGCGCGGCTTTTTCGCGTATGGTCAGGGGTATTATTCGCAGGCGCTGGCGGCTGTCGTGGCGTATGACCTGCGCAACAAAGTCTATGCCCACCTGCAACGGTTGAGCTTCGACTTCCATGATGATTCAGAGACCGGCCAGTTGATGGCGCGCATGACGGTCGATATCGAGTCGATCCGCCAGTTCATTCCGCTAGGTTTCGTGCGCGTCATCACCTCCGTGCTGACCTTCGGCGGCGTCATCGTCATCCTGGCGCACATCAGTTGGCCGATGACGCTCTTGACGCTGCTCTCGCTGCCGATCATCGCCGTGCTGGCCTTTCAGGTGGCGCGCAAGCTGGGGCCGATGTGGCGCAACGTCCAGAACGAGACCGGCGACCTCAGCACCGTGATGCAAGAGAGCCTCAGCGGGCGGCGTGTGGTGATGTCTTTCGCGCGCGAGGCCCACGAGAGCCAGAAATACATGCTGAAAAACCGTCGCCTGCGCGACGTGCAGATGGACGCGATGCGCACCTCGGCGTGGAATCAGCCCTTGATGGTCTTCGTGGTGAACGCCATCACCGTGCTGGCGCTGGGTATCGGCGGCGTGGCCGTCATCCAGCACCAGATGAGCCTGGGCAACCTCTTCGCCGTCACGCAGTATATCCTGCTGCTCGGTACGCCAGTGCGCGCCTTCGGCTTCATGATGAACTGGCTCCTGCGTACCCTCGCCAGCGGCCAGCGCCTCTTCGACGTGCTGGATGCTCAGCCCAGCATCACCGACGCGCCCAACGCCGTCGCGCTGGATAACGCCACCGGTCACGTGCGCTTCGAGGATGTCGCCTTCACCTATAAGAACGGGCGCGCGGTACTGCATGACATCACGTTGGATGCCCAGCCGGGCCAGGTGATCGCCATCCTGGGCGCGACGGGCAGCGGCAAAAGTACGCTGCTGAGCCTGTTGCCGCGCTTCTATGACGTGACGAGCGGGCGGATCACCGTGGACGGCCATGATGTGCGCGATATCAAGCTGGCATCGCTGCGCCAGAATATCGGCATGGTCTTGCAGGATGTCTTCCTTTTCAACGCGACAATCCGCGAGAATATCGCCCTGGGCGTGGCGGGCGCGACGGACGAACAGGTGATCGCCGCTGCCAAGGTGGCACGGCTGCACGACTTCATCATGGCGCTGCCCGACAGCTATGAAACCTGGGTGGGCGAGCGCGGCGTCACGCTTTCCGGCGGCCAGAAACAGCGCCTGGCTATCGCGCGCACCCTGCTGCTGGATCCGCGCATCCTCGTGCTGGACGACTCGACTTCCAGCGTAGACATGGAGACGGAATATCTCATTCACGCCGCGCTGGATGCCGTGATGCAGGGGCGCACGAGCTTCGTCGTGGCCTCGCGGCTGCGCACCGTCAAGCATGCCGACCAGATCATCGTGCTGGACCAGGGGCGCATCACCGAGCGCGGCACCCACGCCGAATTGCTCGCCGCCGGCGGCACCTATGCCCGCCTTTATGATCTGCAACTGCGCGAGCAAGAGGAATTGGAGGCGATGCTGGACCGCGCGCCCGATGTCGCCGCCATGCCTGTCGGTGCCAGCGAAGAGGAATGATATTTATGCCAAAGGCCAAAACCAAAGAACAAGAGCAGGCCGAGAACGCGGCGAACTACGCCGATTACCGGCGGCACCACATCTGGCGCGAAAACAGCCTGGCGGCGGCTGACGAAGAGGAGCAGAGCCACTTCGATCTGAAGATGCTGGGGCGCTTCTGGCCGTACCTGAAGAAGTATCGGGGCAGGGTGACGCTCAGCGTCCTCTTCATGCTGATCTACACCGCCATGAACGTGCTGAACCCGTTTCTCATCGCCGTCGCCATCGACAATTTCGTCATCAAAGGCGATCTGGTGGGGATGATCGTGATGGGCGGCATCTTGCTGCTCGTCAACATCGTGATGTGGCAGGCGCAATATTGGCAGATCTGGATCATGTCGTGGTGCGGCGAGCAGATCTTGTACGAACTCAGTTCGGATATGTTCGACCATCTGCAAAAGCTGGCGCTCAGCTTCTATGATCGCACCCAGATCGGGCGCGTGATGTCGCGCTTGCAGAGCGATATCGACGTATTGGAAAGCATGCTCAGCACCGGCTTGCTCTCGATGGTCAGTTCGTTCGTCTCGCTGGTGGGCATCATCGCCATCTTACTGACGATGGACTGGCAACTGGCGCTGGTGACATTCACAGTGCTGCCGGTGATGTTCGTCATCACCATCGTCTGGCAGCGCGCCGCACGCAAGTCGTTCCGCCGCACCCGCGCGGCGATCTCGCTGGTGAACTCGACGCTGCAAGAGAACATCTCCGGCATGCGCGTGATCCAGAGCCTGGTGCGCGAAGACCGCCAGATGACCGAGTTCGACGACCTGAACCAGTATAACCGCGACACGAATCTGGTGTCGAGCCGCATTTCGGCGCTGGTGTTGCCGCTGGTGGAAGTGGTGGCGGCGGTGGCGACGGCGCTGGTGATCTTCGTCGGCGGCTGGATGACGGCGAATCATTTCCTGCTCGTCGGCGTGCTGATCGCCTTCACCCTCTACATCAACCGCTTCTTCGACCCGATCCGCGACCTCAGCCAGCAATACACCCAATTGCAGCGATCCGGCGTGGCGGCGGAGCGCATCTTCCAGATGCTCGACCTGCCCATCGAGATTCAGGATAAGCCGGGCGCGCAGGATCTGCCACAGATTCGCGGCGATGTGGAGTTCCGCGATGTTGTCTTCGGCTACATCCCCGACCGGCCCGTGCTGCATGGGCTGAGCCTGCACGTTCCCGCCGGCACCACGCTGGCCGTCGTCGGTCCCACCGGCGCGGGCAAAAGCACCATCGCCGGCCTGCTGACGCGCTTTTACGACGTGCAAGCGGGTGCGGTGCTGATCGACGGCTACGACGTGCGCGACGTGACGCAAGCCTCGCTGCGCCGGCAGATCGGCGTCGTCTTGCAGGAACCGTTTCTTTTCACCGGCACCATCGCCGAGAATATCCGCTATGGCCGGCTGGACGCGACGGATGCCGAAGTGGAGGCGGCGGCGGACGCCGTGGGCGCGCACGACCTGATCATCCAACTGCCCGACGGCTATAACACGGTCATCCGTGAACGTGGGCGCAACCTGAGCGTGGGCCAGCGCCAACTGATTTCCTTCGCGCGCGCCTTCCTGGCCGATCCGCGCATCCTGATCATGGACGAGGCGACGGCCAACATCGACACGTTGACCGAGGTGATCGTGCAGCAGGGCGTGCGCAAGCTGCTCCAAGGCCGCACGGCGCTGATCATCGCCCACCGCCTCAGCACGATCAAGGGCGCGGACCAGATCGTCGTGGTGCAGCAGGGGCGCATCGTGGAGCAAGGCGCGCACGCCGACCTCTTGCAGCTTGGCGGCCACTATGCCCGCCTCTACGCGATGGGCTTCCGCGTCACCAGCGCGACGGCGACGGCGGACTGATCAGCCCCATCCAGATAGGGCGACCTCTTGGCGTATGTACCCCTTGTGGTCGCCGGCCCCCACTTCCAGCGGCGAATGGCGCACGGGAAGGGGCTGTTAGCGCGGCACCACGTAAAGCACGAAGAGGGCGATGGCGACCCAACCGACCACGACAGCCTGGATGTGCCGGTCGTGCAGCAGCACCTCGGCGGGATTACCCCCCATGCGCTTTTGCTGCACGAGGTAGAGATAACGGAAGATGCCGTAGATGGCGAAAGGGATCGTCACCATCAAGCGTTGGTCGCCAGCGGTCTCGCTCTGAAAGGTATACAGACTATACGCGATGATCGTCGCGGAGGTGACAACCGTAATCAATTGGTCCAGGAGGGGCAGACTATACTCCTGCAAGATCTGCCGGTGCGCGATCGCGCCCTCTTCCAGCAGCACCACCTCTTGGCGGCGTTTGCTCAGGCCCAAAAAGAGCGAAAGCAGGACCGTGCAGAGATACAGCCACGGCGAGATCGGCACGGCCACGGCCACCGCACCCGCCAGCGCCCGCAGCACGAAACCCGCCGCGATGGCGAAAACATCCAACAGCACCACATGTTTCAGGCGCAGCGAATACGCCACCTGCAAGGCAAAATACGCGACCAGTGACAGCGCGAACAGGACGGCGCTGCCGCCCAGGGCGCGATAGGGATCGTGCGTCGTCGGCACGGCATGGGCCAGCGGGCGCAACCCCAGCGCGGGCGGCCACAGGCGCGCGGCCACGGCCAGGGGCGTTCCCTGCAAGGGCAGATGTGCCAGTAGCGCCGCCAGGATGAAGGCCAGCACCGTCGCCACACCCATCCCCACGATGGCAGATCGCTTACTCAACGTGCCAGCGGCCAACGGTCGGAAGCGTTTCGTCGGGTGCAGCCGGTCGCGGCGGATATCCAGCAGATCATTGAATAGATAGATCGCGCCGGAGGCCGCACAGAAGGCGAGCGCGGCGATCACCGCGCGGGCCAGCGCCGTCGGCTGCAACAGATGTCCTGCGAAGAAGACGCCGGCGAACAGCAGCAGATTTTTCGTCCACTCTCGCGGGCGCATCGTCTGAACAACGAGCCACGCCTGCGCGAGCGCGCCAACCGGAGCGCGCGGCACCTGCGCCGCCAGCGTGCGCTCACGATCCGCTGTCGTTTTCGCCATGCAAGCTCTCCTGGGAAGGACGTATTCGAACACGAAGACCACGAAATATTCACGAAAAACACGAAAAGAATCTTGCTTTATTTTTCGTGACCCTTCGTGCTTCTTCGTGGCCTTCGTGTTCCCGTTTCTTGTTCTCAGCTTTAGTAGATGCGCTTCTGCAATTCGGCGATGCGCAGGATCGTGACTTTGTGCTTGTCGGTGCTGATGTAGCTTTTGTCGGTGAAATAGCCCATCACCTTATTGACGCTCTCGCGTGAAGCACCGACCATCGAGGCTAATTCCTGTTGGGTGATGCGCAGATCGATCTTGATGCCGTCATCGGTCTCCACGCCGTACTCGCGCGAAAGATCCAGCAGTTTCTTGGCGACGCGGCCATAGACATCCAGGAAGATCAGGTCTTCAACCATTTGGTTCGCCTGGCGGATGCGCTGCGAGAGCGTCTTCATCACCGAGACGGCGATTTCTGGATGGGCGCGCACGACATCGACGAAGTCCTGGCGCTGGAGCGTGAAGACCTCAACTTTGTCGATGGCGATAGCATCTGCCGAGCGCGGCTGGCTATCCAAAATGGCCATTTCGCCAAAGCTGTCGCCGGGGCCGAAGACGGCCAACGCCACCTCCTGGCCTTCCACGCTGGTCAGGCGGATGCGCACACGCCCCTCTTTGATGACATACAGCACCTGACCAGGATCGTCGCGGTGAAAGATGGCCTCGCCCGCGCGAAACGTGCGCTTGCGCATAGCCTGGCTGATTTGCTGCAAGTTCGTGGCGTCGAGTTCCGCGAAGAACGAGACGTGGTCGAGCTGCGGTCCCTCATGGGTTTCCGGGGCGGTGGTCATCGGCGATCCTCCTGATACAGCAGCACGTAGCGCGCGAGCGCGCCCTTTGTGTTGAATTGTACTCTACCAGGGGTGGCAGCGCAAGAGATGCGCCAAATGCAAGGTGACGCTTAAACCGAAGGGGTCACGGTTAGACAGCGGTCGCCAGATGCAGCACATGCCGCAGGAAGGTCGGCACCTGCGCGATGGAGGGTAAGACGATGTCGGCGGCATGCGCGAGATCCATCGGCGCTTCAGGATGCAGCACGGCGACGGCGAGGCCAGCGCAGGTGCCAGCCGCCGTCAGGCGGCGCAATGCCTGGAAGGCATCGATGTCCGTGCGGTCGTCGCCCAGGTAGAGAGCAGCCTGCAAGCCACGCTTTTCAATCACCTCCGTGATCGACGTGCCTTTGTCGATGGTCAGCGGTGGTCGCAGCTCTACCACCATCTTACCGCGCGTCACGCGCAAGCCGCGCGCTGTGGCCGCGGGCGTCACCAGGGCCAGCACCGCTGCTTCAGCAGCGGCGGGGTCCGCCGTCGCGCGCACGTGGATGCTGCCCGTCACGCCCTTGTCCTCGATGATCATCCCCGGCCAGCGCGGCAGCAGGACTGCTCGCGCTTGATGTAAGACCGCCTGGATCGCCGCGACATAGGGCAGCGCGGCGGGAACGGCTTGCACATCTGGCCCGTCAAAGGGAGCGATCCGTTCCAGGCCATGATTGCCGATATACATGATCTGATCGAGGCCCACCATGCGGCGGGCATCTGTTGCGGCACGGCCCGATACCGCCGCCACCACGTCAAAGGATTCGCCCGCTTGTGCCAAGAGGTTCGCCACGCCAGGGAGCAGCGCCGCGGCCTCCGGTGTGGGCGCGATGGGGCTGAGCGTGCCGTCGATGTCTGTGAAGAGGCCGCGCGGGCAACGGGCCAGGGTCGCGCGCAGGCGCGCTTCAGCAGCATTACTCAGCTCCATCGCTACTCCCTCCCATGTTAGCTCGTTTGCACCCTTGTGGCCTCGGATGGCTGCTTGATCAACTCTTCGCTGACCGTCCACAGGCGCTGCTGATCGGCCTGATTATACGAGGCGGCGTTGGACTTCACCGCCTTGCGGCGGCTGAAATACTTGCCCGTCACGCCTTCGACATCCGGCGAAGTCGCTAGATAGATCGAGGTCGCCGCGCCTTGCGTATTGGAGATCTGGAGCGGGCGTAGCAAGGTATTCATGATGAAGGCGACGGTGGGGCCGTTGTTGCGCGCGAAGCCCGACGCGACGAAGCCCGGATGCAGCGCGTTCGCCGACACGCCTGTGCCTTGCAGCCGCCGCGCCAATTCGTAGGTGAACATGATGTTCGCCAGCTTCGACTGGCCATAGGCGCGCATCGCGCCGTACTTCTGCGCGCCTTGCAGATCGGCGAAGTTGAGGTGCGCACCCTGGTGGGCCGAGGAAGCGACGTTGATGATGCGCGCCGGGGCGCTGGCCTTCAGCGTCGGCAACAGCAGATCCGTCAGCAAGAAGTAGCCCATGTGGTTCAGCGCGAAGGTACGTTCCAGCCCGTCGGGGGTCGTCTGGCGCTGCAAAAAGAGCATACCGGCATTGTTGATCAGCACGTCCAACCGGTCGTGCTGCGACTGAAACTCGCGCGCCACCTGCCGCACATCCGCCTGCACGCTCAGGTCGCCCACCAGGCCCGTCACGTCCTGATTACCCGTCGCCGCCTGAATAGCCGTGACCGTCTGCGTCACCTTCGCCGAATTGCGCCCGACGATCACCACCGTCGCACCCCGGTCCGCCAGCGCCCGCGCCGTCTCCTGGCCGATGCCGCTGGTCGCACCCGTCACCAGGCACACTTTGCCTTGCATACTCGTATCGTTCATGATTTTGTTTCCTTTGGTTGTGTGAGGGAAAATCACAGCATCTGATTCAGAACGTAACAGAGGAATTGGTGGTGGATCAAGGGGCGACGCGCACTTGCACAGGGCATGCAGCCGCGCCCATAATAAAGGCGGTTTGTACACAGGATCTCCCACAGTCTCAATCCGCGAAAGGAGCAGCAGATGGCGAAGACACCACCAAAGAAGAGGCGACGCAATTTCGATCAAGCTGTCAAAGAAGCATTATTGGCGGGCCGCGAGGGGCTTCTGCAACTATTGGGCCTTATCAATGTCGTGTGGCTGCACGAACTCAACACCGATGTCGTCGCGCCCCAACGCATGGCCGATATCGCGTGGCTTGTGCGCGAAGCCGGTCGGCTGATCATCATCCACATCGAGATCCAGATCGCGCCGGACAATGACATGGCCTTTCGAATCGCGGAGTATGGCACGCGCATCCACTTCCGCGAAAAGTACCCGGTGCGCTCATTTGTGCTATACTTAAAGCCAACGGCGATATTGCCCGTCTCGCCATATGCCACCGCCTGGGCCGAAGGCCGGCAAAACTTCCACTGGGACTTCGAGGTCATCAAGCTGTGGGAACTCGCGCCGGATAGCGTGTTGCAGACGCCCTATACGGATCTCTGGCCGCTGGCGGTATTGATGGCCGACACGAATGTC
This sequence comes from Ktedonobacteria bacterium, assembly GCA_027459785.1. GTDB lineage: Bacteria > Chloroflexota > Ktedonobacteria > Ktedonobacterales > JACDGC01 > JAJPKG01. The sequence continues at coordinate 103,461 of DAIDGU010000045.1, read as the reverse complement.
GATCTCGCGTTGCGCGTTGCCCGCCAGATCGCCGTCGCGCCGATTTCCGCAGAACAACGCGATAAACTCGAAGGGCTGGTAATACTCCTTGCCGGGTTACGCCTGCCCGTTGCGCCTTTGGCCCAATTGCTTCAGGAGGATGCGATGATCAAAGATATTTTTCGACATTCCAGCCTACGTGAGTTGTTGATGCAGGAAGTTGACCAGGAAAAGCTCAAAGAAGAACTGGAAAAGGGCGAGAAAATCGGCATGCGCAAGGGCATGCGCAAAGGTCTCGCTGAGGGGCGCAAGAAAGGCCGGGATGAGGGGCGCGTCGAGGGGCGCGTCGAGGGGCGTGCTGAGGGGCAACTGGAAGCGTTGCGCCAGGTGGTCGTCGTTTTCGCGCGCCAGCGCTTCGACAGGCTGAGTGCCGCCGGACGCAAGCGCATCGAAGCGATCACTGAAAGTGAGCGGCTGCAAGCTGCTGTGCTGGCGCTGCCGACCTTCGCCGATGAGGCGGCGCTCCTCGCTTTCCTGGACGCGCCCGCCTCGGTTGATGACACGCCGGACCAGGCACTTTAAGGTCAAGTTTTCTTTGGGGTAGCAGGCGACGGAGTAGGTAAATCCGTCCCCTGCTTTCTTTTTTATGTCACTTCATTGGGATTATGAATGCGCTGGCGTTATTCACTGAGGCAGGTGTGTTACCGGTAAAAGCTGGCATCGTTGTATAACATGATGAGATACTCATCAATTGTTCTCCTCAGTTCTAAGGAAAGAGGTTAATTGGGAATGCGCAAGCCCATTCTGGCAAGCATCGCCGTGTGCGCGTTGATGAGCGCCTTTTTCATCGCCGGTTGTGGTTCGACCTCGGTAGCAGCACCACCAACACCGACAGCCACCGCTACCACGCCACCCACTCCTTCGCCCACTCCCGTTCTCGATTCGACATTCACCAGCCCTGACGGTGCCTATACCTTCCAATTTCCCGGCAGTTGGTCCAGCACGCCAATTAACACCTCACCAGTCGTCAACGGCGTCCTGCTCGTCTCGGCGGATAGTCAAAACCTGTTCGTCACGGCACCCTTGACCGAGGGATTACCGTCCTCGCAGTATGTAGCATTCTTTCAGAGCTTCCTGAAAGGTGCGGGCGGCACTAACATCAAAACGAAGTCGGATGGGACCGTGACCCTTGGCCAAAACACGTGGACCGTCGAAGAAGCGACGCTGACTTTCAAGGGATCGGCCTATGATGCCGCACAGTTCGCACTGGCACATCATGGCAAATCGTTCTTCGTCATCGTTATGGCTCCTCATGCCACCTCAGATTCCGTGGGAACCACCTATTTCCAACCGATGATCACGTCGCTCACGTTCCTCAAGTAACCGTTCAATACACATTGGCCCTGGATGGACCGGCAGGCAGGAACTTCTGCTACGCCGGTCCATCCCGTTTTTGTGGGCCAGCAACACCTCAGCGTAACACCCCCTTGTATGCCCGTCCGCAGAGCGGTATAATGCGAGCCGGAAACGAAGCGCAATGATAGCGGCGCATTTGGGCTGCTTGCAGATACAAGAACCGAGGCGATGGGTGTGGTAGATCCCAGTAGTTCCGTAGCGTTTAGCGGGCAGTTGCACGACTTTCAACTGGTCGAACTGGTGCAGGCGATGGGTATCGGTGGCAGTTCTGGCGCGCTGCACCTCACCCGTGCTGACGGACGTAGAGGCATCATCTACTTTCAAGAGGGTGGACTGACCTGGTGCCGCGAATATGACAGCCAGGCGTTGACGCTGGGCGCGGTGTTGCAGCAACTCAACTGGATCGCCGCGCACGTGCTGGAAGACCAGTTCAATCGCAATATGGCCGATCCGTTCGGCGAATTGATGGGCCAACAACTGGTGGACCACGGCTTCATCAGCGCACAGCAACTCGCCGATGCCTTGCGCTTGCAGATCCTATGGAGCGTGCGCGAGATGTCGTTGTGGGCCGAGGGGACGTACGCCTTCATCAACGGTGAGGCCCCCCCGCCACGCACCGCCAGCCAGCGGGTGGAGATGGATAAGGCCGCGCTGGAGATCGTGCGCTATCAATATGAGTGGAACGATCTGCTGCAATGGCTGCCGGATGGAATGCATACGCAACTGCGCATGGGGCTGGAGCCGCCGCCCAATTACCAACTGCTCTTCTCGGCGGCGGTCTGGCGCGTCATCACGCGCGTCAATGCCTTTCAGACGCCGCGCCGCATCGCCACCGCCTTACACCAGCCTGAAATGGACATGGCGCGTGTGCTGGCCCCGCTCATCCGCGATGGGTTGCTTTATGCCTCCATCGGCGAGCATTCCATTGGGTTGCCCGCTGTCGCGCGCTATAACACGACGGAAAACGTCGATGTCTTCGGCTTGCTCAGCCGTATTGAACAGGAATGGCGCAAACGCCGCACCCTGCTGGATCAATTGCTGGCGCTGGCAACGTTTGTCAATTGGACCATTGATGGGCTGGCCGAGGACTGGACGCGCAAAGGTTTGTCGCTCGCACCCGACTCGCTCAGCAATCTGCTGCAACGCGAAAATCTCGCCACCATCAACGGCTATCGCTTACGTGTTGAGCGCAACCACATCAATGTGGACGATCTCAACAATACCTTACAACGCATGCTGGCCACCGCCCGCAAGACAAGCAGTGGCGGCGACCTGGAACGGACCTATGAGGTACTTACCAGGGCATTGCGCACGGTCTTTTCCGCCATCAACATGCGCGTCGATTCCCCGCAGGATCGCTCCTTCTATGTCGCCGCCTGGACGGCACTGTTCGAGGATTTCGATCAATCGCTGCGGCCTTTATAGCCGCCAATATGTGTTTCGAGAAGAGGTGAGAACGCTCCCATGTCACTACGCCCGCCACCCAATCGCATCATGGTCATCGACGATTCCGCTGTCGTGCGGCGCATCATCGAAGGCATCCTGATCCGCGACGGCTATTACGTTGATTCGTTCAGTCACGGTCCCGAAGCGATGAAGGCGCTGAGCAACCGTCAAACCCCTGTGCCGGATCTAGTGCTGCTCGACATCCAATTGCCGTATATGGATGGCTACAACGTCGCTAAACTCTTTCGGCAAAATCGCGGCCTGGATCAGACGAACATCGTGATCATTTCAGGCAACGACGGCGTGTTCGATAAAGTGCGCTGGCGGATGGTCGGCGCGAAACGCTACATCAACAAGCCCTTTAAACCGGGCGAGATCCTGAGCGTCGTCCACAGCGTTTTAGCAGGGGGCGAACATCCTCTCGAAGAATGGGAAAACGAGTAATGCGCACGGTATTAGTCGTGGAAGATTCGCCGACGGAACTGGCGATGGTCAGTGACTGTCTGCGCACGGCGGGCTATCAGGTGTTGCCAGCAAGCGGTGGCACGGAGGCGCAGGCGCAGTTGGGTCACGGCCCCATCGACCTCATCGTGCTGGATCTGATCCTGCCCGATGTCAACGGCTATGACCTCTTTCGCACCTTACAGCGCGACGACCGCACCAAGGCGACGCCGATCGTGATGTTGACGCAGCGCGTGAGCATGCCCGAAGAGTATTATGGCCGCACGCTGGGGGCGGCGGCGTATCTGAAAAAGCCCTTCCAGCCTGATCGGCTCCTGAGCGAAGCGGAGCGTCTGGCCCCCTTGGGCTGAGCACGCCGGAAAGGATGATGAGCATGACTGGATCACGACCCCCTGATCCCCTGCCGAATGGTTATCAGCCGCTGTCGGATGAAGCCTTACGCCTGACCCTGGCGACTTTCGCCACGGTGGACGCCCAGGCGGATATGCCGCCCAGCGACTATCTGGCCTTGCTCGCCGCCACGCAAGCGGAAATCGTCCTGCCTGCCACGGATGAAGTCGGCTGTGTCTTTTTCACCATCGGCGACCAACGCTGGGGGGCGCGCCTGGCAGACATCCGGCGCATCGCGCCGCCGGGTGAGGCTGCGCCTGTCGCCATCCCTGCCGCGCCGGCGTGGGTGGCGGGTGTCATACGCATTGAGGCCGAGTTCGTCACGCTCATCGACACCGCGCGCTTTCTCGCAGCCACGCCGAGCCTGCCAGCGCGCCCACGGCGACATCACGGCATCCTGGTCATCACGCAGGGTGACGCGTTGCTGGGCCTTTTCGTCACGCAGGTGAGCCTGGCGACGACCGTCCCTGCCGGCGACATCGCAGATGGTGAGGCTGCACGCGCCGCGGATGAGCCGCCATATCTGCTGGCCCGCTACGCGCCGGCGGACGCGGCGAATCCCCTGGCGGAAGGGGCGCTGGGCTTTTTAGATGTCCAGGCCGTCGCTGCCGCCTGCCTGCGCATCTTGGATGGTGAGGGGGCCGGGGATGCCTGACGCGACATATTTCACGATCTTCGCCGGCGAGCTACGGGACTACATCGCTGAGTTGCATCAGCAAGAACTTGTTGTTGCCTCGCCCACGCGCTCCGGCAGCACCATTGAAAGCGCGTTGAACGCCTTGCAGCGCCTCGGCCACACCTTGGCCGGCTTGGGCGAAACGGTGGCGCTGGCGGATGTGGCGCTGGTGGGCCGCGCCCTCGACGAAGTGCTGCTCGCTTTGCAAACCACCCCATTGCCGCCTGCGCGGCGCATCGCCGTCTCTATTACGTACCTGGCGATGCACCTGGAAGCGCGCCTGAACCGCATGCAAGCCGCTGGACGCTTTTTGGCACCGGATGCCGGCGAAAGCGCGGAGGCGGCGCGCGTGGCCCAGCGGTTGCACGACCTCGTGGCCCCGCCTGCGTTGGCATCGTCCGCATTCGCTCAGGCCGACCCCGCCGCAACCATCTCCGCCCCTGGCATGGATGCCAATGGATTCGCCGCTGACATCCAGGGAATCATCGACAATTTCTTGCAAAGCAGTTTCTCGCGCTCAGATATCACCTTCCTGCAATCTACGCCGCCCGCCATCCCCGACGATCATCTGCACCTATTTCTGGACGAGATGAGCGATGATCTGTTGGTGCTGCGTCAGATGCTGGCGCAACTGACCAATATGGTCGATCCGGCTGAGGCGCTGACGCAAATGAACCTGACGGCGCATAAGCTCAAGGGCGCAGCCTACATGGCCGGGCTACCGACCATCGGCGCGATGAGTGATGTGGTGGAAACGATGCTCAGCACGTTGCGTCAGGGCCAGGCGGCGTTGGATGCTGCGGCCATACGCTGGCTCATTGAAGCGTGCGATGCGCTCGAAGAGATGCAGGCGACATTGGCGGTGAGGCACAGCGAAGATAACGACACCGAGGCGCTGGCGCGGCTGCACGAGGGCTACGCGCACCTTATGCGCCAGGCGGAAACCGCCGGCACACGGCAAGTGACCGGCCCACTGACGGTGCCGATTGCCGATACAGATGGTCAGCCGACCAACCCTAATCTTGCCACGATCACGAATCTTGCCATGAACACGCCACACCCGATGTTGCGCGTGGAAGCGCGCCGGCTGGAACACGTGATGGCGACGCTGGGGACGATGCAGATCAACTTGATCGAACTCGCCCGCCTGCGTGGCGCGGCTGCCGACAGCGAGCAGGAGATCGACCGGGTGACGGCGCGCATCACTGATCTCTATGATCGCTTGCGTGCGGAACGCATCGCCGCCGCCGAGCGCGGCTTGCAAAGCGAGTTTGACCCCGCCGCCCTGAGCGCCGGACCACGCCGGACGCCCGTGCCGCCTGTGCTGGCCGAGTGGTTAGCCCAGCACCGCGCCGCCGCCGGTGATCAGCCAGAACTTGAATATTATTCGGAGTTCGATGTGCTGATGGCGATGGTCGGCGAGGCCGTCAGCGACCTGCGCGCGATGCACCTACACTTGCAGACGGCGCTGAACCAGACCCAGCGCCAGCAAGAATATCAGGACTTCCTGACGGAGACGATCCAGCGCGATGTGCTGGCGTTGCGCCTGGCGCCCCTCACGGATATCGTCGCGCGGCTCACATTGGTCGTGCAGTCGGTGGCGCACGAAGAGGGCAAAGTGGTCGAATTCGTCGCGGAGGGCGCGGATAGCGCGCTGGATAGTGATATCACCGCCATCCTGCTAGATGCCCTCGTGCAGGTGATGCGTAACGCGGTGGCGCACGGCATCGAGACGCCCGCCGAGCGCGCTGCTGCCGGCAAAGTCGCACCGGCACAGGTGCGGTTTCGCGCTGCCAGCGATGGCGACGGCGTGGTCATCACCATCAGCGACAACGGGCGCGGTATCAATCCGCAACAACTCATCGCCTCCGCCATGCTGGTGCAGACGCCCACCGGCCCCCTATTGCCCCCCGACCGCGCCCGCGCGCTTTCTCCCACGGAAGCCCTCGACCTGATGTTCCTGCCGGATGTCACCACCGCCGACGTGATTCGTCCGACTGCCGGGCGCGGGATGGGCTTGCCGACGGTGCGGCGCGCGATCGAAAGCGTGCAGGGCAGCGTGGACGTCACCAGCACGCCGGGCGCGGGAACGACCTTCACCTTCCGTTTGCCGCCCTCGCTCAGTGCGGCGCGGGCGATCACCGTGCGGATCGGCGCGAGCAGCTATGCGGTGCCACTGCGCGACATCCGCCGCTTCGCCACCGTCATGCCAGAGGCGGTGGCGACGGGCGCGGATGGGGTGGCGCGGGCGCGAGTGGCCACCGGGCAGGATGAGGCGGTCGAACTACCGGTCATCACGCTGGCGGCGTTGATGGAGTTGGACGAGCGGGTGACGGGGACGACGGCCCTGGTGGTGACACGCGATTTCCAGGATTACGCTGTCTTGGTCGATGCCATCGGCGACGAGCGCGATGTGATCATCCGCCCGGTACCGCGCCACCTGCGCCGGCGCAGCGTGCGTGGCGCGGCGATCACCGCGACGGGCGAGGCCGTGCTGATCCTCGATCTGCCGGATCTCATCGCCGCCGCGCTGGCGGCGGACCGCTTCGGGAGTCGCCCGCCGGTGCAGGCCGCCCCACCAGAACGACGGCAAGGCGATTACATTCTGGTGGTAGACGATTCGCCGTCGATCCGCCACGGATTGGGGCTGATGCTGGATGAGATGGGCTACGCGGCGCGTATGGCGCGCGACGGCCTCGAAGCCATCGAGCGCATCAACGACGCGCAGCCGCGCCTGATCATTTTGGATGTGGAGATGCCGCAGATGAACGGCTATGAATTACTGGAGGTGTTGCACGCTCACGCGCCCTACCGTGCCATCCGCGCGATCATGCTGACGTCGCGCGCGACCGCGAAATATCGGGAGCATGCGCTACGCCTGGGCGCGGTGGACTATCTGGTGAAACCCGTCACCAGCGAGGCGCTCTATGCCGCCATCGCGCGCGCGCTGCTCACCTATCCCGCGCCGGCCCAACCCGATTACCCTACCGCTACGCCAGATTGAAAGGATTATCATGACTAACCTGCGCACCTTCATCACCAGCGGACGGAGCCGCACGCTGTTAGCGGCGCTCGCCGGCATCGTCATCTTCCTCGTCGTCATCGTCATCGTTGTCAAGTTGTTCGCGTCGCAAACGCCGCCCCCCAACGCCGCCGAACGCCAGGTGACAAACTTTTATACTGCCATCAAGCAGCAAGATTACGCCGCAGCTTATGGGCTGCTGGCCGATCAGCAGCAGGCGGAATTGACCCAGTACGCCTTCACGCTTTTCGCGCGCCAGCAAGATCAAGCGCATGGGGTGGTGGTCGCCTTCCACGAGGTGCGTTATGATAAAGACACGAACAACCCCAACCAGGCATTCGTTCAGGAACGGGTGACGCGCGCCCATGAGACGTATCTGATCAAGTTGACGCTGCAACAGCAGCCGGATGGCTCGTGGAAGATCCTGGCGGAGGACCAACCGATATGATGCCGACGCCCACCCGCGCTACCGCGACGACCACCACCAGCCGGCGCACGGCCTGGCTCGTTTTCGCCGCGCTGTGCGTGCTGGCGCTGGGGGCGCTGGCATGGCGCTTCGTGCCGGTGATCGGCCCGACGGGCGCGGCGTGGGGCTTCTGCGACGATCTCACGCAGCAGCGTTACGCCGATCTCTATGGGCGCTTCACGCCCACCATCCGCAACCAAATCAGCCAGGCGACCTTCATCCTGGCCGAGCAACTGGCGGACCAGCAAGCCGGCAAGGTGACGCAGTGCGATGCCACGCCGCTCAATGTCAGCCTAACCAGCGGCAGCGCCAGCGCGCAGGTGGCGGAACACCGTGCCGGCGGCATCGCCGTGGTGGAAACGCTGCACCTGATCGGCCCCACCTGGCAACTCGCGGCGCTCCCCGATCCCGCTGTCGCCCCCTTCGCCGTGGCGCAGAACTTCTGCGCCGCCTTACTGGCGCACGATTACGCGGCGGCCTATCGCCTGCTGACGCCCGCCATCACCGCGCAGCTTTCTCAGCCGAATTACGTGAAGCTGGGCCAGGTGGCCGACGCCAACGAGGGACCGGTGGCCGCCTGTGCCATCACCCAACTGGCGCTGAGCCACGACGATACCACGGCAACGGCCACCGCCCACGTGCAGCGCCAGCAAGCCGCGCCGGTGACGATCCAACTCGCCCAGCAGGGCGGCGCGTGGGCGATCACGAACCTGCCGACGGCATGAGGCCAAGTGGGGGCAGGCGAATATTGGCATCCAGGGCATCTTTTCTGATCCTGATATCCACGATGGTCAACCGATTGTTGCAGCGGGCATGCCCATCTACCTCATCCTCGATATGTTGGCGCAAGGTTTCACGCGCGACGAAATGCTGGATGATTACGGCATCACCGAAGAGCATATCACGTTGGCGTTGCGCTATGCGGCTGAGTATCTTAAAAAGGAGCAAGTGACTGAGGGATGATCGCCGTGAGGACCGCGAGGGGCTGAAAGCCACCTCGCTCACAAAAGACGCCCTACGGGCTACCGACGCCGCGAGCGATGGATGGCTAGAGATCACCGTACATATTTTTTTATATGCTGCCGGGCGGACATGCGATTGTGTTGCCAACAATGGTTCATCCAATATAATAACCCTTGTTCGCCGCGATCAATTTCGTGGTTCGCCGCAACGGAGTGTTTTTTCCGAGTCGGGTTTCAGGCCTGTTACAGTTTCCCATCGGGCGGTGTCATGTATAGGAGAAGCCTGAAAAAGATAGGAATTGTGGCATGATGGATGGATCGATGGCGCAGAGCGGGCGCGTGGTATGGGCGCGGTTGCTGGCGATGACGGTGCCGCGCGGTGCCGCAGCGGCACTCAGGCAGGGTGCCGGCGCGGGTGACGATGGGTATTTTTCCGCCACGTTTGAGCGTTTCTTTCAGCAGCACGAAGCGCGCATCACTGGCTATCTGTGGCGCATGGTCAACGACGAGGCCACCGCGTGCGATCTGTGCCAGGAGACGTTCATCCGCGCGTGGCAGCACTTCGCCGAGGTGCAGGCGGCGCAGCAGCCGGCGGCCTGGCTCTTTCGCGTGGCGACGAATCTGGCGCTGAACCATCTGCGCGCCGAGACACGCGGCGTGCGCGCCGCCCTGCCGCTCAGCGCCGTGGACGATCCGGCGGGCAGCGACCCCAGCGTGCGCTTTGTGGAACACGACTTCGTGCAGAGCATTCTGGCTGAGTTGCCGCCGAAGCAGCGCGCCCTGCTGATCCTGCGCGATGTTTATCATTTCAGTTTCGAGGAAGTCGGCGCCCTGCTGGGCATCGCGCCCAGCGGCGTGCGGATGGCGCTCTGCCGCGCTCGCACCCAGTTCCGCGACCGCTATCTGCATCCGGAGGCGCACGCATGTGGTTACGGCTATACTACCCTCTTCAACGTCCTGACTCAGCAACAGACTGATGTGACGCTGTTGACGCAAGATCAGCTAACGGCTGGTCGTAATTGTGCCATCGATGGTGCGACAATCATCACGGCACATCCTGATCCTACCAACACCGTAACCGGCTTTTACGAGATCGATCATGCTGATCGGCCTGGTACACAAGCGCGACTGCTTTTCTCCCTACCATTGGGAAATCCCAACGGCTTCAGCGCAAAAGTGATAGGCGCTGATACGCGACTGCTGCTCCTCACTGATGCGCAAAACACACGCTACATCTGGGATCGTCAACAAGCCCGGCTTATCAGCCCTGCTACACTGACTGCCAATGGTATCACCGGTGAGCCGATCCTTTTTGACAACGGCGTCATCGGCTATTGGCAGGACCATAATGGCACGCCCGAACTGGTGCTGCGCGACGAGGCGGCGCTGCCGACGCCATAAGGCGGCGGCTCAGTCCGGGGAGGGGAGGCCGGCTTCGGCGGGGGTGGTTGGAGGAACCGCGCGCCGGAACCAGTTGCGCGGATTGAGGTAGCGGCGATAGCGACGCACCACCTGGGTGCCAACAAAGAGGCCGCCGACGACAAAGCTCACCTCGCCGCCGATCACCACCCCCGCCGCCAGCACCACTTTGGTCGCGTTCGGCAACGGCAGGAAGGGAACGCCGAAAAATGCGGCATAAAGCGCGAACGAGAGTACGATGAAGCCGACCCCGATCCAGTTGCGCCAGCGCCGCTGGGGCGCGGTGGGGGGAAGCGACGTAGCCATGCGTGTCCGCCTTTGGCGTCAGGATGTTGCCATCAGAGTGTAGCCGGGTTTCGCCGAAATGTCAATCTGTGGCGCCGCTGGCCCCTTCACTCGTAGGACACCACCAGCAGCGGACTACAGCAAATTATGCTATACTAGCCACATCAATCTGCCCAAAAAACGCTGATTGGCCAAGATAATCTTTTCAATCTGCTATTCAAGTTGACATCACAGAAGGGTGCAGTATGAACGCCGCAGACATTCAGTACTATTTGAAACTTCTTGCTGATGAGCTTACAGCGCGTCAGGTAACGGGCGAGATTATCATTGCTGGTGGTGCGGTGATGTTGCTGGTTATCCGAAACCGCCAAACAACTAAAGATGTTGATGCTTATTTTGCGACCAATCCGCAAGAAATTCGCGAAGCAGCCCATGTGGTAGCACAACATGAAAACTTACCTGATGACTGGCTCAATGACGGGTTAAAAGGCTTCTTTTATACAAATCCACCTACAACTCTTTGGGTTGATTACTCTGGTTTGCGTGTATACTATGCCGATCCAGATTACGTCTTAGCGATGAAAGCTCTTGCGGGTCGCCCAGAGGATATTGCTGATATTCAAGCACTCGCTGCTCATCTCGGATTGACTTCGGCGCAGGAAATCCTAGATATTATCAGCATGTACATTCCCCCGAATTATGTGACGCCGCGCACTCAGTACCTCATTCAAAGCCTATTTCCTTAAAGAGGAGAACTGCATGACGGGACTTCCAAAATATCGCTGGCAGCGCCAGACGATGGCAGAAACGTTCGAACGGATACGGCAAACGCCTACACAGCCCTGGGTGGCGTTGGGTGATTTTCTTGATGACTGGCGGCGTTCGGACCGCGATGATCGCAGCGAGTTGGTTGAAGAACCGATCACCTTGAAGGAAGATGACGGGGCGGAATTGCGCCGCTGGGCGGCTTTTTGTGCAGCAACAGTCGAATGGCTGTGTTGGCAAGATAAGTTGCCTTTTCCAAGTTGGACGAACAATCCGCTTTATCATCTGGATGAGCCATGGTTTCTCTATCCTGGCGATCTTTTGAAGCCGTGGCAATTGGCGACGACCCCCACGCCGTTTCGCATGCGCAAAATCTTCGGCGGCGACCACATGTTGGATCGGGTGTAGCTGCGCATTTAGGCTGTGTATCGGAGCAATTCATCGCGCCCTTCTTAACCTTTATCGCATCTCACTTTTATTGGCTTTCACTCGTAAGACACCACCAAGGGTGGCGGATCGAGGCTCAGCACTTGCTGCGGCGTCCACTGCGGATTGTCGAATGAGCAGCCCGGCGTGGTGGAAGGGCAGTCGGCATAGTTGAAGAACAGCTTGAAGCCACCGTACTGGATCGGCTCCGCCTTGACGAATTGCTCGTAGTCGCCGATCTTGTTTTGCGCATAGCCGAAGCCGTCGGAGTGCAGCACAATCGACACCAGCGGATTCGTCTTGATCTTGTCCTTATCGACCAACGCACCGGGAGTCCACTCGTGGATCATCAGCACCTTGCGCGGCACGTGGTACTTCATTGGGATCTGGGCGAGTTGGTCAATGGCCCAATTGATGTCCGCGCCCGTGACATTGCCCAGTTCAAAGGGTGGGCCACCCGCCATGTAAGGGTAGAAGTGAAACTCGGTATCGAGCGCGACTTCAACGAAGGGATAGCGTTCAAGGTAAGGCAGCAGGTACGTGAAGACGCCTTGCACGCTTGACCGCCCGAATTGTAGATCCAGGAACAGGTAAAGGTTGTGAGCCTGGCAGAAGTCGATGTAGGATTGAATCTCGCTGGATGAAACGAAGTGGCTGCACGTGCTGTTGCCGCTGGGGGGGCATTGATCGGCGACATTGACGACAACATCCAGCCCCAATTTCGCCGGGTGCTTGGGGTCGGCGGCGGTGTATTCCTGCCCCAGTTGTTCCAGTTGCGGCAAAAAGGTAAAGGGATGGATTGATGCTGGCCCGTTATGGTCGATGCCAGAATAACCGATGCCATAAAACAAGATTAGTCGGTTATTTGGCAGCGGCGCACCCACGCTGGGATCGAACGGTGTGGGGGGCGCGGTGGGGACGGGCGAGGGCGGTGGCGGGGTGGTGGCTTGCGGCGTGGGTGGCACGATGAGCAGGCTGGATAGCACCACGATCGTTGCCAGCGTCGCCATCAGCGCGAACGACACGGCCACCGTGACGCCGACCGTCTTATTCGTGAATGGCACCGGCAGCGTGCGCTGTTCTTGCGGCGCAACCTGCACCGGCGGTTGTGCACCTACTCGACGTGGATGGGATTGCACCCTGACATTGCCCACAGTGATTGCTCCCCATGCAAAGTTCCATTGGTCAGCCCAAACAGTTCGCACCCGCCCTGCTCCCGCCATGATCGCCTACTTCTAGTATACTGTTGAGGCTTGAATGTGACCTTAGTTTGCCTGAAACCCAGCCAAAAGTCAATCAGCATGGGAGATTCGCCCTATCGTGCGGGAACGTAATAGGCGCGCTAACCTGCTTATGCTATTATGGCTGTGTTATCCTAGCGTAGTAGCCAGGCACATGATTTATTTAGGTGGTCGAGGATTGGTGTGGAGCAACACGATAACACCGAGCAACCGGATGAGCAATCGCCGCCCGTAGATCCAGCGCCGCCGGTGGGTGGGGATGAGGTGACGCAGCCTCGTGTGAGCGCGGACGCCGCCAAGGACCAGCCTTCAGGCAGCGCGCTGCCAGTTGCTGGAACCAACCAACCAGAGCAGTGTACGCAGTGCGGGCGACTCTTGCCGGCGCACGCGCGCCGCTGCCCCCATTGTGGCCATCTGGTCGGTGGCCAGCCTATCGCCCGACCGGAGCGCCAGTTCGCGGGCGAAGCTGGTCCATCGTGGCAAGAGGCCGCGGCGCGTGTGGCGGAAATGGGCGCGTTGGATTGGGAAACCGGCGTCCATCCCGTCAACGAAGATACGCGCCCCGTCCCCGATCCGGTGGAAGTGGCGGATGCGCTGGTGCCAGCGCCCGACGTGCTGCCGGTGCCACGCGGGCATGGCGCGCGGTGGCTGGCGCTCACGGCCACGACATTGGCGACGGTGCTGGGAGTCATGCTGCTGGTCGTGTTGCCGCGCCTCAATGCCACCACGAGCGCGGCCAACCTGGCCGCCGCCGCAACGCATGCCGCCGATCAAGCGGCGCGTGCCACGGCGCAGGCCGGCGGCAGTGATCCCTTTGCCACGCCGCCACCCTACCCGACACTCCCACCGTACCCGACGTTCGCTCCCGTTGGCGCGGCTACCAGCACGCCGCCCCCCACCGCGCATCCACAGCCGACAGCGACGCCGGCTACCTCCACAACGCCCACCCCCATTCCCACACCCATAGCGACGCCGGTTCCAGCGCAACTGGTGATAGCTATCGACGCTGGCGGTGGCCAGGCTGGTTCCTATAATACGGATATGGACGTGCAGGGTGGCAGTACCTATGCCGTCAATAATCATATTGATACGAAAGGCGTTGCTGATCCCGCGCCCCAGGAGGTGTATCAGACGGAACGGTATGGCGATTTCACCTATACCATCGGCGGCTTACAGCCAAATAATACCTATACGGTACGGCTGCATTTCGCCGAGATCTATTTCAATCAGCCCAATCAGCGCGTTTTCGATGTAGCGATCCAGGGGCTGCCGGTGCTGACGAATTTTGATATCGTCGCCACGGCGGGAGGGCCAAATATCGCTATCGTTGAATCTTTCCCTGCCACCGCCGACCGTAACGGCACCATCACGATCAGTTTTACCAATGGCTCCGCGAATATTAATTGGCCGAAACTCAGTGGATTGGAGATTTATACGTTGCCCAAGGGTGGCCTGATACAAGCGGGCGGCTGAGCATCAGGATGGCTGGCGGAAGGGCGAGGCTACGTCGTGGCGTAACAGATGGAGCAGTCGTTCGCTTGGCTGTGCTGGCGCAGTAGATGCGCTGGCCAGCAGGGCGGCGCGCTGCGTGTCATCCAGGTCGCGCAAGGGCTGCCACCCATACCGTTTTAGGTCTACGCGACCATCTTCCAGGAACAAGATTCCCTCATCAGCCAGCAGCCGGCGCATAGCATCCGGCGCGGCGAAGGCCCAACTGCCGCTCAGTTCGCCCTTGCTGTTGACCACCCGTTGCGCTGGCACGTCCGCTGTCGCCTCGTTCATCATCCAGCCGACCATGCGCGCTCGCCGTGGATAGCCGGCTGCCTGTGCCAGCCAGCCATACGTGGTCACGCGCCCGACGGGGCAGGCGCGCACCAGCGCGAAGACCTGCGCCAGCACTGTCGCCGCCGCTGCCGGTAAGGGATCATTGCTTGCCATCCTGTGGCCTCCTTGTGAGCGGGTATGCTATCAACGGAAAGGACCGGCTCTGCTGCAATCAGGTCTCTACTGTTCCAGGATGTTCTCCTGTGTCCAGGGTAGCACCCGCCGCTCTGCATATGCAAGGCGGGGCGATGAGCGGGGGGCGGATATTGGTATAGTCACATTGCCGCCAAGGATGGGCCTCTGGTATACTAGATGAACCGAAGCTAGTGTGCTGGAGGATACCCTGTGTCGCTGAAATCCGTCATCATCATGCCAACGTATAATGAGCGCGAGAATCTGCCGGAGATCGTCAGAGCCATTTTACAAAATGCCCCCTGGGCGAACATCTTGATTGTGGATGACAACTCGCCGGACGGCACGGGGCAGGTGGCCGACGAGATCGCCGCGCGCGAGCCGCGCCTGAAGGTGCTACACCGTCCCGGCAAACAGGGTTTGGGAACAGCCTATATCCAGGGTTTTAAGCTGGCGATGGCGCACGGGTTCGACCGCATCTTCGAGATGGATGCCGACTTCTCGCACGATCCCCAGTACCTGCCGGCCTTCCTGCGCGCCTCCGCCAACGCGGAACTGGTCATCGGCTCGCGCTACATCCCCGGCGGCAGCACGCCAAACTGGACGGCGATGCGCCGGCTGATCAGCGGCGGCGGCAACACGTTCACGCGCACGATGCTGCGCATCCCCATCCATGACTGCACGGCGGGCTTCCGTTGCTACCACCGTAGCGCGCTGGAAGCCATCGATCTCGACAGCATCCGCTCGCAGGGCTACGCTTTTCAAGTGGAACTGGTCTATCAGGTGCTGCGCCAGCGGATGCGCGTGACGGAGATCCCCATCACGTTCATCGACCGCCGCGTCGGTCAATCCAAGATGTCGCGCCGCATCTTCATCGAGGGCTTCCAGTTCGTGCTGCGCACCCTCCGGCGCAGCGGCCCCGCACCGCGCCCCACGCAGGGGCAGATCACCGTTGTCACGCCGGCCTTCGTGGAAGAAAGTATCAGCCGGCGCTGAACCTTGCCCGTTCGCGCCACCTAGCACCGCGCGTGTGCCATAGCGTATCATGCTGATCGTGCAAAGCATCACACAAGCTCAGCTATTCATGAGCCGTGCTGTGAATGCGCGAGAAGGAGCAGACGCGATGGCACAACCGGTCGAAGGCGATCCCTTTTATGCGCTGCAACCGGCGCTGGTCCCGTTCGTGCAATGGCAGCGGCGCCATTGGCTGAAGCCCGCCTATGCGCTGCGCGCGGGCGCGGCGATCTACATGTATCTGGATATCCGCCTGCATGGCTGGGGCGCGGACGTGACCTCGGCGCTCGGTGCGTGGCGCGTGCGGGCGCGCGGGATGATGGGCAAGCAGATGCGCGCCCGCCTGGTGGACGCGACGGGTGAGGTTCTGGGCGAGTATGCCGACCACCCCGATGTGGGCATGGGGGTACGCATCCAAGCGACAGGGCGCATCGTGCGCGGCGGCGCGCAGACGGACTGGTACGACCTGGGGGCCGGATTGCCGCTCATCACCGGTGGGCGCGTGCATGTTTCGCTGACGCCGCTGGAATGCGCCGTGGTGCTGGCGCTGGACGGCTATATGATCGAGCGCGGCTGAGCGGCTGACACACCCCATTCTTCCTACAGGCAATGCATGGAAAATGCCACGAGGTCGCACCACGAGCGGATTGCCGGTTTCACGTTCTACTTCTAGAAATGGTATAATACATAGGTTAAAGCTGTATACAAGAGGAGTCACCCCACGGTGGATGCACCACAAAACGTAGGTAACATTCGGCCCATCGGCATCGTCGATCAAATGCAGACGGCCTATCTCGATTATTCGATGAGCGTCATCGTCAGCCGCGCGCTGCCGGACGTGCGCGACGGCCTCAAGCCGGTGCATCGCCGCGTGCTCTACGCGATGGAGCGCATGGGCTTGCAGTCCAACCGCTCGTTCCGCAAGTGCGCCGGCATCGTCGGCGAAGTGCTCAAAGACTTCCATCCCCACGGCGACGCATCGGTCTACGATGCTCTGGTGCGCATGGCCCAGCCGTGGAATATGCGCTATCCGCTCGTGTCAGGGCAGGGCAACTTCGGCTGCTTTACTGGTGACACGCGCATCAAATTGCTGGATGGCACCGAGCGCAGTTTCGCCGAACTAGCGCAGTTGCCGCCCGATGAAGTCTTCTACGTCTACAGCGTCGATCGTGCGGGGCGCATCACGGTGGGCGAGGGCCGCCATGCGCGCCTGACCCGCCAGAATGCCGAACTCGTCGAAGTGACGCTGGACAACGGCGCACAGGTGCGCTGCACCCCCAACCACCCCTTTATGCTGCGCGACGGCACCTATAAGGACGCCGAGTTCCTGGAAACTGGAAATAGCCTGATGGCGGGTTATTTTGATACACAACCGGTTAAAGAAAGGCTGAATCCGTACTTGCGCATTCAGCAACCTTTGACAGGAGTATTTGAGTTTGTCCACCGTTTGGCTGATGAATTCAACGCACAGCGGGGATTAGCAGCCAGTATGCAGGGTCCTTACGTGCGGCACCATCGCAATTTCAACCGCTTTGATAATCGACCCACAAACATTCAGCGGATGGCGTTCTTGGAACACCTTCACTTGCACGCTGAGCAATTACAAACGTTGTGGAGATCACCAGATTTTCGAGCGACGCAACGTGCTGGTGTGAAGCGTTATTACGCTGAGCATCCCGAGGCGCGTGCCGCCCGGCGTGTACGAATGATGGTGCAAAATCAATCACCTGCATTCCGCCAACAGAAAGCAATACAAGCGAGCGTTCGCATGCGTGCTTTCTATGAAGCACATCCTGAACGTCGCCAAGAAATTGCTAGTAAGATGCGCGCATTGTGGCAAGATTCCGAATATCGCACACGTATTACGGTTGCTTTACAAGGGATAGAAAGGCGTCCTCTTACTAAAACCGAGCGTCAGCGAGTAAACGAAATCATTGCTGAACGTAGCCGTGCAATGTGGGGGAACGCAGAAAAGCGCGAAGCCATTCTTGCTGCGATTTCACTCGCTATGGCACGACCCGATATTCGTCAGCAAATAAGTCAGCGATCACGCGCTCTGTGGCAAGATCCAAAGTATCGTGCAAAATATGCTGCCGATCACCATCGGCGGATGGCATTAGCACTTTGGGCACGACCTGAAGCACGCGAATTGCACCGGGCAAAGATTTTACGGCAGCATGCTGATTCTTCTTTTAAAGAAGCCCAGCGATCCGCCGTAATGGCATCCAATGCCCGCCGTCTTATTGATGATCCGACGATGATGGAGCGGCTGGCAGAGAAATCGGCAGCCTCGCTACGTGTACGCTGGCGCGATGACGATTACAAGCGTAATGTCATGCGACAGAAAATTGCAGGTTATGTTGCGGGTCTTATCGCTACCATGCCGCGTGAGCAGATCACACCTGATGTGTATGATGCGAATCGCCATAGCAATTGGATTCCGCGTTGGAAGAAAGCTTCCACCTATTTCCAAGACCTTGCTGAGCTGGTGGATTTGGCATCGCGATATAACCATCGTGTCATTGCTGTCCGTCGCCTTGACGAGCGCGCGGATGTTTATGACATCACGGTGGACGAGCATCATAACTTCTTGCTCGCAGATGGCGTGTTCGTGCATAATTCGCCTGACGACGACCCAGCGGCAGCCATGCGGTATACTGAGGCGCGCATGGCGGCGATTGCGTCGGAATTGCTGGCGGACATCGAGAAAGATACGGTCGATTTCAAGCCAAACTATGACGGGCATGAGATGGAGCCGACGGTGTTGCCGGCGCGGTTGCCGAACCTGTTGCTGAACGGCTCGGCGGGCATCGCGGTGGGCATGGCGACGAACATCCCGCCGCACAACTTGCGCGAACTCTGCGACGGCATCACGCACCTGATCGATAACCCCGACGCGACGGTGGAGGAACTTATTCGCTTCGTCAAAGCGCCGGACTTCCCGACGGGCGGCATCATCCACGGGCGCGAGGGCATCCGCTCGGCGTACCTCACGGGACGCGGACGCATCGTCGTGCGGGCGCGGGCGCACACGGAAGAAACCGATCGCGGCAGAGTGTCGATCATCGTCACCGAATTGCCTTATCAGGTCAACAAGGCGGAGTTGGTCAAAAAGATCGCTGAACTGGCACGCGACAAGAAGATCGAGGGCATCAGCGATGTGCGCGACGAGTCGGACCGCCAGGGAACGCGCGTGGTCATCGATCTGAAAAAAGACACGCGCCATCTGACGGTGCTGAACCAACTCTTCAAATACACCGCCATGCAGACGGCCTTCAACGCGAACATGTTGGCGCTGGTCGATGGCCAGCCGCGCGTGTTGAACTTGAAAGCGATCCTGCATCATTATGTGGCGTACCGCGAGATCGTCATCCAGCGGCGCACGGCCTTCGATCTGCGCAAAGCGCGCGAGCGGGCGCACATCCTGGAAGGCTTGCAGATCGCGCTGGACCACCTGGACGAAGTGATCGAGACGATCCGCCGCTCGCAATCCACCGAGACGGCCTCGCGCAACCTGCGCGACCGCTTCAAGCTGAGTGAAGAGCAGGCGCGGGCGATCCTGGATATGCGCCTAGGCCGGTTGGCGGCATTGGAACGCCGCAAGGTCACGGACGAACTGAAGGAAGTCCTCCAGAACATCAAGGGGCTGGAAGGGATTCTGGCGGATATCGGCGAGGTGCGCAAGCTGATTAAGGCGGACCTCACCGAACTGCGCGAGAAGTACGGCGATCCGCGCCGCACGGAGATCCAGGAGGACGAGGCCGGCGAGTTCACCGAAGAGGATCTCATCCCCAACGACGAGATGGTGGTGACGCTGACCGAGCAGAACTACATCAAGCGGCTGCCGAGCAAGACCTATCGCGCGCAACGGCGCGGCGGCAAAGGCGTGACGGGCATGACCACGCGCGAAGACGACACCGTTTTGCACCTGCTGATCACCCACGCCCACGACGCGCTGCTCTTTTTCACCAATCGCGGGCGCGTCTTCCAGTTGGCGACGTATGAGTTGCCGGAGGTCGGGCGCCAGGCCAAGGGCGAGCATATCCGCAACCTGATCGGCATCGACACATCGGAGCGCGTGACGGCCATCGTGGCCGTGCCAAAGTTCCAGGCGCTGGATTACCTGATTGTGGCGACGCGACTGGGCGAGGTAAAGAAAACGTCGCTGGACGAATTCGCTGTAGTGCGGCGCATGGGTTTGATTGCGATGGACCTCGAAGAGGGCGACGAACTGATCGGCGCGCGATTGGTCCATACCAGCGACACGGTCTTCCTGGTGACGACCCACGGCCAGTCGATCCGCTTCGCTGTGGGCGATCTGCGCTCGGCCTCGCGCACCAGCGGCGGCGTGCGTGGCATTCGCCTGGAAGAGGGCGATTCATTGGTGACGCTGGACGTGGCCCAGAAGGGCGGCGAACTGCTCGTCGTGACGGAGCGCGGCTATGGCAAGCGCACACCGGTGGAGGAATACACCACGCAGGGGCGCGGCGGCAGCGGCATCCTGACGGCGCGGCTCACCGACAAGACGGGCCTCATCGCCGGGGCGCGCGTGCTGACCGAGCAGGACCGCGACCTGGTGCTGATCTCGTCCAATGGCGTCGTCATCCGCTCGCCGATCTCAACCATCGCGCAGCTCAGCCGCGCCACGCAGGGCGTGCGCCTGATGAACATGGCCGAGAGCGACCACGTGAGCGCGCTGGCTACCACCATCGACGAAGAGGACGACGCCGAGATCGAGGCTCTGGCGCTGGATGGATCAGGCAACGGCGCGACGGGGAAGTAGTCTCAGCCGGGCTGTTCCGTAGGGGCGCGATTCATCGCGCCTCCATACTCATTCATAAACCGCTGGCAGCCAGCAGCGCACCACCGCCGGTGGGCGCACGCCATTGCCAGATGAGCTGGCCATCGTTAGGACGCCGCGCCTCAACGATGGATGCCTCGGTGACATCGGTCGGGTTTTCGGCGGTATACAAGGCCGCAGCGCCAGCGATGACAGGGACGAACGCGCCGAAAGCGGTCGTGGTCTGCCAGATCTGCTTCCCGCTGCCCGTTTGTAGCGCCACCAGATTCGCGGGAACGGTCGAGTTCGCGGGCGGCACGGTGCAATAGAGGTCGCCGGGGCCGACGCTGACAGAAGCGATGGGCGCGGGACCGACGGTGGCTTGCCACTGCTGGTGGCCGGTCGTAGCGTCCAGGGCGACCAGTGTGCCGGGCGATCCGCCGGCTTTGCTCACAGCGGCGAAGACCTGGCCGGCGGTGGCCGCCGCCAGCGTGATGCTGGAGTCGCCAGTGAAGGTATAATGCCATTCGGGCTGGCCGGTCGGGCCATTCAGCGCGACAAGGGTATTCGGCGGCGTCGCATAGGGTGGCGTGAGGTAATCGAGCGTGGTCGCGCCGGCCAGCAGCGCGACGGGCGGCACATCCGCGTGCCAGCGCGGCGCTCCTGTGATGCTATCGAACGCTTGCAGCGTTCCCTGCGCACCGTTGGTGAGGGTGAGCGCGACGACGGTTTGCTGCACCATCAGCGGCCCGGCGGCGACGTTGGTCAACGTGCGCGACCAGCGCACCTTGCCCGTCTGCGCGTCCAGCCCTTCCAGGGTGGATGTCGTGCTGGTGACCAAAGGCAAGGCGACCGCCAGCGTCGCCAGCACACCGTTTGCGCTGCCCAGCGGCACGAACAGCGTGCCAGGGGCCGTGTGCCAGCGCACCGAGCCGTCCTTGCGGTTCAACGCCTCGCTATAGCCCTGGCTGGGAGCCGTCGCCGTGCCAGCGATCACGGTGGCATAGATGCCGCCGGCATCTGCGAGCAAGGCATCCGGCGTGCCAGTCATGTGCGCTTGCCAGATGACATGACCGGTGTCGCCAGCCAGCGCCGTGATCGTCGCGCCTGTGGCAATATAGATCGTCGCGGGCGGCGTGGTCGGCCCTGCCGCGAAGCCGCAGGCGGCGAGCGCCACGATCAGCGCGCCGAGACTGAGCCATGCCAACACGTGCATACGATGCCTCCCCTAATGGACAAGCAAATATAATACTTCTTTCCCTCGCGCCCATCATGCCATTTCACTGGCTGAGTCGTACCAAGTCATTGCAAGACACAATCTTTAGCGGCAAAAGGCGGCGATCATGCCGCTTGACGACCATCGCTCAGTGTGCTGACATCATCGTAAGCGATGACAACGTTCCGCCCTTGATGCTTGGCCGTATAGAGCGCGACATCGGCGGCGCGCAGCAGATCGGCAGGGGTGGTGGCGTGCGGTGGGCAGGTGGCATGGCCCAGTGACGCAGTGAGGGGCAGGCCGGCGGGGACTTCGCGGGCCTGCACGCGGCTGGCAGCGATGGCCGCGCGCACGCGCTCGGCGACGTGGCCCGCCTCCTCCGCTGCCGTGCCAGGGAGGATCACACAGAACTCCTCACCACCATAGCGCGCCGCCACATCCTGCGCGCGGATGGCGCTCTGAATGGCCCGTGCCACGCTTTGCAGCGCGCGGTCGCCGACGTCGTGGCCGTGCGCTTCATTGAAACGGCGGAAGTGATCGACATCCAGCATGATCACGGAGACGGGCGCGTGGTGGGGCGCGGCCTCGGCCAACGCGGCGTGCAGCGCATGTTGCATGGCGCGGTGGTTGCGCAGCCCTGTCAGCGGATCAGTATACGCCAATTGCCGCGCCTCGGCGAAGAGCCGCGCCCGGTGCAGGGCCGTGGCGATCTCGTCAGCGACGGCTTGCAGCAGGGTTTGATCGGGCGCTTCCCAGGTGGCGAGCTGGTGCGGCGCATAGCCGACCGTGAAGACGCCGAACGGTACGCCGTCCAGGCACAATGGCAGATAGGCCATTGCATGCATCGAGAGCGGCATGGTAGCGGAACCTTCGCCCAGCGGCAAAGGCGAGATATTAAAACATGCCTGACCAGTGGCAAGCACACGCAGGCTGACCATCGGCGCGTCGGGAGCGATGGGTGCCGTCGCTACCGTGTGGTGAATCGCGGCAGCCTCAGCGGACGACACATCATCCCCAAATTGACTATATAAAGTGTGAGCGTAGTCTGGTCGCTCAGGATCGCGCACGACAATGGCGCAATTGGGGACATTCAAACCTTTTATTAAGGCGGCGACCGCCGTCTGCGCGATGGTTTCTTCATCCAGCGCACTGGCGCAGGCGTGGGCCAAGGTGCGCAGCATGTCGCCATGGCGCGTGATGCGATATTCCGCCGTGACATCGCGCAGTACCCCTAACGCCCCCGTTTGCTCGCCGGTGGGATCACAGATGGGCGTCGCTTCGAACTGCACGACCACTTCGGTGCCGTCGTCGCGCCGCAGGCGCAGGAGTTCGGCGGCGACCGCCTCGCCGCGCAAGGCGCGCAGGAGCGGCTGCCGTGCGTGGGGTAACGGGGTACCGTCTAACGCATACAGGTGTAAAGGTGATGCTGTCGCCAGGTTGTGCCAGGTCGAACCGCTTTCACCTAAAATGTGGCGACAAGCGGGATTACGATAGATCTCAGCGCCGTCGCGGTCGCACAGCAACAAACCCTCTTGCACGGTGGCGCAGATCGCGTCCATCTCGCTGCGCCCGCGTTCGCTGGCGGCCAGGGTTGTAACGAGCGTATCGCGCTGCTCCTGAATCTCTTCGCGTTGGCTCTGCACCTCTTCCACCAACTCGGTCAACTGCGTGTTGGCCTGGGCTAGACGAGTATGCTGGCGGGCGATAAGGTGCGCGACACCGCTACCAAGGGCAACAACAAGCACCAGCACCACGCCAGCAACCGCCAACAACACGATGATGAGCGTATTCGTGAAGGTATTCGCCGCCTTGCGTTCACGCGCGATATCGTGATGCTCCGCGGTCGCCAGATCGGCAAGCGTCTGTGCCGCGAAAGCCTCTTGCGTGCCGAAAATCCCCCGCTGCAACACCTGCGCGGCGGTAACTGAGGCTGGCGTATCCAGCAACAGATCATTCTCATAAATGATCTCGCTGGCATACCAATTCGGCAGGGCCACCTGTAACGCATCCATCTGCGCGTTGCCATTGATGCCGCCGTAAGCGGCAACACATTGGGCCATTGCCGCGCGCAGCAGCGTCACATCCTGCCCCACCTGTTGCAAGAGCAGCGCCCGCCGCGATGGGTCTTGCTCGATGAACGCCTGGCGATTGTCGCGCTCCACCGTCAGCAGAGCGAACCGGGCGGCATCGACAGCCTGGATGCGCACCGTGGCTTGGTCGGCGATATCATTCAGGTGCTGCTGGGTGCGGCGAATGCCCCACACACCGACGCTGCTCAGCGCCACGGCCAGCACCATCACGACCAGGAACGCGCTCAACAGCACGCGCCGGGGGTGGTTGCCGAGTGCGCGGGGCATCACTATCTTTAAAGGTGCCATCGCAGCAACCTCCCACTCGCGCGATCATTTACACATGTCTTATCGGCAGGGAAGGCGGGCATATACAGATGCAGATGTCGGCCTGAGTTGGGATGTGGCGAGGAGATGACCGGTCTGCTGTCATCTCCCCCAAAAGCGATCAGGACAGTACGTTTACGCGAAAGCGTACAGATCAACGATCACACGGAGCCGGTGGAACTCGACGAACAGCCCCAAACTGCTTTCCATGACTTCCTTGATGAGTTTCTCAACCGCTTCGGGGTCGCGGCCATCGATCTCGCTCATCTCATAGAGCGGATAATCCACCGTGAGAAAGACTTGGCCAGTTTCCTCCAGGAAGTTCAGCGCCTGGATGTTCACTGGCGCGCAGAGATTTTCGGCCAAGATGCCTTTCAGATCACGCCTGAGCTGACTGCCGGCAGCCAGGTCAGCAGGATCAATCTCCCCGTGAAGGAGCAAGTTTGCAACAACGGTTCCCATACCAAAGGGGATTAGCTTTTTCGCCATGTTTTTTCCTCCTGATTCGCCGAGGGCGCAAGCCCAAAGAGGCCACATTTTGACATCAGGGGGTGCGAAGTGCTATAATCGTAGCTGCTGCAAACACAGCAAAGATCCGCAAGGATTTTTGCCGATGTAGCATTGTGAGGAGGTCATCCACCCAACCCGGCCAAAGGTATGTGGATGTCCTCTTTTCGCATTCTCAACCTACCAGCGATGGTAGGTCTTCCCCCTTATCGGTAGTATATCTCTCCACAGAGCAAAAAGTCAAGAAGGGCTTAATAGCATCGACGATCACGTTAATTACCTATAAATTATGTGACTGCATACTGTGAATAATATATGAAAATCCAAGGAGGTGATCGCATGGGGTTCTTTTCTAACAGTAGAACTTGACGAACGAACCGTCTCATAGCCTTGTCCCTTTTAAAGTTTGGAACGGGTAGCTTTTTTCATTTTCCATCAATTTTTAACTGAAGATGCTCATGCTTCCTCCCCAAAAGACGCTTTTCCCTTTCCTTCGCAGGCGGTTTATTGACTGGAGCAGCGAGTTTTCCTCTCCCACTTGCGGTAGTGGGTTAAGTAATGCTAAAATAAAGAGGGTGGGTAACTGCCACTGATCGTGGTCGGTATGTAAGGAGTTTCATCTTGAACATGAATGGATCCTCTTTGAAATTCAAGGAGACGCTGGCTAGCCTGATCGAAGAAAGTGGCAAGAAACGTAGTGAAATTTGCACTGCCGTGCATATAACGCCAAGCGCCCTATCCCAGTATCTTCATGGTGAAGCGCTGCCAGCATTACCCAAACTGATCGCGCTAGCGGAGTTTTTTCAGGTATCGCTGGATTATTTAGTTCTGCAAAAAACGAGCGACACCACGACGGCTACTAACAACTATACCGTGTGGGACGAACACCTCACCCACTCGCTCGCCCAGATACAGAGCCAAACGATTTGGCATACACAATTGGTTGAACGGATTGGCCAGGTGATTGCCAGAGGCATCGACGCGAAAGCCGCTGAAATCGCCAAAGAAACACATCGTCTCATCGACGTCTGGCCGGATGAAGACCTGTATCTGCTAGAAAAGTATAGTCGGGAAACCAAAATTCTCACCTTTGACTTACGCTATGATATAATGAAACTAGAAGATGATAGCTTTACTCGTGGTCCGTTCTTTCCGGTGGTTGAGCAAAATCTGGTACGCAAACGCACTTATCAATTCCTGATTAGCGGCAGAGTCGAACAGTGGCGTGCGACTATCGATGCCTTTCGGACCTTTGTACCACACAATACCTGGCATAACTGTGAATTTCGTTGCACCACCGCCCCTGTGATGGCCGGTTGTGGCTTTTATCGCCTTGATGTTCGCTCTCTAGAAAAAGAAGAGCCGATCCTATTCGAGCACGTCAGACGCGCGATTGATGAGCATGATTGGCTAGGATACATGCTTTCACCTGCTCAAGAATTACACGCCGATCTGAAGATGGATCAGGATAACCTGCGTCGTGCAGCCAACGATTTTGCCAGGCTCTGGCGAAATGCCGAAGTCTATCATTGATGCTGTACTTTTGGCAGTGGTTGCAACGACACCATTGCACCACTTGATCCATCGGACTATCATCGGACAATACAGGACTATCAGATAGCCAAATCGGGCTATCATTTGGGGGGATTGGTGGCAATGCGAACAGCAAAAACAGGCATTGACACAATCTGTTGGAGCTAGCCGAATGGGCATCAATGCACATCTCGTACCGACCAGAATAATAACATTGCATGATCGGTTAAGAGAGTTCGGCATGGCGACCTTGATTCACTCTAAAGAGGTGATAAAATACCCTCATTGTTTTTGGTAGGGGCCATCAAGCACATGAGCAACCTAGCAAACCGGCGGAGTATGATGAAGGAGAACGACAACATGTCGTACAACACGAAAGGATGGTTTTTCATGTGGGTTGGGGAGTTGGAGGTGGCAACATGGCACAAATAGTAGAAGCTTGTGGGCCGGTAGCTCCCCCCCCATCTCAGGAGCAACATGAAAACCACGCCATAATGATGAAAAATAAACTCAACGCATTCAGATTCTTTGTGCCTATACACGATGTAGAAGAACGTTTTCAAGTCAAATTGTCTCAGCATGGCTGGCAGAGCGTATGTCGCAAAGCTGGTTTACAGGCGTTCAACGTGTTGGATCTGCAAGCGATGCGTGCGCGAGGCGAACTAGCCTGGTGGAATTCTGAGAAACTGCTGGTGGGACGAGTAATCGCCATCACTAAACACCCTGATGCTGATCATCTCATCATCGCGCGCATCGATTATGGGAAGGGCCGCACAGCGTCAATTGTGACCAGCACGCCAAGTCTCACCTATTTTCTGGACAAACCGTTACCCCGTTTGCATGTTCCTTACGCAGCACCCGGCGCAGAAGTTGTTGATCCCTCTAGTCCCAGAAATCAACGTGCGCATCGCACCATTCAGGCCATGAACTTTCATGGCAGATTATCCGAAGGCATGGTATGCTCTGAATGCGAAGTCGGCTTAGGCAAATTCCATTATGATATTTTCCTTTTGCCGTGGGAAGTCGCGCCAGGTACCCCCCTCAGCACGTGTTTGGGCGACGCGGTGGTCTGCATAAAAATGAACGCTTCGCCAAACATTTGGTCGCGCTCAAGTCGTGAACAGGTGATAGAATCTATTAGCCTTGTGTTGGAACGTGAACTCGCAGGATTCAACCACCACGCATAAGTCCCTTGCACGCTACTGTCCTGGTAGTTTGGCAAAAGATGCGGCGGCTGTGATGACACCAGCACGAAGGTGAGATCCGCATTCGCGTGAGCACGCGATGTGGGATCGCTGATCGGTAGAATTACCTGACCGAGAGTGCTTCGCCTGATTTGGGCCGGCTGGTGTCAGCAAAGGAGCTGTAACGCGATGTGGCGATCGCCCCACTTTCCACCGGTGAAGATGGAAGATAGGTTTAACACTGCCTATCATGACGGGCCGGCAGTGCATCTCGGCTCACGCACGATGCCCCTTTTCAAAGCTAGCGCCTATGAACAAGCCTATGAAGCGATTCACCTGGCCTATACCAAACCCGGCGATACCATCGTTTTACGCAATGCCGATCCTGTCTATCTGAAATATTGGCGCAAGCTTGTACCACATGTACATATCTACAATCTCTTTGATCCACGTCCCAAGCGGTACCTCAGCCAGATGGTGCTGCAAGCGCCGGGAACATTGCCGTGGTTGCAAGCAAATATCCCTTCAGATGCCCAATTGTTCGTCTTTTTTTCGACGGCTGACGAACAGGTCATCGCCCAAAAACTTGGCATTCCTTTATACGGCTCACCGGAGATCAGCTCCCGTTTCGGTACCAAGAGCGGGGTCGAGGCTTTGGCACGAATAGCACAGGTGGAAATGCCGGACCGCCAGACCTGCACCACAAAGAACGCTCTGCGCGCAACTATGCTGGATATGCTTAACAACAAGCGGTATAGCCAGATCATCGTGAAAAATGATGAATCGATTGGGGGCGGCTGGAGCAAACGTATCCGTCGGCGAGAGGTGGCGCAGGGACTGAGTGAGCCACTCTTCGCCGCGATCCTCAAAAAGATCCGATTCATCGAAGGCACACCGGTGGTTGTGGAGCAATGGCGCGAAGACACACAAGCCTCGGCGAGCGTCCATATCGAGATTCCCCCTGGCCGGCGCGATCCCGTTATTCGCTGGGGCTGGCAACAATTGATCGCGCGGGACGGTGTTTCATATCAGGGCGCGGCACCATTGATGCTCCCTAAAGCGGCAATCGATCATTTCATCGGACAAACCCAGATGCTTGCCAAGGCATTAGGCGACGCTGGGGCTGTGGGGTCATACGCGCCGAACTTCTTGATCACTCGCCAGAACCAAGCGGTCTTGGTCGAACTCAACGCCCGCATTCCCCTCAGCGCGTTCGCGCTAGCCATTGTGCAACAGGTGAAAGGGGCGATTGGCGATGGTTTTATCACGCACTACGTCAATGTACCGGGCAAGTGGCCGTTCGCGCAGGTCAAACACGTTCTCAAAAACGCCGGCGTCTTGATAGAGCGGCCCAATGGGTCAGCCACCTGGGGTGTCGTACCTTTTAATGTCGGCTTATTACCTCATGGCAAGTGTAGCCTGGTCGCCATCGCCCCTACCTGGCCGGATGCCCGGCAGGTTATGGCCTACGCGGTTAAGTTGCTATCTCAGGGCTAATCCAGTGCATGGTCAGCATCGTTGATGACTGCTACGTGCTGAGGGGCGCGGCGTCACCTACCCCAGAAACCGGCGCAGCAGCGCGTCGATCTCAGCGATCTCGAAGGGTTTGCCGATGGTAGCATCGGCACCCACAGCCGGGATGTGATCGCGGCCCGCCGCCGACATCAGCACGATGGGCAAGGTCATTTTGCCCTGGGTGCGCAGGACTTCCAGCAATTGCGCACCGCTCATCTGGGGCATCATAAGATCGCTGATGATCAGATCGGGGACCGCCTCGGTGATGATCATCAGCGCCTCCTTGCCGTTATGGGCGATGCGCGCGATATAGCCCGCGTCTTCGATGAGGAAGGCCAGCGCTTCGGCGATATGCGCTTCATCTTCGACAATGAGCACCGTTTTGGGGTGGGCTATGGTATCCGGCGACATACCTCTGTCCCTTCTGCTAGCTGTGGTCCGGTACCACGCGCGGGCCGTCTGGCGTGGTAAGATCCAGCGCGTGCCAGCGACGTTCAGGTCCAGCGTATCGCTGGCTTACCACCTGCAAGCCGGCGGCAGGTTCGCGCCGCAGGCGCAGGATGGTATCTGGCAGGCTGCGCGAAGGACCGTCCCAGGCGGGCGCGGCGTCCGCCACCTGCCGGGCGAACAGCGTGGTCACACCACGGTCGCGCAGGGCGGTGCGCCAGGCGGTGAAGTAGGCGGCATAGCGGAAAGGATCACCATTGCGCGCCAGCGCCTCTTCCAGCGCCTCCACGCCGTCGATGACCAAGCGTTGCGCGCCCGTCGCGTCCAGGTGTGCCAGCAGCACCTGGGCTACGGCATCCGGATCGAGGGCGATGGCCGGGCTATCGATGATCAACACGGGACCGCCAGCCTGCCAGGCACGGCTGATGGCGTGGCTCAGAGCATAGGGTTCGCTGAGGAACGCGAGGTCGGCGCGCGTCGCTCCCAGACTCGCATACACGGTGCCATCGCCGGCGGCGAGGCCGGCATGTGCGAAGGCCAGAGCGAACAGGGTTTTGCCAGCGACGGCGGGGCCAGCGACGAGCGTCTGCGTCCCGCGCAACACGCCGCCCCCCAGCAAGTCGTCCAGCCCCGGCACGCCCAGCGCCACGCGCTCATGGGAAAGCGGCACCGGTGCCGCTTCCGGCACAAACGCGCTGCGCATGCCGACCCGGAGCGCCTCGCCCTGGGGCGCGCTCGCCGCCACCAACGCTTCCAGGCGCGGAATGATCTGCACGCCCGCCGCATCTACCGCGAAGGCATGCACGCCGGGCAGCGGCGCGGCACCGCGCGCCTTGATAACCTCGAAGCCGCGCTGGTGACGCACCCCCTGCACGCCATAATGTAGCCCCATGATGACATCCGCCGTCGTCATTTCGGGGAAAAACGTGGGGTCATGGGGATCGGCCTCGCTCGTCACCAGCGTGGTCACGCCCAGCGCGCTCAGCGTCGTACCCAGGCGGTACAGGAATTGGCGCCCCGCCGGCTGATCAAGCTCCATCTCGCTCTCGCGCATGCCGCGAAAGCCGTCCAGCACGATCACCTGGGCATTGAACTGCCGCACCATCGCCAGAATCTCGTCGCCGGTCGCCTTGAGGCCGTTGGGCAACGCTTGTTGCAGGCTCAACACCTGCAAGCGATCGACCAGCAGATCGCCATCAAAGAACGCGAAGGCGCTCAGATGCGCGATGAGCTTGTTCGTCGGCTCCGAGAGCGCCGTCAGGATCAAAGCTTTGCGCCCCTGGTGCGCGCCGGCGAAGGCGAGATGCCCCGCCAGCGTCGTTTTGCCACTACCGGGCGCGCCCAGGATCACGGCCAAGGTTCCCCTGAGCAACCCGCCCCCCAAAACGACATCCAACGATGGAAGACCAGTTGGTTGCATGGCGTTGCGCTGCTCCATTTTACGCGCCCTCCTGCACTGGCAAGCTGCACCAGAACGTTGCGCCCGCGCCCGGCTGGCTCGTCACGCCGATCGCGCCCTGGTGTCGTTCGATGATGGTTTTGCAGATGAAAAGCCCCAGGCCCAGGCCGACGCCGGCCCCACTCAGCCGTTCGATGCCCGTCGCCCGCCCGAACGCCTGGAAGAGTTGCGCTTGTTGTTCCACCGTCAGGCCGGGACCATGATCCGTGACGGCCAGCCGCGCGGTGGTTTCCGCCAGCGCGAGGTGAACCTCGACCGGCTGCTCATTCGGCGAATATTTGAGTGCATTCGTCACCAGATTCGTGATAACCTGCCCCAGGCGGTCGGCGTCGCCCCACACCAGGACGGGGGTTTCCGGCAGCGTCAGCGTGATCGTGCGCTGCGGCCAGGACGGCTGGATGCCCGCTACTCCCTGCTGGACGATGGCCGCGAGATCCACCACTCCCGGTTGCATCTCCAGCGTGCCGGCCTGAATGTGAGTGATATCCAGCAGATCAGTGATGAAGCGATTGAGCTTATCGGCCTGGTCATTCGCCCCTTCCAAAAGGCTCGTGGCCCGCAGCATGCGCCCCTTGAGGTCGTCGGGCAGGGCGTCGAGCATCTGGCGCACCGTGCGGGCGGTGAGTTGCACGCTGCTCTTGATGCTGGTGACGGGCGTGCGCAATTCGTGGCCGGCGATGCCCAGGAAGGTGTGCATGCGCGTGTTGGTCTCCGTCAGCGCCAGCGCCTGGGCCTGGGCCGTGGTAGCCTCTGCTTGCAGCCGTTCGCGTTCGATGACCAGCGCCGCCAAATCGGCCACGCCTTGCGCCAGCGCCAGTTCCTCCGCGCTGAAGACATGCCGTTCGCCCGCGTGATCGAGCGAGATGAAGCCGA
Organism: Ktedonobacteria bacterium; assembly: GCA_027459785.1. Taxonomy (GTDB): domain Bacteria; phylum Chloroflexota; class Ktedonobacteria; order Ktedonobacterales; family JACDGC01; genus JAJPKG01. The sequence continues at coordinate 71,626 of DAIDGU010000045.1, read as the reverse complement.
TGAATTCCTCGTTCAGCCGCATCGGCACGAAAAGCGCCACGGTGATGCCGAAGGGATTGGGTGCTTGATCAAACGGCGGCTGGGTCATGTCGAGCACCAGCAACTCACCGGCGGCGAAGCGCGCGATCATGGCTGGATCAGCACCTTCACCAAAACGAGCGTTATCTGGTTGCATGGCCCACCATTGGGCCTCTTCTTCCGGCGCAAGGCCCACCACCGCCAGAGGGCGCACGTATTGGGTCTCGCGCTCGATCGCCATCACGCCGACACGCACACAATCCAGCACCTCGCGCGTCACCTCGGCAAGCTGGCGCGCGACCGCACGCACATCGCCGCTGCCCTGCACTGCTGATTGCGCCATATGTAACAGGGCATCCAGGCTGACGTGCGTGCGTCGTTCCAGAGTGCGGCGCGCGGTGACATCCTGATAGAGCGTGATGCCCCCGACGATCACGCCGGCGGCGTCGCGCAGCGGCACACCCGCGAGGTTGAGGACGAGCGTGCGCCCATCACGTGTCACGTACTGCACATCCTCACCGCTGATCGTTTCACCCGCCAGAACACGCGCCCCCGGCCAGCGGTCGGGCGGCAGCACAGCCCCCGCGCTGTCGCGCAACACCAAGCCGTTGATCCGCACGTCCATCGCTTGCTGGTGGTAGCCCGCGCCACCCGCCTCGTCATAGAGCCGTTGCGCCACGGGATTCAGCCGCTGGATGCGCCCCGTGGCATCGAAGACGATGACGGCGGTCGTGAGGGCGGCGAAGATGCCCTCTAGTTCCGCCGCCTGCTGCTGCAAAGCCTGCCGCGTCCGCACCTGCTCGGTGATCTCGATGGCACTGCCCAGCAATGCCGTGACCTGGCGCTGGGCATCAAAGAGGGGCGAAAGACTCCAACGATACCACCGTTGCGCTGCGTCGCCGGGCAGATGCACAGCGAATTCTTCGATGATGGTCGGCTGGCCAGTGTCGCGCACCTGTATGAAAAGGTCATTGAGCGCGGGGAAACTGGCGGGCAACACCAGCGCCGAAAGGGGCAGCCCCACCAACGTGCCGCGCGCCTGCATCTCGGCCCCCATCAGCGCCAGATAGGGAGCATTATTGCGCAGGCAGATGAAATCGTCGGAAGCGTCGAAGACGACGACGCCGAACGGCGTGGAAGCGATGATCCCCTCGGCGAGATCGCGCTGCGTTTGCAGATCGTGTTCCAGTTGCTGGAGCGGGGTGACATCCTGAAAGACGACCACCGCGCCGGTGATCGTCCCCTGCTCGTCGCGCAGGGGTGCGCCGCTGGTGAGCAGATGCACGTCTTGCCCGGTGGGACCGGTGATGACGCAGGCGAGGTCGGCGAAAGTTTCCCCGCGCCGGGCGCGGCCAGAGGGCGTCGCTGGCTCCGGCAGCGTGGTGCCGTCCGGGCGGCGCATGGCATAGCGGGTCTGGCGAACCGGTGGGTGTTCCGTCGGCACTACGCTGCGCCCTGTAATGTGCGCGGCAGCATCATTCTGCTCCACCAGCCGGCCAGCGGCATCATAGATCGCCACGCCAGCAGGCAACACCTCCAGCAGCGTCGCCAGGCGGCAGCGTTCGGCCTCCGTCTGCGCCAGCGCGGCCACGCGCGCGTCTTCGGCCTGCCGGCGCGCGGTGACATCGCGGAAGCTGACGACGCCGCCACAGATCGTCCCATCGCTGGCATACAAGGGGCTGCCGGAAGGGGCCAGGCACACGTCGCGCCCGTCAAGCGTGTGCAGGTAAATATCCGGCTCACTCACGCCGCCGACATGCTCACCGTGCAAGACGCGCGTCATGGGCCATTGTTGCAGCGGCAAAGGCTGACCAGCCCTATCCAGGATGCGGAGGCGCGGGACGCGCTCATTGAGCGCGGCATTAAAAAATGTATCATCAGGTGGTAGGCCCAGCAACGCGCGGAAAGCGGCATTGGCGCGCAGGATGCGCCCTGTGGGATCGACCAGGACCATCGCTTCGGCAATCGCCTCGAAAGCGGCATCCAGCACTTGCTGCGTGGGGGATGGTGGCCCCGCCCCCTGCACCGCGCGCACCACCGGTCGTTTGCGCGTTGTCATCACCTGCTCCTCATCACTTCCATGCTCTGCTCAGCACGACCACCGCCAGTAGCTGACCTGTTGCAGCGGTGCAGCGCTTGTCGTGGTAGATTCTCGTGGTAGATTCTCTATTGTAGTATGCCACATCGTAGCGATTGAACACTAGCCAGCGCCACCCCTTGCATGGCTTGCTAGAGGGCAGCAGGATTGGGATTGGGAGTTGTTCACAGACGACCACCAATGGGCGGCGCGCAACACAGCTTGGCACAGCAGGGCGCCTCTTCGAGATTGACCACGGTCGCTGGCGACCGCTGGAATAATTGCCCCTGCTTCCCGCAATTTTGGGACCATTTGGGGTGCTTTTGCTGACCACCTCTGGCGCGGAGCGCGTCGCCGCACGTCTTGCACCTCCCTACCCCCCCTTGATCCGCCGCACTACTATATCAAGTGATAGATATAGACAGGGGGATGCAGAGATGCCACCGGAAGAGCAAGCGTCACGCGACCGATTGCTGGTGGAGGCGGAACGGCTATTCATGGCGTTCGGCTTCGCCGCCGTCTCGACACGCGCCATCTGCGTCGCCGCCGGCGTGACACAGCCCTCGCTCTATCATCATTTCGGCAGCAAAGAGGAACTCTATCTGGCGGTGGTGCAACGCTGGCTGGCAGATCTCGGTGCGGGTATCCAGCAGGCGATCACCACTGGCACGACCCTGCGCGACCAGCTCCACGGGATCGCCGTGCTACTGTGGTCCGACGCGGCAGGCGAATATCAAGCGATGCAGCGCGACGCGCTGCTGCACATGCCCCCCGATCACCGCCGTCAGGTGGCCCAGACGATCAGCGTTATGCTCATCGCGCCTGTCGCCAACCTGATGCACGCGGCCCAGGCGCGCGGCGAGCTGCCCACTGGCATCGATCCGCTGGTGCTGACGCAACTTTTTTGGGGCGTGGTGGACGGCGTCAGCGGCATCTATCATCGCGGCGACAATACCCTGCCCGCACCGGCAGCAAATGGTGCCATTATCGACTTTTTCCTGGCCGGCACGCGCGGCACCGATCCCGCCGCCTTCGTTGGCTGGCGTATCCCATCCTAGTACGTAACAGGAGTAGTGTTAGCATGCGCGATCATAATCCCCTTGCCTGGCTGACAGACCGCGCCACGGGCAAGGTCGGGCGCTGGGTGACGCTGGCGCTGTGGTTGGCCGTAGCCGGCGTCTTGAGCGCCACCGCGCCCAAGCTGGCGAACCTCTATGACAACAAGGCGACAACCTCCATCGGAAATCCTGAATCCGTGCAGGCGCAGAATCTGCTGAATCGCGCATTCCCGAACAATACCGGCATCCCGGCGATCATCGTCCTGAGCGATCCCGCTGGGCTGACCAGCGCAGACCAGACGGCGGCGAACCAGATCGCATGTTGGCTGCTCTCCGACCAGCAACGCGCGGCAACGCACGCCTGCGCCGGCTTCACCTATCCCCAGGCGCGGCCCATCGGCATCGGTCCCGTCGTGGCGCTGGCATCGTTACCCCAGGCCCGCCGCCAGCTCGTCGCAGCGGATGGCACGACAGAGACGATCATCGCGGCGCTGAATATCTCGTCGAGCGACTCGCTCAGCATCCAGAAGGCGATCCAGCAGATGCGCGCGTACACGGATACCTTCGCGGGGCCAACCTTGCAGGTGCGCGTGACGGGGCCGGCGGGCATCCTGGCCGATCTCGTCGATATCTTCGCCAGCACGGACATCAAGCTCTTGCTGACGACCGTCTTGCTGGTGTTGGTGCTGCTGCTGGTGATCTATCGCTCGCCCTTGCTGGCGGCGTTGCCGCTGGTAGGAGTCGGCTGGGCGCTGGCGATCATCAACAGGCTGCTGGGGTACGTGGCACAGGCCCGCCTGTTCCCCGTCGGCCAGCAATCCACCGCGATCATGGAAGTGCTGCTCTTTGGCGCGGGAACGGATTATACCATCTTCATCGTCGCCCGGTTACGCGAGGAGTTGCAGGCGACGGCGGACTTCGCCACGGCGTTGCGCGCCACGATGCATGGCGTGGGCGAGGCGATCACCTCCAGCGCGGGGACCGTCATCCTGGGCCTGCTGACGCTGGTGCTGGCGACGCTGGGCCTGTATAGCGCGTTGGGCCTGGTGCTGGCGCTGGCCGTCGCGGTGATGTTGCTGGCCGGGTTGACGCTGGTGCCGGCGCTCCTCAGCCTGGTGGGGCGCGCGGCCTTCTGGCCTTTCATCCCCCATGTACAATCAGCCGAGGCGCTCGCCCGTGCGGAGGCGCGGCAGGGGCGCGGCTTTTGGGGGCGCATCGCGGGCTTCGTCACGGGCCATCCCATCGTCGCCGTCGCGGGCAGCCTGGTACTACTGGGCGCGCTGGCCCTGGGCAATATCGGCATCGGGGCGGACTTCAATTCGCTGAGCGACCTGCGCGACGCCACGCCGGCGACAGAGGGCTATCACCTGCTGGCGCAGCACTTCGCGCCGGGAACGCTCGCGCCCCTCGATGTCGTCATTCATCTGCGTGATGGCGGCAATGCCTATCAGCAACTCGTCGCCATCGACCAGATCGACCAGGCTGTCGCCAACGTCGCCCAGGTGGCCCAGGTGACGGGGCCGACGCGCCCGGACGGTCAGCCGCCCGCGATCACGCCCGCGGTCTTGCAGCAAGACTTCGCGCAACTGCCCGACGCCCTCAAACAAGCCATTCGCGCTGGCCAGGTGTCGGCCACCGGCGGCACGGCTGGCCCGCCGGGCAGCTCGATCAATCCACAGGTGATCGGCCTGTATGCCGCGACGGTCGCCGCCATCTCGAACGACAACGCGACCGTGATCCTCACCGTCACGCTGAATACCGACCCCTATAGCGCCGCCGCGCTGGATGCGATGGCCCCCTTGCGGGCGACGGCGATCCAGGCGGCGACCCAGGCAGGTTTGGGTCCGACTACCGCGACCGTGCAACTGGCAGGCGTGACGCCGCAACTGGCGGATACGCGCGCCGCCAACCAGCGCGACACGTACCTGATCGTCCCGCTGGTACTGGTGCTGGTCGGGATCATCCTGGCGCTGCTGCTGCGCAGTTTGGTCGCGCCGCTCTACCTGCTGGGCGCGGTGACGCTGAACTTTTTCGCCGCGCTTGGGGCGTCTTCGCTCGTTTTCACGCACCTGCAAGGCGAAACCGGCATCTCCTACGCCACGCCCCTTTATACCTTTATCTTCCTGGTGGCGCTGGGAGCGGATTACACGATCTTCCTGATGGCGCGGGTGCGCGAAGAAGCGGCGCGGCGCGGGCTGGCAGATGGGACGCGCGTGGCGCTCAGCCGCACCGGCGGCGTCATCACCTCCGCCGGCCTGATCCTTGCCGGCACCTTCCTGGTGCTGACGACCCTGCCCCTGCGCACCCTCTCGGACTTCGGTTTCGCCGTCGCCCTCGGCGTGCTGCTGGATACCTTCGTGGTGCGCGGGCTGCTGGTGCCGGGGATCGTGGTGCTGCTGGGCCGCGCCAATTGGTGGCCGGGAAAACTGACGCCCTCCGCTGGCGACCAGGCGATCCAAACCGGCGATCACCTGTAGCGGCGACCAAGGACCAGGCAATGGCCCCACCCGGTCGGGGCCACCCCTATTCGCGCGCCCGCGCAACGTGATATACTCATTGGTGAGAAGAGCAAGGAGTATCGAGGATTTATCTATGGCAATGTTCGAGAGCTTGAGTAACCGGCTGGATACCATCTTCGCGCGGTTGCGCGGGCATGGTTCGGTGACGGAAGCCGACCTGAAAGAGGTCACGCGCGAGGTGCGCCAGGCCCTGCTGGAAGCCGATGTCAATTTCAAACTGGTCAAGCAATTCACTAATAATATTCAGGAAAAAGCGCTGGGCGCAGACGTCCTCAAGGGGCTGAACCCGGCGCAACAGATCATCTCCATCGTCTATGACGAACTGGTGGAGATGCTGGGCGGGGCGGATGCTGGCCAGCCCAAGATCGCGTATGCCGGCGCGCCGCCGACGGTGATCATGCTCGTCGGCCTGCAAGGTTCGGGCAAAACGACGACGGTGGCGAAGCTGGCCTTGCGGCTGCGCAAAGAGGGCCATCAGCGGCCCGCCCTGGTCGCGTGCGACATGCAACGTCCGGCAGCCGTGACGCAGTTGCAGCAATTAGGCAAGCAACTCGACATCCCCGTTTATGCCGAACCCGCCGGCAACAAACCCGTCGATATCGCCCTGCGCTCGCTGGCCTGGGCCAAAGAGCAAGCCGCCACCGTTGTCATCATCGACACCGCCGGTCGCCTGCACGTCGATGAAGACCTGATGCGCGAGATCCAGGTCATTCAGCAGCGCGTGCAGCCACAAGAAACCTTGCTGGTGGTGGACGCGATGACCGGCCAGGACGCCGTGCGCGTGGCGCAAGCCTTCCACGAGACGGTGGCGCTGACCGGTTTGATCATGACCAAGATGGACGGCGACGCGCGCGGCGGCGCGGCCCTCTCGATTCGCTCGATGACCGACGTGCCGATCAAGTTCATGGGCGTGGGCGAAAAGACCGACGCGCTCGAACCCTTTTATGCCGACCGCCTGGCACAGCGCATCCTGGGCATGGGTGACGTGCTGACGCTGATCGACAAAGCGCGCGAGAACATCACCGAAGCCGAAGCCCAGAAGATGCAGGAAAAGCTGCTCAAAGCGCAGTTCAATCTGGAAGACTTCTTGCAACAACTGCGGCAAATCCGCAAGATGGGGCCGCTACTGAACATGCTGGAGATGATCCCCGGCCTGAACAAGATGTTGCCACCGGAGGCCAAGGCCGAGATCGCCGACGAACAGAACTTCAAACGCATCGAAGCGATCATCCTGTCGATGACGCTCAAGGAGCGGCGCGATCCTAAGCTGATCAACGGCAGCCGGCGGCGGCGCATCGCGGCGGGCAGCGGCACCGACGTGCAGGAAGTGAACGAGCTGCTGAAGTCCTTCCGCGAGATGCAGGGCATGATGAAGCAGATGGGGGCCGTGCAGCGCGGCGGCGGTGGCCGGCGTATGCGCGAGATGATGAAGCAGATGGGCGGCGACATGCCGGGTGGCCTGGGTGGTCTGCCCGCTGGTTTGGGGGGCATGCCTGGTTTGCCCGGTGGTGGCACCATGCCGGCGCTCCCGGCGCCCAGTGCGCCACGCCCCGCCAGCGCGCGCTCCGCGACCGCGCGCCCAACCACGACCAAGGCGCATAAGAAAGCGGCTAAAAAACATCATCGCGGGCGCTGAGGAAAAAAGTTGATGCAGATTCCCATGCCTTTCGAGGCGGGCGCGACCCAGGCGATCACGCTGGCTGGTGGCACGATTCCGGCGCTGCGCACCGCGCCGCAGGGGGCGCACGGCCCATTGCCCTGCCTGGTGATGCAGCACGGCTATGGCGCGGATAAGTATGATCTGGCACAGGTGGGCGAGGTGGCGGCGGGCCTGGGCTTCATCACGATCCTGCCGGATGCCTGGGGTCACGGCGAACGGCTGGATCCCACCGGACCGAACTTCATGACGGCTTTTTCGGCCAACTACTTCATCGAGGTCGTGCGCCACGTCGCGGATGACCTGGCGCTGATCGCGGGCGAACTGCGCGCCGACGCGACCATCGATCCGGCGCGCATCGTGCTGGGCGGCTTCTCGCTGGGCGGGATCACATCGATCCTGGCGACGGAACGCGATCCGCAGGTGGCGGGCGTCGTCGCCATCGCCGGCGGCGTCAGCCCTGAATCCTTGGAGCATGCGGCAGGCATGACGCTGGTGGACGCCGACCACGCGGAATGGGTGGAAACGCACGACATGGGTGCGCCGGCGAACGCCGCGCGGCTGGCCCCGCGCCCCGTCCTGTTGCAGCACGGGCGCAACGACGACCGGTTGCCGGCCAGTGGCTCACAGCGCCTCTATGCCGCCGCCCAGCCCGCTTATGCCGCGCTGCCGGAGCGGCTGCAACTGCGGGTGTATGACGCCACGCACGAGATCACCATGCCGATGCTGGCGGACGCAGTGGAGTGGCTGACGACGAACTTCGGCGGTTCGGCATAAGAATTGCTGAGCTAGCCACGGCGCAACAATGCAACAGCTTTTGCGCGCAGCGAGACGGCGCGGAGCCACATCGTTTAGCGTGGTGGCAACTGCCGCGCATAAAAAAAGAGCGAATGGATGACAAAGAGCGCGGCAACGCTCTGTTGACACACATTCGCTTCCCTGCATGATCAGGCTAGCTTACGGTTCCCAGGTTGCATTCGGCTGCGTGGGTGGCATGTTCGGGCGCGGCGTGTTATTGTTTTCCTCGATCAGTTCCTCGCGGACCACGATAACATCCGGTGGGGCATCGATCCCCAACTTAACCCGATCACCTTCCACGCCCAACACGCGAATCTTGATGACCTGATTGAGCACGATGGCTTCGCCAGCCTTACGGCGTAATACGAGCATTCCCCGCTCCTCTCGTGGCGGATTGCTTCCGCCATGTTCCTTACCCTTTGTCACGCCTTTGTTGAAGGCGCTATACAAATTATAACGCACTGCGACCACTCAATAGTACACGGCGCACCTAATGGATGCCCCCACTCCTCCTTGTGAGGAGCATCTAGTACTATTGGGGGATTATGCGCGCAAAAAGGGGGGAATGTCAAGCGACGGGCGCGCGGGCGCTCCGCTGCTGGCATGGTCGGGGGGCAACTGCTCGCGGGGCTGAGTCAGCGCGGCGGAACGGCTCGCCACTGGTGAGGCATCGGTCCTATCATCCTGCTCACCCGAAAGCATTTCATCGGCAGAACCAGGGCGACCACCTGGAGGGGCAGGGCAAGCACAAGGCATTGCCCCTACAGACTGTGAAACCGTTTCATTGTCGGGACCAGGGCGACCACGAGGGTGCGCCCCTACAGACTGTGAAACCGTTTCTTCATCGAGCGAATCTTCCTGTTTGCCATACATGCTAGCCGAGGGATAGATGCCGCTCGCGTAGGCGCGAGCGGGCGGCAGGGCGGGCGGGCCGGCTGTCGCCGTGCGCAGGGGCAGCGCGGGCAGCGCCGCCGTGGGCGTCTCGCTGATGGCGCGTCCGTTGGGCAGCGGCCAGGCGTCGCCTAGCAACATTTCCGGCGTCAGGACGTGCGCGTCGGCATCAGGCAACAGCGGGCGCGTGACTGCGCCGGCCACGATCTGGTGTGGTATAGCCGGCGCGAAGTTTGTGGCGATGAGCGTCACGCGCATGCTGCCGGTCAAATGGTCGTCCTGCACAGTGCCGAAGATGATCGCTGCCTCTGGGTGGGCCAGGGATTGTACCAGCGAAGCCGTCTCCGCGACCTCCATCAGCGTCAGATCCGTGCCGCCGGTAATATTTAACAGGATGCGCCGCGCCCCCCGAATGTCGCGTTCCAGCAGGGGACTTTCGACGGCGCGCTGCGTCGCTTCTTGCGCGCGGCGGTCGCCCGCCGCCTCGCCGATGGCCATCAGCGCCGTTCCCGCGTCCGCGATCACCGAGCGCACATCGGCGAAATCCAGATTGATCAGGCCGGGGATGGTGATGAGATCGCTGATGCCGCGCACGCCCTGGCGCAGGATGTCGTCGCCGGCATGCAGCGCCTCGGTGAAGGGCAGATGGTGATCGACAATCGCCAGCAGCCGCTCGTTCGGCACGACGATCAACGTATCGGCATGGGGGCGCAGATCGTCGATGCCCTGCATGGCCACCTGGGCGCGGCGTGCGCCCTCGAAGCGGAAGGGACACGAGACGACGGCCACCACCAGCGCGCCCAACTCGCGCGCCAGCCGCGCGATGACGGGAGCCGCGCCCGTGCCGGTGCCGCCCCCCATCCCCGCCGTGACGAAGACGAGATCCGCCCCGCGCAGGGACGCGCGCAACTCTTCCAGGCTCTCCTGCGCCGCCCGCGCCCCCACCGCCGGATCGCCCCCCGCGCCCAGCCCGCGCGTGAGCGCCTCGCCCAGCCGCAGCCGCCGGGCCACCGGCGAGGCCAGCAGCGCCTGGGCATCCGTGTTGGCGACGATAAACTCCACGCCGTCGATGTCGTCCGCTTGCATGCGCGCGACGGCGTTGCTGCCCGCGCCGCCCACGCCGACGACGCGCATCACCACATGGCCGTCGTGCTGGCGCAGCCGCGCCGGTTCCGGTGCCTGGCGAAATGCCCCGCTCATATGCTGCATGCCTCCCTGCCGGCGAATCGTCTTTGCTTCATCTTTCTGTCTCTGCTTCATCTTTCAAGATACACGGCGGCGCAAATCAGGCAGCGTCCGCGACAGTCAAAATGCTGGGGTTAGCAGATATTTTATGGTACACTGAGAGCGATCAGAGAGGACAGCCACCATGCAACTACCCATCCTCCAGACCGGCGCGGCGGCGTGGAAGGCCGGGCATCAGGCCATCCAGCGCGGCATGTTCGTTTTCCAGACCTCAGCGGAAGACATGGCGTATGCCGACCTCAAGCGTTTCGCGGTGGAGGAAGCGCGCCGCTATGTCGCCACCCGCTACCCCAACGCCCCCTTCACGCCCTATGAGCGCACGCGCCTCTTGGCAACATTTGTGCATGCCTTCGTCAACGGTGCCTTCGACGAAGTGATGCAAGCAGGGGCGAGCGATTAACGCGATCATGTCGGCATGCGCCACGGAAATAAACGCGATCCAGCCTGGATCAGTCCTATGGCTGGGTTAGCATGACCTAGCCCCCTTATGCTATACTTTTTGAAGTAATGGAAATAATGGCATCAGGCCAGGTTTCCCACAAGAAATTATTGGGGATAACGACGTGACAGCAACCGCAGATCAAGCAATGACCTTCCACCCTACAGATACTTTTCTGCATCCCGCGCATCTGTTCGATGCCATCGGCCTGCGTGGCGTGCGGGCGCGCAACCGTGTGGTTGTTTCGCCGATGTGCCAATACAGTGTGGCGGCGCGTGATGGGCGCGCGACGGATTGGCATCTGGCGCACCTGGGCGCGTTCGCGCGCGGCGGCGCGGGCATCGTTTTCACCGAGGCGACGGCGGTGACGGCGGACGGGCGCATCAGTCCCGAAGATCTGGGCTTGTGGCACGATGAGCAGATCCCGCCGCTGGCGCGCATCACGCGCTTCATCAGCGAGCAGGGCGCGGTGCCGGGCATCCAGCTTGCCCACGCCGGGCGCAAGGCCAGCACAGCGCGTCCGTGGGACGGCGGTCAGCCGCTGCCCGCAACAGAAGGTGGCTGGCCCGTCGTCGGCCCCAGCGCCAGCCCCTTCGCCGAGGGCTACCCCACGCCGGCGGCGCTCACGCACCAGCAGATCGCGGATGTCGTCGCCGCTTTCGCCCAGGGCGCGACACGGGCGCTGACCGCCGGCTTCCAGATCATCGAGATCCACGCCGCCCACGGCTACCTGTTGCACGAATTCCTTTCGCCGCTGAGCAACACGCGCACCGACGACTATGGTGGTTCCTTCGCCAACCGCGTGCGCATCGTGCTGGATGTGGTGCGCGCCATCCGCCAGACCTGGCCGGAAAACCTGCCCCTCGTCGTGCGGGTTTCAGCCACCGACTGGCTAGATGATGACGCCACGCGTGCGAGCTGGACGCTGGACGACACCGTCGCCCTGGCACGGCTGCTCAAGGATGCCGGCGTGGATCTGCTGGATTGTTCGAGCGGCGGCAATGTCGCGGGCGTGCGCATCTCCACCGGGCCAGGCTATCAGGTGCCATTCGCCGCGCGCGTGCGACGCGAAGCCGGCTTGCGCACCATCGCCATCGGCGAGATCACGTCGCCGGAACAGGCCGAAGGCATCATCCGCACCGGCCAGGCCGACATGGTGGCGCTGGCCCGCGAACTGCTGCGCAATCCCCACTGGCCGCTGCTGGCAGCGCAGGCGCTGCACCAAGACGCCGCATGGCCGGCGCAATACGCGCGAGCGCGACGCTAGTAGTGAATGGATGATCTTAAACAGCAGAGGCATATTTACTAGTATGCCTCTGAAATTTACTGCAAATCGCCTTGAAAATCTCTCCCGAATAGACTATAATTCCTTTGACAGGCAACAAAGTTAGTGAGTGAGTGTATCGTTGGTGATAAGGATAAACAATGGGAACAAATGCTCTCAATTGTTGTTTACTACAACTTTATGGCACACTTCAGCCCGAAAATGCAGAGCCGCTATCGATTCTGGCATTAGAGGCAGCATTAGCAAAATACCTGCCTTCCGCTCAAATAGCGTTATATACTGTTGGTTTATTTCAAAGCACTGATGAGATGCAAAAGACATTGACACATATAAAAAATTCGGCGTTTGATGTTATCGGGGTGTCTTGCCCGCAAGGAACCTATGCAGTGGCAATGTATGTTTTAGAAAAGCTATATGCTGCCGATGAAAAGCCCTATATCCTTTTAGGTCATGCGCTCCCAACATACGCACCCGAACTTTTTTTGACAAAGTATCCCCACGTGTATATCGTGCAAGGTTGGGGCGAAACCGCTTTCGTCGAATTTTGCCAACAAGTCGCTGATGGACAACTCCTGCCGGATCATATACCAAGCCTCATCTTCTCTAATCAGCAAGGGTCTGTTCGGAAAAATGCCATACAAACTCCGCAAGCTATATCATCTCCTCAACGGCATGATCCTCAACGCTATTTCGCGCGAGTGGAATCAAGTCGGGGATGCCATTATAACGTTTGCACGTTCTGCTCTCGTCCTCCAGCAAGCGAGAACCAGCCACCTTGGATGCGTCTGCGGGTAGAAACGACAGTGCAGCAGATCAAGGATCTCGCAGCTCAGGGCGTTACCACGTTTACCTTCGCGGATGAAGATTTCATCGGCAATGATCCTGGCGGTGCTTTTGAGATCGCTTCCCGCCTGACTGAGATACCCAACCTCGATTTCGCCTTGTCGGTGCGTGCCGACAATATCTTCGATCCAGACAAAAGCGATCAGGAGAATGCTGTATTGCTCAAGATCTTTCAGACTTTGAAGCAAGCTGGCCTTACTCTTGTCTTTATCGGTGCAGAATCATTTGCACCAACCCAGCTTCACCGCTATGGCAAGGGCAGTACGGCGAAGGCAACGATTACTTCCATTCACCTGATGGAAACATTAGGCATTGAGTTAGAACTTGGTCTGATTCTGTTCGACCCACTGGTGATAATCCCGGAACTCAAGCACAATGTGACTACTTTACAGCAAACCGGCTTTTGGAATTATGCCGGCCAACTTTTTAGTTTCATGCGGGTGCAAAAGGGAACACCGTATGAAAAGCTCCTGGCCAAACAGGGTCTACTTGGTAGTTTAAATCCTGACATGCTGGAGTTCGCCACTTCCTATCAGAGCGCAGAAGTCGCCCAAATCGCGTCTTTCTGCCGCGACTGGAACGCTGCCTGCAATCCCTTATATCAAGCTCTGCGAAACATCAATCGCAGCGAATTGGGAACGGGTCATTACCATTCACAGGTTCTTGCCATGCGACAAGCACAGCTTGATTTACTCGAAGTTCTTTTATCACTCGCAGATCCATATGGCGAGGATGCCCAACATGCCTACGAGGTCAGTGTCGCATATATGCACAATCTGGCCGACGAGGTGACAAGGAAGCTCGCTCAGCAACACCAACTCACCATCGGCGAGAAAGCGTTACAGCGCGCGGCGCTGAAAGTGATAGAAGCGGAAAATGTTCTCATTCCATAGTGTCCGTCGTGCCAACCACAATTTCAACAGGAGGGCGAGCCATGTCGAACGCGAACGAGCAGGAAAACGAACGGATCAAAGCCAACGAAGATTCCATCTTGCAAGCATATCGCCAGACAGAGCGATATTCCATCATCCTTTTCATCGCACTTATGATCCTTCTGTCGATTGGCATCGCGGTGGGCGTGCTTTTCGATCATGATCCCCAGGTGCAATCGATCTTGCTTTCCACCGCTGTTTCGCTGATCGTCTCGCTCGTCTTCACCATCTTCTTTACGCTGATCGTGGATCGAGCCAGGAGCCAATCTGAAAGCCGATCTCAATCAATCGAGATCACCGAGATGAAGAAAACCATCGCCCAAACGGTTGCTTCATCGACAGCCGATGTCACCAGTTATGTTGAAAAGCGTATCAATATACTTCTCGAAGAAGAGGCTACGCGCCTGGTAGATAAATGGCCAGAACTTTTGCCTGCTGATTTTTTTCCAGAATCCGAAGAATCAAATCCACGATTTGCTGAAAAGCTTCATCAAGCTGTTAAAATAACCCAGCATTATATTTTTCGGGGATCGACCGCACGCTATGTCCCAGGACTTTTGCATAAATTCGCAAACCCCAACTTGCAATGTGACATTTTGATCATCGATCCAGAGGCAGTGAATGCTATCCGAGTACATGCACTTGACCGCTACGCTATCCGGGCTGATAGTAGAACTATTGAACAGCATGAGGCAGAACAACGAGAGCAGATCTTTACAGCCATCGTCGGCCTGTTTGATTTGCGCCATCTCTACCGGATTGAAATACGTACCTGTTCTGATACATTGTTTTACCGATCAGAAATAATGGATGAAGGGATGTTTGTCTCATTCTATAAAAGTGGTCGTAAAGTCAAGCATCCGCCAACCTATTTTTATAAGAAAGGGACCATTTATTATGAAGCGTTTAACAACGACTTTCAGCAAAGCTGGGACTTTGCAATGAAAAAATTTCCGATGACACGAGACAGCACAGAAGAGCAACTGCGGAGATTTCTAGTCGAACTTGGAGTGAACCCTTCTTCACTTGATGAGCGACTGACAGAGTGGCGAGACAAAGCTAAGAAGCTAATGGAACGCGGGTAGAGCACGTGAAATATCTTTCAATGTGCATGCTATAGTAGAGTAATGGAGGACGCGAAACATGGCTAGACAACATCCGGAACTTGTCGTCGGGGCAATCGTGCAGAACAAGGAAGGCAAGATTTTACTCATTCGGCAAAAAAAGTGGGAGAATAGATACTCCTGCTTTGTTGGAGGGCATGTGAGATTTGGGGAACCCATCCTCATCGCCCTCCAAAGGGAGATTCGGGAAGAAACCGGCTTAACTTTTTCACTAGATGACACTACATGGTTGGAATGGAAAGAAGTCATCCGACCAGATCTTTATCATCGTGAGGCCCATCTGGTTTTTCTGAACTACCTGGTCCATGTCGAAGACACTCGTCTGCGACTTGGAGCGGAAATTCAGGAAGCTGTGTGGGTAAGCATCGAAGAGGGTATTGACATGGTCATGCCCGAAAATCACGACGCCCTTGAAAAGCTGCTTGCTACACTATAGAACGCAGGCTATTCCAACGTAAGCTGTGCTCCCAAAATCTCCGCCACCTTATCGGGCCGGCTGCGTTGGAGATACGCTTTCATTAGAGCGACGCTGCGTTGCTGCAAGGCAAGGTTCGGCGTCGCCACGAATTCCACGCCATAGCTGCGCAGATAGTAGGACGAGAAATCAAGCGACTGTGTGCCACCAGCCCAATGATCATCCGCCGCCCACACGATGCGCTTGATGTGGTTGATAATTGCCGTACTCATGCACATCAGGCATGGCTCGAAGGTCGCATAGAGGGTGGTGGTCCACTCATGCGTGAAAAGGGCATCCTGGTTCTGGAGGATCAGGCTCATTTCCGCGTGATTAACAAAACCTTTCAAAGAATAGATCTCGTTGCGCGTAGTAGCCAAAATTTGCCCTGTTTCATCGACCAGGAGCGCGCCGACGGGGATATCGCCGTGTACGCACGCGATCTCGGCTTCTTCCAAAGCAAGCTGAAGATAATGTGTGTGGTCGAGCATGGATGATTGTCGCTCCTCCACGTAACGCACGCGCTATCTCTAACGTTAAAGACATTTTGCTGATCTCAGCATAATCTCAGTATAGCAGATAGCACGTCATTGCTTGAGGATCGCCGCCACGCGCGAGGAGTGCAGGTGGCAGATGGCGATGGCGGCGGCATCGGCGGCGTCGTCCGGCTTGGGGACGGCGTCCAGGTGCAGCAACATGCGCACCATCTCGCCCACCTGATGCTTGGTGGCTGAGCCATAGCCCTGCACCGCCTGTTTCACCTGCATCGGCGTATATTCGCCTACTGGCAAGCCGGCCTCCGCCGCCGCCAGCAGGATGATGCCGCGCCCCTGGCCGACGGCGATGGCCGTGCGTGCGTTGCGCGCGAAGAAAAGCTCCTCCACGGCGGCATCCTGGGGGTGGTAGAGTTGGATAATCTCCGTGATGCCGTGGAAGATCTGGCTGAGGCGCTGGGGAAAGGGCATCTCCGGCGGCGTGGTGATGACATCGCATACCAGCAGGCGCAGTTTGCCATGTTCTTCCGCGACGACCGCATAGCCCACTGTCGCCGTGCCTGGGTCCACGCCGAGCGTGATGCGCATTCGCTTGCCCCTTACCTACTCACGTGTAGCGCCTGTGAGATCGAACGCGAAAGCCACGAAAGGTTCACGAAGACCGCGAAAAAATCCAAGCAGCGCAGTTCCCTAACTTCCATACAATCTTTCCGCCTGCTTTTTTCTCACTTTCGTGTGTTTTCGTGGCTTTCGTGTTCGGTCCCGTCACATCCCCGTTTACGCCTGGCTCAATGCCGCCTCGTTGAAGTCGGCGTTGGTATGCACGTCTTGTACATCGTCCAGTTCTTCCAACCGTTCGATCATGCGAAAGGCTTGGAGGCTGGTCTTCTCATCCAGTTCTATCGTCGTCTTCGGGATGAGCGCGGTTTCGGCGCGCACCACCTTCATCTTGCGCGCTTCCAGCGCCGCCTTGACGGCATCGACCTCCGTGGTCATCGTATAGACCGTCAGTGTCTCATCGCCCTCGTGGGCGGGTTCCACGTCCTCCGCGCCCGCGTCGATGGCTTCCAGCGAGAGTTCATCGGGATCTTGCCCATCCAGCTCGATCTCGATGACGCCGCGCTGCTCGAAGATCCAGTCTACGCAGCCGTTCTCGCCAAGATTGCCGCCGCCCTTGTTGAAGACGTTGCGCACCTCCGCCGCCGTGCGGTTGCGGTTATCCGTCAGCGCATACACCAGCACGGCAGCACCGCCGGGCGTGTAGCCCTCATACGCGATCTCTTCGAGCTGCGTGCCTTCGCCGCCGCCCAAGGCGCGTTTGATCGCGCGGTCGATGGTATCCATCGGCATATTGGCCGCCCGCGCGGCATCCACCGCTTTGCGCAGGCGGAAGTTCGCGTTGGGATCGCCGCCGCCACCCTCGCGCACGGCCACGATGATTTCACGGCCCAGCCGGGTGAAAAGCTGGCCGCGTCGGGCGTCGTTCACGCCCTTCTGGCGCTTGATCTGCGCCCACTTGGAATGTCCAGACATACTGCTTCTGCCTCGCCCTTCTCCAACTCAAACAACTCAGGCCGCACCAGACAAACGGTACCATTACCGCCCCAGCGGGACATTGCATGGCTACGGGCGACCACGACTCTGTGAAGTATGCTGCATTGTATCACGCGATCCACATCCGCGCCAAATGCTGCATTTTTCATCGTTGGTTGGGCGCGCTGCTGCTTGTGAGCTAGGACGATGAGACCTCGATGCTGGTGGCGGCGAACTGCACGAAGCCGTCTTCCTGCACTACGAAGGGCAAGCGACTATCCCAGATATAAGGCGACAACGAGTTCGCTAATGGCAAGGTGATGCTGAAGGTGCCGTCCGAGTGGACCTGCGCCGAAACCGGTGTCGTCGTGCCGCTTTGGTCCAGGGGCTGGATGGTCGGCGTCCCCGCCGTGGAGTGATCGATCACGCCCAATGTTACCGTGCTGCCTACGATCCAACATGTGCCGGTGAAAACGACGACTGACTTGCCCATTTTGCCCAGTGCTTGCGCCTGCCCATCAACGGTGGTACTCACTTGAGGCTGGCAATTGGGCTGACCAGCGGATTGTGTGACGACCGCCGTCACCGTCGCGTCCGCTGGATTGACGCTGCTGGCCGAACCGCCGCCGAAAAGGCTGCGCAAGCCACACCCGCTCAGCACCAGGAAGGTGAGCAGCAGGGGCGCGAACCACCAGCGCGGCCCGCCCGTTGTATATCTTTGAACGCTGCGCATATTTCGCCGCATTCTCCTTATCAGTTCAAGTTCATGCTGCCTAGTATAACGCGCCGCGCGCCATCAGGGAAGCCCCATAGGATCAAAGGGGATCACGGAAACACGAAGCCACAGAAACTCGGGCGGTGGGTCACGGAAGAACAGGGACGGGAACACGAGAAGACACGAAATAATCACGAGAAGACACACGAAGGAAACCATGTATTCAAGCCATTTCGTGGTATTTCGCGCCGCTCTCGTGGTATTTCGCGTTCCGTCTTAGTCCTTTTCGGGGCCTTCGTGTTCTCGTCCCCTACCTCTCACTTGCGCTGATAGAAGTGGATAGCGCGCTTGTCGGCGGCCAGCACGGCCTCGCGTAGCGCCTCGCTCAGCGTCGGGTGCGGGTGGATCGTCTCGTTGATCTCGCTCACCGTCAGCTCGCCATGCATCGCCAGCGTGTACTCGGTGATGAGGTTGGTCGCGTCGGGGCCGATGATCGCCGCGCCCAGGATCTCGCCATACGAGCCGACAATGACTTTGATGAAACCTTCGGTGGCATCGGCGGCCAACGCCTTGCCGTTCGCCACCCAGGGCATCGTGCCGACCTTCGCGCCGGGATCTTGCTCGCGCGCCTGCGCTTCCGTCAGACCGACCGAAGCGATCTCCGGGAAGGTATACACTGGGCGGGGGAAGGCCGCATAGCTCATATGGGCCTCCTGACCGGTCGCGTTTTCCGCCGCCACCTCGCCTTCGGCCATCGCCACGTGCGCCAGTTGCGTCTTGCCGGAAAGATCGCCGATGGCATAGATGCCGGGCAAGGTCGTTTCCATCTTGTCGTTGACGACGACGCGGCTGCGGTCCATCGCCAGGCCGCGATCGATCAGCCCCTTGATGCCTTCAGGATTCGCCCCCCGCCCGACTGCAACCAGCACGTATTCAGCGGAGAAGGTGATGGGACCATCCGGGCCGACTGCCGTCACCGTCTTCTGCCCGTTCGCGTCGCCGATGCTCTCGACGCGCGTATTCAGGTGGATGGCGATGCCGCGCTTCTTGAAGGTCTTTTCCAGTTGCTTGACGACCTCCGGCTCCTCATAGGCGATCATGCTGGGCAGCATCTCAACGATGGTCACTTTCGTGCCAAGCGCGTTGAAGAGGCAGGCGAATTCCACAGCGATAACGCCGCCGCCGATGCAGATCAGGCTTTCCGGCACCTTGGGCAGTTCCAGTGCTTCGGTGCTGAAGATGACGTTCGCACCGTCGATGCCAGGGAAGGGCGGCTTAGCCGTCACCGAGCCTTGCGCCAAGATGATCTTTTGTGTGCGCAACAACTTGCGTGTGCCTTCCGGCTGATCGACGGTGACGACGCCGGGTTCATCCACCACGCCGCGCCCCATGACGATGGTGACGCCGTTGGCCTTCAGCAGCGACGCGACACCGCTGGTAAGTTGCTTGACGACTTTGGCTTTGTGCCGCACGGCGGCGGCCATATCGAAGTCCGGCTTTTGGGCCATGATACCCAATTCCGCCATCGTATCAAAGCGGCGATACTCTTCGGCGATGTGCAGCAGCGCCTTGGAAGGGATGCAACCAACGTTCAGGCACGTGCCGCCGATGTATTGCTTCTCGACGATGGCCACGCGCGCGCCCAGTTGCGCCGCGCGGATCGCCGCGACATAGCCGCCCGGCCCCGCGCCGATGACGACGAGATCATACGTCTCTTCGACGGCGGGCGCGAGCGCGGTATTGCTGGTATCGGATGAGGTGGACATGCGATGCTCCTCAGAGATGAAAATTGTTGGTGGCAGGCTCACGTACCACGTGTAGCGAAGCTCTGCCAGCGTCCTTGATAAGTGTATCACGCGGCAGGGAGACGAGAACACGGAGGACACGGAAAAGGGGTGATCGCGCGGATGGAACGTGATCGTAGGTTGTGGACCGCCAGGAGCAGCGATTGCCAGGGCCGCGAGGGGCTAAAGCCGCCTCGCTCGCAAGAGACGCCCCTAACGGGGCTACCGGCGAGGTTGATCGCGTGAAATCAGAGGATCGACAGGTGAGGGCGTGGGGGCGCGATGCATCGCGCCCATACAAAGACCAACGGTAATGATTCGGCTGCCCGTGGTTTCATGGGGGCGCGGCATGCCGCGCCCGCTGCCCTCCTATTGATCATCTCGCCCTTGCCGATCATCTTTGCCGGTAGCCCCGTAGGGGTGTCTTTTGCGAGCGAGGTGGCTTCAGCCCCTTGCGCCCTGGCGCATGCTTACCCTGCAACGCGATCTACTGGTTTCCCACATGCGCACCATTTCCTTGCGCACTCTCTCCTGCTCCACCGCCGATAGCGGATTCATGCACAGATCCTGAGCCGCGCCGCGAGGAGCTTGCCTCCCCCTCTCCATCTCCGATGGGGAGGGGGCCGGGGGGTGGGGCCGCTGGCTGCACAACGACCTTCTGGCTGGGCAACGCCTGTTCCAGCCCGGCGTCTTCCATCAGACCCAGGATCGCCAGCATGATCGTTTCTTGCTCGGTGCGAAAGAGCAGCCAGCGCGTCTCCAAAATGTTGCAGCGGATCAAGATGTCCAGCGAGTCCTTGTTCAGATTCATCACCAGCGCCACGATGGAGGTTGGTTCAACCAGGGGCCGCGCCGCCAGCAGCGCCCGCACCTGCTCTAAAAAGGACTGGATGGCCCTCGGCGAGGAGCCATAGGGAATGCTGAGGTGTGTCTCCAGCATCTGCTTGGCCATCCGCTGTGAATTCGAGATATTCGCCGAGGTCAGGTTCTTATTCGGCACGATCACCAACACCTGATCCATCTGGCGCACCTTGGTCGAACGCCAGCCGACATGTTCCACCACACCGGCAACGCCGCCAGCAGAGATGTAATCGCCGACTAAAAAAGGGCGCTCGGCGACGATGATGAAGTAGCCCAAGAGATTATCGGCGGTATCTTTCGCCGCCAGCGAAAGCGCCAGCCCGAAGAGGCCCGTCCCCGCGATGAGCGCCGCCGGATCGTAGTTCCACGACTGCAAGATATTCACAAGCAAGAAGAAGAAGATCAGCGCCCAGACAAAAGTGCGGATAAACGGCAGCAACGCTGGCTCGATGGCCAGGCCCAGCAGATCGATGCGCCGGTCGCGGTTGAGGACGAATTGGGTGATATAGCGGCCCACCAGCAGCGCGATGGTGATGCCCAGCAGGGTATAGGCGAGCTTGGTCAGCAACAACGCCAGCACGTGGAAATGCAAGATCTGCGCGGCGACATCCAGCCCCAACGCCAGCGCCAGATAGTTCGTCGGCACGATAAGCAGCGGCGCGATGTGCGCGTTCAGCTCCGCCCGACGCATACGGCGCTTGCCGCCGGTCTGGTACACGATCCACCCCAGCAGCCGCACCAGCAACCAGCGAATCGGCACGCGCAACAACCAGAAAGTGGCGAAGGCCACCAGCGCCAGCACCGAGCGAATGACTCCCTCGCTCACCGCCGGGGGGATGTGGGGGAGCATAACGCGCGCCTCCTGCTACTATGGTATGTATTGTATTTGAGTTTCAGCAACTTTCATCTTACAATATCATTAGGATCGCTGCCTAAACCAAGGGAGATTTGGTGGATATCGCGTATCCTGCCAAGCGTTATGCGGCTCAGCGCAACGTCGTAGCGTTAGCGTTTATGATCACCGCCTACCGCCCAGATTTGCGGATTCACGAATGGGCCAGTGACTACTGGACAAGGATACCATAGTTAGGTAAGAGAGGAGTGAAACGTATGGCGACGCTGGAAGAAAAGCTGGAAGGCATTATTTGTCCTACCTGTGGCCATGAAAACACTTATGTTGTGCGTGAGATCGCCAAAACCCTTCGCGTCGGGCAGGATACGGTGACAGTCCGAGTTGTAGCTGGTGTATGCAGCTTTTGCGGTGAAGAAGCTCTCGATGACACAGCTACAACGCTGATCGATGACGCTATGCAAGCGTTGCGCCAACGGGATCTCACACATCTGACGCGCGTCGGCGAGGCGTTTGTGTATTCTTGAATACGATCACAGCCCCAGCCGCGCCAGCCGGAAGGTGTCCAGCGGCACCTCTGGTTCCGCGCCCAGCGCCAGTGCGGCCAGTAGCCTGCCGATCAGCACGCCGAACTTGAGGCCGTGGCCGGAGAAGCCGGAGCCGATGATCACGCCCGCGCCGGCGGGATGATAGTCTAAGATGAAGTCTTCGTCGGGCGCGAGATCATACATGCAGCAATCGGTGGCGACGAGCGGCGCTTGGGATGCGGCGGGGATGACGCGACGCAGGAAGTCCTGCACGCCCGCGATCTCGGCGGGGTCCGGCGCGTAGGGGACGTTGGGATCAACCGTCGCGCCGAAAACGTGCGAGGCCGCCTTGAACCAGGGCGAGCCGTCCGGCCCAGCGACGAGCGGGAAGCCATAATACTCCATGCTCGCCAGGAAGACGGGGAACGCGCCCACCCCGAAGCTGGCTGGATCGAGGCCGCCGAAATAGCACACTTGCTGGCGCGTGGCGCGAATGGGCAGGGGGAGATCCGGCAGCACATCGCGCACCCACGGCCCGGCGGTGACGATGACGCGATCCGCAGCGATCTCGCTGCCGTCGGCCAGCACCACGCGCCCACCAGCGCCGCGCACGTCCACCCGCGCCACGCGCACACCCTCGCGGATCACGCCGCCGCGCGCCCGCACGCGATCCGCCAGCGCAAAGAGGCATTCCGAGGCGTAGAGCATGCCGCCGATGGGATTATACGTGATGGCAGCGTAATCGTCGGGGCGGAATTGCGGGAAACGGTGGGCGCACTGCGTCGGCGTCAGGCGCTCCACCGGCAGACCCGCCGCGCGCATCACGTCGTAGCCCGGCAGGGTGTGGCCGTCGTCTGGCTGGCCCAGCGTCAGCACGCCCGTCTGGGTATACAGCCGCCGCCCCGTCTCGCGCGCCAGGTCGTCCCACAGGTCCAGGCTGCGTGCCACCATCTGCGTATAGATCGCCGCCGGTCCGTATTCGTGCCGGATGGCGCGCGTCAGCCCATGCGACGACGCCCACTCGTGCGCGACAGCGAAGCGTTCCAACACCGTCACATCCACATCCGCCCCGGCCAGCGCGGCGGCGGTTGCCAGGCCCATCACCCCGCCGCCGACCACGATCATGCGCTCGCGTGCCATACTGCGCTCCTTTTGTCCGACACCCCCATAAGTCGTCACCCCCGCGTGGTCGCCGAGAACACGATCTCATCGTCGCTGGGCCGCTGGGAGTTACCCCCAGCTCGAACGGGAATCCTCTACGGGGCTAGGATCAATCTTACCTGATCGGTTCGTTAATGGGATCAGCGCGTTCATACAATTCAGGATATGAGGCGCGACACCCTACCCAAACCATGTGTTTTCCATCGCTGCCCCTGGCAGACCACCGGCTGCGCTCACTCCCCTGCTGTGCCAAGGGATCATGCATAGGTGTAACCCACCTTTCACACGATCTTCCCCGGATTCAGCAGGTTGTCGGGGTCGAAGAGCGCCTTGATACGCCGCATCCAGTCCAGCGCCGTGCCGTGTTCCGCCGCCATATAGGGGCGCTTGGTCATGCCGATGCCATGTTCGCCGCTGGCCGTGCCGCCCAGTGCCAGCGCCCGCTGCACCAGTCGCCCGGAAAAGTCGTGCGCGCGTTCGATCTCCTCCGGCGGGGTGGCGACGAGCGTGTGGAAGTTGCCGTCGCCCACGTGGCCGATGATGCTCCCCGGCAGCCCCAGCGTCACCAGCAATTCCTGGGCATAGCGCACCATTGGCACGAGTTGCGCCAGCGGCACCGCCGTGTCGGTGATCGTGTAGGTGTGGCCCGGAAACTGGCTCACCAGCGCCCAATAGGTTTTGTGGCGTGCTTCCCAGATGGCCGCCCGCTCGTCCGTCGCCCGCGCCAGTGCGAAGTCCGCCGCGCCAGCAGAGCGCGCTAATTCCTGCGCCAGCTCGGCTTCGGCGGCGATGGATTCCGCAGTGGAGGAGTGGAACTCAATGAAGAGCGTGGGCTGTGCGGGATACGCCCGCCCCAGGGCGCGATTGATCGCGCGCAAGCTCAGGTCGTCCAGCAATTCCAGCCGCGCCACGGGCAGCGCGCTCGCCATCATAGCATAGGCCGCCTCCGCCGCCTGGGCGAGATCAGTGAAGCCGACGCGCAGCGTGTGGACGTGTTCCGGCACGGGATGCAGCCGCAGCGTCAGCCGCGTGATCACCCCCAGCGTGCCAGCGGAGCCGATGAAGAGATCTTTCAGGTCATAGCCGCTGCTCGTTTTGCGCACGGGCCGGCCCAGGTCCAGCACCTCGCCGCTGGCCAGCACCACTTCCAGCGCCGCCACGTTGGGTCGCATGCCGCCATAGCGCACCGTCGTCGTGCCACTGGCGTTGGTCGCCGCCATGCCACCCAGCGTCGCGTCCGCCCCCGGATCGACCGGAAAGAAGAGGCCGGTATAGCGCAATGCCGCCTCCAGCGCCGTGCGCGTCACCCCCGGCTCGATCTCCACCAGAAAGTCTGCCGGCGCGATGCGCAGCACGCGGTTCATGCGCGCCAGATCCAGGCTGATCGCCGGCCCTTGCGGCACCACCTGCCCCTCGAAGCTCGTCCCCGCGCCGAAGGGGATCACGGCGACATGCGCCGCTCGCGCCCAGGCCAACGTCGCCACCACGTCCGCCCGTTCCGTGGCATAGACCACCGCCAGCGGCGGATGCGGCGAGGGATAATTTTCGTCGCGCCCATGCGCCGCCAGCTCGTAAGCATTCACGCTCACTTTGTCGCCCAGTTGTGCCTGCAACGTCTCGATCATCACCCCATCGCTCCTTGCGCCGCATCGCTGTCTGTG
The DNA here is from genome assembly GCA_027459785.1 of Ktedonobacteria bacterium. Classification (GTDB taxonomy): domain Bacteria; phylum Chloroflexota; class Ktedonobacteria; order Ktedonobacterales; family JACDGC01; genus JAJPKG01. The sequence goes on along the minus strand of DAIDGU010000045.1, from coordinate 46,700 downwards.
CCGTATCATACACCATTTCAGGGCGAGACGCTGCTACAACATTCACTCAGTGTGCTATCATCGAAACCAGAAGCCAGTCAAGCTATTTTAGCTAGCGAACAGTAAATGAGCGGACATGGCACCGCGATCAACGCAAAGCATCGCTGTCTTCGAGCGCCAGGGCATTCGCCGGATCTGGGCGGATGGACGCTGGTGGTTTGCCATTGTGGACGTGGTGAATGTGTTGACCGCTAGCCCAAATGCACACACCTATTAAACGGCTCGCTAATAAAGGGGCTTTCCAACTTCTTTCAAATTGCCGACGATTCAAACTCTCTGCTTTGCGGATGATCAGTATGGATAACGGAGGACAGACCTTCCTGTCATCCTTTTCGTGCGCCTGGCCGACGCCTTCGACATCCACCCGCCGCCGGTCTACGAGCCGGATGGTATGCCACCGATCCTAACCGCCGCTGACGAGGAGCGGCATGGTTTCACGCACCCACAGCGCCGGCTAGCCGCCGGGCGCAAGCGGCGAGGATGTCATCTGGCGGGAGCGCGGCGACACAGGTGGGCAGGCCCAGCGGGCAGCGCCCACTGAACCAGCAGCGTTGGCGCGCGTGGTTGAGGAGATCGCGCTCCGGGCAGGTGGGCATGCCTTGCAGGGCGAGGTGGGGCGCGGGTTGGGCATAACGTGCGTGCCAGGTGGGGCCAAAGAGCGTGACCGTCGGCACGCCCAACGTGGCGGCCAGGTGCGCCGGCATGCTGTCGGTGCTGAGGCAGAGATCGACCTGCGCGGTGACTGCGGCGAACTGGCGTAACGGCATGGGCGGCAACGCCCGCGCCCCACCGCCGATCCGTGTCGCCAGCCGTGTTCCCATCTGGTCCCCATCAGCGGGGATTAAGATCTGCGCGTCCAGGCGCGCTTGCAGCAGGCGCGCGACGGCGACGCAATGCGCCGCTGGCCAGCATTTGATGGGCATCTGGGAGTGGGGGCAGAGCAGCACCCGTGGACCGGGCAGCCCCGCGACGACCGCCGCGCCCCTCGCGCCTTCCGCCGCCGTCACATAGAGCCGTGCGGGCTGGATGTCGTGTGGCGCGATCAGCCCCGCCGCCAGCAGTCGCCGGGAGAAAGCGTCCGCCACGCGCTCATCCGGGCGGGCGTCGTCCCACAGATCGGTGATCGCCCATCGCGCGCCGCTTTGCCGCACGAGCGTGTCGATGTCGAGATACGACGTGTCACTGATGATCACATCCCATGCCTGCGCGGCCACCGCCTGGCCGACCGCCGCGCGCAGGTGGTGCGGTGCCGCTGGCGTGTCGATCTGCCAGACCGTGAGATGCGGATCATGCTGCAATAGCGCGCCGCCGGGCGCACTCGTCAGCACCACAACGGGAGCGCGGGGACGCGCCCGCGCCAGGGCTTGCAGCGCTGGCAATGCGATCAGCAGATCGCCGCTACCGCCCAGCAATTCGATGAACAGGATCATAGCGGGTCATACCAGCGGGGTACGGGGCGACGGAGCTGCTGGCAGCGTGAAACAGAAGGTTGATCCCTCGCCGGGGATCCCCGTGCTTTCGACCCAGATGCGCCCGCCGAGCGCCTCCACCAGCAGGCGGCATTGATAGAGGCCGAAGCCCATGCCGCGCACCGCGCCGACGCTGTCGCGTTCCAGACGCACGAAGCGGTTGAAGAGCTTGGGGGCATCGGCGGGCGGCACGCCCAGGCCGTGGTCGCGCACGCTGATCTGCACGAAGTCGGGGGGCGGATCGCCGTGGGACCAGCGCGCGAAGACGCGCCGCCGCGCTGAATGCACCGCGCGGACACTGAGCGCCAGCGGCGAGCCGGGCGGCGAATATTTGAGCGCGTTGGAAAGCAAGAGTTCCACCACCTGGCGCACGCGGGCCTCGTCGGCCCAGGCGCGCACCTGCGGCGCGGCGTGCAGCGCCACCTCGCGCGGGCCACCGGCGCGCATTTCCGGCGCGTCATAGGTCTTCAACACGTTTTCCAGCAAGGGGCCGACGGTGAAGGCGACCGGTTGCAGATTCAGCGGTTGGCCCTCCAGATCGCCCACTTGCAAGACCTGATTCAGCATATCCAGCACGTCGTCGCCGGCTTGGAGGGCGCGGGCGGTCATGTGCTGCCGCTCGTCCGAGGTCGTGAGTTCGCCCATCTGCGCCAGCAATTCGGTGTTGCCATACCAGGTCATGATCGGCGTGCGCAATTCATGGTTCACCTCGATCATGAAGCGCTCTTTCAGCGCCGTCACCTCGCGTTCGCGCATCGCCGCCGCCGTAGCGGCGCGCATCCCCGCCTGCGCGCTGCGCGCCGCCGTCCAGCCCAGCAGCGCGGTGAGCGCCTGCGCGCCGAGGAGTTGGCCCAGCAAAGCGGTTTTTGCCGCGCCCGCCCCGTGTGCGCCGATCAGGCCCGGCGCGAGCGGCACCACGACAAAAGTGGCGAACGTCAGCCCGACCGCCGCGACTGCGACCGCCCAGGCCGCCAGCCCTGGCAAAAGCAGCATGCCGATGAGGATGAAGAGCGTGATGCCCGAATAGCTGCTCAGCACCGCCCCGTCGATGCCGCCGGGATGCAGCACGGCGAAGCCTAATCCCAGCGCCGTGCCACCGCCGACGAAGAGCAATGCCGCCGGCACCACCTGGCCGCGCTGGCAGCCAAAGAGCGCCACGAGGGCCAGCACGGCCAGCACCAGCAACACGGCCACATCATCCAGCGCCAGCCGTTCCGCCAGCGCCACCGGCACGGCGACCAGCCCCATGATGCCAGCGGTGGTAAACAGCAACAGCCGCAGGATGGCCGCGCGTCGCGTGCGTTCCTGCTCCGCGAAGGAGTGGGCCTGCGCCAGTTCCGCATCCGCCCGGAATGGCGCGGTATATACCTCGCGTACATAGCGCCACGCCGCCGGTAGCGCCGTTGCCCGTAAGCGCGGCAAGTCCATTTCCGGCAGCCCGCGAATCAAAAACTGTTGCATAGCTTTTCCTTATCGACTTATGAGCAAACCAATCAATCACGCTGATGAATCTAACATATGCGCGCGGAAAGGGCAAGGGGTCGGGGGTAAGGCGAAGCAGTCGCAACCGCCCGTCGGCCTCACCGGCGGCGTGACTTGCTGAGGAGCTTGCGCGAGAAGGTTAGCGGCAAGCCGGCATCGGCAGCGAAACGCTGGAAGAGGTGGTAGAAGCGGGCGCGGTCTTCGGTGGTGATGACGGCCACGGCGTCCGCCGTCTCGATGGCATAGGGGTAGCCATTGCCGGCGACGAGTTCGGCGCGCAACACATTCAGCACGTGGGGATAGAGGTCGCTTTCCACGAGCCAGCGGGGTAGTTCCAGTCGGGCTGGCGGGCGATCCGCCGCCGCGCGCAGGTAGGCGAAGGCTACCGCGCCGCTCTGCGCGCCATACTCGCCCAGCACGTCGCCGCGTGCCGACAGAAACGGTAGGCTGACATCGCCCCAGGCCAGCGCGTCGCCCCAGAGCAGGGCGTCGTGAATGCGTCGTTCCGCCGGCAGGTTGCGTGCGGGGAAGGCGGCGCGCAGCATGGTGACGAGATCGCGCGCAATGCTCGTGTCGATATAGGCGACCAGCGGCACGCGGGTGCGCTCAGAGGCCGTCAGCAAGCGCGTGACGGCACCGATATATGCTGCGCGCAGGGGCGATTCCTTGCGCAACGCGAAGGAGACGATCAGCGATCCATCCAGCAGCGCCACGGGCGGCGGGGTGTGCGGGGTCGGTTGCCAGGCGTCCATCCAGGCGATCAAGGTGTCCACTTCCAGTTGGAAGCGACGCAGGTTCACCAGTTCTTCCGCCGCCAGTTGCACGTGCAATTCGGTCGCGCCCGCCACCTCGACGGCGGTGAGGTCGTCGGGGCCGAGGACGGCCACGCGCGCATCTTTCAGGTAGGGCTGGGCGGGATCGTGCGGGTTGGCGAAGATGGCCGTCTGCACCAGCGCGACCGGGATCGACACGTCGCGCCAGGGGAGGATCTGGCTGCCGTCCACGGCGACGGTGGTCGTGCCGGCGATCACGCGCTCCGCCCAGGCCCGCGCCGCCTCGTGGTGCGCGAAGGGTTGGCCGAAAGGTGCGATGGGCATGCGCCTCGCGCCGGTCCCCGTCGCCCAGGCGTCATATGCCGCCGTGGGTCGCGCGCCGATGCTGCCGTGTTCTTGCTGCGCTGCCAGCCGCGCTTCCAGCGCGCTCCGCGTGGGATACGCCCGCGCGAGATCGGCCAGTGCGGCGCGGTATTGGGCCAGCGCCGCCCCGAAGGCATCTTCCTGGCGCGCGAAGCCCGCGCGCTTGTCCGCCAGCGCGGCGGCCACCAGTTCGGCATACAACATAGCGACATCCTCCCGTCGTCATTATAGCAGAGCGTTTGATGCCAGCGCGAGCACCAGGGTACGCCCCTACAGACCGGATGGAGAGGGGAGACGAGGTGGCCCCACCCCCGGCCCCTCCCCATCTGCGGATGGAGAGGGGAGCGCAGACATCGAGCGTATCAGCGTGGGGGGACACTGATCAGTGTGGAGGGGACATTCCTGGCGGCCAGGTGACAGACAAGCATGTCTGTCCTCCAGGTTGTCGTGGAGGGGAAATTCCTGGCCACCGTGTGACAGACAAGCATGGCTGCCCTCCAGATGGTCGTGGTGACAGACAAGCATGGCTGCCCTCCAGATGCGCGTGGGGCGGACATTCCTGTCCGCCGCCCCGTTCCTATATAAACACTGATCATCGGAAGCAGCATCGGTCACGTATGGTGGCAACCCGCGACGGCGGGTTTCGTCGCATAGCGTTCAGGCGCGGTTTCAACCGCCCGCCGTCCCCCGCCATCTTCTCGGCACGTCTCTCGCCCTTGGTCCTTGTACGGGCGCGATAAATCGCGCCCCCGCCGTCCCCTGCCGTCCCCCCGCCCTGGTGTGCATACAACCACCTGCCTCCCACCTCTGCATGTGTAACCAGTTCTTACCCAAGAAGATGAGTTTCTGCTGATTTTACCAAAGAAGCGGGAGATGGCTATGGTTTCTGTAACCTTTGTGTGCTATTATGGAGCTATCTTCCGGAGCTTGCGCGGCAGCAAACTCATCGTTGGTCGAGCATTCAGCGTATCCTAAAAGGGGGACGATACTATGGCTTCGCAGAATCATGACGATAACGCGACCGAAAACAACACTACAACACCCACGCCCGATGTGAATGCCTCGCGGCGCAAGTTCTTGCAAGGTGCGGCGGTGGCCGCCGCCACGGCGACAGCGGCGGGTGTGGCCGCAGCGGCGGCTGCCGGTGCCTCGCACCAGGATGTCAAGCACGCTATCCAGAGCTTCGGGGTGGTCTCGAACATCACCAGTGACCCGACCGCATGCAGCATGTGCATTGAGAACTCCGGCTTCACGCAGATCTCGACAGTCAATAGCTCCGCGACGGAGTTTATCTGGTTCACCGCGACGAACCTGCCGGCGGATTCGTATACGCTCACCTACACGCTCAACGGCAGCCCGTTCGATCCGACCAGCACCTCTTCAACACCTTTCAAGTTAACGTCATCCGGCAACAATGCGTTCTTGTTCCAGAACACTGGTTCCGGCACGCCATCAACCTGCCCTAACGCGAACCCAGCGAACCAGATCAACCAGGGTCACACTCTCGATGATATTTCTCCTACGGCCAATACGGGGACCAAGTCGGATTTGCAATTCAAGTTGCATGTGCGCTATGACGGCTCGTATCCTTCCGGAACTTTGCTCACGTTCGTAGGGACGCTGAAGAATTCGTCGGGAACGACTGTTTGCACAGCGACGATCTCTATCACCGTCAACTAGACCGACGTTAGCTTGGCTCACCTCTCTTCATCCCGTATGGAGAGAGGTTTTTTGTGATTATCCCATTGACTCCACGCCCCAAATCGGCTATGCTAGGGCAAGGATGTTCCTTTGGTCGTTTTCCATAGCACTTTCGGGGGAACCGTAATGTCTGCTGTCCTGCCTGACCGCCCGCTTCATCGGGCGGAGATCGAAATGGAGATCATGCCGGATGGGTCGGCGGTGCTGTATGATCCGCGCGACGACCGGGGGCATGTGTTGACCGCCGTGGGCGCGCTGGTGTGGGATATGTGCGATGGCAGCCAGACGGTGGCGGCTATCGGCGCGGAGTTGGCCACACTGCTGCCCCAGGTGGCGGATGTCGCGGGGACCGCGCGTGAACTCGTCGCCTCCTTCCAGGAACTCGATCTGCTGACGGCAGCGCCAGGGGAGGAGACAGCATGACCAATGTGGAACAGGTCGATCTCGCCTTCGCCGTGCTGGGCCAGCCGATCGTCGTGCGCGCACCAGCTCAGCCGGACGCCTGGCATGCGCGGCTGCGCGCCCTGCTGGCCCCCTTCGCCGTGGCGGCAGCGCCAGCGGAGGCCGAGGTCATCGGCGTGGACTACACCGAGGCGGACGGCCTGTGGCACGTCACCTATGACAAGTTCTCGAACATGATCGGCGACGAAAGCCGGCTGATTCAGCACATCGAATGGCAGGTCTTCACCTGCGCCGTGCAAAACGCGCCGGGCGCACTGGCGCTGCATGGCGGGGCGGTCACGCGCGCCGGGCGGGCGCTGCTGTTGCCGGGCATTTCCGGCACGGGCAAAACGACGCTGAGCCTGGCCCTGACGACGCAGGGCTGGCACTATCTGACCGATGACATCGCCCTGCTGGACGAAACACCGGCGGGGATCGCCGTGCGGCCCTGCGCCCGCTGCTGCCATGTCAGCGAGGCCAGCCTGGCGCAATTGACTGATCGTGGCACAGCCCTGGAAGGTCCCATCGCCGACCTGCCGGAACACTTCCACGCCGCCGCGCCGAGCCAGGCCGCGCCGGTAGGTTGGATCGTCGCGCCGCAGTTCACGCCGGATGGGGAACTCAGCCTCACGCCGCTGACCCAGGCCGAAACCGTGGCGCTGTTGATCACTTCCGCCTTCCGGCAAAATACGCGCACCCTGCGCCAGCAATGGGCGAGCGCCATCGCGCTGGCCCGCCAGGCTCCCGGCTGGCGACTGACCTTTCCGACGCTGGCCGCTGGCCTGGCCGCGCTGGACCAGGTGACGACGAAGGAGCCTGTGCCATGACGCGCGCCCAAGTCGCGCCGGCGGGGCTGAGCGACACCCTACCGATGCGGATCGGGGGCTGGGACCAGCCGCCGCGCCCTCTCACCATGCCGGATCGTATCGTGCTGGCGGCATGCCGGGATCGCTTGGCACCGGAGCAGCGCGAACACTTCTTGGCACTGTGCCAAGATCTGACAGATCAGGAATGGCAAGAAGTCTCCAACGTGGCGCAGCGCCATAACCTGCGCTCGCTGGTTTGGTATCACCTGGCGCGCGAGGGCTTCGAACCCCTGGTCGCGCCGAATATCTGGGAGATCATGCGCACGGCCTACCAGGAGGCGCTGCTGCGACAGATGCGCCTGGTGTATACGCTGCGCGAGGCGCTGGCGACGTGTCATGCGGCGGGCATTCGTGCCATGCCCAGCAAGGGGCCGATGCTAGGGATGCGCATCTATGGCCTGCTCGGTCCACGCCCCAGCCGCGACCTGGATATCTTCATTGATGTCAACGTCAGCCAGCGGCGAGTGTATCACGTGTTGCAGCCGCTCTTCGACAAATGGGAGGCGCGTGATATTCGCGTGGAACTGGCCTGGGCGCTGATCCACCGCCCGGCGTATCGCGCCACGTTCGATCCCGTGGCCATCTGGGATTGCGCGATCCCGACAACCTTCCGTGGCACGTCCTGCTATGCGATGCATCCCAACGACGAGTTGCGCTACCTGTGCGCCCATCATATCGTCCATCACGAGGGATCGGAGTGGCTATGGTTGGTTGATATTGCTGAGATGATGCGTCGCCACGAGCATAACCCCAAGTGGAACTGGCAGGCGTTCACCAAGGAAGTGATCGCCACTGAAACGGCGTTGCCGGTGGTGCTGGCGTTCTGGCAGGCACGCACGCTGCTGGATGCCCCCGTGCCGCAGATCGTGATCGATCAGTTGGCCGAAGCGGCGCAGACCGCCCCCGAACAGGCGCGCTGGGCCGCGGTCGGCATCGACATGCCCTCGATCAAAGGCGCGGCATATCTCCTGCGCTCGGCGCACAGCGTCGGCGAATTGGGCGCGATCGCGCGCACGCTCGTCTGGCCGGACCGCACCTATCTGCGCGAATATCATCACTGGGAGCCGGGGCAGCGGGCCACCGCCGTGCGGCTGCGCCGCTTGCAGCATATCGCGCGGACCGTGCTACCCGGCCCGGCCAAGTAGAGGTGCCAGCATGGCGCAGCCCCGCGATCCACGTCCCATCGGCGTCTTCGACTCCGGCATCGGCGGCCTGACGATCTTGCGCGAACTGCGGCGATCCTGACCGGTTCGCGCGCGTGGCGGGCCTGGTGCTGGGCCAGCCGGTGACGGCGCAGCAGGGAGCGACGGAGGTGCGCTGGGACGAAGCAAAATAGGATATTGAGTACATCGGTTGCCGCATATACTATTACGCATGTATACTTAGGCAGGTATACTGCGAAGGAGAATAGTCGCCAGAGCTAGGGGAGTGTGAGAGGCAATGAAGAGGCGTATTTCGACCTATTTGCAGCTACGTAAGCGTAGTTTGATCCTGTTGGCCATCATTCTCTCGGTGCTTTCTGCCCTGGACGTGGGCGAACACGCCGCCTTCCCCTACTTCTGGGGAACGAGCATCCCATGGGTTGCGCCGAAAGGATGGCACGCGACGTATCCCGGCTACCAGATGCTTTCACAAGCGATCAGCACGAATGATCCCGGCTTGATGCTGGCCTGTGGTTTCTCACACTGCTCGCGCAGTTGGGATGGCGGCGCACACTGGGCTGATCTCCCCACCCCGGCCATCGGCGATTTGACCGCGCCGATCAATGGCGGCAAAATCTTCTTTCTGGCGGAATTTGATCCCCATCAATCGCAAAAGCTGCGTTTTTGGGCAACCTATGACGCCGGCTCGTCCTGGCACTTGTTGGCGACCGGCAGCCTCTTTGCCATCTATGATCTATTGCAAAATGTCGGGCAAAGCATCTATCGTGAGGGGCGTTTTTATGCACTGGAAAACAATCCGCCCAATTCTTTCCGAGGCAATCCGCTTTTTGCCAGTAGCCGCGACGGTGTAACCTGGACATTCCCTAAAACGACGCCGAGCGCGGCGGAGCGCCAGGGGTGGCAGCCGCAGGAACTTGCCGCCGATTACCGCGCGCCGCTCGCCTGGTACCGCCTCCTGCACGATCCTACCAACAAATATCCTTTTTTATTGGAGCATAGCAGTGATGATGGGCGGTCTTGGACAGCGATCAGTGCCATAGGTTCGGCCACCGAGGGGATGCCATCAATAGCGACCGCACCATATCAACCGACGCGCTTATGCATCGCAATTTCGCCCTTTAACACAGATTACAGCGAAAATGCTCCTTTGCTGTTCAGTGGTACACATGGTGGCACCACTTGGCACAATGCCGCTGCTCCCACAGATCCGAGCGGTACCACCGGCACCACGATCGATACCGTGCAACTCGGCCAAAACGGCGGCTGCTATATCGAGCATGATTATTCGGTAGCCGCTATAGTAAATGGGATGGGTCATTCCACCTTCGTTGCATCCCCACGAACCACCATGATTTGGCGTTTGCCACCGGACAGCGATCAAGTTGAGGTGCTGCTGCACACGACTGTTTTTTATCCAAATTCTAATCCGGTGAACCGTGGCGATTTCGCCTACGTTCCTGGCAAACCGCGTTTCGCAGCCCATCTATTTCTGTATAGCTTCTACGAAGGTGATTTTTCGACGGCTTTAATCGCTGTTATGATAGGCACGTGGTCAGACGACCAAATACTTTGGACGAATACTCCATAATAGGTAAAACGTTGATCTGTTGCCAGGGAAACATAGCCCTAGCTACTCCGCACATCAATGGGTTATACCCCTTGCGGGTCAAGACGGTGATCATTGGGGCCGGACAGACAGGAATGTCTGTCCTCCGATATCCATACTGATCACCCGCAAAGCGTATGATACACAAGCTGAACCCTATCAATCATACGCCGATGATCGTGATCTCGTCCTCGATCACCGCACCATCCTCCACCAGGAAGGCGCGCAGGACCGGCTGGGCGGGGTCGGCGAGCGAAAAGATCAGGTAGTACGTCCCTGGCCAGTTGCCGGCGTAATGGATGTCGCGCGGCGAGGGATAGGCCGGCGTGCGCGGGTGCGAGTGGTAGTAGGCGAAGACGACCCAGTCGTGGTCATCGACCGTATTGATGATCGTGAGCAGATCGGGACCGGCGATGATCGAGAAGGTGGCGGGATCATCGCCGACATCGGCGGCGGCGTTGCGCGCCGGAAAGTGCGCCGTGATCGCGCCGCCCGGCGCATCGCCAGCCAGGATGCCGCATGCTTCGTCGGGGTAGCCGGCATGCACGTGGGCGAGCATCGCGGCATACGTCGCGCGGGGCAGGATCACCATAGCAGCTTGTCCTCCAGCGTGGTTTCCAGCGTCGCCAGGTCGCTCGTCCACAGATCTTCGCTCAGATATTTCCAGCCGCCGTCGGCGAGGATGACGACCACCTTGCCGCGTTCCAGCGAGCGCGCCACGCGCAGGGCGGCGTGCAGCGCCGCGCCACAAGAGGGGCCGGCGAAGATGCCCTCGCGCGCCGCCAGCACCCGTGTCGCGCGGATCGCGTCGGTCGCATGCACGAGGATCTTCGCGTCCAGCACGCTGGCATCCAGCACAGGCGGGATGAAGCCGTCGGCCAGGCTGCGCAAGCCCTGCACGCCCTCGCCCTGCAACGGCTCCGCCGCGATGACGCGGATGGCCGGGTTATGCTCTTTCAGGCGGCGACCACAGCCCGTCAGCGTGCCACCCGTCCCCAGGCCGGCCACGAAGACATCCAGGTCCGGCAGGTCGCGGATGATCTCCGGCGCGGTCGTGGCATAGTGCGCCCCCGGATTCGCCGGATTGCCATACTGATAAAGCAGCACGTAAGCGGGATGCGCGGCGGCGATGGTGCGCGCCAGGGCCACCGCGCCGTTGCTGCCCAGCCGTCCATCGGAGGTGATGATTTCCGCGCCATAGAGTGCCAACATCTGGCGGCGCTCACGGCTCACGTTATCCGGCATCACAGCGATGAAGCGATAGCCCTTGATCCGCGCGATCATCGCCAGGCCGATGCCGGTGTTGCCGCTCGTCGGCTCCAGGATGATGCTGCCAGGATGCAGCCGGCCTTCGGCCTCCGCCTGCGTGATCATCGCCAGCGCGATGCGATCTTTGATGCTGCCGGTCGGATTCTGTCCTTCCAGCTTGGCATAGATACGCACCAGCGGCGACGGGCTGAGCTGCCCTAATTCCACCAGCGGCGTGTTGCCGATGAGATCCAGCAGCGACGAATACAGCATCGCGCGGCCTCCGTTTCGTCTTACTAGTTACAAAATGTTACTGACCTCTTTCAGAAGTATACCAGATGCGGCGGCATTGCTGCCAGTAGGCAAGGCGGCCCTCCTGTGCTATAACATAAGGGCAAACTCGGCGTGACGGAAGGATGGCGGCACATGCGGTGGTTCGCGCGACGGGAACAGCGGAGCAACATGGCGGCGGGCGCGGCGGATGGCGTGGCAAGCGTGCGCTGCGCGAATTGCGGTGCGCGCAATCCAGCGGGCGCGCGGTTTTGCAACCAGTGCGGGCAGCGGCTGACCATCACCGGCACGCTGGCGGCGACCATGCCACCGGCAGACACCCACGCCGATGATCCCGAAGAGCGGCGCGTCGTCACGATCCTCTTCGCCGATCTGGCGAACTCGACGGCCCTGGCGGACGCGCTGGACCCCGAAGAGTTGCGCGGGTTGCTGGCACGCTTTTTCGCGCTGATGGCGGAGCAAGTTCACAGCCACGGCGGCATCGTCGAAAAGTTCATCGGCGACGCGGTGATGGGCGTGTTCGGGCTGCCGCAGATCCACGAGGACGACCCCGTGCGCGCCGTGCGGGCGGGGCTAGACATGCAACGCGCGCTGGCGCACTTCAACGCCGAACGCCGCGCAGGCGATCCGCTGGCGGTGCAGTTGGTGCTGCGCATCGGCATCAATACCGGCGCGGTGGTGGCCGCGACGGGGCCGGCGGATGGCCGCGATTTCCTCATCACCGGCGATCCCGTCAACGTGGCGGCGCGGCTGCAAAGCGTGGCTGATCCTGGCACGGTCGTTGTCGGCCCGCGCACCTTCCGCGACACGCAGGGGACGGTGGAGTACGAGGCGCTACCCGCCGCCGAACTCAAGGGCAAGCCGCGCCCGATCCACATCTGGCGGGCGCTGCGGATGAGTGACGTGAACCCTGTGCCGCTGGCGCGGGCGCGCAGCCTGGAACAGCCCCGCGCGCCGCTCATCGGGCGCGATGTGGAACTGGGTCTGATCGCTTCGGTCTATCTGCGCGCTGTGCAGCAGCGCCGGGCGCGCGTCGTCACGATCCTGGGTGCGCCGGGCGTCGGCAAGACACGCCTGGCCCGCGAGTTCATCGCCGGAGCCTCGCACGAAACCCCGCTGGCGGCGCAGGCACAGGTCGGGCGTTGCGCGCTGTATGGCGAGGGCATCACGTTCTGGCCGCTGGCCGAGATCCTGCGCGACTTCTGCGGCATCACGCCGGCCACCCCGCCGGACGAGGCGCGCGCGCTGATCGCCACCCATGTCGCCGCCGCGCTCCAGGCCGCCGGGCGGCGCGACGACCCCGCGACCATCGCGCTCTATCTGGGCTACACCGTCGGGCTGGAAACCGTCGAGCGGCAGACGCAGTTGGCGACGGATACGCGCACACTGCAAGACGGCATCACGCGCGCCTGGCGCGGCTTCTGGGAGGCGCTCGCCGCCACCGCGCCGCTGATCATCATGATCGATGATATTCACTGGGCCGATGATGCCCTGCTGGATCTGATCGAGGCCGTCGCCGCGCGGGTGCATGGCGCGCCGATCCTCTTCCTCTGCACGGCGCGCCCCGAATTGCTGCACCGCCGGCCCGCGTGGGGCAGCGGCAAGCACGGGTACGTTTCCGTGGCGTTGGAACCGCTCTTGCCGGAGGAGAGCAGCCGGCTCATCGACGAATTGCTGGACGGCGACGCGCTGCCACCGCGCTTACGGCGCAGCATCCTGCGGCGCGCGGATGGCAATCCCTTCTTCATCGAAGAGATCGTGCGCATGCTCATCGACCGAGGCGTGATCGTGCAGGCAGGCGACCGCTGGCAGGTGGCGGCAGACTGGGCCGAGAGCAGCGAAGCCAGCGATCCGGCCATCCCCGATACGGTGCAGGGCGTGCTGGCCGCGCGCATCGACCTGCTGACGCCGGCGGAACGCGACATCCTGCGCCATGCGTCGGTCATCGGGCGCACGTTCTGGCCCAGCGCCCTGATGGGCATCGCCGAACACCTGACCTGGGAGCAGTTGGACGAAGGGCTGCATAGCCTGATCGCCAAGGATCTGATCACCCCCGCGACCAATCCCAGCCAGCTCGACGATCCCTTTCAAGCCGATGAGCCACGCTACCTCTTCAAGCATCCCCTGACGCGCGACGTGGTGTATGAGGCGATGCCGCGCGCGCGGCGCGCCCACGAACACGAGCATTTCGCTGAGTGGCTGGAAGCTTTCGCCGCCGGGCGCGCAGAGGAGTACGCCGAACTGCTGGCGCGGCACTACGAGGAGTATTATCGCCAGGCGAACCTGGCGCGGGCGCGCGATGCCGAGCGGCGGCGGGCGGTGCGCGCCAAGGTCGTGCGCTATCAAGAACTGGCTGGCGACGAGGCGATGATCCGCCAGGCGACGGGCGCGGCGATCCGCGCCTATACCCATGCCATCGCGCTCTTGCTGGAAGACGGCGAGGCGGCGCAGACGGAGTTCCGCGACACACTGGTGCCGCTCTATGCCCATCGGGGCGACGCGAAGGCGCTGCGCACCGACGGCGATGGTGCTTTCGCCGATTATCGCGCGGCCCTCCAGATCTGGCAGACGGTGCCGACGCGGGACTGGACAGCAGCAGAGGATCGCACGAATGGCATGCGGCTCTATCGCCGACTGGTGACGTTGCCGGCGCGCTACGCGAGCTGGTTCCGCATCCATCCCGCTCCGGAAGAGTTGCGCGGCTATCTGCGGGCGGGGCTACGCCTGGCGGAAGAGGCCGACGATACCGATTCGTTGGATTACGCGGCACTGCTGACGGCGAAATCATTCTTCTGGTGGTCGTGGCCCCAGGGGCGCGGGCAGGAGCAGATCCGCGACGCGCTACACAGCGCGGAGGAAGCCGTCACCATCGCGGAACGCGCCGAGGCGGCGCGCGCCGCCTCCGAGGCGCTGGATGCGCTGGGCAATTTGCAGGCGACCGTAACGGATCTGCGCGGCTTCCTGGCCAGCCAGACGCGCCGGCTGTTCTGGGCGACGCGCATCGACGACCGCAACGAGATCGTGGACATCCATAATGAAGTTAGCGTGGCGCACCAGATGGTCGGCGAATATGGGCAGGCGGTGGAACACGCGCGCTATGGTCTGGCCCAGGCGGAGGAGCTTGAGAGCGACATCTTGCGCGCCCAGGCGCTGCAACGGCTGGTGGCGGCCTATTACGAGTGGGACCACTGGACGAGCGCCATCAACGACGGTGAGCAGTTCATGCAGGTAGCGGCGCGCACGCCGCTGATCACGCAGAACCACTATCGCTGGGGCGTGCTGGCCTACGCCGTGGCGCTGCTGCGCTCCGGGCGCGTGGACCGCGCCGACACCGTCAGCCAGCAATTGGACGAGTTGCCGCCGCTCGTCAGCGAATCGCAATATGTGCCGCTCTTCCGGGCGCGGGTGCAGATCGTGCGCGGCAACCTCGCGGAGGCAGAACAGATCCTGCGCGGCGCGCTGGATATCGGTGCGGGGCGGCATAGTTATCCCGCTGTGCTGGCGGAATTGGCGGAGTTGGGCGCGCGGCTGGGGCGGCACGACCTGACCGACGCCTTTGGCGCGCGGGCGGTGAACGTGGGCGAGCGGTCCGGCGCGCGCAAGCCGCTGGCCCAGGCGCTGCGGGCGCGCGGCCTGGTGGCGCTGGCCGACGCACGCTTTGCCGAGGCGGCACGCGACCTGGATGACGCGCTGGCGCGCTACAGCGACCTGGGGACGCTGTGGGAGGAAGCACGCACGCGCTATGTGCGCGCCGAATTGCTGCGCCGCCAGGGCGACGATCCAGCGGAGGTGACGGAACAATTAACCCATGCGCTACGTCTTTTTGAGCAGGTGGGCGCGGTGCGCGACATCGCGCGTGCCAAAAATGCCCTCGCCGGCGGCGAGATCCGCCTGCCGTAACGTATCGCCCGCCGATTTGACATCTCTGGTAGCATCGTCGAAAATCGCAGATGGAGCATGTGTATGGTTGAGCGTTCGCCGCGTGCGCCGGAACCTTCCGGCGCGGGCCAACTGCGAGCCGTGATCGGCATCTTTTACGTCGGGCTGATCGTACTCGTCTTCGCCGCCGTACTGGCCGGGCGCGCGGGCGGCGCGGCCACCGTCGCCGCCGTCGCGCCGCCTACTGCCGTCCCTGGCCTCGCTGGCATTCCCCACGGCGTCCGTTACCGCGACCCGCATGGCCTCTTCACCGTCGTGCTACCCAAAGGCTGGCGGCTGACGACGACCACGGGGGGTGGCAATGAGGGCAACCGCACTGGTTCAGCATCCTTCCCGATCTATACCCTGCACTTCATGCCACCAGCCAGTGATCGCGCCCATAGCGGCGATGGCCTGGACATCACGGAAAACCCGCTGCTCAATGCCTTTATGCGCCAGTGGCAGTGCGGCGCTGGCTTCACGCCGAATACCAAGCTGGCTGGCCTGCCGGCAGACCGCCTGGGTGGGCAGGATGTTTGGCTGCTGGATACATATAGCGCGCATTACCAGATCGATGTCATCTTTGACGGCGCACTTATCGTGAATTCGGGTGGGCCGGCCCTGACTGCCCCCCCGCCAACACCGACGCCCGCGCCACCAGGCTATGCCCAGGCGAACCAGCAGTTGATGTTGCATGTGCTGGCGAGCTTCGCGCCCATTCCCGCGAAGGCGCTGAAGTGCGGCGGCTAGCGCGCCTGATCGTCGGTTAGGCATGCCAGCGTTCTGGGATAATACCGCACCGTCCTGTGTCTGGCATCGCCCTTGCATGCCGCTCGTGCGCGTGAGCATAGTGCTCACCCACGAAAGGAGCCACCCAGCGATGGAACGATGCCTCTGTTGCGGCCAGCCGCAAGACGCCCTAAGCGGCATGAACTCGTGCAATTGCCAGATCGAGACGCGCAGCGACCTTGACGGCCAGCACTCCCTATGGTGCCAGACTCACCAGCGGGCGCTCGACGCACCCCATATGCCACCCATCCCCGTCGACCAGTTCGAGTCCGAATTCCCCGACGATCCCTCCGCGCTCTAGCTGATTTTACCGTAGGATGGGCGGCGTAAGGAACCAGCAGTTGAAACCGCGCCTGAACGCTACGCGACGAAATCCGCCGTCGCGGGTTGTCAACAGACCAACGTTACACCTGGAAGGGCGCGGAAAGCCCCCGTCTTTCAAGCGGGGGATGAAAGCGCCGTCGCGGAGCGACACCGTACCTGGTGCTTGACAAGCATTGTTGTTCTGTGATACCTTGTCTACATGGACTACAACCATGAGCCACATTGCGTGCATCTGGTGGTCTACCATATCATCTGGTGTCCCAAGCGCCGCCGCAAGGTCTTGGTAGGGCCAGTGGCACAACGCCTGAAGGCCATCGTGCATGAGGTGGCAGCGGAACACGGCTGGGATATCCGAGAACTGGCGATCCAGCCCGATCACGTGCATCTGTTCGTGCGGGCGAATCCTCAGACGTTGCCCAGCGACATCCCACGGCTCATCAAGGGCCGCAGTTCGCATCATCTGCGCAAAGAGTTTCCTCATCTGCTGAAACTCCCTTCTTTGTGGACGCGCTCGTATTTCCTGTCTACAGCGGGCAATGTTAGTAGTGAGATTATCCAAAAGTATATCGAAAGGCAGGCGACCGTATGATCCGTGTGCAGATCATCGCATGCACCCTGCCTGCCGATCAGACACGCGCCTTGAACCGGGAGAGCGGGCGCGTCTACACCGCTACGCTGGTGCAGCACTACCGCACCTTCCGCAAGGCCGCACATCTCTGGCTCAATCCCTTGTACCATGACCGCGTGCTGAAAGCGTTCTGTGGCCCATCCTTCCTGCATGCCCATAGCTATCAAGCCGCACAGCAAGACTTCTATGAAGCGTGCAAGACCGCCAAAGCCCTGAAACCGAGTAATCCGCTGGCCCGCTATCCCTACAAACGCAAGTTCTATCACACCACCACCTGGAAAAACACGGGCATCACGGTGGTGGAGGGGCGGATGCGCCTGTCCCTGGCGCGCGGGCATGACCCCATCTGGGTTGCCTTGCCTGCCCATCTGGCGATGTTGCCAGCCACCGCCTTTCGCCAAGTGCAATTGGTCTATTCCCATGCCACCAAACGCTCCTGCTGGCACATCACGCTCGACGATGGGCTCATCCCCCAGCCAACACCGCACACCGGCGTCATGGCGGTGGATCTGGGGGAGATTCATCCGGCGGCCTGCACCAATGGGGAGAAGGCCACCATCATCAGTTGCCGGGCGTTACGCGCGAATGCCCAGCATCGCAACAAGAAAACCGCTGATCTGCAAGAGATGATCGCCCGCTGTAAACCAGGATCGCGCCGCTGGAAGAAGTTGGTCGCCAGCCGGAAACGCTTGCAAGCCCAGACGGACACCCGGCAGCGCGATATGCTGCACAAAGTCAGTCGGGCGGTTGTGCAGGAAGCCCAGGCGATGCAGGCGGGAACGATCGTCCTGGGGGATGTGCGGGATGTCGCGGATAAGACCAAAACCAACAAGCGCCTGAACCGCGAAAACCGGCAGAAGATCAGCCATTGGCCGCATGGGCAGTTGCGGCAGTATGTCACCTACAAAGCCGCCGCCGTGGGCATCACCACAGAACTGATCAATGAAGCCTATACCAGCAAAACCTGCCCCATCTGTGGCCATCACAACAAACCCAAGGGCAGGCACTATCGCTGCTCAGAGTGTGGGTTTGTCGGCCATCGGGATACCGTGGGCAGCACCAATATCCTCAGCAAGCGCACCACGGGCAAACTGGCCCAGATGGTGCCGTGCAAAGCGATCAAGTATCGTCACCCGGTTCGCCGGGCAAGCGTAGTCCGTTCTGACAAACGGCATGTTGCTGGCGTAAGCCAGAATCCACATCTGGTACTCCTTTCGGTCAACGATGGGCGTGCTGGGTGGGAAGAATCCCCTCGGCTTTAGCCAGGGGAGTATCAATGCTTGGTTTCAATCCATACCGCCCGTCGCCCTGATCCGCTGGCTACCCGATTTTTTGGCCAATCGCCATCACCCGCCGGCTGGCGTGGCCTGGCGAGCATATTGTTGTATATGATGTCCCGTAGCAACCGCTGGTCGCTTTGCCGTGTCGGCCCAGGTGTCGGCGAGCCAGGTTGCCGGCAGCCAGATCGTCGTAAGCCTGCCCCCGCCGCCTCGCGGCGCGACTTCCAGCGTGCCAGCGTATTCTTCCAGCAGGATGCGCACGAAATCCAGTTCCAGGGCGTCCCATACGTTGGCTAGGGGCGCGGCGCGGCGGTCGGCGATGGTCAGGGCGATGTGCCGATCACCTGTGTGGGCGATGACGCGCACGACCACCTCCACTAACCCCGTCGGCGTGGCCTCCCAGGCATTATGCAGCAGCACCGCCAGCGCCTCTTCCAGCGTGGCTGGGGCCAGCCGCACCCACACAGGCGGGCCAGCGGGAACGTCGCCGGGCGGCGCGGTGAGGGGGGCCAGCGCCGCGCCGAAGTCGCGCGCCAGGGCGCGCAGATCGACCATGCGGCCTCCGGCGTCGGGTGCCACAGGCGACGGTTGGGCGGTCCAGCCCGCCATGATGGCATGTGCCTCTTCCACCTGCGCTGCCAGGCGCTCGACCAGCGAAACCAGGACGGGCGCGGCTTCAGCGGCGGCATGGCAGCGGACCTGGGCGACCTGCTCGCGCAATTGGCTGAGGGGCAAACGTAATTCTTCCGCCGCCTGGGCCAGCCAAGCCGGGCTGTTTACCGCCGCGCTGGGGGCTGGGGCAACGGGCGGGCGCGTTGGGAGACGTGATACATCGTCCACCGCCGAGGGCATGGCGCGGCCTGGCAGCGGTGCCGGCACCGCCGGGAGACTTTCGGCGCACAAACGCCGGAGCGCCAGCAACACAGCACCGCCGATCCCCACCAGGGCGATGCATCCCAGGATGACATAGCGTATCATCATGCCTGCTCGGTGTACTCCATTATACCAATGATGCTGTCTCTTTCCACGATACCCCGCCCACAAGGGGGATACCGCTTGGCGGACCTTGGCAGCCATGATACGATAGAGCAAAGGACACGAGGGGGGACGCCTTGATGACACCGGAAGAATGGCTCCGCGAACGGGGCATCCAAATCACACGCCAGAGCGCCGAGGGAATGGGCAGCGGGGCGTTCGCCAGCGAACATACCTCCGCCCTGCCCAGCGTACCGGATGACGCTGCCGACGATGACGAGGTGGCCAATCTCGAGACGCAGCTTGTCCCCACCATCGTGCGCATCGACCTGCGCCTGGGCGGTGATGTGGCCGAATGGCCGACAGCGGCACTGCTTGGCTCGCCTCCCGTCATCCTCGACGACGAGCAAACAGACGCACCATCGCGTGACGAGCGCGATGATAACCTTGATTACACCCTCGAAGATGAGATGACGATCCCCCTGCCCGCCATCCCTGCGCGGTCCACGGCCACGCCGCCGCCCCTGCCGCCTGCGTCCGAAACTATGGCGGATGAAGTGCCTGTAGACGCGGAGAGCAGTGATAGCGACGCAACCGCTAGCAACCCTCCCGGCGACATCACCACCACACCCACCCGCCGGCTGGATGGTTAGGCGCTAGCGATGGGACTAGTCCATGTTTCGAGCGGCTGGTGGTCTGGCGATTGTGACCGATGCACCTCCACGGCTCGCCGCCGCGCTGTGATAGACTGAGGCCAGGATCGCTGCCACGATGGGTGCTGTGAGCGTTTGCCCGTCGAATCCGGCGCGACAAAGGATCACCGCATGGCGACCGAACCCGTCACTGAAGCTCAGCCGCCACCCCCCCCACCCGCCGTCCGGCCTCGCCGCCTGCCGCGCGGCTTCCCGCGCCCGCTCTATCAGGTAGAGCGCTTCTTCCGCATCCTCGGCCCCGGCCTGATCACCGGCGCTGCCGATGACGATCCCTCCGGCATCGGCACATATTCGCAGGTCGGCGCGGCCTTCGGCACGGGGCAGCTATGGCTGGCGCTCTATCTCTTGCCACTGGCCATCGCCGTGCAAGAGATGTGCGGGCGCATCGGCCTGGTGACGGGGGCGGGCATCGCCGGCGTCGTGCGTCGGCGCTACAGCCGCTCGTTACTGTTCGGTGCCGTCTTGCTGCTGGTCATCGCCAACACGATCAACATCGGCGCGGACCTCGGCGCGATGGTCGCCTCTACCCAATTGCTCGTTCCCCAGGTGCCGGGTATCGCGCTCTTGATCGGCTTCACTGCGCTGGTCGTGCTGCTGGAAGTCTTCGTGCCATACCGGCAGTATGCGCGCGTGCTGAAGGTGCTGGTGCTGTCACTGGGCGCGTATGTCATCACCGCATTCTTGATTCAGCCGGATTGGCTGGCGCTGTTGCGCGCCACCGTCGTACCAAACATCCAATTCACGCCGCCGTTTCTGGCGCTGCTCGTCGCCATCCTGGGGACGACCATCAGCCCATATCTCTTTTTTTGGCAGGCATCCGAGGAGGTGGAGGAGCGCGAACTGCACCACCCGGACTATCGCGGCACCACGCCGAAACAGCAGCGAAAATCACTGCGCGCCTGGATTCATGATCTGCGCCTCGATACCACGCTGGGGATGTTCATCTCGGTGGCAACCTTCTGGTTCATCGTGATGACCACCGGCCTGACGTTGCACCCCAATGGCATCACCACCATCGCCACACCCGACCAGGCGGCGCGGGCGCTGGTGCCACTGGTCCAGGGTTTCCCGCATGCCGGCACCATCGCGGGGGCGATCTTCGCGCTGGGCATCGTCGGCACCGGTTTGCTGGCTGTGCCGGTGCTGGCCGGCGCGGCGGCGTATGGCGTCTGCGAGACGTTCGGCTGGCGCGAGGGGCTGGCGTTGCCGCTGGGGCGGGCGCGCAACTTTTACATCATCATCGCCCTCGCCACGCTCGTCGGCCTGGGGCTGAACCTGCTCGGCATCAATCCGATTCAAGCACTGGTGTATGCGGCGGTGATCAATGGTATTTTGGCAGTGCCACTACTGGTATTGATCATGCGCATCGCCAACGACAAAGAGGTGATGGGCGCGTTCGCCAACGGCTGGCTCTCGAATCTTGGCGGCGGCATCACCACGCTGGCAATGGGCGCGGCGGCAGTGGTAACGCTGGTCGCGCTCTTTTGGCATTGATCATTGCGAGGAGGCTTTATGGCTAATCAACAACGCGGCGCGGTCGTCACCGGCAGTTCCCTGGGCATCGGCGCGGCCATCGCGCAACGGCTGGCACACGACGGCTTCGGTGTGATCATCGACTATCATACGCACGCCGACCCGGCGCTGGCGCTGCGCGACGCGGTGGTGCAGGCGGGTGGCAAGGCAACGGTATTGCAGGCGGACGTATCCCAGATCCCCGATCTGCAACGGCTGATCGACGGCTGTGTGCAAGCCTTCGGGCGCATCGACGTGCTGGTGAATAACGCCGGCATCGAGAAACCGACGCCGTTTCTGGATGTCGCGCCGGGGGATTGGGACGCGCAACTGGCGGTCGATCTGAAAGCGCCGTTTTTCGCTACACAGTATGCCGCCAAGCAGATGATCGCGCAGGGCGGTGGCGGCAAGATCGTCAACATCTCATCGGTCCACGAAGATCTGCCGATGGTGGGGAATGTGCCGTATTGCTGCGCCAAGGGTGGGCTGCGCATGTTCACGCGCACTGCCGCCAGCGAGTTGGCGCCCCACGGCATCAGCATCGTCAACGTCGGGCCAGGTGCCATCGCCACGCCGATCAACGCCGCCACCCTGGCCGATCCGCAGAAGGTCGCCGCGCTCACCGCCAGCATCCCGCTGCACCGCATCGGCACGCCGCAGGAGATCGCCAATCTGGTAGCCTGGCTGACCTCCGATCAATCGACCTACATCACCGGCACGACGATCTTCATCGATGGCGGCCTGATGGTCAGCGCGGGCGGCCTATAATCCCATCCCAAGCCGGAGGACAGACATTCCTGTCTGTCAGCTAGCCGGAGGACAGACATTCCTGTCTGTCAGCTAGCCGGAGAAGAATGTTCGCCCCAGGAATAGGAAGTGCCGCGTTATGAGACGCTTCAGCTTGTTTCCGCAGACGAGGAACCCTATGCCCTTCGCTATCACGCCGTTCACGCTGACCGACGACCTGGCACCGATCATCGCGGCCTGGCGCGATGCCTTCCGCGATCCGCCCAGCAGCTACCGCTCCCTGGCGGATCTCGAAGATCAACTGCGCTGGCACGGCACGTTTCCGGGTTTCACCGGCGTGGCTGCGCGCGAGACGACGAGCGGCGCGGTGCTGGGGATGACGTATGGTTTCAGCAACCGGCCCGGCCAGTGGTGGCGCGACCGCGTGGCGGCGGCGATTGGCCCGCAGCAGACCCAGGCGCTGCTGGATGATTCGTTTTGCCTGATGGAACTGGGCGTCGTGCGCGCCGCCCGGCGGCAGGGCGCGGCCCGCGCGCTGGTGGCCGCCTTGTTGGCGCGGCAACCGCACCCCTGCGCTCTGCTGTCGATGCAGTCCGATAATCGCAGCGGGCGCAATTTTTACCTGGCGACCGGCTGGCAGATCGTGATCGAAAAGATGAGCTTTGGCGCAGGCTATTTGCCCTACGACATCTTCCAGCATCCCGTCAGCCTCACTGGTACTTGATCACGAGTATGGCTCAGCATGTGGCCCAGCGCCCCCGTGATCTGTTATTATTAGGTGATAAACACCCTGTCTTGGAGGACGCCCGTATGCCGTTGGATTCGACGACCCTGATCAAAGATATCGGTATCGTGATCGCCATCATTCTGGTTGATCTCGCCCTGAGCGGCGATAATGCGCTGGTGATCGGTGCCGTCGCGTCGAAGCTCGCCGGCTTACAGCGCCGCCGCGCCATCACCTATGGCGGCCTGGTGGCTATCGTGCTGCGCGTGGCCCTCACCTTCCTGGCGGTCTTTCTTTTGCAGATTCCCTTTGTCAACCTGATCGGTGGCGTGCTGGTCTTTTACATCGCCGTCGGCCTGATCCGCGACATCGACACGGAACAAGAAGAGGCCAAAGAGATCGAGGCAGCGGCAACCACAGGCAAGCCCAAACGCGGTTTGCGCCGCCCCCTTTCCAGCGACTCCACCTTCATGCGCGCCATCACCACCATCGCCATCGCGGATCTGAGCATGTCGTTGGATAACGCGCTGGCCATCGCTGCGTTGGCACGCAACCAACTCGTATTACTCGTCATCGGTCTTTTTTTCAGCGTCGCCGTGTTGCTGGTCGCCAGTGCCGGCATCGCCGCCCTCATCGCGCGTTTCCCCTTGCTGATGTACCTATCGGGCATTATCCTGGCGCTCACCGCTGGCGGCATGATCCTGGGCGATCAGCGCGTCGCGCCGGTGGTCAAGAGTTGGGATGCGCAGGTGCCGGGACCACCGCTCTACTACATGTTGATGGCCGGGTTCGCCGTCGTCTTCATCCTGATCGCGCTGCTGTTGCGCCCGAAGCACACACCGCCTTCGGTCGCCAGCCATTGATCGCGGCCCGCCCGCCCGGCTTGCCCTTGATCCCCACATGATAGCCAGTTATAATACACGTATTATGCAACACAAGGAGCCGGGCGCTATGCGATTGCGCGTGCGTACCCTCGCGCTACTGGGCGGTGTGCTGGTCAGCCTGTTGTTGGTGGCGTGCCAGGCGGGGCAGAACGGTGCGGATGCGCTGGCCTTCATCCGCGCCGGCAAGCTCTATCGCATGCAGCCGGACGGCAGCGGGCTATACCAGATCACGCCAGCGACGGTGAGCGGCTTCGCGTGGTCGCCGGACCATCACATGTTGGTGGCGCGTTTCGCCGCCAGCACCGTCGCGCCAGCCAGCGCCTACCCGAATCTGGTGGCTGATGCGCCCGCCGCGCTGGGGGTTGTCTCGCTGGATGGCGGCAACATCCTGCCGATCACGCCGCCCGCGCCCCTCGTCAGCCGCAGCGATGCCTGGTGGGACGCCGCTGGCAACCGGCTCTTTTACCGTGAACACCTGGGCAACCAGATTCAATGGGTGATCTCGCAGAGCGATCAACCCAACGGCATCGCGCGCAAGGGGCTGGGGGCGAGTCTGACGACGGTGCAAGCGCCCGACGGTGGCGGCATCCCCACCAGCGCGCCGGCTGCCGCGCAGGTGGCCTGGGTGACGGACGGCGGGGTATTGGTGCTGGGAACGCCGGGGGGCGCGGCGCACGTGCTGGCAACGGGCGCGCTGCCGCAACTGGCGAACGGCGCTCCAGCGCGGCCCCTGTGGCAGCCCGGTCACAGCGCCATCCTTTTCGCCGGTGGCACGCCAGCCCAGCCCACGCTGTTGCTGACCGACCTCAGCGGCAAGACACGCCAGATCCTGCAAGCACCCTTCGACGGCTATGCCTGGTCGCCGGATGGCACGCACATCCTCGTACATACGCCCGGCCAATGGAGCATCTATGCGACGGATGGCACTTCTGCTATGATGTGGAACGACAGCGCGCCGGGTGGCATCCCCTGGTGGTCGCCGGATGGCCGCTTCGTGCTGGTGGTCGCGCCGACGGCGCTGACGCTGGCTGCGCTGGCGACGAAAACCGCGACCGTCCTCGCCACCTTCCCGGCAAGCGCGCAAGCCGTGGCGCTGCCGGTGGCAGCGGCGGTTACAGGCAGCCCGTGGCGTGGCGACAGCCGGCAATTCGCGTTGGTGGCCGCCGGTGGCACCTGGCACGATCATACCGCCCTGGCGACGCACAGCCCGCCTGGCACGGGCCTCTATATCGTCAGCATCAGCGCGCTGGCCCACGCCCCGGCGCTGGTCGATTGGGGCGCGCACCAGGCACTGAGTTGGACAACCCCCGACCCGAATACGCTGTGGGTTACGCCCTAAGCATGAAGGAGATTCCGATGGACGAGCTAGATACGCAGGACTTCACCGACGCCGACGACGACACCGACTATGCCCAGCTTGATGAACTCGAAAAGTTAGAAACGATCATCGCCTATATGGAAGAACTGGGCATCACGACGCTGGAAGCCGCCCGCACCCGCTATGCCGCCCTGGAACGCGCCATCGACAGCAACGACGCTGAATAGTACATCAGAGAGGATCGCACCATGCTTGTGCTGCACTTCATCATCGCCATCCTGGTCGGTTATCTGTTGGGATCGATCCCTTCCGGCCTGATCATAGGCCGGTACGCCGGGGTGGATGTGCGCCGCACCGGCAGCGGCAAAACGGGCGCGACGAATGTGCTGCGGAGCGCCGGCTGGAAGGCCGGCCTGATCGTCGCCACCGCCGACGCGCTGAAAGGCGCGATCCCCGTTCTGCTGGTGCAACACGCGCTGGGCGTCAACGTCAATCCCACTGCCGCCGGCTGGATGGCGGCGTGTGCCGGGCTGGCGGCGATTGCCGGCCACAACTATCCCCTCTATGTCGGCTTCAAGGGTGGGCGCGGCGTGGCGACGACCGGCGGGATGGCGCTGGCGTTGGCGCTGCCGCCGACACTGTTGGCGCTACTCTTCTTCATCATCCCCATCGTCGTCACGCGCTACGTGTCGCTGGGATCGATGATCGGCGCGACGACGCTGCCCTTCCTGTACCTGGCCTATGCGAAGGCGACGCAGCCGGGCCACGCGCTCACCGGGCTGAACCTGGCCTATTTCATGGCGCTTCTCATCGCCGCCATCGCCATCGACGTGTCGCACCACGACAACGTCCAGCGCATCCTCAACGGCACCGAGCGTAAGCTGGGCGAACGCGCGCAGCCGCTACCAGCGAAATGAAGTATCGAGCAGTGGATACGCTGGCGCGCTACCCCCGCCTGACCGCCTTCGTGGCGCGGCACGCACGCGCGTTCCACGCCTGGTTGCAGAGCCTGCCAGTGACGCTCGGCATTCTGGTGCTGGCCTGCGGCGCGCTGAACCTGGCGAGCGATCTGAGCAACACCTTCGGCAATGCGCCGCGCTATGGTGGGCCGTTGGTAGCCTGGGCGACGTTGCTGGCGTACCTGGCGTTCTTCGCCCTGGCGCTGCTGGCGCTCAGCGCCCGCGCACGATGGTACTTCCGGCAGACGCTCAGCAAGTGGGCATGGTGGCACGCACGGCGGGCAGTGCTAGTTCGCTGGCAGCCGGTGGCGCGCTATGCCCTGCTGGCGTTCGTCCTCTGGACGGCGGCGCAGAGCGTGCCAGTGATGGCACATTGGCCGGGGACGCTTGCCAGCATGCGCCATTACGGCAGCGACGAGCTGTATTATGCGCAATATAACGCCTGGCTGGTGCTGCAAGGGCAGAATCCCTATGCGGGGGAACATTTGGCCGCGGCGCTGCGCCATTTCGGCGTAGACAACGTCACCCTCCTGCGTGCCGGCGCGTACCGCGATCCGCTGCGCTACCCGACGCCAGCGCAAACCGACCAGATCGTAAGCAGCTATCTGGCAAACCCCGCCGCGCCGCACCCAAACCTGGCACCCGCGACGACGCACAGTTATCCCGCGCTGTCGTTCCTGATCGCGGTGCCGTCCGTCTGGGCCGGGTCGCCGACGCTGACCTACGTGCAGGTGGCGGGCCTGCTGGCGCTGCTGGCCGCCATCGTCGCGCTGGCCCCCGCGCGGCTGCGCCCCGCCGTGGCGCTGCTGTGCCTGCTGCCCGTCGATGGGTTGCGCTCCGTCGCTGGCTCCGACTTCGCCATCTGGACCGCTGCCGGGGTGGGGCTGGTATGGATGCTGGAGATGAGAGCGAACACGCTGACCACGAAAATCCACGAAAACCACGAAATGGATAGAAATCCCTTTCGGGCTTCTTCCTGGTTTTCGCGTTCGCTCGCATGGCTTTCACATCCTGGTTTTAGCCTGGCGGCGGTGGCGCTGGGCCTGGTGTGCGCGGTGCAGCAGACGGCGTGGTTCTTCGCGCCATTCTATCTAGTATGGGTCTGGCGTGGGCAGGGTTGGGGCGCGGCGGTGCGGGCGGGCGTGACGGCGGCGGGTGCGTTCCTGGCGATCAATCTGCCGTGGATCGTGATGTCGCCGGGGCCGTGGCTGCATAGCTTGTTCTTGCCGGTGACGCTGCCGCTGTTCCCCAATGGCAACGGCCTGGTGGGGCTGGCGCTGGGCGGCGCGCTGCCGCTCTTCCCGTCGCGTGCTTACACGGCCCTGGAATTGCTGGCGTATGCCGTGCTGCTGGCGGCTTACGCGCGCTGGTGGCCGCGCTGGCCCCTGGCCGGCATGGTGCTGCCGCTGCTGCCGCTGGTGCTGGCGTGGCGCAGCCCTAATCGTTATTTTATTTTGCTGCCGTTCGTGGCGCTCCTGGCGCTGGTGCTGACCTGGCGGCTGGAACAACACCCACCATCAACCATGCGCCAACCCGCACGCGAGATGGTAAACTGATCGCTACCCCTCACCTGGGGTGATCACAACCATGCGATGTGGGGCGAACTGGAAAAGGACGCCTTACACATCAAAGAACGCCCTACACATCACTGTACAGCCGCGTTTCATCTAATCGGAGGACAGACATTCCTGTCTGTCAACTCACCTGGAGGACAGACATTCCTGTCTGTCAGGGTCATCGGGAGGACAGACATTCCTGTCTGTCAACTCACCTGGAGGACAGACATTCCTGTCTGTCAGGGTCATCGGGAGGACAGACATTCCTGTCTGTCAGGGTCACCGGGAGGACAGACATTCCTGTCTGTCAACTGGCGGACATGCCTGTCCGCCCCACGAGAAGGCGCGAAGGGAATCATTATTATGGCCTCTCGATCCGCTGAGGAATCATCATCCGAGCAGCCGCCCACGATCATCCCGTTCATCCCTCGCCAGCGGGTGCGCCAGTGCGTGCAACACCTGCTGGGCGCGCTGACAGCGACGCCTGAGCAGCAGCGTCGGCTACTCGCCGTTGCGCGCGCGACCTTCGGTGATGATCTCGTCGCTGAGTTGCAGCGCGTGATCAGCGTGCAGCCTGTGCATCAGGGCCATGCCGCCATCGCCATCCTGCTGGAACTGGCCAGCGCGGCGGCGCACGACGCGCTGTGGGCCGTCGCACGCGATCCCAGCTTGCATCCCGCTCTGCGGCTGGCTGCGCTGCGCGGCCTGTGCCAACAAGGCGCGGACGTACCGATCAACCAGCTTGTGGCGCTGGCGAACCAGTGCGAACGCGCGCCGCGCGCCAGGGAACGCGATCAGCCGTAAGGGGGTGTGCCGGCATGGTATACTGGGGACGGAACACCACGCTGGAATATCTGGAGGTGTGTTATGTCCGTATCGTCATCGTCGCCCCTAAACCAGGATCTCGCCCGCTATGACATCCCTGCCTTTGTCGCGGAGGTCGAGCAGGTCGTCGCTGTGGAACATGATTCACATGCCCTCGCCCATGCAGTGGAAGCGCGCCTGAAGCGCCTGCTGCGGACGCCGGATCTCCTCGCGCCTGAACACCGCCGCACTCTGCCGGATCACTACAGTGCAAATCTGGTAATGGTCGCGCCCAGCGGGGCGTTTTCGGTGGTGGCACTGGTATGGCAACCGGGGCAGTTCACGCCCATCCATGACCACATCTGTTGGTGCGTGGTAGGCGTGCTGGAAGGCAGCGAGCGCGAGACGCGCTATCACCTGCTGCGCGACGACAGCGGTGAACGGTGGCTGCGCACCGATGGCGAGGATATGATGGTGCCGGGCATGACCTGTGCGCTGGTGCCACCGGCAGAAAACATCCATTGCGTGCGCAACGCCGGCGACAGCCTGGCGATCTCGCTACACATTTACGGCGCGGATCTGGAAAAGGTGGCGACGCATTCCAGCATCAATGAGTGTTTCGACCACCTGCCCGTGCGCGACGCTGCCACCGGCACGCCCGTCCCCTGGCGCAACGCGCACTAGCCACCGATCAGGTGTTCATAGCAGACCAGGCGCAGATCTTCTTCTTTGAGGGCGACCGCGGCGCTCACATCGGCGTCGCTCTCTTGATAGAGGGCGTTGTCGGCGAAGAAGGCGTCGAGGTCAGTGACAAGCTGGATGAAATCGCTCCCCTCTTCATAGCGGCGGATGAGTCCCTTGAGGGTGGCATCGCGCTCATACGGTTTGAGCGGCACAGCATGGAAGACGGCGTTGAGGCGCGCGAGGATCGTGGCGTCCGGCGCGTGGTCGGCAGTCCAAAGGTGTGGGCGGTTGAGCCAATTGTAGAGCTTCTGGGCGGTGCCGCTGAGGGGCGGGCGCGTGCGCGCTTTGGCCTGGTGGCCGCGCAGCGTCGCCAGGATGTCCTGCGTGGCGCGCTCGATCAAGGCAAACGGTGGCTCGGCGGGAGTGGACAAGCGCGCTTCCTCGCGATCACAGGCGATCATCGGGTAGATGGCGCGGATGTGGGTGAGGGGCGCGCCGCCGTCGGCGGGATAGAAGCGCCAGAAGTGTCGGTCGCCAGCGTTGAAGGCCAGGAACGTGCCGGTTTTGCTATCGCGCGCCAGATAACGCCGCGCGCTGTGGATGCCCAATGGAATGTCTTCGACCACACGCTTGCCGATCTGCTGCATGTAGGCGACGAGGGGAAACTTCATCTCCTCCGTCGAGAGCAGTTCGGCTTGCGTTTCCAAGTCGCTCAGCAACTTCTGGTCGTTGCCGTGCAGCCGGCGCAGTTGGTCCAGCGAGCGATCCGTGACCATCTCGCCCAGCACGCTGGCATCCAGCCCGACGGTGCGGTCGATGGTGGTGATGCGGTCGGCTAGGCGCTTAACCAGCCCCAGCAGCTCTTCCAGGCCGGCTTCGGGGAAGACGTTGGCCAGCGTGATCTGCGGGAACGCGCTGCCAATGCGATCGACGCGCCCCGCGCGTTGGATGAGGCGGACGGGATTCCAGTGCAGGTCGTAATTGATGACGGTGCCGGCATCTTGTAGGTTTTGCCCCTCGGCTAGCACGTCGGTGGAGATGAGAATCTGGAGCGGCGGTCCGGCGTGGTTGGCGGTGGGGTTTGCCAGGGGCGCGAAGCGCCCGATGAGCGCCTGGCGCTCGTCGCCCTTGGTCGCGCCGGTGATGACACCGATCTCAGGTCGGCCCGCTGCTGTGCGCCAATCAGCATCCGCGCGCAATTGGTCCGCCAGGTAGCGCGCGGTGTCGTGATAGCTGGTGAAGATCAGCACTTTTTGGCCGCGATATTCGCCAGCCAGACATTCTTTGATCTGGCGCAGTTTGTCGTCGCCGCCGGCCCGCGCCGCCTGTTCCTGGGCGCGAGCGACCAGATCCATCACCGTTTGCAGCGTGGCCAGGTCGGTTTCCACCAGCCGCGCGATGCGTTCCATGTCATACGCTGCCGGGTCCACCGCTGGCAGGGCGTGCAGCAGCGCTTCCGTCGCGCCATTGTCGCGGGCGTCGTCGGCGGCCAGGGCTTGCAGCGCGCGATAGCTGGCGGCGTTCAGGAGCCGGCCCGCGCGTAATTGCGCCAGGAAGGCCGCCTGGAACTGTGCCTGGCGCGTGATGCTGGCGGCGAAGGCAGCGGCGGAACTTTCGAGCCGTTTGAGATAGAGCATCTTCATCAGGGCGATGAGGGCGGTGTTGCGCTGGTCGGCCTGGGCGGTGGCCTCGGTTTTGGTGCGCGCGAAAGCCTCGATGTTATACGCCACGCAGTGCAGCCGTTCGATGGCGGCGACGAGTTCACCGTAAAAGCCCTGATAGGTGCCATCCAGGTCGTAGTCGATGCGTGCCAATTGGCGGGCGGGAAAATGCACCGGGCGACCGTTGACGATGACCTCCTCGCCGGCGTCTTGCCGGCGGCGGATGTCGGCGCGGCTGCGGCGCACGGTCGTCTCTTCCAGCAGATCGAAGATCTCCAGCCCGCCCTGATTAGCAGCCTTGAAGTAGCCCTGCAAGTTGCTGATGCCCAGGCTGCGGAAATGGTGATCGTTGGCATGCGCCAGCAGGCGGATTTGGTAATAGAGGTCATAGAGCGAGTTGTTGACCGGCGTCGCGGTCATCAGGATGACGCGCTTGCGTTTGCCACTGGTGATGAGCTTGCTGAGGTTGGTATAGCGGTTCGTGCCGGGGTTACGGAAATTGTGGCTCTCGTCCACCAGCACGACATCCACATCCGCATAGCGTTTCCAGTCGAAGTCTTCGCGGCCCAGTTCTTCCTGGCTGATGACAGCGGCAGGCAAGGCGAAATCGCGGATCTTCTCGTCCCAGATGAGATCGCGCAGTTGCGCCGGACAGACGACCAGGCCGCGCAAAACCCGCCGTTTGCGGCGCTTAAGGATCAGTTCGTGTTCCAGCAGGCTCAGGCCGATGTAGGTCTTGCCCAGGCCCACGGCATCCGCGATGAGGACGCCACCCCATTTATCCAGCAGGCGCAGCGCCTCGGCCTTGCCCTCTTCCTGGAACCGTGCCAGATCCACTGCCGCCTCGCGCTCTTCGTCCAGATTGATGCGGTCCTTGAAATATTCATACAGCGCCTTGATGAAGACCTCGAAGGGCGTGTAGGGTTGGGAGCCGAACTTGGAGGCGCGCAAGGTCGCCATCAGTTCGTCTTTGTAATCCGCGCTCTCCGCCCACTTGTTGGCGAACCACTCGTGCAGCGCCCTGGATGCCCCCTCGCCCGTCCCCGCCAGCAGCAATTCAGAGTTGCGTGTGAGGCCGGGGATGGTGAAGTTGCCCGACCCGACGAAGTGGACGCGCTCAAAGATGTACGCTTTGGCGTGCAGAAAGGGGCCGGCAAACAGGCGCACATCGACACTGGCGCGCTCCAGGAAGGCGACGAGGTCATCCACCAGGCGGGCATGCGTGCGGTCGAAGGCCATCGCGGCCAGGTCGCCGGCGATCTTGTGGCGATAGTAGCGGCGCAGGTCCAGCGTGTCATGGCCGCCATAGCCGACGTCGGGCCGTTCGCCCAGCAACAGGCGCAGCGCCGTCAGTTCGCCGAAGGCCGCGCCCACCAGATGCCACACCGTCGGCGCGAAATAGCCGGTGGCGATGTCCAGCGTGCGCTGGCCACCCTCGCGGATCGTGCGGCACAGGGCGTCGTCCAGCTTGGCGGCGTCGTTGTCGATGATATCCGGCGGGTAATAGGTCATGGCGGGCATCCTCTCTGCGTTGCGGTGTCTCTCTCATCATTCCCCGCCCGCCACACAGAAGGGAAGCGCGTGGGACTATCGTCCCCTATTCTTTACTTGCTGGCATGATGATAATTTTTGCCGCCTTGGCTAGCTTCCGCCTTTGGCCGCGTGTTTTCACGCCTTCAATGATCGCATGGGCTGGATTCCCCTCTTCTGGTTGGCGGTAAATGCGAAAACCCAATGAACGCGGTATGAACGCTATAAGCTCAGCCAGACCATAGTTTGATCCCTTGGCACGCCCAACGCTTTCCGTCGGCGTCGTCAGACGGGCGAGATCGACGGAAACATTGCCGGAATCATCATCGAAGGCAGCTGAACTGATGATCCCATCGGCTTCAACATAGGCTGGAAATATACGGCGATACAAAATATCATCGTCAGCGATCTCTTCCACGATCCCTCCGTGTTCGCATGGGCGCTACTGTGCGAGAACGACAGAGGCGATATGCCCCAAGATCTCCGTGCGGGTTACTCGTTCGGCTTCTTCTTCGGTTTCTTCAACACCGGTTTGTTCCGTCAAAAGATACCCTAATGCGCCATCAGGACCGATGCCGACTTCCAGTTCGCGCGCACCACGCCGCCATTCAAACTGAACGCCGCCATCCGGTACGGGGACGATCACATCGGGGAAGGCAGTGTTGCGGGCGCTGAACCATAATTGTTCTAAGATGAGCGCCAGTAACCGATGCGCTGCTGTGATGGCTTGTGGCGTGATGGCACGGCCTTGATAACCGTTCCAACCTGGTTGCAAGTGGCGGAAAGCGGCGAGTTGACGTATTTGCTGTTCGAGCAATAACAATGGTGCTGCATCAACGTATACGAGATCACGATCGCGCAAAGCGGCTAGCAAGGGTTCCATTTCAGGAGAGCGAGCGCGGATGCGTGCTTGTGTCCTTTCTTGGAAAAGATAGCTGTCATCTAGCAGTAATATGACATCTTTTGCACGTGCCAGTGCTTGAGGCTCCTTCTGAAGAATGTGCATCCGAGTAGCAGGTGCAAATGTTTTTACCATCACACCAATGTCATGAAACAACGACACCAGCCCTGAATAATTTTTCAATGCCGCTGCAACTGCGCCTTCTGGTTCAAACAAACCCTGCGTTTCCAACCAATACAAGCTGGCATCGAGCAGATACGTTGCTGATGCTTGAGTATCATAATTTGGCGGTACCTCGAATTGGGTGCCAGGTAGATTGTCACGGGGTGCAAGTAAAGCCATCAGTCATGGACCTCCTTGAACTGAATACGCAACTCGTCGGTTATGCATTCTTCGAAGATGTGTTCGATGTGTGCATGCGCTTGATCGATCCAGTCAGGGATGCCGTCCAGCGGAATCGATTCCGGCTGACGGAGTTGATACCCCAGATCCAAATCCACTGCAATGGTGTGTTCGGGCTGAGACTCCAGCGGCGTTGCTAGCATAAGCGTCAACACATCGCGGTTGCCCTTGAATGGCACCTGGACGGCGCTGAAAAAGTTGCTATAATCTTGCATATCCCCAATATCGAGACGCGGATAAAACCGGAAGTAGTGTTCTAAGTTGAGAGTAGTCATACTAAAGGTTATGCGGTTGATGTAGCGCAACGTGACTGATTGCAATGTTGCGCCAGGGCTGACTGCTCTGTAGGCATTGTAGCCCCGCAAGATGGACGGGCGAAAGGCTTCCCACCCCTTATATGGCCGCAATCGGTTCACAGCTAGCATGTAGGGGGCGACTTGCACCAGCGTTTTATCATCATCTGCCGGCATGAAGCGCATCTGTGGTGTCACGCCAAAGGCTTGCCCGATGTGGTTGGCTTCGGTCGTGAGGGTGATATTAAAGTTTGTCACCTGCTGCTTCTGCGAAAATGCTGGTGGCTCTTGAAGGCGATCATAGATAAAACCCACCGAAGTGGCATCCCAGGTGCCGTCGGGGACGAAGCGAAAATCGCACAACGCCTCTTGAATAGGCGCATTGCCATACACTTTCGCCATAACTGTTTTCTTCCCTTCTGATCGCTTTCAACACCATTGTCGCTTATTCTTATCGGAATAGCAAGTCTCGCGCTTGAGCTTTGCCAGTTTTTTACAATATGATAGGGCAGCGTGAACTATGCTATACTCAAGAAAACAGATATCATAAATAAATGGGAGCAAATCTATGTCGCCCTCACCAGAAGAACAAGCGCGTCGCCGCAAGATCATAGAAGATGCGTTGGTGCAGGTTCGGCTCGATGGCATTGAACCCGATCCGATCTTCTTTGAATACGCCGAACACTATGTGCGGGGCGAAATAACGATTGAAGAGGCCATCGCAGACTACTCCGCTCGTCTCCATTCACAGGGCAAGTGCGATGAGTAGTACAAGTATGGGTAAAATTCATTGAAAGCTGTGGTATCAATGACCGATATTATCAGGCTACTGCGGTTGCGGCCCCGGCAGCACCGGCGCACCAAGCCGCACATCAGGCGCGGGGATAGCATTGCTTGGTGCAACGCTTATTTCATCGCGCAGCGGATCGAGATGAAGATATGCTTGAAGCGCTCGCAAGATCTTCCACAGCGTCGATATTTTAGGCGTCTGGTTGCCGCGTTCGATGCGATTCAACATCGGCTGCGAAATCCCCGCGCGCTCGGCCAGTTCGCGCTGCGTCAGCCCCTGGCGCTCACGCATCATCGCCAGTTCAGCGCCAAGCTGATCGTCATGATGCACCTCAGTCAACGCGGCGGCAAACGCTGGATCGCGCTGGGTTTCTTCTTGCAAGAAATCATCCAGCGTTTGGTAGTTATCCTTCATCGTTTTGTACCTCCTCCAGGCGTCTGCGAATGGTGACGAAATCACCCTTGCTCAATTTATCGGCTTTTTTCTTGGTCCCATGCAGCATGTAAAATTTTTCATGCGCCCAGGTGAAAACGAGCCGATACTCAGTTCCACCTA
Source organism: Ktedonobacteria bacterium (assembly GCA_027459785.1). Lineage (GTDB taxonomy): Bacteria > Chloroflexota > Ktedonobacteria > Ktedonobacterales > JACDGC01 > JAJPKG01. The sequence continues at coordinate 11,311 of DAIDGU010000045.1, read as the reverse complement.
ATTCCGGTCGCAACTCATACACGTCCTTCTCAAGCTTTTTCATGTGGGATGCTGCCAACTGCAATCCTTTCTCTTCTAATAACCGCAGATAACTCCCACACTTCGCCCGTGCTTCTGGGGATAAGCTCCGCAAAAACTTGGCAACCGGCTTTTCTCCGCGCGCATCTTTATAGAAAACAACTTGATAGGACATCATGCCTCCCACAATCAGGAATGCACCGTCCCTAACACTATGATACCAAATACGGTATCATCCGTCAAAGGGGTGCTAGACATCGAACATATCTTCCTATCCTTTAGGATATGTAGCAGAAATAGCAATTGCCCCTTTTTTCGCCGATTGGGCTATTCGGTAGATCTCTTAAGGACTATTGCTGTGCATCCTCCGTCGCTGTCGCCGCCTGCCCGTTCGCCCGCGCCGCTTTCCCGCGCCCCACCGTCGCCCGTCGCCCCGCGTGCCAGCCTTCGATCGCCGCGATCTCCTCCGCCGTCAGCCCATATGTGCGATACACGATTGCGTCCACGGCGCGCTCCAGCTCCGCCGCCTTCGCGCCCTGCCCGCCTATCGCTTGCAAGCTATCGACCAGCTCTGCCAGTTGCGCCTGATCCGCTGGCGTCGGCTCGACGATGGGCAAGACATCAATGTTATAATTAAAAAACTGAGAATATCCATTCTGTACAGAAGGGCAGAGATTAATAAGGCATATATTACAAATCGATGAGTTTAGTAATGCTGTCAACCATTTTGTGCCGGGATATACAAATGAAGTAGCATTGTTTGAGTAGAATCCAGAAGAATCAAATGCAAACCCAGCTTGGATACCAAATTTGACAGAAACAATTTTTGGACTTTCAAATGCTGTTTTGAAGGCAAACTGAGGCTGTTGTAACTCATACCAAGGCTGCTTTGTAGCTCGCTTTTCAAGTTCTGCTTTAAATGGTAGCAAATAAGCTTTTATAGATGGGTAATCATCGATATCTATTCCATGATACGTATAAATCAACCAAAGACCTGCCGAGTTAAGCGAATAGCGGGTGACATCACGCCCGCGAAGGTAAGGTTTAAGTACTTCTATATTCTGAGGATCCTCTTCAATCAAATAATTTCTTGTTTCTGAACTTACTACAAATGCATTATTTAGGCCAGTAACAACCCCTCTATAAGATTTATTGCCCACATATTCTGATAATGGAATACCATATTGAAGAAGTTTTTCAACTAGGATAGTAGCTCCATCTATAGTAGTTGGAGGCTGTATGCTTTTATGCTGTAAAGTTAATTTATTATAAATTGCCATTAAAGGCCGTATTTTTTCCAAATCCTTTACATCACTAATGATACCTGTTGCTGTCATACCTGAAAATGTGTGGTCCGGAGCGGGTTCGCCCTTGTCGGCGACAACGATGCAGGGATACGCGGCGGCGTCGAAGACCGGCGCATCGCCGAAGTCGATGATCATGCGTACACTGGTTGATTTTTGCAGGAGGCTCAGAAGACCTTTGCCGTAATTAGCGCGGAAAAACTTGTTCGATGTCACGAATGCCAACGTCCCATATTCGTGCAACAATTGCAAGCCACGGGCGTAGAAGAAGGTATAGAGGTCGCCCCGTCCTGCTGCAACCTCTGGATACGTTTCTTTCAACGTGTCCTTGGTTTGCTTCTCCTTAATCGTCTCAATGCTGACATACGGCGGGTTGGCGATGACGATATCGAAGCCGTTTTTCTCCGCGAAAACGGGCGCGAAGTGCAGGCGAAAGAGGAAGAAGGGCAGCGGCTGGCCGGCGCGCAGGTCGGCGCGGGTGGCGGCGATGATCCCTTGCTCGTGGACGATGGCGGCCAGTTCGGCGCGCTGGGCCTTCGTTTCTTGCCGGCCCTGCAACAGCGTCAACTGGCGTTCGATAAGCTGATAGCGGGCGCGCAACTGCTCCTCGCGCTGCGTCAGCCGGTCGTCCACCAGGGCATATTCCGTCGCGTGGATGGCCGCTTGCAGGGTCTGGCGTTGGCCCGCCTGGGCCGGCTGGAAGTAGTCCGCCTGCAATTCGTGCAACTGGCGGATGCGCGCCTGCACGCCGTCTTCGCCCAGCGTCGCCTGCACCGGGCCGGCGGCGGGCCGCGTGGGATAGATCGCCACGCCATCGAACGTCTCGATCAGCGAATCACCGGCCATCAGTTTATAGTCCAAATTGGGTAGCGGGTCCATCGCGAAGGGATCGGCATCCACCACCAGCGCCAGCCAGAGGCGCAGCCGCGCGATCTCCACCGCCTCGCGCTTGATGTCCACGCCATAGAGGCAGTCGCGGATGAAGGCGCGCTTCCAGTCTTGCACCACCGCCGCGTGGGGCGCGATCTGCGCCTCGCCGACGCGGTAGAGCGCGCGGCGCACGCCCACCAGCAACGCCAGCATCCCCAGCGGGAAGGCACCGGAGCCGACGGCGGGGTCCAGCACGCGCGCCTGCACCAACGCGCGCTCAAGCTGCTGGCGCAGCGCGCCGGCCAGGGTACGCGGCACCAGGCGCTCGTGGCCGGCGTCATCGCGCACGGCGGCACCGCTTTCCGCTTCGTCCAGCAGCCAGCCCAGCCGCTGCTCGTCCAGGCCAGTGGCCCGCGCCAGATACGCGCCCAGCGCCTCGCGGCACATGAAGGCCACGACCGGGCGGGGGGTATAGAACGTGCCGCTTTTGCCGCGCTCGTCGGCTTCCAGCAGATTCTCGAAAACCTTGCCCAGCATCTCCGGGTCCAGCGCCACTTCCACTTCCAGCGGCGTATCTTCCGCCACCGTGAAGTTGTGGTTATTCAAGAAATAGAGCAGGCCGCTGGTATCTTTGGGCGCGAAGAGGTCATCGTGCAAAAAAACCTGGCCCACATGGTCATCAGCATCCGGCGCGAAAAGGCCGCCGTTGAGGTACGGCACGCGCCCGAAAAGCAGCGAACGGTTGCCGTCGCGCGGCAGGTTGAGCGTCTGAAAGAAGAGCGGTTCCAGCACGAAGCGATAATAATTCTCGTGCTGAATCATAGATTCGGTATACCATTTCGTGATGAACTCCTGCTCGCCATTCAGCGCGCCCTTCTTCTGCAAGAAATAGAGGAACATCAGCCGCCCGAAGAGGCGCTGCGTGAAGGTATGCAGCCGGGCATCGTCATAGAAGGCGGCGATGCCCGGATTTTCCGCCTTGATCCGCGCCTTCGCCGCGTCGAACAGCCGCTTGTAGCCGCGATAGAAGTTTTCGGTAATGCGTTCCACGTCGAAGGCGGCGCACTGCGCCTGGTAGACCTGGGTCGGCGACGCGCCAGGGGCGACGGCGATGGCGCACAGCGTTTCCAGGTCGTGCCGGGTCGGTCGCGCGCGGTCCACGCTCAGCTTATGCAGCTTGATGCGCACCTGCGCGCCCTCGCCCACGCGCCGCGCATTCACGAAGGTGATGGTGCGCACGCCCGCCGGCTCACGCGCCGCGCCCGTCGGTGGCACAGGCATGGCCGGTTCCGGATCGTAAGCGGCGAAGATCAACAGATGCATGCCGACGAAACGCCGTGGCCACTGCTGGCTGATGCCGCGCAACGCCGCCGCTTGCAGTGGGCCGGTCCGCAGCACGAAGAGCGTCACCGCCAGCGGTTCGGTTTCCGCGCCAGTGAGGTCCGCCAGGGGATAGCGCGCCGCCACGTGGTCGCGCAGCGCGCCGGGCAACTCGCCGTCATCCAGCGGCACGGCCACGGGGTCCGGTTCGATAGGGTAGCGCAGTTTGCGCAGGAGCGCGGCGATGTCGGGGACGGTTTCACACGTTTCCAGGTCGCGCAGGTCGATAGGGCGATTCGCGGCTCGGTCGGGCATGGGCGGGCGCATCCTTTCGTGGGGCAAGCAGGTGATGCACCCAGTATAGCGATCTCCCACACCGCCTGTCAACCACGCCCACGCCGAGATCTACACGCGCTCGCTACGCCCGCTGGCCAGCGAACGGCGCAGGGCGTCTAGCACGCGCATGGTGCTGATGCCGTCTTCCGCCGGCAACCAGGGTTCGTCGTCGCCGCGCACACAATCGGCGAAGTGTTCGAGCATGATGGCGTAGGGGTCGGCGGGGGGGAAGATGATCTCTTCCGGCTCGTTGCGCACCATCAGGGCGATGCTGGATTCGTCGTTGCGCCAGGCGGTGAAGGGCCGCGCGATCTCCATCACCCCGCCCGTGCCGACGACATCCAGCCCCTGATGCTCGGCGCTGGCGAAGCTGCACTGGATGTGCGCCAGCGCGCCGGAAGGGAAGGTGAGCAGGCCACTCACGCTGGCATCCACGCCGCTTTCCGCCAGGATGCCCGTCGCCAGCGCCGTCAGTGGCTCTTCGGCCAGCAACCAGCGCGCAACGTTCACGTCATACATGCCCACATCCAGCAGCGCGCCGCCGCCCAGGTCGGGATCGTTACGGTAATTCGCCTGATCGGCCATTGTGAAGCAGAACGAGGCGCGCAACAACAGCGGCATGCCGATGACCCCCGTCTGGATCTGTGCCGCCGCCTCGCGCATGCGCGGATGGAAGCGATACATCACCGCCTCCATCAACAGCACCTCGGCCTCGTCGGCGGCGGCGACCATCGCTTCGGCCTCCGCCGCGTTCAGCGCCAGCGGCTTCTCGCACAGCACGTGCTTGCCCGCCTGCGCCGCGCGGATCGCCCATTCGGCGTGCAGGTTGTTGGGCAGCGCGATGTACACCGCCTCCACCTCGTCATCCGCCAGCAACTCCGCGTAATCGTCATAGGCGCGCGGGATGCCGAAATCCGCCGCGAAAGCTTGCGCGCGGCCCAGGTCGCGGCTGGCAACCGCCACCACCGTCGCGTTCGGCACGGTGGCGAAGGCCGGCATGATCGCATTGCGGGCGATCAACCCTGGCCCCAGAATGCCCCACCGCACCGGCGCATCGAGCAGTTCTTCGTCCAGGTCCATTTCAGGATCGATCTGCATGTCGGCCTCCTCTAGTTGCTGGGAACGGGATGATGGAACGCGACATGAATCGTGACGGAACGCGAGATGACGCGCGATACCCGCGAGATAACACGAAACTCTTGGTTGCGATCATATCGCGTGATCCTGCGCCCATTCCGTGTTCCGTTCTCGTTCTTTCCGTGGTCTCCGTGATTCGTTCCCGTCCCTCAAACCTCGATCTCTATTGTAGCACCGTTGGCGGCGGCGGATCGCCGTGCTGCTTCCATCACGATCACATTGCGCCGTGATGATGTCGGACTGACCGCCAGCGGCGTGCCATTATGCAGATGGTTGGCGAAGTTGCGGTGAAAGGCGAAAGGTGGTGGTGTGGGCAGATCGATCTGGCGCACGGAAAAGGTGCCGTTGGCCGCGCGCTCGTGGACGGTGACGATGGGCAGCGCCTCGGAAGGTGCCAGGCGCTCTTCGACGAGGTCGCCCGACCATTTGCGCGACGGCACGCTGGTGTGCCGCCAGTCCGCCACGATGGCCCCCCGCGTCCCCAGGATGTACCATTTCGGCTTGAGCGCGGCGGCGATGTCGCTCTGCACCAGCAGCGCCTCCTGCCCGCCGGCGAATTGCAAGGACACGTTCGTGTGATCGGCGTTCGTCACGTCGTGCCACACGCGCTGGTGTTCGGTGCCGCGCACATGCGTCACCTTATCCGGCAGCAGATTCAAGATCCAGTCCAGGTAGTGCGATCCCCAGTCATAGATCGCGCCGCCCGACACCTCCGCGTCTGAATGCCAGTAATGGCAGGGATGGCCGAAGCCGCCGATGAAGGCTTCCACGTGAAAGATATCACCGATAGCCCCACTGGCGATGGTGGCCTGGATTGCCAGGTAATCGGCATCCCAGCGCCGGCATTGATACACCGTCAACGCGCGCGCCTGCGCCGCCGCCAGCGCGATCAGCTCATCGGCTTCCTGGCGGGTCAGGCAGAAGGGTTTTTCCAGCACCACATGCTTGCCGGCCTGAAGCATCTGGCGGGCGACGGCGGCGTGGGAGTTGGGGGGCGTGGAGATGATGACGGCGGCGATGTCGGGATCGGCGGCGACCTCCGCGAGATCAGTGCAGGTGCGCACACCGGGGAAGACACTGCGCGCCTCGGCCAGCCGCGTCGTCAGCCGGTCGCAGACGAGGGCGTAATGCAGCCCCGCCACCTGGCTGATGGCCGTGCCATGCTCGCGCCCGATCGCGCCATAGCCAATCATGGCGACGTTGATCGGCGGTCCTTCGACCTGCCCACCGACCGCACCGACTGCCCGCACGGCGAACTCCACCAGCGCCGGCTGATCCCACGCCGCGCGCACCTGGCCTAGCGGCAACACCACCGCACTGCCCGCGCCCACCGGCAGGCGATAAGCGAGGGTGTAGGGGTGATAGCGCCAGCTTGTCGTCAGCAGCGGCACGGCTTCCGGCGGCACTTCAGCCAGCAGATCGACGCGATCCAGCACGGCGAAGGCGGGGTCCAGCCGGCGCGTGAGGGGCTCGCGCGCTGTCGTCTCGGCGATGATCTCGGCCAATGGCGTTTTGTCCCCCACCGGATCGCCCAGCGCGGCCAGCAGGTGCCGCTGCGCTTGCCAGGCGTTCAGCGTCGCCCCGGCGACGACTAGCCCGCCGCCGTTGCGCAGATGATCGAGCAAAGCCGCTTCGCCGTCGTCATCCAATGCCACGCGCGGCAACGCGGGATCGAGCAGCGCGACGACCACGCCACCGGATGGCAATGCCCCAAAGCGCCGTTTGCCTTTTTTGAGATCCTGTGGCGCGATTCGTTGGGCGATCTCAAGTTCGCAAGTGGGCTGGGCGCGCAGGGCTTGCACCAATGGATGCTGTTCAGGCGCAGGATCATTCGTGACGACGAGAACCGGAATCATACAGAAAGTCGCTCCAAACTCAATTTGCACTTGCCGTCCGCCCCCGGCAAACGGACTGATCGATCAATCTTTTGCGCGCTCACAACATCGGCAAGCACAATCATGTCTTGAATTGTAGCATAGGAAAGGGAGAGAAGGTGTGCGGGGATGGGCAATCCATTGCCACTGCCCGCCATCCAGTGTACCTCAATCCGTGAGTACGCAGCCAAGGCATTATTCATTCATTGATGGCGCGGAGAAGCCGGCGGCGAGATCTTCGGCGAGTGCAAGGTATGTGCGGGCAGTGCGGCGCAGCAACGCCTCGATGTGCGCTTCCACCAGGCTCAGCTCCAGCGGCTTCGTGAGGTAGTCGTCCGCGCCCAGCGCCAGGCCATGACGGATGTCGTGCGCGGCAGTGGCGGCGGATATGAGGATGATCGGCAACGCGGCGGTCGGGCGCTGCTGGCGCAACGCGCGCAGCAGGTGCGCGCTGCTGTGCCGGGGCAGCCCCATATCCAGCAAGACGAGGTCCGGGGTGCGATGGGCGATCATTGCCCGCGCGGCGGCGGCGTTATCAGCCCCCCACACGCGATAGCCACGGCGCTGCAAGAAGCGCCCCAGGAAGTCACGCGCGGCGGCATCAGCATCGACGAGCAAAAGATGGCCGCGATAGGTGCGCTGGGGTGGCTGGGCGCGGGACCGCGCGATGATGCGCAAGCTGGGCGGGGCCGCAGGCGTGGCGAGTGCGTCACAGGTGCAATCGGGATCAGTGGCCGGCGTGGCGGCATGGGGATATGCCAAAGTGCGTTGCATGGTGCCTCCTCTGCACAGTGAAGGGGATCTCGTATCAGACGAGCCAGGGAGTCAATTGCCCTTGGCGATCATATCGGCCCCGCGCCCGCCAGGTTCAGGGCCGGTCGGCCAGACTTTCGGGGCAAATTTGCCAAGATCACGCCCGAAAAGAAGAATATTTGTTCGAGATTGTGGTATGATTGCAGCAGAGAGGCTCGGACGAACACGCTCAGGCAGGAAGGGAACGTCATGCAAGTTGATTCGATCATCGTTTGCGCCACCAGCGAATATGAGTTGCGCCGGCTGCTCAAGGAGGGCGGCGAGGTGTGGCAGCACATCGGTTCACGGGAAGGCGGCAAGCTGCGCTGGCAACATTCGCTGGTGAAGCTGCCGGTGGGGGTGGCGTTGCGCCTGGGCCTCATCACCAGCGGGCCGAAGCACAAAGCCGCCGCTAGCTAGCTTACCTGATTGGATTCGTTCCGGTTGCGTCAGGCCACCACTCGCATGATATCATAATGGTGAAATCATGGCGGGGGCGATTCAGTATGCACGAGATGGCGCGGGCGCAACGCTTCGTACAGGCAATGGCCTGGTTTTGGACCGTGATCACCTATCTGATCCTCATGCTCAGCACGGCTATGGCGGTCACGGCGCGGGCGGATCTTCGCCGTTGGCCGGGGGCGGCGGTAGTAGGCGGCGCGGTCGCGCTCTATGCCGTGTGGTATAGCGCGGGCTATCGGTGGCTGGTGGGTCCGGCGCGCAGTTGGCAGTGCGAACATCAGGGGCGACGGATCGTGAATTGGTTGGTGCTGGAAGCGTGCGCGCTGCTCCTCCTGCGCATCGACCCCACGTTCGCGCTCCTGCAATGGGTGGCTTTTGGGATGGCGCTGAGTTTGCAAGCCCTGCCTTGGAGCATCCTGTGTGTGGCACCGCCGGCCCTCCTGCTGCTCGCTTCGTGGGGCATCTGGCCGGGAACCAGCATGGCGTCGTGGCTCACGTTCGCCGGCGCGCTGCTGACCTTCGCCATCTATACGGCGGTGGTCTATCTGCCGGCGATCCTGTTGCGCCAGCGGTTCACCCAGGCGCGGCTCTATCGTGACCTGGAAGCGGCGCACGCCGACCTCGCCCAGGCCCATACCCAACTCGCCGCCTCCGCTGAAGGCGAACGCGAGCTGGCGGTGCTGCGCGAACGGGCGCGACTGGCGCGCGACCTGCATGATACGCTGGGCCACGCGCTGGTGCTTGCGACCGTCAAGCTCGAAGCCACACGCCGCCTGATGGCAGGCGACCCCGACCGCGCCGATCATGAGTTGGTGGCCACACAGGGCGTCTTGCGCGAGGCGCTGCATGAATTGCGGAGTACGCTGGAGACGCTGCGCGACCCCACGCCGGAATGCCTGCCAGTGGCGCAGGCGCTGGCACGCCAGGCCCAAGCCGCCGGCCAACGGGCCGGCTTCGCCGTTCAATTGCACCTCTGCGATACAACGGCACAATGGCCGGCGGAGGTGCAGGCGGCGCTGTTACGCATCGGCGGCGAGGCCATCGCCAACGTCGAACGTCATGCCCACGCCCGCCACGTGGCGCTGACCGTGATGGGCGAGAACGATGCTGCATGCTTGATCATCACCGATGACGGCAGTGGGCTACCCGATTTGCCCACGGATGCCACTGGCGGCGTCACCAGCCCCACTGGCCACTTCGGTCTGGCGGGGATGCGCGAACGCGCGGCGGAACTGGCCGGCACTTGCGCCATCACCTCCGCGCCGAATCAAGGGACGCGCATCGTCGTTACCTTGCCGCTCGCCGCCACAGTACCTAGCCAAGTTTGATGGAGGCCGTCCCATGGCATCGCCGCTGATCCGTATCTTGATCTGTGAGGATCAAACGCTGTTGCGTGAGAGCTTGCGCACCGTGCTGGACCTGGAGCCGGGGCTGCGCGTGGTGGGTATGGCGGCAGACGGCGCGGAGGCCGTGACGAGCGCGGCGGCGCTCCGCCCCGATGTGATCCTGATGGATATCAAGATGCCGCGCCTGACGGGTGTGGAGGCGACGGCGGCCATCACCACGCGCCAGCCCGACGCGCGCATCATCATCCTGACGACCTTCGACCACGACGAATATATCTTCGAGGCGCTGGAAGCCGGCGCGATGGCATATTTGCTGAAGGATGTGCCGGCGGCGGAGTTAGTCGCTACCATTCGGCGCGTGCATGCGGGCGAACACTTCATCCAGCCGGGGACCGCCGCGCGGCTGCTGCGCGCCTATGGGGCGCGTGGACGGCTGGGCCACGCGGATGCGCACGCCGCGCAAGATGGCACCGATCATCTGAGCGAGCGCGAGACGGACGTGCTGAAGCTGGTGGCGCGCGGTGCCAGCAACCGCGAGATCGCCGACCAACTGGTGTTGGCCGAAGGCACGGTCAAAAACTACGTCAGCACGATCCTGACGAAGCTGCACGCCGCCAACCGCACTCACGCCGCCACCCTGGCACGCGAGCGCGGCATCATCTGATACGATAGGCTCAGTGTTGCACCTGCAATTGCCAGTCCTGCGGGTTAGACACCTGGCCGGTATTGACGATCACCGTGACCTGATAGGTGCTGCCGTCAGGGGCGGGATGGGTGGCGCTGAAGCCGCTGCTGGATTCGGATGCTTCGATCCAATTGAGCCGTTTGAGGGCATCGAACATCTCCGCCTGGATGCTCGTCTGATCGCCGGAACTGCATAGAGAATACGTCGTCACATTGCCGCTGGTTGTGGGCGACGCGCCGACCTTGGTGAGTACCGGCAGCCCGAAATGCAGGATGAAGTTCGGGTCGCTATCCAGGAAAAGCTGGTAGCCACCGGGATAGGTGGCGGGATCGCACGACGGCACCGCCGGCGGGCGCAGCAATTGCAGATCGAAGGTGACGTTGCCGCCGGGCTGTGCCTGGACGTTCGTCAGGCCGATCAGGCGCGGCGCGGTATCTTTTTGCCAGCAATAGGGATCGCCGCACGCCTCGAAATAGGCACCGTTGTAGGGAAAGAGCGGGGTCGCCGTCCAGCCTTTGGCCGGCAACTGTACGGCGAAAAATTGCTGCACCGTGCTGACCGTCGCGGCGGGCAGGCAGAAATGCTGGAGGTTGACGAAATACAGGCCGGGACCGCTGTTCACCAAATCAGGGCCGGTGGTAAGGCTGCCGGGCGGGAAGGCGATATCGGCGAAGTTGCCGCCGGGCGTGGCGGCGGAGGCACCGGGCAGGAGGCCGGCGCAAGTATTGGGGACAGGTGTGGCCGTGCCGGCAGCGCTGGGCGTGCCACCAGTGCTGCCGGTGGTGCTAGTGCCGCCGCTCGCCGTGCTGTTCCCGCCGACGCTACAGGCGGCGAGGACAACGGTTAGCCCAAGGGCGCAAGCGACGATGACGGGATAAAAGCGTTTCGGTTGCATGCTACATTTCTCCTCAGCCGCGCAACGAGGCGGGCAACACCCAGATGCCTCATCTACTCCAACGAAGCACAGCCCTGCTAGGATGCATGATGCGCTGCGAGTGTGAGCAATTCACCGTGCGGCACCTCCACGCGCCGCCTCCTCTGCATGGCTGATCCTTGTCATTCACCGCCGGATTATGCGTAACTGAGAACCGTTGAACCATATGAGGGGGGATTCCACACGCGAACGGAGACGGCGGGGGGACGAGCGGGCGGGGGGACGAGCGGGCG
>DAIDGU010000044.1 GCA_027459785.1 Ktedonobacteria bacterium | reverse complement strand
TGCGCATGCCCGCCCGCCCGCCCAGCCGGGACCGTTGGGCCGAATCTGACGACCGCTATCGTGCGCGCCCGGAGGACGACGAGTATTCTCAGGAAATGGCGAGCGCCCGCATGGCGGCGCGGAGCCAGCAACGCGGGCCGTCCCGCGCGCAATACGCGCCCTACGACGATGGACGTTCGATGCACGCGCCTGCCGTCGCGCCGGCCCAACCATCGGTCGTCATCCCCGTGCAGAAGCGGCGGCGGTCGCGGCTGCCGCTTATCCTGGGCATCGTCATCGTGCTGGTGCTGGTCGCAAATGTAGGAGCCATCAGTGTGCTGGCCCCGCAACGTTGCCCGGATCACCTGTGCGACGCGCTGAACTCCCGGCTGGCGCCACTGTTCGGCAAGCAGGCGACACCAACGCTGACGCTGACACAACTGACCCTGAAAACCCCGCTGACGGCGGCGGTGGATAGCACGGTTACGACTAACGATGTGCTTTCGCTTGCCAGCAACGCCACGTCCGCCCTCAGTTGGCAAGCCACGACGGACCTGGGCTGGGTGACGTTGACGCCGCCCAGCGGCACGCTGACCCCCGGCCAGACGCTCACCCTCGGCGTGACCCTGGCACCCGACGCCACCGTCACGCCCGGCACCTATACCGCGACAGTAACGCTCTCTGCCGGTGGTGCCACCGCCCAGGTGAAGCTCACCATCGCCGTCAACCCGCCGGCGGGCAGTTGAAACCGGCGGCAGGGACGTGTCCCCATGCCGCCACGTATGCCGCTATCCTTGGCCGCTGCTGCCGCCCCTGGAGGACAGCCGTGCCTGTCGGTCACGCTGGCGGACAAGAATGTTCGCTGCACGAGTGAATCTGGAGGACAGACATTCCTGTCGGTCACATGGCGGACAGGAATGTCGGCCCCACGTCTGATCTCCCCTCTCCATCCGCAGATGGGGAGGGGTCGGGGGTGGGGCTAGATCAACGCCTTGGTGGTCGCTGGATCGAAGGCGTGCATGCGTTCGGGGTTCACGCCGAGGGTGATGGCATCGCCGGCCTTCGCGCGTAGGGTGGGATCGACGCGGGCCAGGACGACGCTGTTCGCCATCTTCACGTACAGCAGTTGCTCGTTGCCCAGATGCTCGACAACATCGATCGTGCCTTGCAGCGTCTGGCCGGGGACAAAATCGCTGCGGCTGATGAAGTCTTCAGGGCGCACGCCCAGCGTGACCTCGCGGTTCTCATAGCTGTCGATGACGTTGGCAACATGATTCGGCAGGCTCAGGCGCTGATCGCCGATCGCGGCGGTGAGCGCGCCGTCGGCGCGGCTGACATGGATGTTCGGGAACATGTTCATTGAGGGGGAGCCGATGAAGGTGGCGACGAACTCATTCGCGGGATGATCATACAGATCTTGCGGGGTGCCGAGCTGCTGGATGCTGCCGCCGCTGAGGACGACGATGCGGTCGCCCATCGTCATTGCTTCAGTCTGGTCGTGAGTGACGTAAACGGTGGTACGATGGATGCGCTGGTGCAGGCGGCTGATGCCGGCGCGCGTCTCCACGCGCAGCTTGGCATCCAGGTTCGAGAGCGGCTCATCCATCAAGAAGACTTTCGGTTCGCGCACGATGGCGCGGCCCAGGGCGACGCGCTGGCGCTGGCCGCCGGAAAGCTCTTTGGGCTTGCGCTTGAGATAGGGTTTGAGTTCCAGCATCTCCGCCGCCGTGTTCACGCGCCGCTCGATGTCCGCCTTGGGCGTGCCGCGCAGCTTCAAACCGAAGGCCATGTTATCAAAGACGGACATATGCGGATAGAGGGCGTAGTTCTGGAAAACCATCGCGATATCGCGGTCTTTCGGCGGTAGATCATTGACAAGCTTGTCATCGATCAACAGGCGTCCGGAACTGATCTCTTCCAGACCGGCGATCATGCGCAGGATGGTGGTTTTGCCGCAGCCAGAAGGGCCGACGAGGACGAGGAATTCGCCGTCTTCGATGGTGAGGTTGATGTCTTTGACCACCTCGACATCCCCGAAGCGCTTGTTAATGTTTTCGAGCCGTACCTGTGCCATTGCACTCGTGATCCTATCTCTAGGGCAACCAGCCCCAACGCTGGCCCATGTGTGGTTGAGCCAGTTTGTGAGCGACCATCCTGGGTCATGACACCGCCGCACACTCACGGCGATGGTCCTTCTGGTCGCAAGTATACCAGACGTTTGCGGGAATTGCTAGAGGTTGACGAGGCTGTTTCTTTATTTTCCTATAACCAGCGACATGTTCTCCACGGCGGGGCGCTGATCGGGCCAGCGAGTGGAGCTTGCCCGCGGTTATGCGGTATACTATAGGGCATAGATGGGCAGGGGTGGGGGAATTACGATGAGGAAGTGGCAGCGCCACACGCGACGCGGGCGGCAGGTGATCATCGCGCTGGTGATCCTACTGCCGGCGCTGCTGACGGCCTGTGGGGCGAACTTGAGCGCGGGCGGAGCGGGCGCGGCACGGGCGGCGTTGGCGGCGGAATTGCAGCACGCGCAGACGATTGGCGTCGCGTCCACGGTCGTCGCGAGCCTCGCCGCGCAAGAAGCGCATATCGACGGCGAGCGCGGCTGGTTCGGCATCAGCGACGGCCAGGCTGCCGCGCGGTATGGTGCCGTGCTGGCGCAGGTGCAACAGAGCGAGACGGATGCCACGGCCACGGCGGAAAGCACGGCCAGCGCCGACCTCAACGCGCTGTACGCGGCGGTGCAGCGCGGCGTCAGCGGGCAGATCGCACCTTCCGGCTTCATGAACCGCTGGCAGACCTGGCAGCATGAATTCACCAGCGCCGTCACCCCCGACGATTACCAGCACCTCGACCAGCAGATCCGCGCCGACCTGACCATGATGGACGCGATGAACACCGCGCATGATCGCCTCAACGAGTTCAGCCAGACGGTGGCGGGGATGCGCCATGCCGGGCTGCCGGTGGCGCTGGAAGCGGCGGAGTTGCAGCACGCGCAGGCGAGCTTCGCACAGGGGACGACCGCGCCGGACTTCACCCGCCTGACGGCGATCCTGGATGCCCAATCCGTCGGCCTCGTCACCGATCAGGTGCAGGCGATCCCGTACCTGGGCGGCGCGCTGCTGGACGATCTGCAATCGCGCATCGCGCTGGCGCAAGGCTACGGCACCAACGTGGCCACGTTTCAGCGGGCGCTGACGACCGACCGCCAGACATTGACCCGCGCCCAAACGTTGGTTGATTATCTGAACTTCAGGGCGCAGGTGGATGGCCAGGCCCAAAAACTCAGCATCCTGCTGGTGCGCGGCCAAACGCAAGCCGACCTCGCGCAGTTGCATGCCCTCCTCACCTATTGCCAGCAGCACGGCATCATGGACTACGAATATGTGGCGGATAGCGGCTTGCAGGGCGCGGAGCAAGATTTCGCCGCCAGCGCGACGGTGGAGCAGTACCAATACCTCGATGGCGAGGCGACGATGTTGCTGGCGAATCTGCGCGCGATGATCACGAACTTGGGCGATGCCACACCCGCCGGCCAGGCGCACGGCACTGATCTCGATCTGGCGCGCGCCTATGGCGTGGCGCAGGGCAAGGTGATCGTCGTGTCGCTGCGCGAGCAAGTGTTGCGTGCCTACAACAACGGCCAGTTGGTCTATTGGACGTATATCACCTCCGGACGCCCGGAGTTGCCCTCGCCGCCGGGCTTCTGGCACGTGCTGGCGCGGCAAAGCCCGACCGTTTTCACCTCTGGTGAGCCGCAAAACTCGCCCTTCTGGTACGCGCCGACGCTGGTACATTACGCGCTGCTCTTCCACGCCGGCGGCTTCTACATCCACGATGCCTGGTGGCGCATCCACTTCGGCCCTGGCTCGAACTTGCCGCACTACGATCCGCAAGCCTTCAATGGCGGCTCGCACGGCTGTGTCAACGTTCCCTTGCAGCAGATGGGGTTACTTTACCAATGGGCCACGCTAGGGACGCCGGTGATCGTCTATTAACCACCAGCCCCCAGCCCGATGTGTTATGCTGAGGGGCGGAAGCCGCTGTGAGGCCGGCGCGATGTGTTGCGAAGGAAGAGGGCGACGTATGGGCAAGAAATTCGATCCACGCAAAAAAGAGATGCTGATCGCACCGGAGCGCGAAGAACAGCTCCATCCGCACGAGTTGTTGCGATCATTCGGCTTGCGCAAAGGCGACATCGTGGCTGATATCGGCTGCGGGCCGGGCTTTTTCACCATCCCTGCCGCTGAGATCGTGGGGCCGGACGGCAAAGTTTACGCGGCGGACGTGCAGAGCGAGATGATCGCAGCCATCATGATGCGCGTGGCCGACCTGGACATCCACCACGTCGAGATCCTCAAAACCAGCGAGACGGATGTGGCGCTGCCCGAAAACGGCGTGCATCTGGTGTGGTTGGCCTTCGTGCTGCACGAGATGGACCAGCGTGCCGTGTATCTCTATCGGCTGCGGCGCTCCTTGCGCCCGGATGGCCGCATCGTCATTTTGGAATGGGAGAAAAAGCCTACAGATGTAGGACCACCCACCAATGACCGTCTGACGCCGGAAGATGTGCTTTCCGATGCCAAAGCGGCGGGCTTTAAGGTCGTGGAACAGCGCCAGATCACGCCGGATCAATATGCCTTCGTGCTGGCACCGATGTGAGCCGGACCACAGATGGATGCCGCTTCTTTCCCTGACGCGCCTTTATGCGTTATAATAGAAGGTGGGATGCGATCCGATCAGCGTACATGAGCAACGCTGGCGCGCACCCCGGTCAGCGAAAGTAAGGAGCGCGTCATGAACGCCTACGAGCAGCTTTTGGCGATCCGTGACCGTCTGGAATTGAACGGCGCGAGCGAAGACTCCATCGACATGATCGATAAGTATCTGACGAAAGTCGAGTCCGAGCGGGAAAGTTCGACGAACGTGCCGCTGGCGATGATGCTGAAGCATCTGCTACGCCAGCGTGAGGTGCTGGATAACGATGCCATCTATAACGACCTGCAAGAGGTCGTGGAAGGTACCAGCCGCCCGCAGCGCGACCCCGATGCCGCGCCGTTTGCTTGGGAGGAAGAGCATCGGCCCAAGCCGCACTCGTACTACAAGCAACAGAAACAGCAGCAAAAAGGGCAGAAATAGCTGCCTGCTGATAGAGCGCATGGCCCATCTTCCGGGTGGGCTGTGCATCGCTTACACTTTTTTGGCGCGCTGATTTGCGCCATGCCCCGGAAAGGGGGCTGAATGCTATGACCACTCGCCCAACTTGGTACCGACCCGACCGGCAACTCGCCTTCCGCATGGTGTTGACCATGTTCATGCTAGTGCTGGTCTACGTCGCGTTCGTCTTCGTACTCGGCGCGATCTTCCCGAACCTGGGCTTCGGCTTCTTCTTCGTGATCGCGCTGATCCTGGCCGGCGCACAGTTTTACTTCGCCGATAAGATCGCCCTTTGGTCGATGAACGCGCGCATTGTGACGGCGGCGGAAGCGCCCGACCTTTACGCGATGATCGAGCGCCTGGCGCAGCAGGCGAACCTGCCGATGCCGCGCGTCGCCATCGTCAACACCAGTGTGCCGAACGCTTTCGCCACGGGGCGCAACGAGCGCAACGCTGTCGTCTGCGTCACCACCGGCATCATGAGCCAACTGACGCCGCCGGAGATGGAGGCGGTGCTGGCGCACGAACTGACGCACATCGTCAACCGCGATGTGTTGGTGATGACCATCGCGTCGTTCTTCTCGATGGTCGCCGCGCTGATGACGCGCTCCATGATGTACGGCATGATGTTTGGCGGCATGGGCATGGGCTATGGCGGCGGCTATGGGCGGCGCGGTGGGCGCAACGATAACGCCGGCTACTTTGCGATCATCGCCTTCCTGGTGTCGGCGGTCGTCGCGGCCATCAGCTTCGTGCTGGTGCGCACGCTCTCGCGTTACCGCGAGCTGGCGGCGGATCGTGGCTCCGCGCTGATCACCGGCGCGCCGGAAAACCTGGCCTCCGCGCTGATGAAGATCAGCGGCACGATGCAAGCCGGGCGCATCCCGGACCGCGATCTGCGCCAGGCGCAAGCCGTGAACGCGCTGGCGATCATCCCCGCCGTCAAGGGCGATGATGTCGCCGAGATCTTCTCGACACACCCCTCCCTGCAACACCGTCTGGAACAACTCCAGCGCATCCAGGAGCAGATGGAGAGCGCGGGCCGCCTACATTGAGAGGGCGACGGCACGCGAGATGACACGACGAATCCGCGAAATAACGCGAAATGGTTTTGCATGGGCGGTAGTTTTGTAGGAGACGCCCGTCTCGGCGACTTCAATTCGCGTCGTTTCGCGCCGATCTCGCGTAATTTCGCGTTCCGTCCTTGCCCATCCATAAAGGAGCCACCCGATGGGATTCTTCGACACGCTGTTTGGCCGGCAGAAACCCGTGCCGCCGGCGAAAAACGAGCGCCTCTTCGCCATCTCCACGGCGGATGTGACGCTGCGCACGCAGGAAGACATGCAGCCGGCGCAGACAGCGGGGATCTGTTTCAAGGGGGTGGCGTCGGGGCCGTTCAAGCAGATCAACCAGGAATTGCAAGATCTGCTGAAGGTCGCGGGCAACGATACGCCGGTCACGGCTAAACCCTTCGAGGATGCGCTGGGCTATAAGTGGGTGCTGCTCGATAGCAGCGACTTCCAGGCGACTGTTACGACCGTGCATATGGTCAGCCAGACGTTGATCGACGAGGGCTATGGTGAGCAATTGCTGGCGGCGGTCTTTCGCTTCAATGATGAGAATGGCAAGCCGAACTATTTCATCTATAATTACAAGCGTGGCGCATTCTATCCCTTCGTGCCGCGCCCCGACAGCCACAGCCATCAGCGCAACAACGCCGACGAAATGCGCCTGGCGACCGTCATGAAGCGCGATCTGCCGATGGAGCCGGAGATGGAGCGCTGGTACGCGCTGTGGGATCTGCCGTTTTGAGCGCCTGGTAATAGTCGCAGATCTCCGTCACGTTGCAGAGCGCGCACTTGGGCCGCGCGAAGACGCAGATGCGCTGGCCGTGGCGCAATAGATCTTTGTGAAAGTCGTAGATGGCGCGGGCATCATCCGGCAGCAGGGCTTGCAGCAACTCGTGCGCCGCCTCTGCCGTTACCTTGGGCGCGATCAGGCCCAGGCGGATGCTGACGCGATGCACGTGCGTATCGACCGGCAGGATCGGCTTCTGGCAACTGAAGAGCAACACACAGGCGACTGTCTTCGGTCCCACGCCCTCTAAGCGCCCCAGCCAGGCTGCGCCTTCCGCCACCGGCAGATCGCACAGGAAGTCCAGGTTCAGCTCTCCGCGCTCTGCCGTGATGCGCCGCATGATCGCCTGTAAGCGCGGCGCTTTCACCTCCGGCCAATTCACCCCCGTGATGCATTCGGCCACAGCAGCGGTCGGCGCATCGCGCAGCTCCGCCCAGGTGGTGAAGCGCGCTTTCAGGTTGTCGTAGGCCACCGCCGTCTGCTCGTCCTTCGTGCGATGCGAGAGGATGATCTCGACCAACATGCTCAAGGGATCTTTGCGGGAAAACGGCACGGCCCCATAGCGCGCCGTCAGCCGCGCCGTCACTTCGGCGGCCTTCGCCCGCAGCGCGGCCAGGTCGTCGGTGGGGTAGCCTGGCGCGGGGCGCTTGGGGCGCGAGCTAGGGCGCGGCTGGGCCATCGGGGCAGCCTCCTCGTGTGCGTTTGCTCCCGCTGTCGCATGACCCATGCCCGCCCGCATGGCTGAGCCAGGTGGGATTATGGCGCGGCAGACTGAATCGCCTGTAGCGTCAGCGGCGTCTGGGCATTCACATCAAAGCTTTGCGGCGCGTCTTCCGGCCCTAGATTCCAAAAAATCGTCCCCGCCACACCGGCCTGCTGGCAAAGCTGGAACACGTCGGCGAATTCCTGGGCGCGCTGGGCATCGCCATCGCTCTGCTGAAAGCCAAATTCTTCCAGCACATAGGGTTTGCCCTGCTGGTTTGACCATTGCGCCACTGTCGTCACAAAGTCACGTTCCGCCGCTGAATAGGCATGCGTCGCGGTCACGTTGATATGCGGCAAGGCAAAGATAGCTTGCCACGGCACGCCTGAATTTTCCGCCAGGCTGGCGAAGCCCCCGGTAGAGATCAGATGGTGGCCACCATCGGCGGTGTAGAGGGTATCGCTTACCTGCCGGAAGAAGGTCAGAAGTTGATCGCCGCTGACGCGAAAAGGATTTTGGCTATTCGGGCTGGCGGTTTCGGCGGAGAGCGCATAGTAGGCCAGCGCGGGTGCCTGGCTATAGCGCGCGCCCACGAACTGCAAGAAGGCGGTCCAGTTCGCGGGATCGTAGGGGGCGATGTTTTGCGCTTCCAGATAGGAGCGATAAGCGGCAAAGTGGATGATGACGAAGAGGTGGTGTTGTGCCGCCTGATTCATCAGATAATCCATGTTGGCCCAGATGGTCGGGTCGTGCCAGTCCGGCGTCGCCGCGTCCAGAAACTGTGTGGCGGCGATGGTATTCAGGTGCGCTTGCTGCGCCTGGGTGATGATGCTATCGATATAGCCCGTAAAATCCGATTTCTGCCAGGAATGGCCGCGATACATCGTCGCGCCGAAAAGGTGCAACACCTGGCCTTGCCAGCAGAAATTCGGACCATCGTTCGTGACGAACTGGCTGGTCGCGGCGACGCAGGGCGGGCGCGTCGGATTCGCGCTGCTCACGATTATATAACCAGACGCGATGATCACCACCGTGATGATGCCCATCATGATGTTCCTGCGCACGTTCTTTTTCATGTCTCATGCTCCTCAGCCTATGCCATGCATTGCTCTCTGCCCGTCATACTAACACAGCTTGCGCAGCATGGGTGGCAAGCTGTGCTGGTGCGTAACTATACCAGTTGCGCGAGGTCACAGGAATAGAAGTCGGCGGGTTGAATGGGACCCGTATTGACGTTATACGCGCCAATGCCGACCAGCGTCGGTGTGATTGTCGGCGTTAAGGAGCCGACGCTCAACCAATTGATACCATCGCCGCTGACATAGCCGTAATAGGTCGATCCCAGGCGCATCAATTGGAAATAGACGGGGGCCGTCAGCGCAAAGGGATCGGCGATTGTGAGCGTTTGCGTGACATTGGCGACCGTCGCTTTCAACTCGAACTTATCCACACCCGCGCTCACGTTGATGAGATCGATCTTGATGTTGTTCTGCCCGTTCTGGTACGCCTCCAAAGCAGCTTCTTCCCGCACCGAGGTGGGGTTGAACGCCAGTTTCGTTGTTACAACGAAATCACCACCCGGCAGCGTTTCGGTCAAAAAGTTTTTGGCCTGCACCTGGTATTGGCCCTGCGGCATGATCTCCAGCGCCGTCCCCGTCAGACGCGCATAGCGGGCATCGTAGTTGATCCAACTCCACTGCGCGCCCAGCGCGCTCCCGGTGAAGGCATCGCCAGCGGGCATAACGCCATTCGCCAAGGTGAAATCATCGACATGGCCGTCAGCCGTTCCCAGATACACGTGGCCGTTCGCCACGCTCGGCGAGCCATAGACTGCCGTGGTGGTGGGATAGCTGAAGAGGATTGTGCCGCTTTGCATCGACAGCGCCAGCAACATGCCGGCCTTCGTCGGATTGGTGCTGGTCGAGAGCGCGATATAGAGCACGCCGTTCGCGCCGGCAGCGGCGGTGATGGGAAAACCTTGCGTCAGCGGCTTGACCCATACCGGCGTGCCGGTGATCGGATCGACGGCATACACCGCGCCAGGATAGGTGACGTTATTGATCGTAGTCTTGGTCGTGGTGAAGTAAGCATAGCGCCCATCGTAGCTGCCGGAAGTGATATCCGCCTCGTCATATTCTGGCGATTCGCCGCCGATGCCCAGCTTCAGCGACCAGTGCAGCCGCGACCCGCTCGTGGGATTAGCGAGTTGCAACGCATAGAGAGCCGTATTCTTGTTATGGCAAATCACACCGCGCTGTCCCTGCCCGACATCCGCCACAACCATACACGATGCGCCGAAATCGGAATCGCCAGTTTGCTGATCCGCTAACGGGATCTGGAAGATGCCGTTTGGTTCCACCGCGAGGGTATTCCAATCCAGCATCACGATGGCATCGTTTTCTAGATCGGAAGTGGAACCGTTACCCGTATCATAGATCACCGTGCCGGACATGGGATCGAGCGCGATCTTGCTCCAAACACTGTTGCCGACATAGTGGTTCGTCGTCGTCTGGTGAACCGCTAGGATCGCGCCGGTGGCCTGATCCAGCATCGTGACGCGCCCATGCACCAGCGGGCAGTCGCCGAAGGAGGCGATGCCGATATAGACATGCCCATTGCCGATGACCGGCGAACTCCACAGAAACTCATTCGGAGGCGTGGCGACGGCGGTTTTCCAGATGACGGCACCACCGTTTGTCGTATCCAGCGCATACATGTTCCCATCGCCGCCGCCCGTGTAAAGGACGCCGTTGACGATGGTGGGACTCGACGCGACGCCGACAGAGGCGGGCGCGCAGTTCTGTGACGCGGGCGGCGTATCGATGCCCAGGAATTGCTTCCACAACACCTGATAGGTTTGGGCGTTGATGGCATACTCATAGCCGTTCCAACTGCCGAAATAGAGGACGCCGTTGACGCTGATGATGGAATTGGAGATAGCGTCGGTAAAGGGCGTGCCTGTATCGACCGTGAAGACGCCGGCCAGCGCCAGTTGGTTGACGTTCTGTGGCGTCAGCGTTGATTCCAGGTTGTTATAGCTGGTGTTCTGGCTATTATAGAGCGCGCCCGGCCAATCGGCACCGCTCAGCGCGGGGAACTGCACCGATTGCGCGGCCACGGTAGGCACACGATACCTTACACCCTGGGCGCTCGTCGGCTGGGTCGTAAAGAGTATACCACATACCACGATCAACAGCGCGCAACCAAATTTGCTACGACTGCCCGGTATCGTTGTTGCATTCATCACCTTGCTATCCCATTTCTAATAAAATTACCGGTAGAGAGAAGAGGTGCCAAACGGCCATTAAAGCCGCATGATATATCTCATACCCTTTGGGGGTACTTACTCTATCCCCTGGAAGACAGACATTCCTGTCTGTCACGCTTCCCCCGGAAAACCGCCATGTTAAGTACCGGAGGACAGACATTCCTGTCTGTCCGGACCCACTGACCACCGTCTTTCCCCAGATAATGTCCAAAAGGGGAGAAGCAGCTCTGCTCCTCCCGTTAGCCAGTGAACGCTTGGACTAGATGGTATTCAGGATGCACGAGTAGAACGTCGCGGTCTGCATCGGCAGTTGGTTGTAAAAGGCACTCAGGCCCACCACCGTCGGCGTGATCGTGGACGAAACCTTGCCGATGAGCTGCCAATGCGCACCGTCCGCGCTGGCGAAGCCGTAGTAGACACCGCTGATGCGCGTCAACTGGAGGTAGAACGGCTTGGTCAGGTCAAACGAACTTGCCGCTAACTGGCCGACAACAAAGGTCGCACCATCTTGCGAGGTGATCTCGAACGTTTCCACTGGGTTCGTTGATGTCCCCGTATTTAGGAGATCTACCTTCACGAGATGGGCGGGATCTTGGTAAGCCGCAATCGCCACTTCCATATACTGAGAGGTCGGATCGAAGCTGAGATGGGTCGTGAGCGTAAAGTCACCCTGGGGCGCTTTCTCCGTCAAGAAGTTCTTGGCGTTGATGATATATTGGCCGCCCGTGTTGATTTGCAGCGCGCTCCCCGTTAGGCGCTCGTATGCGGCGTCCTGGTTGATCCAGGTCCACTGCGCACCCAGTGTCGTGCCGGTGAAGGCATCGCCAGCAGGCATGCGCGGCGGGAAGCCGAAGACATAGACATGCCCATCCAACGTGGGGACATAGATCTGAGCGCGCGAGATCGACGGCGTGCCATAGATGGAGGTCGGCAGTGCATAGCTGAAGAGGATCGCACCGTTCTTCATTGACACCACCAGCATATTGCTGGGCTGAGTCGGATTGCTGCTCGTCAGCCCTACCACCAGGATGTTGCCCGCGCCGACCGTAGCCGTCAGCGGATAACCCTGGACGATGGGCGTCGTCCACACAATGTTACCCGTCAGCGGATCGACACAATAGATGGCGCTTTGATAGGTGACGCCGTTGATGACGACACTGGTCGTCGTAAAATACGTATAGCGGCCATCATAGGTGCCGGAGGTGATATCGCCCTGGTCGGTTTCTGGCGAATCACCGCCCGTCCCCAATTTCGTCGCCCAGCTCAACGTGCCGGTTTCCGTCACGGCATACAAATAACCATTTTTGTTATGGCAGATGACGCCGCGCTTGCTGCCGCCGATGTTGGGAACCAGCATACACGAGGAGCCGAAGTCGGAATCGGTGCCTGCCGCCTGAGCCGCTGGCACTGTCCAGATCGATTTGACCGCCAGCGTATTCCAGTCTAGCTGCACGATAGCATCATTTTCTTTCGCCGTGGTGAGTGCGCCGTTGCCGGTCGCATAGATCACCGTTCCCGTGACCGGATCGAGGACCGGTTTGCTCCAGATGCTGTCGCCGATATCCGCTGGGTTGGTCGGATCGACGGTATAGTGCGTTGCCAGCACCGTACCATTCGCTTCGTTCAGCATGTCCAGCTTTGCCTGGATCAACGGGCAGTCGCCGAGCGACGCCGTTCCCATATACACATGCCCATTGCCGACGATCGGCGATCCCCACAGATATTCATTTGGGGGCGTTGCGATTTGCGTCTTCCAGACGACGGCACCCGACGTGGTGTTGAGGGCATAGAGGTTGCCATTACCACCACCCACAAACAGCACGCCGTTATCGATCGTGCCATTCGACGAGACGCCGACGCCGTTGGGATAGCAGCCCTGCGCGGCGGGCGCGGTATCGATACCCAGGAATTGCTTCCAGAGGAGGTGGTAGGAGTGGGAATTGACGGCATATTCATAGCCGTCCCAACTGCCAAAGTAGAGAATGCCGTTATAGCGCAAGACGGAGGTAATGATGGCATGCGCGAAGAGCGAGCCATCCCCGATATTCGCCACCCCGACGAGGCCCAGTTGCCCAGCATTGTTCACACCAAAGGCATTCTCACTGGCGTTATAACTGGTGTTCGACGTATTCCCTAAGTAACTGGTCCAATCACTGTTGAACACTGCCGGTACGGCCACGCGCACCGCGAACCCCCCTTGGCCACGGCCTGCTGCTTGGGCGACACTTGTCGGCAACACAGCCAGGCCCAATGCCACCATGCTAACACAAACCATGAGCATGCGCGCAAAAACGATGTTCCGCTTGCCATTCTGCTGTCGCATCGTGAATATATTCCCTTCAAAAATAACTCCCAGGGCATCGTGTGTCCCGGATGTGCCATTGGATCTCGGTTGTCGCAGAACTTGCTCGAGCGCTTCGACCAGCGCCGGAGCCGGCATCACCCCCCTTTAATACCTATTTCGGGTCAAGACGGTGGTCAGCGGGGCCGGACAGACAGGAATGTCTGTCCTCCGTGGTTATGGAGATTGTCTGCCCTCCGATATCCATACTATTCACCCGCAAAGGGTATTACTTGCCGGCGCACGACGGGGCGCACGATGCGCACGCCGCACGCTGGTGGCAGCAACAGATCTCGATGGTCGGCAGCCGACGAGGCAGAACGATGGTCGGCGCGCGGCGACGCATACACGAACCGCCGCATGGCGAGATAATTCCACCCCAACGATGCCCCTGTCGCCAGCAGCTTACCGGCATTCACCGCCAAGAGGGGCGATTGCAGCCGGTCGAACCACGGCGCGGTCAGCAGGACGACCGTACTGTTAAGCAGCAAGCCCACCAGGCTCACCGCTAAGAACCGCGCCATCTGGCCCAGGTCGGTCACGTCCCCCTGGCGGAACGTCAAGCGCGTATTCAGCACGTAGCTGATGATGACGGCCACTGTGAAGCTGACGCCATTGAGGGCGAATAGCAGCGGCCCCTGATGGATGTGTGTAATTACAATCAACAGGTTCAGTGTGCTGAAATCGGCCACAGTATTGAGCGCGCCCACCAGGACGAACAGCGTGATCTCGCGCACGAACACGCGCTGGCGGATGGAGCCTTCCCAGGCCAGTACGCTCATCGCTCTTCCTTCCCCATCAGCGTCGGCATCAGGGCGCGCGTGCCGGCGGTTGCCGGTGTGGGCGCGTGCGCCTGACCGTGGCTATTCGCCGTGTCGCAAAGCTGGTGCATGATCAACAGATTGGCGGGCAGCGGGCGTGTGGGCAAAGGTGCCAGGCCGTTTTTGTGATACAGTTGCGTGCCACCGGGGACCGAAAACACCAGGGTGAATGCTTTTTTGAATGCCGGCGCATTGGTATTGATATGTTGCGCGACCAAATCACCGGGCTTCATCGTCACCCAATCCACCACCGCCGCCGGGTCGCTGAGCGCCGTGACCCACAGGGACCGTGAGCCTTGATAGACGACATTCTGGAAATCGATGCCGGCGTTGGCGAAATCTTGCGAGTTCTGATAGGTGTCTTCGAGGATGAACCCGCCGTTATAGTGCTGCGCGAGATAGAGGCTCAGCCTATTCGTCGGCGCACAGGACTGACCATACTGCCCGTCTTGCAGGGTAACGATGCCGCCATGCATGGTCAAGGCCGTTTGGACCAACAGCACCCCGACCAGCCCGACCTGGGCGAGCGGGAGCCGGCGGAACAGCGTGGCGATGTAGACCGCCGCCGGCGGGACGACTACCGCCGCATAGCGCACATTGAACAGATCGCGCACCAACGAGTTGGCAGGTTCGGCCCCCGGCACAAACATAATCGCCTGGCCGCTGAACATCGAATAAATGTAAAAGGCGCTGGGTGCCAGAAACGCCAGCAGCGCCAGCGATTCGCCCGTCAGCCGGTGCCGCATAAAGAAAGCGACCAGCGCGACCAGCGCCAGCACAAAGATCAGCGGTCCCAGCGTTTCTATCGCACCAAATACATAAAAGCGCAGCGCTTCAAACATGTTATGGTATCCATAGAGGATGCCTGCCTGGATGTAGCTCTTCTGCTGCTCTTGCGCGGAATAGGGGCCGCGCTGAAAGTAGAGCGCGTCGCCAAAGATGATCTGATTCCACAGGAGCCATAGCACGATGCCCAAGCCACCGAGCGCGCCAAAAAGGATCGCGTTGGCCTCGATTTGCATGCGGCTGCGATGCTTGATCAGGCCGATCACGACGATCAACACGAGAAAGGCCAGAAACATGGCCCAGCCATCATAGCGCGCCAGTGTGGCGAAAAAGGTACACACCGCACACCCGATCAGCGCGAGGGGTTGTTCGTCCTGCACCCAGGCGATGAAGTAGTAACAGGACATCACCATCGTCGCAAGCAACACCGGTTCCGTCAGTGGCGTGGATTGCAGATAGAGGATATTGGGGTTGAGGATGAACACCAGCGTGCCGATGAGGCTGGCGCGACTGTCATGGGTCAATCGCCGCGCCGTCAGAAAGAGGTATACTGCCGAGACCAAATAGCAGGGCATGGAGGAAAAACTTCCCGCCAGGCCGGTGCGCCAGAGGTAATCGCTCCAAATGAACGGCTCCATGATCAGGTGGGGTAATGGCAACCAGACGCCGCCCAACTGGGCAAAACCTGGCGTGGCATTATCCACCAGCGCCCGCGCGATGAGCATATGGGAATAGGCGTCGCCGTAGAGCAAGATCTGGTGGTGGGAATAGAAATACCACCAACTGGCGACGCTGGCGAGCAGCGCGATAACGAACGTTGAGGTCAACCAGCGATCCTGCGGCCAATGCAGCCAGCCGAAGCGCCGAGCGGACGACGCGGGGTGCAGTGCCGTGCTGCCGCTGAGAGTAAGTGCGGCCATATTTTTATTGCTCCTAATCTTTCATTCGCTAAGCTAAACGCTAGCCTCTCACCGTCGTCACCGTTTGCGATGGGGCATCCGGCCCCACAATCTGCTGGATGCCTGTCTGCGTGATACGGTTCAGCGCCGCACTCAGATCACCCAGGCGCGGTAAGGTGGTGACGAAGCGCGACTGCTCCAGCAGATGGAAACCATGCTGCGTCTTTTCCCAAAATGACGGCTTGAGGATGAGTTGCCAGAGCGCCATCGTCGCGGCTCCGCTCATCATGGCCCAGTAGAAGGGCGTGCAAAGCATCCACTTGAGCAAGCCAAATTGCTGGCGCTGGACGCAACTGATAAGGTTGATATAGATGTAAAAGAAGTTGCCGAAGATCAAGCAGAACATGCCCATATAGAGCAGCGGTGCCGGGAAAAGCTGGTCATACGTCGGTCCGACGATGGGGCGCAGGAACAGGTAGACGAGCGTCATCACCCACATGAGGGGATTGATGAACAAGGTGGCGACCTTGCCACCCACGATGGCCTGCAACGAGATGAAATCACGGAGGCGGCCTTCGCGGACATAGCGGAACGGCGACCGCATATGGACCAGGTACGTCTGCATATACCCTTTGATCCAGCGCGAACGTTGCCGGAACCAGTTACGCGGGCGCGAGTTGGCCTCTTCGCGCGTCACCGAATCGAGGATCGTCGTCTTCAAGCCATGGTTCGCCAGGCGCAGCCCCAGGTCGCAATCTTCAGTGACATTGAAGGGATCCCAGGCACCCAGGTCACGCAGGGTCGCTGTGCGGAAGTGATTCGACGTGCCACCGAGCGGCAATGGCACCTGTGCGGCTTGCATTCCCGGCAGGATCAACTCGAACCAGAGCGAATATTCGGCGGTGAACGCCCGCGTCAACACATTCTGGTTGGTATTATAAAAGTTGAGTTTCGCCTGCACGCAGCCCAACTCATCGCCATGACTGGCGAATGTCAGCACCGCTTTTTTCAACTGCAAGGGATCGGGGATGTCTTCAGCATCATAGATGACGATGAACTCGCCCGTGGCGCGCAGCAGACCATAGTTGCAGGCGCGCGGCTTGGTGCGCGGCTCGCCGTCCGGGACGATGACCATCTCGAACTGGGGCGGCAACCGTTGCGCCATAATGGCGCGCTGCGTCGCAACGTCGCTCTCTTCCGTCAGCAGCAACACTTGCAGCTTATCGGCGGGGTAGTCCAGTTGCGAGATAGCGCGCACGAATTGCGGCACCACGGCCTCTTCACCATAGAGCGGGCAAAGAATCGTGTACTTGGGCCATTCACTTTTGGTCAGGGCGCGCACCGTCGCGTCATCAATGCGCACTTCGGATGAGCGATGCAGCGTGCGCAAGAGGAGGCCGAAGTTCAGCAGCAGATCGGCGAGGTAATAGGTCATGATGATGCTCAATGCGACAACGATGGTCGTGATGGCATTGAGGAACAGCCCGATCACCCCAAGCAGCACGAGCGCCGCCAGCGTGATCACCTGGCCGCGCGTCACGGTCCGGATCGCTGATTGTGCAGGCTCAATGGGCGCGAAGGGCGTGGCTTCGCCCTGCTTCCAGGCGATCGGCGTCACCGCCTGATCGATGTACGTTTGGGCTTTCAGGTGGCGCTCATCCTCCGTGGCGTGAATGGCCGCGGTCTGCTGGTTGAGCAGTTGGGTATAGAACACCACGTTATCATGCTGGCGTTCCGCTTCGTAGCTATTCGTGTCTGTGGCCTCTGCTAGTTCTGTGGTTGTGGCCACGGCATTATTTGGCGTCTGGGCTAACTGGCGTTTCATCTTGTACGCCGACTTTAACAATTCGATGCCCACCGCCAAGGGGATGACTTTGCTCGTTCCGGCGGCCCGTGCTTGAAAGAGGATCGGCACATTCATGACGGTTTTGCCGACCTGCCGCGCCTGCGTGATGAGTTCGAGGTCAAAGCTCCAGGAGCTGGGGGTGAGCGTGATCGCCTCATAGGTCGCGCGCGTGAAGACTTTCAGCCCCGACTGCATATCCGTCGATACCCCAAAAAAACCGCTGCTGATGGCGACGCTGAAGAGTTGACTGAGCGAGCCACGCAACCGATTGGTTTGGGCATAGGAGGTCCGTCGATCACCGACAATGATATCCGCGACATCAATCTGGTGGACCATCTGTGGGATCGCTTCCGGCGGATATTGCAGATCTCCGTCAATCATCCCCAGCACGTCATAGCGGGCCGCAGCGAACCCTTCGATGAGCGAATTGGCTTTGCCAGGCTTCCCTTGCTTCAGCATGACGCGCACGGGCAGGTGCTGCCGCGCGCTGACAGCGCGGGCTATGGCGACGGTGTTATCGGTCGAGTGATCATCGACCACAATCGCTTCGTACTCTAGATCAGCTGCGACACAAGCGCGATGCAAGCGCATCAAAAGCGACTTGATATTCGGCGCTTCATTCAGTGTCGGAATCACAATGCTAATCGGTTGAAGTTGCACTGTCGGCACAGTGACCCCGGCGAAGTCCTGTCCATGAGGTTTCATAGATTGCATAGTCTTCCCTCTGCTATGATCCATAGCGTGATACTATTCACTGGTGAACAATCGGATACAGTTAACAAATGGGAACTTTACAGGGATATCCGCGCAATAACCGCCGATTGTTCGCAACAACCCCAGGAGGAACCCGATAAAGATTGGGGACGTAGCATGTAGCAGCGTGTAATATGTACAACTTCGTACACAGTCGATCGCTTCATAACTTTGAAAGGGGTATACCTCAAGCCACCCTACAGCCACAACCACCCAATCGCTCGACACATTGTTCCGTCACAAGAACTATATGCTTCTCAAGGGAAGAAAGTAAAGAAAATAGCCCGTACTTATCACTTGTGTTCAGCCTTCTGTGTGCGGGGCGTCCCTTTGCGGGGAGTTCGGGGCGTGCGTGGGGGAGGCGCGCTGGCGCGCTTAGCAGCGGCGATGATCGCACTCATCAGACGCTTTTCGGTCGCGCCCGCGCCCAATTTACCTTGCGGATCGATGCCGTGCGCGCGAATGATGGCACGCAACGAGCCGATGCGCAGCGTGTCCAGTGCGCGCCGCAAGCCGTCTTCCCCGCCTGTCGCGTACAGCGCGAAGGGATCGGGGATGCCCGTCCCCAGGTCCGCCGCGCGGCCTGTGACGCTGGGCGGCCCATAGCGCGACGAGCGCCGGGTGTGGCGTAGGGTGGGCGTGATCGCTGCTTCCGCCGGTTCGCTCGCTGGCGTACGCAGCTCAACCGTCTCTACCAGGGTCTCGCTTGGCGCTGCTGGTGCAATTGGCACTGCTGGCTCATCTGGTACGGTGAGCGTTGCTAGATCAGGTGGTAGTGCTGGTTCATCTGATACGGGGGTGGCAGCCGCTTCCTGCTGCACACGCGCCGCCAGCGCCGGATCGCGTTCCACCGCATCGGCCAGCGCACGCAACCAGCGCACGAAGTGCTGTTCGTGCGGCTCTGGGGCGGCGTCATCCGGCATGATTACGCTCTCCTGATGCATTTGACGGCGGACAGGAATGTCCGCCCCACGTTCTACCTTGCCCCCGCGCGACGCCGGCTATATGGCGTCTGCTCCGCGCCCGCGCGCTTTTTGACCTCGCGTGCCAGTTCGGCGTAGGCTTGGCCAGCGGGGCCGTTGGGCGCGAAGGCCAGGATGCTCTCGTTGCGGCGATGCGCCTCTTCCAGCTTCACGTTTTTCGGTACCACCGTCGCAAAAAGCTGTTCCTCGAACTTCTTCTCCAGGATACCATACGTCTCGCGGCCCAGTTTGTTGTCCTCGAAAAACGTCACCAGGATGCCCAGCAGGCGCAGATCGGGGATATCGAGTTCCTGGCCCAGGTCGTCGATGGTCGCCAGCAGCTTATCCATGCCGATCAGCGAGAATTCGGTGAGGGAGATCGGCACGACCACGCCGTGTGCCGCCGCCAGCGCGTTCTGCGTCAGCACACCCAGCGAGGGCGGTGTGTCGATGACGATATAGTCGAACGTCTGGCCCGCCAGCGCCTTCGCCAACTTCCATTCGCGGCCCGCCCGCGCCGCCAGTTCCACGTCGATGTTTTGCAGGCGCGCGTCACCGGGGACGAGCCAGACGTTGTCTTCATTCGTCGTCCACAAGACCTGCTGGATCGTGGTTTTATCCACCAGCACATCATAGAGCGACGGCACGGGATGGATGCGCCCTGTCAGCGCGTAAGTCGCGTTGCCCTGGCCGTCGGCATCCACCACCAGCACGGTGTGGCCCTGCCGCGCCAGGCCCGCCGCCAGATTCACGACGGTGGTCGTCTTGCCTACGCCGCCCTTGTTATTCGCCACGCAGATCGCCGTCATGCCGCGCCCCCTTGTGTGATATCTGTTGGCTTCACCTTAACACCGACCGCACGACACGTCAAAGGCCCGCCCTACTGCTCAGGACTTTCGGGCCAGCCTACCATACCCGATGCGCTCTAAAAGAATGATTTGCTGTGCCGATAGAAAAAGGGAAGTCATCGCTGCGCTTTGGCAGCTTTCGTTGTGTGTGATGAGAAAGGGGACTGGCGATGGATCTCGACGCGCTGCTAGCCGAAGTTCTGACCCCGCTGGGCGTGGTCCTGGAGGATGGAAGCGACACTATGAATGAACCCGCCGATGTGGAGGCCGATGCCGGCGGTGACCCCACCTGCACGATGTTCCAGACCTCGCGCGAACACTACGGCGTCTTTTATCGGCTGGATCTTATCGACGGGCTGCCGGAACTGCGCGTGATCATGCCGTCGGATCGTCCCCCCGCGCGACTGAGCATCTACCGCGTGCGCCCCGCGCCCAGCTCCGACATGCCCGCCTGGTTCACGCATCTGCACGACAGCGGCATGATCGGCGATCCGCATGCCGCCTGTAACCACATGCTCTTCGCGTGCGGCGAGATCCTCAAAAATCTTTTCTGGGGCGGCACGCCGGAAACGCTGCACTTCCCCGACGGCATCACCGTCACGCGCATCGGGGAATAATGCATCGGCGGGCGGGGGACGGCGGGGG
>DAIDGU010000043.1 GCA_027459785.1 Ktedonobacteria bacterium | reverse complement strand
TATGATGGGGGCGGGACCGGCACCGCTTCGGTACCCAGTAACGGTGTCATGGATGGCTCCTGGCGGACGAGGACGAGTCGTCCACTCTGGACCATCCTACCCTATTTCAGCCCGCGTTTCCAGGTTTGGAAACGCCCTCGTCATTGTCTTCTTTCTTCGCTGCTTCCATTTCATGGTGAAGCTCTTCTTTTAAAAGGCGGCCTTGGGTTGAGTCAAGATTATGATTGGCAAGAAGCGTTTCTGATCGCTTTGTCAGTGCATCTAAACGCGCATGGGCGTGAGGATCTTCAATTTCTTCCAGCGCAAACCTTGCTTCGTTGATTGCGTCTAGTAATATACCACGCCACTGATCAAAATCAAGGCTGAAAGGGTAAAGCGCACTTCGTACACGGACATGGCCGGTAAGCACGCGGTCACCATTCATACTCAACTCGACGAGCACCTGCTCGCCCTGTTGAATATTTGCTGGCAAATCTTTGACCAAGCATTCCCCTAGAAAGTGGTTAGCATTATCTGATGCATGTGCAGCCTCCCCTTCATAAAAAGGAATACGAAGGCCATGAACGCCATTAGCAGGGATGTAGAGATTTACCCTTTCTATATGAGATGTTTGTGTATTCGTGGGCGAATACTGGTATCCTGCTTTGATAACAGGAACTAGATGTCCTTCATCAGTGGCGATACTGATCGTTTTTGCGATGGTACTTATCATTTCAGGCCGAACCCCGTAGTATTGTGGCAATTCCTCGTCGATAAGGAATTCACCACATACTTCGCAAACTACATTACTCGCATCTTGTTCTGATAGGCAAAAAGAACATTTTTGCTCATGAGGCAGAGATAGAGCAAAATGGGCAGCGCCACAGGCGACGGCCTGCATTGGACTTATGCCGATCTGAACTTTATCTTTACCAAACATGGCACGTAACCGCTCACGAACAAGAGGAGTAAAGGTAGAACCTCCAATCAACAATACTCGGTCAATTTGAGTGGGTGTCATTTGAGCTTTTCGAAGTACCTCCTGCGTTAGCATGATTGTTTTGTCAACTAAATCGTAAACGATGTTCTCATACTCTTCTAATGTTACGGTAACACTATCAATCAAAATCCGATTCGCGCGCGGATGATCCTTCCATGTGGTCTTGAAAATTGCTTCCTTGGGTAACTGCGACAGACTCTCTTTCACTTTACGACATTGTTGGCGCAGACTGTAATGGATAGCTACCGGGGTATCAGAAGCATCTAAATCCAGCCCGAACGCTGTTAATTGTTTTACAACATATTGCTTAAGGCGACTGTCAAAATCATTGCCGCCCAGATGATTATCACCTCCCTTGGTGATCTCCAAGAATTTATTGCCATTGATTTTAAGGATCGTAATATCAAGTGTACCTCCACCAAAATCATAGACTAAATCCGTCTCATGGAGATTCTGCTCTTGTAGGCCAAACGCTAAAGCAGCAGCCAAAGGCTCTTCAATGATATGTTGAACAATAAATCCTGCGGCTTCGCCTGCCTCGTGCGTTGCCTGAATCTGTGCAGCATCAAAATAAGCGGGTACCGTGATCACCGCATGAGTAACTGGTTCACCCAAAGCAGCCTCAGCATCTTCCTTCACGTGCCGCAGAATAATCGCTGCTACTTCAATTGGAGAAATAAAGAATGGTGCTCTATTTGGAGGATAAACACAGAAACGCACGCCTGATTCTCCTGGGGGCGGCGCAACAACCCGGGGTCTCTGACTCTGAATGTTCAATCTCCGAATATCTTCTTGGATACGCGGATCATCGAAATTCATGCCAATAAAACGTTTGCTCGATTCAATATAACAATCCGGAAAAATTACGCTTGTTTCTTCAGCTAATTGTCCTGAAACCCATGTTCCGTTATAAAATGTGAGTGCAGATCGTTTGATCACTCCACCATCGCGCATAATCAAAGCTTGTGGGAATGCTTGCCCTTGGCGCGCAATCGCTGCAACGGTGTTCGTCGTTCCCAGATCGATGCCAATCGCTCTAGCCATCTACTTTTCTCCTCGAATTCAAAATCGGATGCTATTTAGCGCCCGTATTTTCCTCTGAAACTGAAATGTGCTTTTTTCTTGAAACGATCACCTCGCCTTTCCGAATCAAAAGCTCTTCTTTATTCCTATGCCAAAAGTATGCCGGACGACGGACTTCGAGTACCGTATGTTCAGGTTTCTCCTCATCTTCCTGAAGCCAGGCTACCCGATACCAATCAGGCCGATGTGGACTACCTATTGCTGGACGACGCTCTTCAATACCTTCCACTTTACAGATTTGTTTCAGAGAATCCAGATATTCAGCAAGCAATTGGTATTTCTCTGATACGTTTGCGTCGCTCGCAGATGGTGCCTCAACTATCGGCGACAATTGTTCGATAAGCTCCAGCAAGCGGATGAAATGTGCTTTAACCGATCTCAGCAACGATTCATACCCCTGCTGCGTATCGAAAAGCGCATTTTGAAGCTGTCGTACTCGATCCCCCAGTGCCTTTTGCTGTTGCCGCTCTGAGTTGAGATCTACATCTCGTGTATCTTCATCTTCTTTCATCTTCTATGCTTGCCCCTTCATGAACGCATGTATCTTGTTCTGTCTTGCATTATAGCTAAGGATCATTGTACAATCAAGGGGTAGATCCACAACAACCCACCATGATGCTAGATCAATACTTTTAAATCTTTGAAATTTACAAGGTGAGCGGTATTTAAGAAATGTTCGCTAACTTCATGTACTTGACAAGGCAAGAACGCACGGAGGTGTTTCACCCGATGCTCTGCAAAGCATCACGCCAAGAACGGCTCATTCAAAGTTATAATGAATTGGGTTTACATCCCCAGGCCATTCTGGCCCAGGCGCAAAGCGGCATGCTTTTACCAGGCTGGCAGGTGTTTCGCGGCAAAAGAAAATCACAGGTAGCGACTTTGGCTTACGAGTTGATTCATGGCTGCAATATTCGTGCTGTTGGTCTTTTTTTCCTTGTCTGCACTGTCTTTGCTTTGCCTATGTTTTTCTGTGAGAACGCGGATGAACTTACTGCTGTAATAACCAATCCAAGTTATCGCACAGGCTTCAACTTTTGGACTAGCCCGCTCTTTCCACTATCGGAAATATTCATAGTTTCGCTCATCGGTCTTCCGCTTTTTGTGTTTCTCGTTGCGTACTTTCATGATTTGTTTGCACGTGATCCATTGCTCGTTATCTTACCGAAAGGCTTGGTCGAATTTGACCAATTGATAAAGCTCCAAGCTTGTATTATATTTTCAGAACTAGCCGATGTTCGCCGCCAGGAGCCGGCGATTGTTGGCAAAGAGCGCAGCGCAGATGCGCTCGATCTCGTCTACCGCGACGGCGTCACCTTGATTTGGGCGCCGCAGGTGCCAGCGGGGGCGGCGATCATCGTCGCATTCCAGCAGTGGCAGGAAAACGCTGAGCAGGTCGGTTAGCTCGCGCGCGAGAGCAGGGCGACGATGTGGCTTTGGAGCGCTGGGACGCGGGTCGTCGCCATATCCATCTCGTAGCGCAGGGTCGCGCCATCCAGCGTGATGCGCCGGGCGGTCGCGCGCATGCGTTCGTCGTTGCCCTGCACCACGCTTGCCACGGCGATGCGGAGCGGCGCGCGGGTGATGGTGCCGCGCAGCACCTCCACGCGCCCGCTACTCTGCGCGCTGATGATCTCGATCTGCGCGTCGCTGGTCAGGTGGATGAAGCCGGTTTCCCAATGCGAAGGCGCGCCGCGCGTGCCATCCGGCGCGATCTTCCAGGTGGCTTGCTCGTACCAGAGCGCCGCCCGCCCGTCGCGGGCCATGAACCGCAGTTCTTCTTCATACGCCAGCGTTTCGATGGTAGGGAACGTGACTTGGCCTCGCCCACGCCAGGTGCCGAGCAACGGGCGCAAAATGGCCAGGGATTCGGCCAGCGGAGCATCGGTGGGTTGCATGAGAAACCTCCTGAGAAACGGCGGGCGGTAGCGATTGAAACCACTGTGCGCGCCGATGGGGCCATGCGGCAACAAACCACCGGCGTGGATTCGGGTCATCGGGGCGGAGCCATGCCGGTCCGCCATTTCCGGCATGCGCTAATTATCGCCAACGATTGCCAGGGGCGCGGGCGGCGTCGTCACATCGCCCAAGAGCAGCGGCGTGGTCAGCCATTGTGTGGGATTCGCCGGATCGCGGGTGAGCCAGGTGCGCAAGGTGCCGGGGCGCGTGGGGCCGGCGGGCGCGGTGACGGCCAGCAGGCGGGCATCACCAGCAGCCAGCGTGAGATCAGCCAGGTGCGCGGGGGCGGCGAAGGTGGTGAGTACCTGCGGCGCTGCCGGCTGGCCGAACGCACCGATAGCAATGGTCGCCAGCGTCGCTGCGCCAGAAGGAGCGGTCTGCGCAACGTAGAGGCGTGTGTCATCGGCGGCGAGCGCCAGTTGCGCCGTTGGCGCGCCGGTTGATCCGAGCGCGGTGCTGGTCACGGCTGGGGTCGCGGGGATGGGGCCACTCAGCCAGCCGGCCGTCGCCAGCGTGGCAAGTTGCCCATCGCCGGTGCCGATGTACGCCGCCAGGCCGTCGTGGCGCAGCACGAGCGCGGCGGGCGCGGCGACACCGAGGCGCGCGGCCACCGCCGGGGGCGTGGCATGCGCGAACCAGGCCGTCAGATCGATGGCGCTCACCTGATTATCGGCGGGGTGCGCCACCAGGACGAAAGCGTGATGCCCGTCGTCGCTGAGTGCCGCCGCCACCGCGCCCGTCGCCGTCTGGCCGGTGAAGGAGAGCGTTGTCGCCAGGGTCGGCGTTCCGGGGAAGGGTGCGCAGTGGGGGCCGGTGCCAGTGCCGCACAGCGCCTCCGAGGCTTTATAGATCAGCAGTTGCGGCGGGCCGGTGTCGCCATCTACGGCGATCAGGATATATGCCGCGCCGAGATAGGCGTACTGCGCCTGCGTCGTGGGCATGATCAGCGCGAGGCCGGTCGGCTGTGTCCCCGCCGGCAACGCGATGGGCGCGGGCAGCGAGACCCCGCCGCAACAGCCAGCATAAGCCGGCGCGAAGGCGATCTGTGCCGGCGTGCCGCCGGCGACGACAATAACCCCCGTGCCGGGCGCGCGGAGAGCGTGGTTCGGCGGGATCGTCACACCGGTCGCGTCTCCCATGCTGGGCAGCGCCAGCGGCGCTTGATCCGGCAGCGAGCCGCCCGCGAGGATGATATAGGACGTGGCGCAGCCCGTCGCGCCCGCGCAGCCGCTCGCCGTCAGCACCGTCGCCCCTTGCGCCTGGCTGTTGCTCGCCGTCAGCCCCGCAACTGCTTCCACTGCGTACCCTTGCCCGCCACTCGTGGCCCGCGCCACGACAGCTCCCGGCGTCGCCCAGCCCCACGTCAGCCGGCGCAAGCGCACGCGCCCCGCGCCATCCACGGTGCCGCCCTGGATCGCATAGACATCCCCCTGGCCGTTGGCAGCGATGCCCAGGATGCCGCGCAGGCCGGCAGCGAGCGGCTGCCCTGTGTCGCCATCCACCACCGGCACGCCCCGCCCCGCGACCGTCCAGATCGTCCCGCCCGGTGTGATCAGGCGCAGGCGGTCGTTGCCAGCGTCGCTCACCAGCAGATCGCCGGCAGCATCCAGCGCCAGGCCACGGGGCGCATTCAAGCGCGCCGCAGTGGCGGGGCCACCGTCGCCGGCCCAGCCCGGCACCGCCTGG
Source organism: Ktedonobacteria bacterium (assembly GCA_027459785.1). Lineage (GTDB taxonomy): Bacteria > Chloroflexota > Ktedonobacteria > Ktedonobacterales > JACDGC01 > JAJPKG01. Next base: position 12,996 of record DAIDGU010000043.1, on the reverse strand, counting down.
GCGACATCACCATACGCCCCCGGTGCCAGCGGTTCGCCTGCGATGCGCGTGAGCGCGCTCGCCGCCACATACGGGCTAGCCGAACTGGTGGTGGGATTTTGGAGATCGATCCGATAGATCGCCTGGTGATCGGCATCAGCGAGGTAGATGTAACGTTCGGCGTGATCGACGACCATCCCCGTGACCGTGGAGGTGGGGCTAAGATCTTGCGTGGCGCGATTGCCGCCCGGCCCCACATAGATTTCGCCCCACGCCTGAGCCGCATAGTCGAACTTCAGCAAGGTCTGGAAGCCGCCGATGACATTGAACTCCGGATCGTTCAGGCTGTCGCGGCCCCGGTCGCTCAGGAAGCAGAAAAGATCGCCGTGGGGCGCGGTCGCCAGCGCCAGCACCGGCGCGACGCCGACATTGAGCAATTGCTGCAACAAAGGGATCTCTGGATGGGCAGGCGTGTTGACATACGCGACGGCGGTGCTGGCTGATAGGATGACGCGCTCGTCGGCGCACGTTTGGTGCGCGCTGCACGTCGCCATGCCGGCGTGCCAGGTGACGGCCAGCACCACAGGAACGCTGGTGCCGCCCGCCGTCGGTGTGGTCCACCCCGCCACGTAGATGCCGTGCGCGACACGCGGGTTCGGCGCGATGTCGTCGATGCGCGCCAGCGCGGGCGGCGTCTCGTTCGGATCGGTCACGCCGGCGCAGCCCAGGCACAGCCGCGCCTGCACTTTGTCGCCCAGCCAGACGGTGGGATCGACGATGGTGAGGACGGTGGCATCAGCCGGCTTGGTCGCCAGCCCTGGCGCGGACTGCGCCACCCACACAGCGCCGCCGGCATCCACGGCCACGCGGGAGTAAACGGCGGGCGGCAACGGCGCGGGCAACTCCGCCAGGGTGGTGACGCGCGGGAAAGGCGCGAGGACGCCCAGCGCCGCGAGCGCCGTGCCGGTCAGACCCGCCAGCACCAACACGCCCACCATGATCAGCGCGGCCAACGCACGCGGCGCGTGCCAGTGCGCCAAGAAGCGCCGTGGGGCGCGCGGGGCATCCCAGGCCGTCGCTGTCGCCGTTGTCGTTCCCTTGCGCGCCGTCACAGTGCTGTACCTTTCTGCGTCACCGACCCGGCGGACAGGAATGTCCGCCCCACGCTGGATGACCTGGCGGACAGGAATGTCCGCCCCACGCTGCTCGCCGTCCGCTCTACGACATTGTATGGGCGCGATTCATCGCGCCCTCGCCGCACCCCAAGAAAAGAGGCTGCCCTCCAAGTGAGGCTGCCCGCGAAAAGATCTTCGTGTTCTTCGTGAATCTTTCGTGGCTTTCGTGTTCGGTCTCGTCTCCCCTCGCCATCGCCGATGGGGAGGGGCCGTGTTCCCGCCTATCGTACCGGCGCTGTCAAGCGATCCAGGTCATAGTTCAGCAGGTCGCCGATGCGCGTGAGTTGCAGATCCGCCGGTGGGTCGGCGGCGGCGGTCGCGTAATGGCCCTGGCGCACGTGGATGGTGGTGAAACGCCCCGGTGCCAGGCGCTTGAGATCGGCCAGGATGTCCGCCTTGTCATCGACCATCACGTAATGCTGGGCCGGTTGCCACGCAAAGACCTCTTCCAGGTTCGCCTGCTTGTGGACGAAAACTTTGACATAATCATGGACGGCGGCGGCGACACCGCTCACCGCGATCTTGTGCGGCTGATACACCCTATCGCCATCCGAGACGACCACCGCTGCCGCGCCGAGGCGTTGCACATGGGCCAGCACCGCCAGCGCGTCGGGGAAAAGGCGCTGCGGGAAGGGGTAATTCCAGATGTAATCCCACACTTTGTCGGCCAGGTCGGGCGCGATCTCAGGCCGCAAGCGGGCCATCGTCGCGGGATAATCAACCGTGCCGCTGGTGTGGCGCGTCTGCTCGTAATAGGCCCAGAAACGTTGGGCGACGGTCTCGCCCAGCAGCTTGCGCAACTCCGCCGTGTAATCGGCCTTCGTCGCATCATTGTCGAAGAGCGTGTTGTCGAAATCGAACAGACACACCAGCCGTGGCGGCTGACTCATGAGATCGTCACTCCTTCTAGGGTGGCATGCAGCGCGGCGCGCACGCCAGCGCACATCGTCGCCAGGCTCATCGAGGGCCAGCCCTCGTCGCCGTACGAACGCGCTTGGTGGGCGGCCTGCTCCGGCAAGCACGGCAGGTGAATGAAGCCGCAGCGCGGGCGCGGCTCCGGCCAGCCAGCAACGAGGTGCGCCAGCATATAGAGCGCCTGATTGCAGAGATACGTGCCGGCGGTATTCGAGAGGCAGGCCGGCACGCCGGCGGCGCGGATCGCCGTCACCAAGGCGCGCACCGGCACCGTCGCCAGATACGCATCTGGCCCATCGGCACAGATCGGCTCGCCGGTGGCTTGCACACCCGCGTTGTCGGCAATGGTGAAGTCGCGCACATTAACGGCCACGCGCTCCACGTTCAGCGCCGCGCGTCCAGCGGCCAGGCCCAGTGCCAGCGCCACGACAGGCCGTGTCTCCTCCAGCAAACCGTGCAACAGGGGACCGACGCGCGCCGCATCCACCGGCAGGGTCGCCGCGCGCACGACGGCACCGCCGACGGTTGTCTCCGCCAGCGCCGCCGCCACCTGGGCCGAAGGATTGAGCGCGTGGTCGCCAAACGGCTCGAAGCCGGTCAACAAGATCGTGGGTTGCGTCATTCCGCCTCCTCGTGCAAGGCGCGCTCGACCAGGGCGAAGGCTTCCGCGCGCGTCTGGATGTCGCCGTTCAGGTGTGCCGTTTCCACCAGGCCCAGGATGCGCCCGATGGCCGGCCCGTGGGGGATGTGGTAGCGGGCGATAAGATCGTTGCCATCGATCAGGCGCGGCGGGATGACGCGCTCCGGCTCGACATATGCCCGGCGGATCAGTTCAGCAACGGCGGCGCGGTGGCCCAGCCAGAAGGGCGTGAGCGGGCGCGGACCATACACAGCGAAGTGGTCGCCCAGCGAGAAGACGGCCACGTCGATGCCGGCGTCGCCCGCGTCGCGGAAGAAATGGCGCGCGGCGCGGTCTGTCAGCCCTTGCGGCCCGGCGATTTGCCCCGGTCGCATATGGCATGCCACCACGGCCTCGACGAAGCGCCGCGCCTGGCGGCCCATGCGCCAGCGGGCCAGAACCGGCTGAGTCAGTGGCACGCCGGCCTCTGCGTGGCCCAGGAACATGATGTCGCCGTTCGCGCGCACGCCGCGCGTCAGCGGCTTGCCGACATCGTGAAAGAGCGCGGCCACCTTCAGCATGGTCTGGCGCGTCTGGCCTGCCAGAAACGGCGCGCGGAGCCGTGCCAGCAAAGCGGCGTTCTGGCCACCGAGCTCCAGCGCGGTGGGATGGGCCACGTGGCCAGCGGCGTCCGGCGCTGCCGGCGCTGCTGGCGCATCCAGGCCCGCTGCCAGCAGATCGACCACGTGATCGACGGCATCGATCACTTCTAACGTATGCTCGAAGACATCCCAATAATGCAGCCGGCCCTGCACCAGGCCGCGACAGGGAGCCAGCGGCGGCACCAGCACGGTGAGCGCGCCCAGGTCGTCCAACAGGCGCATGGCGCGCGTGCCGTTCCGCGCGGCGAGCATGGCATAGAGTTCCGCCAGCCAACGTTCGGGCGCGGTGGTGTCTAGCAAGGGCGCGACCGCGCGCGCGGCGGCGACCGTCGCCGGGTCGATCATGCCGTCGATAGCCACCGCTAGGCGGGCGGCGCGCAGCAGCCGCACCGGATCGTCACGTAGTGCCGCCGCGCTGGTCATGCGCAACCGCCGCGCATCCAGATCCGCCAGGCCGCCAGTGGGATCGAGCACCACCGCGCGTAGCGCCGCTGTGTCGCCCGCCGCCAACGCGCGCAGGGTCGCCACGGTCGCGGGCGCGGCCAGCGCATTGATCGTGAAGTCGCGGGCGCGCAGGTCGTCTTCAAGCGTCGCCGCCTGCAATGCAGCGAGATCGATGGTTTGGTCGCCGAGGACGACGCGCGCTACGCCCGCCTGGTCGTCCAGCACGCCGACGCTGCCACCCAGGTCGCGTGCCATCTGCCGCGCCAGGGCCACGGCTTCGCCCGCCACCAGCAGATCGATATCCCCGATCTGCCGGCCCAGCAGGCCATCGCGCAGCGCCCCGCCGACGAGCCACGCCGGCTCCGTGCGCGTCGCCAGCCAGGCGGCGATCCGCACGTTTATATCCGTTGGTGATGTGAGAGGTTGGGTATCCATCATCTGTAGTGTATCATAAGCGGCACGAGGAATGATCAGTCTATTAGTATGCAGTTCAGAGCAAAACAAATTCCCTGGGTGGTGGTTAGCCACCAGCCACCCAAGGATGAATGCAGCAGGCGTGCGACTAGCTATGATACCACGTCACGGAGAAGCCGTTACCGGAACCATTGAGCGCGGACGGTTTCGCCTTCGTGATGTTGTGTTTGCCGGTCATGGTGATGGCGTCGGGATTCGGGTTGGCGCTGATCACCTTGCCGTCTGCCGTGCAATTGGAAAAAGTGACGGTGCCGAAATCCGCCAGGGGCAGAATGCGCCCCGATGACGGTGCTTCAGCGATCCATTCCGCCGAACCATTCTTCGCGCTGGCTGATTGCGTGGTGGTAAAGGTCCAGCCGCGCGATGACGACATCGTCAGCGTGTAACTGCCACTGCCGTTGTAGTGAACTTCCGCCGCGAGCGCATCGCCAGGCGACACGGGATATTGCGACGTGGAAAGATTCTGGGACGGATTGGGATACATCTCCCACCAGCCATAATACTGCGCGTGGCCGTGGGAACAATCGGAGTCAGTGCCGAGTTGCTCGACGGAGTTCGTGCCGTCGCCATCGATGCCCACCCAAAAGGACGAGTAGCCGCTGGAGGTCACGGCGCAATTGGCAGTGGGTTCCACCCAGGAGCCTTTGACATCAGAATAGGTCGTGCCGGTGGTCGCATAGCCCGACCAGTTCGTGCTGGTGGAGTTCGAGCGGCCCCAGATGCGCGGCGCGCTGTGATGGGAAATGAAACCGGCGGAAGCGGCGACCGCGCGTGGCACGCCCACGATGCCGAACGCGAAAAGGCCGACGAGGACGACCGCCACCAGGGATAACGAGGCCAGGGCGACGATGAACCTACGCATGTACAATCCTTTCTGCTCTGCTTACCTACGCTGAACGAATCACTTCACGCCGTCTCCGTATGGCAGAGGCGGCGAAGGCGCGCACCGATAGCACATCGGATGGTAGGAATTATGGCAGCAAACCAGAAAATATGCAAGCCGAATGTAAAAGCAACCGAGGCCAGACATTGCGGAAATACAATCTACTATTTCGCTGAAAAATAACCTTCCTTCTCTGATAGGGTGGCGCATAAAGACACCGCGCTAGCCACCATCACCATATTTTTTTATAAAGCGCTTTGTAGCTACGTCAGCCATGACTGGCCGTGGGTGCCAAAGGTTGCAAGCCGCGCAGGCGTTGCCCCGCGCCGGGCAGGCCACGCTGTTGCACCAACACGCGGAAGCCGCCCATGCCACGCGGGTCGGTGAGGGCGGCGACGGCGTGGCGCAGGCTGGCGCGGCGCAGGTAGTCGCGTTGGCCGGCATCGGTGTGGCGTTCGCTGTCGGCCAGGGGGAAGCGGGCCCGGCCCAGTTCCTCGGCGGCGTCGCGGAGGCCCAGCGCCAGCAAGAAGGCGCGTTGCGTCGTCAGGCCCGCCCGCCGCAGCCCATGCGCCCGCCCGGCAGCGATGAGCGCGGTGAAGTTGACGTGCGCGGTGATGTCTTGGGCGCCTGTCAGCGCCAGTGGATCGTCGCTCAGTTCGTGGCGATAGAAACAGCGCAGCGTGCCGCGCCGCCGGTCGGCGCTGTAGAGTTTGCGGGCGGTGTCACCATAATCGATGGTGATGACGACCCCACGTGGGGCCAGCCGCGCCGCTGTCTCCGCCAGCCACGTTTCCGCCGCCAGGTTCACCTCCGCGCGCCAGCCCTCCGGCATGCGCGCCCACGGCACGCCAAAGCGGTCCAGGTAGCCAGCCACTGCTGGCGACGACGGCGGCCCCAGCCGTTCCACCAACTGCGGCGGCGCACCCACGGCATCGACATACACCTCCGCCAACCCGTCCGCCGTGCGCTCCACCACATGCACCGCCAGCGCATCGACCAACTCATTCGAAAGGATCACGTGCGCGGAAGGGCTATCCCGACCGCTAGCCTGCGTCTGCGAGTGGTGTGGCGGCTCGCCCCCAGGCATGGTTGCACCTGCCGGCGTCTCCGTCATCTGCGCCATCGCCGTATCATCATCATAGGTCCATTCGCGCGGGCCGTCTGGCCCCACATCGCGCAGGCGATAGACGAGGGCGGCGGCGAAGGGCGGCGGGGCGTCGCCAGCAGGATCACGCGCCCAGGCGACGAGATCGCGCGCCAGGTGGCCGCGCCCCGCACCGTCTTCCAGCACGACGAAGGGCGCGGGCCGGCCCAGCATGTCCCAGATCTGCGCCACTTGTCGCCCGATGGCCGCGCCGAAGAGCGGATGCAGATCGGTGCTGGTGATGTAGTCGCCGCCCCAACCCTGCCGCGCGCGGCTGGCATCCGTATAGTAGCCGCCCTGGGGATGGTACAGCGCGATCTGCATGTAATCGGCGAAGGTGATCGGCCCGCGTTCCGCGATGGCGGCGGCGAGCGCCGCGCCCAGCGGCGTCTGTTGCTGGGGCATGCTCACGCTCCGCGCGTGACGGCCAGCGCCAGCGCGGCCAGCCCTGGCACGCCGCTTTGCAGTTCGGCGAAGAAGGGATCGTCCGTCACGCCGGCCAGGTGGCGCTTATAGCTGCCTTCCAGCAAGATCGCCATCTTCCAAAGCGCCAGGGCGTGATAGAAGGCCAGCGCCGGCGGCGCGATGGCGCGGCCCGTACGCGCGGCGTATTGGTCGGCCAGTTCCGCGCGCGTAGGAAAGCCCGGCGCTTCCGTCAGCCGCCATTCCTGCTGCGAGGGCAATGCGGGCGGCGGATCGTCCGCCTCGCGCCAGAAGGCCAGCAGATAGCCCAGGTCCGCCAGCGGATCGCCCAAGGTAGACATCTCCCAGTCCAGCATGCCGACGAGGCGCACCGGCAGCCCGGTGGCATACATCACGTTATCCAGCCGGTAGTCGCCGTGGACGATGGTGGCCGGCGGCGAGACGGGGATGTGGGTCGCCAGCCAGTGCGTCACCGCGTCCAGATCGGGGATATCACGGTTGCGCGCCCCTTCGAGCTGCGTGGCCCAGCGCCGCACCTGGCGTTCCAGATAGCCCTCCGGTTTGCCGAAGTCGCTCAGCCCCACCGCGCGCCAATCGACCGCGTGCAGATCCGCCAGGGCATCCACCAGCGCCAGGCCGATCGCGTGGCAATCGGCAGGCGTCGTTGCCCAGGCCGGCACCGTGCGGATGACGCTGCCGTCGATCTGCGCCATCAAGTAAAACGGCGCGCCGATGACGGCGGTGTCCGCGCAATAATGGATCGGCTGTGGCACGGGGACGGGGGTGGGGGCGAGCGCACTGATGACCCGCCATTCGCGCGCCACGTCATGCGCCGTCGGCAGATAGTCGCCCAGCGGCGGGCGACGTAGCACCCAATGATCCGTCCCACGCCACACGAAAAACGTCTCGTTGGAATGGCCGCCACGCACGCGATAAGCACCCAGCGGAGCCGCCGCGTCGCCTGGCACATGCTGCGCCAGATACGCCGCGAGCGCGGCAGGCTGAAGGAGGTGTTGCACGGCGGGACGGTCGATCTGATTCTCCACGAGAAAATCCCCTTTCGCTGGCTGCTACATCGCATGCGGCTGGTATCACGGCTCAGCATAGCTGCACGCAAGGCGCGCTGTCAAGGGATCCCGTGATTGCCGCTGTCCGCCGTAGCTGATCTTGCCACCCTGCAAGCGCCATGTTATGATGCAGCATGTTCGTATGCATGCCATGCGCTTGTGGAGCATGCGGCGCGTAAATGTGATACCGCTTGTACTCATCGAGAGGGGTGTTTCCCATGCAACCATCGCCCGACTATCCTGGCTATGGACCGCCGCAACCGCAGCAGCAACCGGACTACGGCACACCGCAATCGCCCTATCCCGCGTACCCACAGCCGTCGCAGCAACCCTATCCTGGTTATGCCCCGCCGCCCGCGCAACCAGCATACCCCGGTTATCCACCGCAGCCCTCCCAGCAACCTTATCCAGGTTACGGTGCGCCCGCGCCCTCGCAACAGCCCTATCCCGGCTATGGCGCGCCCGCGCAGCAGCCGTACCCCGGCTATGGTGCCGGATATGGGCCAGCGCAGCAAGCCTATCCTGGCTACAGCGCGCCGTCGCAGCAACCGTATGGTTATGGTGCGCCGCCCCCGTCGCCGCCGAAGACGGGCATGAGCCGCAGCACGATCAACGGCCTGGTGGCTGGCGGCGTGGTACTCCTGCTCATCATCCTCGCGGTCGTGCATTACAACGGGCCGACGGGGACGGTGCAGGGTTACTACAACGATCTGTTTATCAGCGGGAACGCCAGCGATGCCTATGGTCGCCTGTGCGCCGATGCGCAAGCGCAGACGAGCGTCAGCAAGATTCAGGCGGGGATCAACGCACTCAAAACCGGCGGCACATCTTACGATATCTCCGGCCTGACGTATAGCACGGTGGATGAAAACTTTTTCGGCATCGCCCATGTGCGCCTGGGCGGCTCGTTCACCGTCACGCTTGCTGGCAAGACGCAGACCTTGCCCGTCACCAGCAGCAACGCGAATCCTGATCTCATCCTGCAATCATCAGGCCTGGGGTGGTGTCTGACCGAAGCGAACTTCAAGACGACCACCAGCGATACCTCTGCCGCTCCCGGTTGGCTCGCGGCGCTCGCGCGCCCCTAATGCGCATGGGGATATGCTTACGCCGCTCAGCTTTATTGGGGTGATGCGCCAATGTGACGAAAGGAACTGAGACGCGGCGCAAGATATCTGTCATACAGCGAGCATAGGCCATCTGGGCTGTCCTCTATTATGGTTGCTCAAGGTCATGTATAATAGGGCGACAAACACCAGCCAACATCGGGAGCAGAAAGGTATTGTGGCGATGCAGAGGATACGGAGTCTGAGGGGGTCGCGTCTGAGGGGCGGCCTGGGCGCGCTGGCGCTCGTCGCTATGCTGGCGCTGGCCGGCTGCGGCGGAGGCGGCACCACGGACAGCGCGGGCGTGAACTTGGGGTCGGGGCCGCTGCTGGCCTTCATCGGCGGGGATGGCAATCTGTGGCTGGCGCGCGGCGACGGCACCAGTCCCCATGCCGTCACCACCACCAACTGTCCACCGACGATCAACTGCTACGGCCCGCCCACCTGGTCGCCGGATGGTACGCAGGTCGCCGTCTTTGGTCCCGATAAAACCACGCCCACCCATAACGATATCTATATCTACAACCGCCAGGGCATTTTGCAAAACACCATCGCGCCGCCGAACCCACTCTCTTCCGGTTCCATCCTGTGGTCGGCGGATAGCAAGACCGTTGCCTTCGCTGGTGAACCCAGCAGCCAGACCACCACGAAGAATGCCGGCGCGCAATACGCCATCATCATCCTGAATGCCGCTTCTGGCACGCAGACCGGCACGATCCCGCTGCCCGCGCCCACCGGCGCGGACGCCACGTGCAACGACACGCCGCGCGGCGGCTCGTTTGGCAGCCTGCTCGACCGAGCCGTCAACGGCGATGCCAACGGATTCCGCGCCACTTTAAGCTGGTCGCCGGATGGCAGCCACGTCCTCGTTTCCGGCGGCGATTGCAGCTTGCAGGTGCAACTGATCGACAAGACCGGTACCGTGCAGACGCTGAATCCGCTCACGGCTGGCAGCAAGGCGCTCGTCTTGCAAGCGGCTTTCGCGCCCGACGGCCAGCACATCGTGGCCACGCAGACGACGGACACAGAGGACGATCTGGTGCTGTTTGATGCCAAAGGCAACAACGGCAAGGTCATCTACACGGATACCGATGCGCCACCGGCCTTTGCGCCGCGCATCAGTGCGCCAGTCTGGTCGGCGGATGGCAAAACGATCTATTTCATGCGCGGAGCGGATATCTGGTCGGTGGGAGCGGATGGTTCCAACGCGCAAAAGCTCATCAGCGGTGCAGCCACCGGCGATCCCTTGAAAGACGAAGCGTGGCCCCAGCCTTCACCTGACGGCAAAACCCTGGCCTGGGAAGAACTAACCCTCACGGCTGCCGACAACATGCCGCGCTCGGCGCTCTACGTCGGCACGCTCACCGGCGGCAATCCCGTGCTTGTCGATAATGGTGCCGTCTGGCCCGTTTGGTCGTGACCGACAAGAATGGCTGTCCTCCCAGTGATTGTGGGTCGGCGATTTCTGTTCGCCAGATGATTGTGGGGCGGCGATTTCTGTCCGCCTAGGAAAAAAGCACGAAGTGAGGCACATCATGGCACGATTCGCGCTTCTCGTGCGTTTGATCTAGAAGAAGCACTGAGCAAGAGCAACACGTGCTACGCCCACCGTTCATCTGGTTGGTGACGCACCTCTTGTTCAACTCGTTATAGTAGCAATGGTGGAGTAGTCCAGCTACCCGTGATTTTGGCTTGCAGGAGAACCCTTGTTCATGGCCGTTATTGATGCCGCCGAAGAAGATTTGCTCAAACGCGACGCGGGGCGACAGCGCCCCCAACGGTTCAGTGCCGCCTATGCTGCACTGCCCCCCGACGAGGGCGACGCCGCCGCTAAGGTAGCCGGCCAGGCCAGTATGCCTCCCACAGCGCCCGCCGACTGGTATGCACGGCTCTATCACACTATCGACGTGAAAAGTGGCGGCAAAGCGGCAGAATTGGTGCGCATCGGTCAGTTTCTGATCGTCGGCGGCTCAGCTTCTGTGCTGAATCTCGCCTGTGTGGCACTGTTCGACAAGGTCTTCCATCCTACTGGCGTATGGCCGGTCTTCTTTGTCATCCTCGCGGCGACGGAGATCTCGTTGCTTTTCAACTTCATCCTGAATGACCGCTTTACCTTCCGTGCGTTCGTCAGCGAACACCGCACGTGGTTGCAACGCTGCATCCGCTTCCACGGTCCGGCCTCGCTCGGCTTCGTGCTGACCTTGCTCATTTCGAACAGTGTCCATCAGTTCGTGCAACTGGCACATGGCAAGCATCCGCCGTTGATTGTGGGCCAGGCTATCGCCATCGTCATCGTCACCGCCGTCAACTTCCTCATGCACCGGCACTGGACCTACCGCGAAGCCAAAGCGGCATAAAAAAGGGGCAGGTGGGCCGTGTTCACGCGCCCGCGTTACCCTTTTGCTCACCTTCCGCCGTTTTGCGCTCCGCTGCATGCGGACGCCCGTGCAGCGCCCAGGCGCAGGCCACCGCCAGGCAGGCACCTGTGATGGGCGCGAGCAAGTAGATCCAATAGGTTCCCAGGTTCAGGCTCACCAGCGCCGGACCAAAGGAGCGGGCAGGATTCATGGATGCCCCCGTCACCGGCCCGCCAATGAAGCCATCTAACACGATGGTTGCGCCAACCGCCAGGGCAGTGTTCGGTCCTACCAGGCGGCTTTGTTCCGCCGTCCCCAAGATCACCAGCACCAAAAACAGCGTCATCAGCGCCTCATAGATGAAACTGACGGCCAGTGTGTGCTGCGGATCGGGCAGAGTTGCGCCCAGGTGGTTGCGGTTGCCCAGCAGGCCATGCAGCACCAGCGCGGCGGCGACCGCCCCCAGGAATTGCACCACCACATACCCCGGTACCCTGTGCCACGGAAAGTCGCCGCGCACCGCGAAGGCCAGCGAGACGGCGGGGTTCAGGTGCGCGCCCGAAACTTCGCCCAGCGTGTAGATCATCACCGTCACCATCAGGCCGGGCGCGATGAGCGCGGCGGTGAAGCCTAATGTATGGGCGTTCAGGTTCATCACCATCGGGCTGCCCGCCCCCGCCAACGTCAGGCCGAAGGTTCCCAGCGCCTCCGCGAAGAGCGCCCGCCCAAACGGTGGTGCTGACTTTTTATCTGATCGCTTGCCCAATGCCTTCTGATTGCCCATCTGTGCTTCTCTCCCTGGCTCGTCTATGCGGCGATTATAGCGTGCAGCATACCAATTTAACATGTCTATAATACGGCTTTAACACGCCAACAGGCGATCTCCCAGCGTGCTAGGGTGGGGCATGAGTTGACACGCTACTTAATCCTGCACGACTATTGCGGCCAAGCCAGGCAGAAGATGTCAGCCAGTTAAAGTGACAATTCGGCGGTTTGGTGGCCCAACCCCTTGACATTGCCGCGCCCACGCGATACACTAGAGTGGGCAGAGCGCCGTGAACGCTCGCTCGCATGCCCTCGTGGCGGAATGGTATACGCAGCAGTTTGAGGGACTGTCCCGAAAGGGGTGGAGGTTCGAGTCCTCTCGAGGGCACCGGCCTGTGGGGGATATTTCCCACAGGCTTTTTCTATTGGGGGAATTAGCTCAGCGGCAGAGCGGCGTCTTTACACGGCGAAGGTCACAGGTTCGAACCCTGTATTCCCCACCACTTACCCCCACCAGCCCTGGTGTCATCTGGGTTCAAGGTATGCTATACTGTTGGAAGCCGAGCGGTGTAGATCGATAAGGAGGTAAGCATGCGCAACATCATTGTAGCAGAGTTTGTGTCGTTGGACAATGTCATGCAAGCGCCTGGTGGCGCGGAAGAAGATACCGAAGGCGGCTTCATTCACGGCGGGTGGACCAGGCCATTCTGGCACGCTGACATGGGTGCGCACTTCTTTGAGGCCATGAGTCAAAGCGACACGCTGCTTCTGGGGCGCAAAACCTGGCAGATCCACGGCGGGGCATTTGAACCCGTGCCAGAGGGTGATCCTTTTGGCGATGTCATAGGCATTAAGGTACGTACCCAAGACGAGGCGCAGCCAGGAGTTGATAGGTAGCGGGGTGTGTTGCACGGGAGGTGATACGACTGCCCGTTTGCAACGTCTGAGCCAGAGCATAGATGATCTGTTGCAGCCGTGCGCCG
>DAIDGU010000042.1 GCA_027459785.1 Ktedonobacteria bacterium | reverse complement strand
CTTGCATCCAGCGCCGCAAGGTCTGTACATGCATCCCCAATTTCTTGGCCGCAAGGCCGATGCGCAACATCTCTTGGTCGGGTGGTTTCATAAACACAAGTATACACTTGATCAGCTATTTTGTCAACTGGTAGATACCCTACTGTCTCCAAGGCATGACGACGGCGATGTGTTTGGCGCGCACGCGGTGGCAGCCAGTCGGGAAACTGCTCGGCGAAGATGCGACGGGAACAGGTCGATTGGCAGCAGACAAAGCGCCGCACGCGCACATGCACGCTGACTCGTTGCCCGCCAGAAGGGACATCCGCCGCCGTGCGGACGTAGGAACTGCGAACACGGCTAGAACAGGTACCACAGGCAGGACACATGGCGGTTTGGGTTGTGGCATGCACCTCTACCTGGACACCGTCTGCGTCAGAGGAGACGCATTCTATGCTCAGATTTGGGGGCAGCGGTAGAAAGGGTGAGGTCGTCATCAGGCAATCTACGCAGGAGGAATCACTCCTGCGCCTGTTGAGTATACCTCATTGGCTTCAGGAACCTGTCAGTGCGCACCGAGAAGGATGAAGAGCCATTCTGCATCGGCGCTAATAGCGTTCCTTTATCATCGTCATGACGATGGAAATACAATCTGATAAAACTCATGGAACCATTGTCCGAGTTGGGGCGAATAATTACTTTGCTCATCCAGGTCTACCATTTCCGTTGATTGGACCCCATTAACAACATAGCGGTGTTGTCTACTGTTATATATCAGCCAAGGGCCTCCGCTTGATCCCCCGGTGAGATCGCCTTCCTTCCCCATACATCCAGGATGTGTTCCCATAAACGTGGATGGGCCACGACACGCGTACATGAATCTTCCGTCCCAATCCGGCGTAATTATGGGGACAACATCGGCCGGATAGCCGAGTGTCGTCCAATCGCGAATGGTCTGATCATAGAGCAGATAGGGTAGAATGAGACCAACAGCTTCCCCAACTGGCTGATTATAAATGCCTCCGCGTTCAAGGATCGCAAAAGCAGCGTCATAGCGCTCGGCCTCCACGTCATTCGCTGCGGTAAGGTACTGTCGAGGAATAGCGCTATAAAAATAGGACCACGCTCCATAATACGGTGATGGCTGAAAATTCATGCTAGCTGGTTCAAATAGAACATCGCGCGAATAGGTGCTACGCTCTCGGAAATACAGATTGTGGGCGGCAGTGAGGATCCCGCTATTCGCAATAATGCAGGCGGATCCCATAAAGTTCACTAATACCCGCTGCCCATTTCGCATCTCATAATTCTGAAAGTACAGCTTTCCCACGGCTCGATAGGGATTCGTAATCAGCTGATCAGGAAGCACCTGTTGGGTCGTAAAGTTTTGCAGTTCCGCCGCTTGCTGCTCATGCGCCTTCTGCCCTTCACTCGCTGATTCAGCCTGTGTAGGTGGCACTGACGCGCGTTGCTGCGGCGCGGGAATAGCGGACGCTTTCCGTTCGGGAGTCCAGTAAGCGACAATCTCCTCGGGGGAACGACCTTGCGGACTCTGAGCGACTAAGGTATCATCAGCCACGATGCTTCTGCCTCCTTATTGAACTTCCCAAATGACGCCGTTGAATCGCACGATAATCAGGGTGAGCAGGTTCAAATAATCTTTTGCAAATCCCTGAAATCCGAGAAAGGCTTGGTTTTCCCGTCCGACCTCCGTAAAATCATAGGTCTTGACGGCATCTGTAGGGACATCTTTCGTAGGAAATTCGATCAGCCGTCCATTGGCAAACTCAAACCGCACCTTGGTGACGATGACTTGCGAGCTAAACCACACAGACCGCTTCCAAAGATGGACCGTAAATCGTACGGGGGGGTCGCCATGTTCATCGAGGATTAATTCAAAGCTGCTTGTCCCTTTCGACGTTCCATGCTGCAAGACATCTTTGCTAATGCCGTTGTCATCCCGATACACACTGACGATTGCTGAGAGACACTCGTTACTCCCATAAAATTGGAGCGAATAGAGCCGCTTTTTATGCACATAGTCGGTCCACAGAACATCGGCCCAGGGCTGATTATTGTGTCCTCCCCAACTAATGAGATCGGTGATCGGCATTTCAGCGACGTCAAAGCGAGGCGTCCCATAGGAGAGGCTCCTCATCTCTTGGCGTGTGGGCGGTGCAATAAACGCGACGGGATTGGCCGTTAGTTTGTTGATATAGGTGAAGATGGTTTGGATATCGCTATCAACCTGATCACCTTTCTGCACAAAGTTCTCATAGCCTGGTACTTGCACTTTATAGATCGTCCTGATGGCTTGCATCGCCTTAATCTGGTTTTGTAGGGTATATAAGTTATTACGAAGGGTCAGAAAACCTTTGGACGCATCACCCTGCCCAGTAAACGTCTCGCGATTGTCAATGATGCCTTGGATAGCACTCCGCTTCACGCCAAGAGCCTCCTCATAACCACGGACCGCGAGATCCATGACAATTTTTTTGTCTGGCAGTTTATCATGGACTTGTGTAGCCGCTTCATAAATATCAAGAGGAAGCCCTTCATACCCACGCACATAATCGTGAAACCGCCAGCGCGTTGTGGTCGATTCAGTGACCTTCGCTAACTTGGTACTAAAATCAGTGCTTAGTTTCCCCCCATCATAGATAAGATTTGTATTCAAAGATGCAATAAGCTCGGTCTTTTCTTGCACCGTTTGCGAATAAAAGACATAGGTGGCAATATAGACTCCCCCGATTTGTAATTCGTTGATAAAGGAATCGCCATAGGTCAAATAGAAATCAAGAGCGGTTTCGGGGGTGGGAGGCTCAACCCCCGCTATTAATTGGGGATTATCGAGTTGGATTCGTTCGGCATTGACGGCATAGACAACCACACAAAGCGAATGAGTAGTCACCGCTAGTTCTTGAAAATATTTACCTTTCCCGGTCAGGTTTTCGACAAAGTCATAATTAGCAGAGATGGATGTCGATATCTCTAACGTGGATTTCAGGGATTCAGTAGTTTCACAAAACCGAATCACCAGATTATTTTTATCAGGTGTTCCACTATGACCGCCCGTTATAATATTTTGTGTCTTATCACTGGTTGCAAAGGTATCCCAACCTTTGCCGAGATCTTGGTCCGTAATCGTTGGTGGGCTCGTATCAACGGTACGCATGATTATGCTCCCCCGCTAAAATCACGTTATATATCTCCCCCTGTGTAGCCACGTAATGCGGGCTATGTGGGTGTGAGACATCGTCCACAGGCTAAATGGTTCACCACCTGAATGCCTGCCAAAGAGCATGTAAGCAATTATTTGCTCAGCCCTCTCTTTGTCTCTCGCAATGTAATGGATCTCCCTACTGTTGTCAAGTAGGAAAGAGTATAGGGTGTAGAAAAGAGTTGTCAGGGAAATGGAGTGAACCCCAATTACCGGACCACGCCACTAGTCAGTGTCTGTAAGCGGTAGGTTGTTTCAAACTCGTCGGGTGGGACATACCCCAAACTCGCATGCAACCATTTCGCGTTGTAGACGGCCTCAATGAACGTCGCCAGATTCCGTTGGGCCTCGGCAAAGGAGGCGTAGTCTTTCAGATAGACCTCCTCTTTCTTTAAGGTCTTGAAGAAGCTTTCCGCTTTGGCGTTGTCATAGGGATTGCCTTTGGCCGACATGCTCACCTGCGCCCCAATCGCTTCCAGACGTTGCACGTATGCGGTACTGGCATAGTGCACCCCTTGATCGGAATGGTGAATCAACCCCACACTTGGCTGGCGTGCGGCAATCGCCTGGTCCAGGGCGGCAAGTGCCAGGGCGGTGTCAATGGTGCGAGAGAGATGCCAACCAATACAGCGGCGCGAAAAGGCATCCAAGACGCAGGCCAAATACACAAAGCCCGTCGGCAAGCGAATGTCGGTGATGTCCACCACCCAGGCTTGATCCAGTCCGTCCACGACACGCCCGGCTAGTAGGTTGGGATAGGTCCGATAGCTATGCTGGGAATCGGTGGTCACCACACATTGCCGCTGCAACTGGCACAGCAAGGATTCTTGCCGCATGACACGCAGCACCCGCTTGTGATTGACCTGCCAGCCCTCCCGCTGGAAGGCGTGCGTCACCCGCCGATGGCCGTAACCGGGAAACTCCAGGACCAGATGCTCAATGGCATCGCGCAAGACCACCTCATCGGCGCTCGGTGCCAGCGTTGCGCAACGGTCATACCACCAACTGCGACTGACACCAAACACGGTACACAGCCGACGTACCGACACCTGCGGCTCGCAGGCCTGGATCTGTTGCATCATGGCGTGGCGCTCCGTGAGCGAGCAGCTTGCAAGGCTTTTTTTAACACCTGATTCTCCCAGGCCAACTGCCCACAAAAGCGTTCCAGTTCCGCAATCCGCGCTTCCGGTGCCGTCGTTGCGGCATCTGGGGCAAATGCCTGCTCACCGCGTTGCTGATACGCCTTGCGCCAGCGAATCACGACACTCTCCGCCAGCCCCTGCTCCCGGCAAATCTGCGCCAGCCGTTTCTCCCCACTCACCAATTGGCGGCAAATCTCCCGTTTCACGTCCGGGGCAAAGGTGCGTCGCTCTCTCATCGTCTTCTCCTTGTCGCTCATCCTACCACAAGAAGTTGACTAGCTTCCTGGTCCGGTTTTCGGGGTTCAGTCCAAGGTGTTGCCTAGCATCAAAGGTCATAGCCAGTAAGTTTCGAGAGTACGGTATACTATACTCCCCCGCACCATGACTGTGCGCTGGGGCGCGCGAGCCGTGGGCGCAGGGGCAGCCCTGGCGGCAGTTCTCGGCGCAGGTCTTCGGGCAGTTACTTTGCCGCCGCTTTCAGGATCCCCGTCTTACTGGGTGCGGATGCCGCCTGGCGGGATGCGATGCCAGTGAGGGAGGCACACGCGCCCATTGCGACATCTGGCAGCGACTCCCGTGCATCACCACATGCACATAGCGCCGCGTGTAGTTGAGCGCTAAGATTGACAGGCTAAGCGAAGAGCGTGGCCAGCATGTGCGATGCCTTATCCTGCTGTACCGAGTGCCGCAGTGCATCCACACAGGGATCGTGCTGCCGATGCTCGGCATGGCTGCGCGCTCCTGATAAATCTTGCCACGGTGCGCTATACTCTGAAAGTTAGAGGGATAATATAGAGTTTGTCCTATCTTTGTTCAGGGAGTTTGGGCGTGTCACAGGTTGATTCCACAGCGATAGATGCCACGGCGGCTGTCATCGATGAGTTCGAGGTGATCGCGCGCACGTATGGCAATCTGCTGTTGCATACGGCGCGGCTGTTAGTCGATGATGAGGCGACGGCGGAAGATGTGGTGCAGGCAAGTTTAGAACTGGCCTGGCGCAACTTGGGAACGCTGCGTGACCGCAGCGCCCTGAAAGCCTGGCTGGTCAAGATCGTGATGAATCAGGCGTTGACCGTGCGGCGACGCGCGGCGCGCTCGGCGGATTATCTGCGTTACACGGCGCGCACGTATGAGACGACGCTGGCCTCTGCCCGCGCAGCAGAAGCGACCTCCGTTGTCGAAAACCTGTTCGATCTGCGCTCGGCCATTCGCGCGTTGCCTATCGAGCAGCGTAGCGTGATCGTGCTGCATTATTATCTGGATATGAGCATCGCCGAAATCGCCGCGATGATGGAGATTTCGCCGAATACGATCAAGAAACGCCTGGGGGCTGCCCTGCGCCGCTTGCGCGAATCTCTGGGCAAAGAGCCTTTTCCGCTGGCGGACCGGACCACCGCAGCGTTGCGCAACGAGTGAAAGGGGCGAGGAATCATAATGCGTCATAACGATCTTTATCTACCGGACACCAGGCAGCTCGCCGGCCAGGCCACGTTCGAGTACGCCCTGCGCGCCGCGCTGAGCGCCGAAGCCGAAGCGGGACCAGACTATGCGGCGACGGTGCATCCGCGCGTGATGGCGCGTGTCGCCGTCGCCCAGCGCGCCTGGTCTCCCCACGTGCAAGCCCCCCTCCGCCGCCTCATCGTCCGGCTGACGCTCATCCTCAGCCTGTTGGCCGTGATCTGTTTGGTGGTGTTCATGCTGCGTTAATGCCACCCTGTGCAATCCTTGCCGGCGCGTGATACAACGAATAGCAACACGTGCAGGAAGGACACATCTCCATGACCCAGGCGGCACTCCCCCCGACGGTGGCGACGGCCACGCAACACGCGCGCGGCGATCTCGCGCTGGCCGGCCCGTTGCTGGCCGGCTGGGCGCCAGGGCGCGTCAACCTGATCGGCGAGCATACGGACTATAACGAGGGCTTCGTGCTGCCTATCGCGGTCGAACGCACGGTGGCGCTCGTGGGCCGCTTGGCGGACGATCCGGCGGAGCCGACGATACGACTGTATTCGACGCACCATGCGGCGACCGCGACCTTCAGGGTGGCTACGCCCCCGACCGCTGCCGACCCGCAGGATGTGCCGCTGTGGGCGCGCTATATCGCCGGCGTGGTGGGCGAGTTGCGGGAAGCCGGCCTGCCGGTGCGCGGCTTCAGCGCGGCGATTGCCGGCGACGTGCCGCTGGGCGGTGGGATGAGTTCGTCGGCGGCGCTGGTGATGGCCGCGCTCACCTGGCTCAACGCCGCGCTCGATCTGCGCCAGACACCCCTGGACCTCGCCCGGCTGGGCCAGCGCGCGGAAACGCGCGGCTCCGGCGTGCATGTGGGCATTCTGGATCAGGCGGCGTCGGCACTGGGACGACCAGGACAAGCGGTGTACATCGATTGCCGCTCCCTGACATATGAATATATCCCCTTCGCGCTGCGCGACATGGCCTTGCTGGTGTGCGAGACGGGCGTGGCGCGCTCGCTGACCACCGTCGGTTACAATGACCGGCGGCGCGAATGTGAGGCAGCGGCGGCCCAGTTCGCCGCGCTCAGCCATGCCGAGGGCGATCCGCGCCCGGTGCGGGCGCTGCGCGATGTCGATGACCGCGAGTATAAGCGGCTGGGCGGCGGGGTGCCGCAACCCCAGCGCCGCCGGGCGCGGCATATCATCACCGAAAACGAGCGTGTCGGGTTGGCGACCATCGCCCTCAAGCTGGGCGAGGCGGGCGTCTTCACGCGCCTGCTGCTGTCGTCACATGCCAGCCTGCGCGACGACTACGAGGTCAGTTGCCCGGAACTAGAGGCCGTCGTCAGCATCGCCACGCGCCAGCGACCCCAATCCGGCGCGCGTCTGATGGGTGCCGGCTTCGGCGGCAGCGCGCTCATCGTCGCCCCCCAGGAACACGTAGACCAGATCATTGCCGATCTTCAACGCGATTACACCCCCCCGGACGGCGGCCCGACGCGCGTCCACCTCCTGACCCCCGCCGGCGGTCCCGGCACCGCTCGCATCTCTTGAAACCTCATTTCTACCAATATGAGGTAGTACCACCTTGAGGCATCCCACCACGCTTGGGAGCAGTTGTACCAGTGAGCTGTTAATGTCCGCGTTCTTGGTGGCACTGATTGCTCCTCTTGCGCTCAAATACCCGCTGCCCGGCGGATCTGTTCCGCGTGATCATGACAGTGGGTGGCGTATGTCTGGAGCCAATTCATGAGCGTATAGCGCCCACTTTCGCTGTGTGTGCCTGTGCGCTGCCACTCTTCCTCGCTCAGCGATGCCAGCAATTCAGCCGATGCATTCCGCACCGCGCGGATGACTTCCAGCGCGTTCGCAAGCGGGCGATCATAGTGCAGCTTGCGGGCAAATTCCATCTCGTCATAACCCTGAATTACTGGCTGATCCTCTGCCAGGAGGCGACGCAAGCGGATATAGCTCGTCGTCTCACTGTCGGCAACATGATGGACAATTTGGCGTGCCGTCCATTCCCCCGCTTGCTCGGTGACATCCAAGCGATCTGGTGGAACTTGCGCGATGGTGTCTGCTAAAACCTGGGAACCTGCACGGTATTGGGCGATGAGGGCTTCTTTCGTTTGGCTGTCCATATGACTATTTCTATAGTCCTTTCTCAATGTGATGATGAAATTATACCATGCTACCTAACATATACGTCCTGTTTGGCGAGATAACGTATCTATTAGGCGCGAGGAGACAGGAAAACCTGGCTTGCGCAGGGGAAAAGATGAGATCAACGTACCGCAACGGCTTTCGATCCCGTCAATTATGTGCCATGCGGCCTTGACGAACGGCGCAAAGTTGGGTATAATCTTTCCCAGTCCATACGAGATTGGCCCGTGCGCGCCAAATGTAGAGCGGTAGCGCCGGGAACAAGCTCGTCGTTTTGAGAGGCCGCGTGCGCTGGCATCCTTGCCGGCGGGCGCGGCGTATTGTTCGCGTGGTGCCACGTCGCTGGCCCCCCCACCATCCCCCCGTTTCCCGCACACCGCTGTGCCGACGGGGGGATTTGGCGCTTGCCGGCGACGCGCACAAGGAGTTTGTATATGGCAACTGTATCTCACGCTTCTGATCAAAGTGACCGCCCCTTGTTGACCGCGGAAGGACGCGCGAAATTGGAGGCGGAACTGAAGGATTTGGTCGAAGTGCAGCGCCCGATGATCGCCGATGACATCCACGAGGCCAAGGAAGCGGGTGACATCAGCGAAAGCAGCGCGTATGAGCATGCGAAAAATGAGCAGGCGCGCATCGAAGGGCGCATCCGCGAATTGACCGAATTGCTGAATAAGGCCGGCACGCTGGAACTGACGACCGACGCCAGCGTCGTGCGCATCGGCAGTTCGGTGGACGTGCGCACCTCGGCGGGGACAGAGCGCCACTTCACCATCGTCAGCACCCACGAGGCCGACCCCAAGCGCGGCTACATTTCCACTGAATCGCCCGTGGGCAGCGCGCTCGTCGGCAAAAAGGTCGGCGACAAGGTGGACGTTTCGACCCCCAACGGCGTCGTGACCTATAACGTATTGAAGATCCATTAGGTGTGTGCGAGGGAGAGCGAGCGGCGATGGCCAGCATTCTGCCGGATGACCTGGCGGCGGCGCTGCGCGCCCACGCCCTCCCCCTGGACGAAGTGGGGCTGCGCGAGGCACTGGAAGCGCGCGTCCCCGGCTGGGATCTGCATCGGCTGACACCAGCGGCGGCCAAACGCTGGAAGTGCCGCTATCGCCTGCTGATGGATGCGGGCTATTACGATGGTGCCAGCGCCGCCGAAGCCTACGCGCGTGCGCTGCTCGCCACGTTCGCCGCGCTCCCACCGCACGATTGATGTGCGCCGGCGTGCCGTTTGCCCACCCTTCGCTTATGCCTATGACTTTCGGTTCTTGCTTACCCGCCCTGTAACGCGCTATCGTCGTATATATAGTCGAGTGTAAATTGAAAGGTTGATATCTCATGAGGCTCACTGCCGGGCAGCCGGCCAAACTTTTCACGACGACGGATGTTACCGGCGCGCCCGTCACCCTGGCAGATTATCGCGGGCGACATACGTTGCTGACATTCCTGCGTTCCGCCGCGTGTCCGTTGTGCAGTCTGCGCGTGCATTACCTGATCGAACGGTATGCGTATTTACAGGCGCGCGGCCTGTCGATCATCGCCGTCTTCGAGACCTCGCCGGAGACGACGATGAAGTTCGCCGGCTCGCAACACCCGCCCTTCCCGCTCATCGCCAATCCTACCCTCGATCTTTACCACCTTTATGGCAGCGAACTGGGCATCAGGGGCTTCATCTATGGTTGGCTGATCGGGCGGCACAAAGAATGGCGCGAGGCGCATAAACTGCGGTTGGGTGGCCTGCGTTCGGATGGCAACCACTTGCGGCATCCAGCGGACTTCCTGATCGGGCCGGATCTCACTATCGAGCGGGCCTATTATGGGCGCGACATCGCTGATCACCTGCCGCTTGGCACCATCGAGCAATACCTGGATGTGCCGCTGGTGGCCGCGCGCTAGCCCCCTGCCGGCCCCCAGCCGCCGCCGCCCGGCGTCTCGATGCTGAGTTCGTCGCCCGGCGCTGCCTGGATCGTCGCCTTCGCGCCGATGACGCGCGCTGTGCCGTCATGCTGCTGCGTGTTGCGCCCCGCCGCGCCTGGTGCGCCGCCCTGCAAGCCATACGGCCTGGTGGTACGACGCTCGCTATTCACCGTCACCGTCGCGGGAGCCAGGAAGCGATAAACCCGCCGAATGCCGTCGCCGCCGTGATAATGGCCCGCGCCACCGGAGCCGTCGCGCAGGTGATAGGCGCGGATCTGGAGCGGCAAGGCATATTCCAGCGCCTCCACCGGCGTATTCAGCGTGTTGGTCATGTGGCTCTGCCGCCCGCTCAGGCCGTCGCCCTGCGGCCCCGCGCCATGCCCGCCACCGATCGTCTCATACATGATAAAGGGGCGACCGTCGTGGCTGCCGCCGATCGTGACGTTATTCATCGTCCCCTGGCTGGCGGCGGGGATGCGCTCCGGCAGCGCCTGGGCCAGCGCGCCCAGGACGACATCAGTGATGCGGCTGCTCGTCTCGGTATTGCCGACGGCCACGCCAGCGGGGAAGCGCGCATTCACGATGCTCCCTGCCGGCGCGACGACCGTGACCGGCTGAAACGCGCCGTCGTTCACCGGCACATCATCCGCCACCAGCAGCCGCACACAGTACCACACGGCGGAACGCGCGATGGCGCTGACGGCATTCAGGTTGCCAGCCACCTGCGGCGCGCTGCCCGTGAAGTCCACCGTCATCTGCCCGCCCGCGACCGTGAGGGTGACAACGATGGGGATGGGAAACTCGCGCTGCCCGTCGCCTTCCAACGCGTCCGTGCAGGTATACGTGCCAGCAGGGATCGTGGCGATGGCGGCTTCCGTCATGCGGCGTGTATAGTCCAGCAGCGCCGTCGCGTGGGCCTGCACGCGCGCCAGACCATGCACGGCAACCAGGTCCGCCAGCCGCACTGCGCCCGCCCGCTGCGCGGCAATCTGCGCGTCGATGTCGCCCGCGCGCTCCGCCGGCGTGCGGCTATTCGCCGCAATCAGCGCCCGCACGCCGTCATCCAGCCGGACGGGTGGGATGATCAAGCCTTCCTGATAGAGTTCGGTACTCAGCGGCAACGAGCCAGGGGCCATGCCCCCCACATCGGCATGGTGCGCGCGGCTGGCGGCGCAAAAGGCCAGTTCGTCGCCGATGAAGACCGGCGAAACTAGCGTGATATCCGGCAGGTGGGTGCCGCCCTGAAAGGGATCGTTCAGCGCGATCACGTCGCCCGGTCGTAGATCGGGGAAGGCCGCCAACGCGGCGGCGACGGAGGCTGGCATGCTGCCCAAATGCACCGGGATGTGCGCCGCCTGCGCGATCATGCGCCCCGCGCCATCGAAGATCGCGCAACTGAAGTCCAGCCGCTCCTTGATGTTCGCGCTGAAGCTCGCCCGTTGCAGCGTCACGCCCATCTCTTCCGCGATGCCCACGAACAGTTGCTTGAAGACTTCCAGGCTGATCGCATCGACAAGATCACTCATTAAAACTTCACCCGCTGACGCAAGACAACCATCGCTTCTTCCATTGTCACATCAAACTGGCGTAGTACATCTGCACCCAAAAAGCCATCCACATTGAAGGCTTCGGCAAGCGAAACAACCAAAGCATTCGATATGATCTCAATGCCGCCTTGGCCGCCGATATAGAACGGCACTCGCGCGCGTGGACTTTGCGCCCGCTCGCCGCCTGGCGAGGACCATTGCACACCTTGCAGCAACGGGAGATCATGTTCTTCGGCGATGCTTTGGTCGATGATCGAATAAGCTGCCCCTGAATCGACCAGAAAATTATAGGGCAACTGGAATAGCACGACCGGCACAATCAGCAAACCGTTGCGTGTGCGCCTTGCCTGAATGTGCCAGGTGGTACTCGTCCAAACCTGTTGACGGCGTCGGCGCATCTTACTGCCCCCCTCGCATCCCCGCAATCAAAACGACATCATCGAGTGTTTCTGTGGCGAAATGATAGATCGTGGTCGTGGGATGCTCCTGGCGATAAGCTCTTCTTTTGAGAAGGACAGCGCTCCGACTCATTTCCAGCGCCACCAGGACGCCGGGGGTCGCCATGATATCCCACTCCTGCGCCGGCGTCAGTCCTTCGGGGAAGGCCAGTAGCGCCCAATAGCCAGGGTAGCGCGCGTAGAGATCATCGGAGCTATAGTGTTCGCCGATGAGGGGCAGATCATCGGATGTCGGTGCTTGCATAGCGGCCCTCCCAAAAGCATGTGTTCTGATTGATCGTAGTATAGCAGATGGCGCGGCGCTCACCCCTGGCGCACTTGCCAAACCTGCGCCGTGTGGTCGTCGCTGCCGGAAACGATGCGCGTATCGTCCGGCGACCAGTCCGCGCTGTTGACATAGCGGGGGTGGCCGTTGTAGGTGCTGAGGATCTGCCCCGTCGCCACTGCCCACACCAGCACGCGCGTGTCGCCGATGCCGCCGCTGTCGCCGCCGCCGGAGGCCAGCGCACGGCTGTCGCGCGACCAGGCCAGCGCATTGACGGAACCGGCATTGCCGGCAAAGGTGGTGATCGTCGTCCCCGTGGTCGGCGTCCACACGCGCACGACCCCGCTCGCGCCAGCAGAAGCGATCATGCGGCCATCTGGCGACCAGGCGATGGCGAAGATATTGTCGGGGTGGGCGCGATAGGTGCGTATCACCGTGCCGTTAGCCGCATTGAGGATCGTCACAGTGCGGTCGATCGGCTCGAAACTGGCGATAGCGACCATGCGACCATCCGGCGACCAGGCCACATCGCTCAGCCCCCGATGACCGCTATAGGCCCAGATGCGCTCCCCGGTCGCCGCCGCCCACACTTGCACGCCGTCGATGCCGGCAGAGGCGAGGCGCGCATCATCGGGCGACCAGCGTGCCGCATTCAAGCCGCCGGTGTGGCCGGTATAGGTTAAGATGTGCCGGCCCGTGGCGGCATCCCAGATCTGCGCCGTTGTGTCATAGCTGGCGGAAGCGATGCGGTCGCTGTGGTGCGCCCAGGCCACGGCGGCAACCGTTGTCGCGTGGCCGCGATACGTCACCAGCCGCCGCCCGGTACCCGCTTGCCACACCTGCGCCGTCTGATCCTGGCTGGCGGAGGCCGCCCGCACGCCATCCGGCGACCATGCCACCATAAAGACCTTATCGCTGTGGCCGGTATACGTCGTCAGCAGCTTGCCCTCCGTCAAGTAACCGGGGATCGTGGTGGTGCTTGTGGGTGGGGCCGCTGTCGTGCGTCCCAGTTCCAGCGCATGGAGCGCGACGACACCGCCCGCCACCAGCGCCGCCGTCCCGACGGCTCCCAGGCCGAGCAACACTGTGCGCCGGCTCAGGCCGCGCCCGCCGCCCGCGTCGCCGGTCCCCGTCGCCTGGCGCGTGAGCGCACCGCCGGGGGTATCATACGGCACCGGATGGCCCGCGCCGAAGGTCGTGGGGTAGACCGCGCCCGGCTGAGGCCAGGGTGTGAGCAGGGCCACGGGCGTTTGCCGCGCTGCGCTGGGATCACTGCCCACCGCCACGTTCGCCGCCTGCGCCACCCCGACCGCTGACCAGACCGCCTGCACCGCGCCCACGTAACCCAGCCGAACGACATCCACACGGGCGAAATCGGGCGGCAGTGACATAATGCTGGGCGCGGCGACGAAGGCGAGGAGGCCACGGCGCGGCTGTTGCTGGTGGGCCGCGAGGACGGCGGCGATCTCCGCGCCAACCACGCTGGAAGACGCAGCATCCGGCGTTTGGATGACGATGAACCAATCACATGTCTGTATATTCGCAAGGCTAGGCGTCCCCACTGTGTCCGCGTCCGGCGCGGCGTCATTCGTCCACACCGCCGCGCCCCGCGCGATCAGGTCTTGCACAAAATGCAACGCATAGGGACCGTCCTGGGGCGCGTGGCTCACATACACGCGCGGCTTCTCTGGCATGCGCAACGGTTTATCTCCTGCGGCGGTAATGCACTGGTGTGCCAGGGCTGACCTCCGTCAGTATAACGCTGTTTTGCCCTGTTGACGAGAGGGTATTTAATAGGCAGCTTGGTAATAAGGAGCCTAGCGATTGCAAAAGCAGCCGCCGGTCATCATTTCGTTTCACTTCATAATATCGCTCCCTGGTAGCTATTCATGGACTCCTGGCGGTCAGCCATCGCCAAACCCGACACGTTAATGGTAGGTATACTCAGCCTTTGTAGCAATCTCCCTATGTTACCAGTACCTGCGCACCCAGCCGCATTATCTTCCATGCGGCCTGGCAAACTGGAATAGCATCTGCGGGGCTGCGGGACAAACCAGAGACAGGAGGAGCCATATGGCGATTCGTGGCGTTTTATTCGATGTCGATGGCACGCTGATCCTCAGCAACGATGCCCATACCCAGGCGTGGGTCGCTGCTCTCGCCGAAGCCGGTTATCCGGTTCCCTTCGCGCGGATCCGCCCCTTGATGGGCATGGGCGGCGATCAGTTGCTGCCGCGCGTCGTACCGGGCCTGACGCCGGACGCCGAGCCTGGGAAAACGATTGCCCAGCGTCGCGCCGCGATCTTTTTGGAACGCTATTTGCCGATATTGCAGCCGGCACCGGGCGCACGCGCCCTGGTCGAGCACGTGCAGCAGGCGGGCTTGCGGATGATGGTCGCCAGTTCCGCGAAAAAACAAGAGCTTGACCAGTTATTGCAACAGGCCGGCGTGGCGGACCTGCTGACGGAGGCGACGACCTCAGATGACGCGGCGGCCTCCAAACCCGCCCCCGATGTCATCGGCGTCGCGGTGCGCAAGGTCGCCTTGCCACCGACGGACGTGATCGTGCTAGGCGATACGCCCTACGACATCACCTCCGCCCAGCAAGCGCAGGTGGCAACCATCGCTGTGCGCTGTGGCGGCTTCGCCGATGACGACCTGGCGGGCGCAGTGGCGATCTATGCTGACCCCGCCGACCTGCTCGCCCACTATGACCAGTCGCCCCTGGCGCAGACGCACTGAACGCGCCATCACACCACACCACTCATTGGAGGTCAACCATGAATCCCAGCGATCCCGAATACGCCGACAAGCCGTACCAGTTCGATCCCAAGACCATGCAAGATGAGCGCCTGGGCCAGGGGGCCGTTACCCCTTCGGCCACCGAGCCGAACACCGATACCCCGCGCGATCACCTGATTCAGCAAAACCCCGAAGATGGTGAGCCGGGCCGCCAGCAAGGGCATGCTGAGGCACCAGACTCGGAGGATGACACCGCCTAAATCATCCCTACACCTTGCACCGGGGCGGCTCATAGCACTGCCTGCCATCAAGAACGACCACTGGGTGCCGATGAGGTAAACAACGACATAGCGAGGAAGGTGACAGGCGATGCAACTCGTGCAACGCGCGATGCCGCTTCAAATGACCGAGCACATCATGTGCATTCCATTGTTGTTGGCCGGTGTGCTGGAACTCACCAACGTTTACTTCATCGATACCTTGGATGGCGGCTGGGTGCTGGTGGATACCGGCGTGCCGGGCAGCGCCCCGCGCATTCGCCAGGCCGCGCGCCAGAAGTACGGCGCGCATCGTCCGCCGCAAGCGATCATCCTCACCCACGCGCACTTCGATCACATCGGCGCGGTGCGCGCGTTGCTGGCGACCTGGCCGGTGCCGGTGTTTGCCCACGTGCAGGAGTTGCCGTATCTGACGGGCCAGGCGATCTTGCCGCCGCTGGACCCCACAGTGGGGGGCTTGATGGCGACGATGGCTTATCTCTTCCCACCGAGTGGCACGGACATCCGCCCGCACGTCCTGCCGCTGCCGCCGGATGGCACCGTCCCGCACTTGCTGGGCTGGCAATGGCTGCACACGCCGGGCCATACGCCTGGTCACATCGCGCTGTGGCAGTCGGCAGAGCGCGTTTTGCTGGCGGGGGACGCCGTGACGACGATGAATCAGGAACGGCCCGGCCTGGCGATGAGCGCCGTGCCAGAGATCAATGGGCCGCCGACGTATGCGACGAGCGACTGGCCGGCGGCGGAAGCTTCTGTCGCCCGGCTGGCCGCGCTGCAACCCCGCACCCTGGCGGCGGGGCATGGGTTGCCCCTCAGTGGCCCTGCTGTCAGCAGTGGGCTGCGCGACCTGGCCACCCACTTCGCGGAACGCGCCGTTCCCGAACATGGGCGCTATGTCGGCACGCCCGCGCGCTTCGACGCCACCGGCGACGTGGTCGCGCTCCCACCGCCCCCGCCCGACCCCGTGCCGCTGCTCGTCAGCGCGACGGCGCTCGTCGGCCTGGGTGGCCTGGGTGGCCTGGGTGCCTGGTTATTACTGCGGCAACCGCGCCGGCATCAGCGCCACGGCCAACTGCGCCAGCGTCGCGCCCCATACCCGATCTGAGCCGATCAGCAGCGTGCGCCGGGGGGAGCGGCTGCCGCTGGGCCGGCGAACTAAAATATGTTTTGGTGGAGTGTAACACGTCTACCAGCCACGGGCGCGCAGGATCTCCGCCGCTCGGTGGCACCACGAGTTCAAGCGGGCGCGGGCGGCGCGGTCTTCGTCGTCGGTCTGTGCGCCCCGCACATCGCGCACCATCCACTCCGCGCCCATCAGGAAAGTGCGCACCCAACCGAGATCGCACAGCAACGCCCAGGTCGCGTCGTCTTGCACGTCGGCGATTCCGAGGCGTACGAGGGCGGCGCGGTGCCATTCCAGCACTTGCAGGGGATCGAGCGTATGCCAGGTCTGCGCCAGCCACAGACTGTCGAAGGTAGCGGGGCCGGCGGTGACAAGCGCCCAATCCAGCAAGAGCAGGCGTTCCATCGGCGGCACCTCGTGCTGCGCCTGGGCCAGCGCCACGGCGGCGTCGCGTTGCGGCGTGGGGGCCAGGCCACCCATATTCGCCACCCAGGTGTCGCCATGCGCCAGCGTCGCCGGGGCGGCACGCACGGCAGCCAGCAGCGCGTCGGGATGCATCAACGTGCGCCAGATCGTCGCGGCGTCCGCACCGTCGATAAAGCGCCACAGGTACGGCCACATGCGCAACGCCTGATCGCCATAAGTATCTTCATCCGGCACGGCCTGGGCGGCATCGTTCAGGCGATCTAGCGTGAGGGTGAAAAGGGCATCCGCCGGCGTCGCCAGCCAGGACTGCGCGCGTAAGGCAGGATCGCCCCAGAAGGTTGCATGCAACGCCGCCAGATGAGCGAGGATGCGTTGCACCAAGCCTTCGTCTGCCGGTTCGTAACAGAGTGCCGAGGGGTAGATGACCGGCGCGAGGTCGGGCAAAAGCAGTGCGCCCGCCCCATCAGCAAAGCGCGCCACCGCCAGCACCGGCACGTCAATGACTTCCGGCAGCCGCTCCCACAGCGGCGATTGCGTGAACGCGATCTCACGCCCCAGCGTATCCCCCGCCGCACGCATCAACCAGTTCGTGTGCGGATCGATCTGCTTCAGGACGACGCTGGCATAACGGTCGCCATTGGTGAACGAAATGCGCTCCAAACGCGCCCCACTCAACCCGCCGGTGACGGTCTCGCGCCCCACGCGCCACGACCCTTCCGGCAAACCTAAAAGCACCCGCACCTGTTCCGGTGCCGTCAATGCTTCTAGTGATGGGAACAAGGGGGGATGCTGCGCTGCCATACCAACCTCACATATACCTTACGCACATGGCGCTTGTTATCACCATTATCCCACAGCGGCAAACCAGGCGACGACCAGCAGCAGCGCCGCGCCGACCAGCAACAAAAAATGGCGCTGATAGCGTGTCTTTGCCGGCACGGTGTCGTCATGCAAGGCACGGATCGCGCCGAGCAGCGCCACCACGGCCAATGCCGCACTGGCAAGCACCAGCGGCAGATGGCCGCGTGCCTGGAGCAGCGCCACGCCACCGACGAGGAGGACCGCTGCACCGAATGCAGACCAGCAGACCAATGGCGCACGCGCACCCAACGCCTGCGTCAGCCCATGCACGCCGCTGGCGGCATCCGCCGCTGCGTCCGGGATCGCATCCGCCAGATGGATGCCAATGCCGAGCGCCAAACCCAACGGGATGACAGAGAAGATCGCCGGTGTGAGGTGCGCGAAGATGTTCCATGCCAGTAACGGTAATGTTGGGAACGCCAACCCATGCATAAGACCACTGGCAGGCGTGGACTTGATCCCCAGATCATAGGCGAAGCCCAACCCCAGGAAGATGCCGGCCAGGACAACGCTGACGGGACCAAGGGGAACGAAGAGCGCGAACATGGCGACGGCCAGCATCAGCGCCGCGCCCAGCGCGAAGCCCGGCGACACCACCCCCAGCACCAGCGGCTTGCGCTTGGTAGGATTGCGCGCGTCCGCCACGCGGTCGCAGTAATCATTCAGCGCGCTGATGGCGAACTGCATGCACACGAGCCCCAATGCCGACAGCGCCAGCCGCCCCGGCGCAGGTCGCCCGCCCGCCGCGATGCCGGCGCAGAGCAGATAGGCACCGACTGTCAGCAAACTGGGACCAGGATGCATCAGCGCCCACACGCCTACCAGCCGCGCACGCACAGCCATCGTCGCCCCTCTTTTGCTACCTATTCGCGTCCCGCCAGCATCTTCTTACATAATGTAACGCGAAACCTGTAGCAAAAGCGAAAAAACCCTTGCAGCTCTCCAGTCCACGTAGGTGGACTTCGTGGCCATCGGCCCTTAGGCGCGGTTTCAACCGCCCGCCGCCTCCCCGTCGTACCCCCCCCGCCCGCCGCCCCCCTCATGCCTGCTCGCTGCCAGCGCGTAGCTCTAGCCGCCGTGCTGGACCGGCGCGATGATGCCCGCCGCGCGCAGCGCGGCTAGCTCAGCAGCATCCAGCCCCAGCAGCTCGCCGTATACCGCGTCGTCGTCCGCGCCCAGCGCGCCGCCGGTGCGCGTGATCGCCCCCGGCGTCGCCGTCAGCGTCGGGATGATCCCCGGCATGACAACGTAGCCTTCCGGCATGCGCGGATCGGGGACGCTGGCGATCATGCCGCGCGCCTGGAACTGCGGATCGGCGGCGATATCGGCGACGCTATAGACCGGCCCGGCAGGGACGCCGGCGGCATCCAGGATCGCCTGCACCTCGGCCAGCGGGCGCGCGACCACCCAGGCAGTGATCAAGTTGTCCAGCAGCCCCACGTTGGCGATGCGCGCCTGGTTGTTGATGAAGCGCGGATCATCGGCCAGTTCGGGCCGGCCCAGCGCCCGGCTGAAGCGGCGGAAGACGTTGTCGCCGTTGCCACCGATGGCGATCCATTTCTCGTCGGCGGTGCGATAGACGTTCGAGGGTGCGGCGCGCATCAGCGTGTTACCGGTGCGTTCGCGCACGACGCCGGCATGCACATATTCGCTGAGCATCGCCTCGGTGACGGCGAAAACGGCCTCGGTGATGGCGACATCCACGACCTGGCCCTGGCCCGTCTGTTCCGCCGCGCGCAGCGCCAACAGCGCGCCCAGCGCCGCCTGCTGCGCGGCCAGCGCGTCGCCCAGGCTCGTTCCCACGCGCACCGGCGGGCGGTCGGGGAAGCCCGTCACATAGCGCAGCCCGCCCATCGACTCGCTGACATTGCCATAGCCGGCCCGCTCGTGGTATGGCCCCGTCTGCCCGAAGCCAGAGATGCGCACCAGCACCACGCGCGGATTCACCGCCCGCATCTCCTCATAGCTCAGGTGCCATTCTTCCAGACGTCCCGGTCGAAAGTTTTCGACGACGATGTCGCACTGGGCCACCAGCCGCAGCGCCAGCGCCTGGCCGGCAGGCGCACGCAGGTCCAGCGTCACCAGCCGCTTGTTGCGCGCCGCCGAAAGCCACCACACGGCCACCGGCCCGTCACTGGTATCGATCATCTGCCCCCAGTGGCGCAGCTCGTCGCCGCCGGTCGGCGTTTCCACTTTGATCACATCCGCCCCGAAATCGCCCAGCATGCGCGTCGTCTGTGGACCGGCGATGAATGAGCCGAGTTCCAGCACGCGCACCCCGGCCAGGGGCAATGGCATCACAGCTTCCGTTGGTTCAGGCATGATAAAGGTTTCCTTCTACGAGCGGAAGCCCGCTAAAGTTTGGCAGAGCATCATACCCATCACCCCCTCTCCATCCGCAGATGGGGAGGGGGCCGGGGGGTGGGGCCATGCTTGTTGTGGTTGAGACGCGCATGGTAGCATGAGAACTGGGTGCGGGGACGGCTGCCGCTGCGTAACCGGGTGCCGTCCTCGCGCTGGTGGCCCCCCTCCACGGCAATGGAGTGGGGCCGCAATCATAAAGAGCGCCTAGCTGCCAGTCGGCGTCCAGGCGGCGATCTGCGCTTCCGGCACGGTGTAAACCGTGTGGGTGTTGCCGCTGGTATCGAACTGGACGATGTCCCACGAACCGGCGACGTTATGGTACTGGTTGTAATCGTCGGAACCCGACGCGCCCTCGAAGTCGATCTTCTGGCCCGCCTTCAGCGCGGCAACGCCGTCAGCATAGGTGTGAACGACCGTGTGGCCCGACGCCTCAGACGAATTCACCACGTCGTTGACATCGTTGATCCACTTCGTCGGATCGGTCGTGCCGGCTTCCGTGATGGCCAGCGCCGCGATGATCACCGAATCATAGGTGTTCTGCGACAGGGTGACGGGTTGGTTCGTCCCCCAGACCGTGTTATAGACCTGGGTGAAATACTGCCAACCCTGGCCACTCGGCGGGGAACCGTTCATGCCGGTCATCCACTTCGAGGCGTCTGCCAGGCCCATCGCCTTGGCCATGTTGATGTCGTCGCCGGCATCGGTCAGGATGAAGGGGACGTTCAGGTGGTTGAGCTGGCGCACATCATTGAAGAAGGTACTGGCCGTCTGCGGGTCCGTCTGCATGAAGATGCAGTTAGGATTGCCGGCGAACAGTTTTTCCACTTCACTGCGATACGACGACTCGTGGGGGGTCACTTCGATGTTGGCGTTGTTCTGGATCGTGCCGCCGTGGGCCGTGTATGAAGCCGTCAGCGGTGCGATGACGCCAGTCGCGTTCGAGGTGTTCTCGAAGAAGTAGCCGGCCTGCGTGCAATTCAGCTTGTTGAGCGCGTAATACGCCATGCCGATCGCCAGGGTGGAGTCCGACGGCGTCGTGCGATAAACGTACTGGTTCGTCATGTGGTCGAGCTGCGTGGTGCCGCCCTCAACGAAGTCGGGGAGCTTGGCCGGATCGAACTGGTTGATGACGCCCTCGATCTCCAACGAGGAGGGTCCCAGGATGAAGTCCGGATTGTTCGTCTGCAATTGGCGCAGCGCCGTCACGGCGTCCACGCCGTCGCCGCCGGTGTCGGCCAGCGTGGCGTTAAGCTGGCGTCCCAGCACGCCGCCGTGCTGGTTGATGTCATAGATGCCCGCCTTGGCACCATGCAGGAACCACTGGCCGACGAACGGCTCGCGTCCCGTCATCGGGAAAAGTTCACCGACGTTGATCGGACCGGTGCCACCGCCAGGGGTGGACGTGCCGCACGCACTCAGCATCATGGCGGCGATCGAAAGGATGCCCATCAGAACTGACAACTTTGTCCGCATGCGTTCCTCCTCGGAAGCGTGTGTGTTCTTGAATTACGGTTGAACAAAAACAGAAAAACTCGTGGCTGGCCGCGCCGATGGTGAAGGTGGCGGGCCGCATGACGACATGCCCGCAGGAGTGGGATCATCAGGCGTCGGCGGCAGGCGCGGTTGCGGCGGCTTCTCCTTTCTTGCCCAGGAAGATGGCTGAAAGATCGGTAGCTCGCATCTGTTCTGGCGAGCCATCCAGCCGGTTCCGTCCGGCGACGAGGACGTATACCCAGTCGGAGTTGGCGATGGCGCGATCAACGTTTTGCTCGACGACGACGATGGTGGTACCACGCGCCGCGATCTCACGCACCTTTTGCCACACGACATCCGTGTATAACGGAGACAGGCCGGCGGTCGGTTCGTCCAACAGCAAGACCTGTGGTTCCAGCATCAGCGCGCGGGCCATGCCCAACATATTGCGCTGACCGCCGCTGAGTTGGCCGGCTTTCTTGCCCGCCGCCGTTTGCAGATCGGGAAACAACGTATAGAGACCGGCGATGCGCTGGCTGATGTCACCCGTCAGGATGAAGCCGCCCATCTCCAGATTTTCTTTGATGGTCATGCGCGGGAAGACGTTGTTTTCTTGCGGCACATAGGCCAGCCCCTCGCGCGTCAGCCGGTTCGCCGGCAGGTTCGAAAGATCTTTGCCCGCCATCGTGACGCTGCCACTCATCGGTTTCAGCACGCCGGCGATCAGCTTCATAAAGGTGGATTTGCCCGCGCCGTTCGGCCCGACGATGGTCACAACCTGGCCTTTGCCCGCGCGCAGGCTCACATCCTGCACGATGGGGATTTTGCCGTAGCCACCGACCATGTTGTTCACAACCAGAATGTCGTCCATCGCTACGCTCCTCCCAGGTAGGCGCTGATCACTTCGGGGTGGCTGCGAATCTCCACCATCGTGCCGCGCGCCAGCGTGGTGCCGTTCGCCATCACGACCACATCCTGCGCGATCTGATCGACGATGCCCAGGTTATGTTCGATCATCAACACCGTCAGCCCCTTGCCGCGCAGATCCATGATGTGCTGTGCCAGTCGATCCGCCAGCGCGGGGTTCACGCCCGCCATCGGTTCGTCCAGCAGCAACATTTTCGGATCGGCCATCAGGGCGCGGGCCATTTCCAGCAAGCGTTTTTGGCCGCCGCTGAGGCTGCGCGCATAGTCCTCGCGCTTCTCATACAGGCCGAAGGTGTTCAGCATGTCCAGCGCCTTGCGCACCAGTTCCTTCTCTTCGCGCGCCACCAGCCAGGGGCGAAAAAAGACATTGAAAAGATTCTCACCGACCTGATGCTTGGGCGGCACCATCAGATTTTCCAGCACGGTCATCGCGCCGTAATCGCGCGAGATCTGGAACGTGCGGATCAGCCCCCGCTGCGCGATGCTATGCGCAGCCAACCCCCGCACGCTCTGGCCGTCGAACAGGATCTGCCCCTGTTGCAGCGGGTAAAAGCCGGAGATGACATTGACCATCGTGCTTTTGCCCGCGCCATTGGGACCGATGAGCGCCGTAATGGAGCCGGTCTGCACCTCGAACGAGCAGTCATTGATGGCGTTGACGCCGCCGAAAGCATGCGTCACGTGTTCCACGCGCAGGATCGGCGCGGTGGTGGTCGCGGGGGCGACGGGCTGGGGTTGGGCTTCAGCCGAGGGCGACATCTGCTTCCTCCTGTTTGTTTTCGGGCGCGTCTAACTGCACTTTGGGGAACTTCGCTTTGCGCTCCGGCAACAAGCCCTGGGGCCGGAACCACAGCGTGACGATCAAGAGGACGCCCACGACGACGTTGCGCAACGCCGGAACCAGGGTGTCGCTGTTGGGGAACTGGGGCAGATAGCGCGTGGCCTCCTGGAAGATGACCGGCACCAGCAGCGCGCCCAGCGCCGCGCCCCAGTTGTTGCCGCGCCCGCCGATGATCAGCGCCGCGAAGAGGACGAAGGTTTCGCCCGCCGTCCAGCCGCTAGGATTGAAGGCACTGATATATTCGATCAGCAGCCCGCCCGCGACGCCAGCATAGAAGCAGCCGATGGCCATTGCGATCATGCGATACCGGAAGGTGTCTTTGCCGAACGCCTCCGACACATCCTGATCTTCACGGATCGAGCGCAGCGTGCGCCCGAAGGGCGAATGGGTGATGCGCTGGATGATCAGGAACAGGATCAGCATGATCACGCCGGCTAGTCCCATGAAAAACCATTGATACGTGTTGTAATCCAGCCCCAGTCTGGTTTGCAGCGGAAAGGGGACACCGGAAATACCGTCCTGCCCGTTGAAGAGCGGGAAGTAGTTGCCGATGATGTCATACACGATGGCCCCCACCGAGACGGTGACGATGGCCATGTAATCACTGCGCAGCCGCTTCAGCGCGATGACCCCCACCAGCAGGCCCAGGGCGGCGGCGACCAACCCGCCCGCAATCAGCGGGATCGGGAACGGCAGGGCGAACCCAAAGAAGTACGTCTGCCCCGAAAACGGATCGGCATGCGGCAGGGCGAACGTTCCCGTGATGTACGCGCCCACGGCGAAAAAGATGATGTAGGCGAAGTTCAAGATCCCCGCAACCCCGAACTGAAGGTTCAAGCCCCAGGTCTGGATGTTGAAGATGAAATAGTAGACGGCGAGCGTCAACAAGTAGGCAATCGTTGCATCCATCGCGCTTTACGCCTTTCCTTCAGTGGCGAAGATCCCCTGTGGGCGCAGCAGCAGCACCAGCACCAGGATGGCGAACGCCATGTCATTTTTGTAAGATGAATCGATGAAGGCGGCGGAGACTTCCGTCACCAGGCCGATGATCAGCGCGCCGACCATCGCGCCATAGGGGCGCCCGATGCCGCCGACGATGATGGCGGCGAAGATGACGAACTCGAAGTCGCTGCCGAACGACGGTTGGAAGGAGGTAATGTTCAGCGCCAGCACCACGCCCGCCACGCCCGCCAAAAAGCCGCTGATGAACCACGTGAAGTTCGTCACCAGATCGGTATCGATGCCGCAGTTGCGCGCCAGCGTGGGATTATCCGACATCGCGCGCATCGCCTTGCCCACTTTGGTATACGTCAGCAATACGTGAACGCCCAGCATCGCCACCACCGCGATCCCGATGATCACCAATTGCTGGCTCGTCAGCAGGAAGGGGCCGATGCTCAATTCTTGACCGGATGAGACTTTGTAATTCTGGAAATTCGCGCCCCAGATCGCTAGAGTGACGTTTTGCAAGATCAGCGAGAGGCCGAACATCACGATCAGCATGAATAAAACCGGGAAATCACGGCGGACAAAGTTTTGCATGATGCCCAGGTTCAGCACGACGGCCATCACTCCGGTGAGCAGCCCGCCGACGACCATCGCCACCCAGATGTTCAGGCCGATGCCGTTGACCATCCAGGCGAAATATGCGCCGATGGTCAGGTACGCCCCGATGGCGAAATTGATGTAGTTGGTGACGCCGAATTGCAGCGTCAGCCCGACCGAACACAGCGCCAGAATCGACGCGGTGACGAGGCCGAAGCCGATGGCATGTAGATAGATCACGCTTGTTCTCCTCGCATGTGTGCAAAGTCCGCCAGTTCCAGCACCAACCTGGCCCGCGCGGCGACGGGATAATCGACGAAGAGTTCACCGACCCGCAGGGAGGCGACGCCCTGCGCTTCGGCCTCCGCGAAGGCGGCGACGACCTGGCGCGCGTGGGCCACTTCCGCCGCCGTGGGCGTGAAGACGCCGTTGACGACGGCGACCTGATCGGGATGGATGCAGGCTTTGCCGCCGAAGCCCAGTTCTTGGGCTTGCCGCGCTTCCGTCGCCAGGCCGTCCGCGTTGCCGAGATCGGCGAAAACGGTGTCGATGGGGGCGGCGAGGTTAGCCGCCCGCGACGCCACGACCACCCGCGCCCGCGCCCACACCAGGCCCGGATTGCCCAGCGACCACGTCATGCGCGTATCCAGCGTGAAGTCGCCCGCGCCGAAGTTCAGGC
This sequence comes from Ktedonobacteria bacterium, assembly GCA_027459785.1. GTDB lineage: Bacteria > Chloroflexota > Ktedonobacteria > Ktedonobacterales > JACDGC01 > JAJPKG01. The sequence goes on along the minus strand of DAIDGU010000042.1, from coordinate 95,595 downwards.
GTTGCACCCGTGGCGAGGCCGTGGCGATCTGATCGATGGCGGCCAGCCCAGCGGCAGTCTCGATGATCGGCAGGATCTCGACGGAACCGAGCGCCATGTCGCGCGCCCGTTCGAGCTGCGTGATCAGCCAATCAGCGGTGGCGAGTTGCGCGGCGGATTCCGCCTTGGGCAGCACGATGCCATCCAGCCCCGGCCACACGGCGGCATGCAGGTCGTCATAGGTGAAGGGCGTGGTCAGCCCATTGACACGCACAAACGCGCGCGGGAACGGGCTGCGCCGCATGGCCAGCAGATCGCGCACGGCGGCGCGGGCGGCGGGCTTGGCGTTGACGGCCACGGCGTCTTCCAGGTCCAAGATGGCCCCATCCGCTGCGCCCGTGAGCGCCTTCTGCGCGTGGCGCGCATGGTTGGCCGGCGCGAAAAGTAAACTGCGTAGCGGCATCGTCATCGATCATCCTCCACTTCTTCGTGGTACTTGCGGGCGGTTGAAACCGCGCCGGTGGGGCCTTCGGCCACAAGACCCGTCTACACGGGTCCTCAGCAGGACGGGCATAATCGCGTGGAAACAGTGAGAACCCACGTAGGTGGGTTTCGTGGCCGAAGGCCCCACCGGCGCGGTTTCAACCGCCCGCCGTCCCCGCCCGCCGTCCCACCGCCCGTCCCCGCGCAGTCGGGATTAAATAACACCATCGTGAGCCAGTGCGGCGATCTCATCGTCGCTCAGCCCCAGGTCGGCGTAGATTTCGGCGTTGTGCTGGCCCAGCTTCGGGCCGGTGCTGGTGACACGCCCCGGCGTCGCGCTCAGGCGCGGCACCACGTTCACCAGGCGCAGCGGCCCCAAAACGGCGTCATCCACCGTCGTGAAGCTTTCCCGCGCCTGGAAGTGCGGGTCGGCGAAGATATCGGGTACTTCATAGATCGGGGCGACGGCGACTTCAGCAGCCTCCATGCGTGCCAGCACCTCGGCGCGGGTATGCTCATGCATCCAAGCGCCGATGATGGCATCCAGCGCGTCACGGTTGGCCAGGCGCGCGGGATTCGTATGGAAGCGGGGATCGGTGATAAGGTCGGGCCGTCCCATGGCGCGTGCCAAACGGGTGAAGATCGGCGCGGCGCTGGCCGACAGCGCGATCCACTGGTCGTCGCTGCACTGGTATGCATTGCGCGGGGCCACGTGGTCGCTGCGGTTGCCGATGCGCGTGCGGGTGATGCCGAGCGCGTCGTAATCCATGAGGGTCGGTTCCAGCAGCCGCAGCAGGGGTTCACAGAGCGAGAGGTCGATGACCTGGCCCGTCCCGCCGTGGGCGTCGCGGTGATAGAGCGCCAGCAAGACGGCATACGCCCCCGTCACGCCCGCCAGACCGTCGGCCAGGGGCAGATTCGGCAGGGTGGGCGGCCCGTCGGGTTGGCCGGTGAGCGCGGCGAAGCCGGTCAGCGATTCCGCCAGCGTGCCGAAGCCCGGTCGCTCGCGGTAGGGTCCCGCCTGGCCGAAGCCCGTCACGCGCAGGATGATCAGGCGCGGATTGCGTTCTTGCAGCACGTCCGGCCCGATGCCCCAGCGTTCCAGCGTCCCCGGTCGGAAGTTTTCGACGACGACATCCGCTTGATCGGCCAGGCGGAGGAAGAGCGCCGCGCCGGCAGGTTTGCCCAGGTTGAGGGTGATGGAGCGCTTGTTGCGGCCCATCGACTTCCAGAACAAGCCTTCGCCGTTCTTGGGCGTCCCCCAGGCGCGCTGATGATCGCCGCTGCCGGGCAACTCCACTTTGATGACATCCGCGCCGAACTCGGCCAGATAGGCCGCGGCCCAGGGGGCTGCCGCCATCGTTGCGATATCCAGCACGCGCAAACCATCCAATGGGCGCGGCGTATCCTGTGATGTTGCTTCCGGCATCGGTTCGTCTCCTTCGGCGAAACCTGACGTTGCCATACTGGCGTTGACGACAGTTTGAAAATAGTGTATAGAATATATAACATACACTATTTTCGCTGTCAAGCGGTGCCGCCAGCGGATGCGAGCTGACAGCCGTCAACTCCCATCCGTCGGTGGTCAGGGTGAAGCGTTGGTCATAGCGTACCCGATAACTTATAAACAGCGCATAAACGGGATCGGTTCAGACATAAACAATGTGTAAACGTCACTGCGCTACCACTTACCGCCAGTGGCGAAACACGCTATGATAGAGGGAGGTCACGCGATGCGGATGCGCCGCCATGCCAGCAACCAGTTCCGCCCGCCCCAAGGAGAACCGACTATGCGCTATTTCATGCGGCGCTCCCTCGCGCTCCAGTTGCTGAGCGTGTATCTGCTTTTCGTCATGGTCGTGCTGGCTGTCGGCTTCGGCTTCAACGCCGTGGTGCAGCACCAGTTGCGCAACAATGTGCAAACCTCTGATCAAGCATTGGCGCAGGAGATCGCCCTCACCACCAGCCTGCAATTGATCGATGATGAGAACGCGCTCTCCAGCCTTGGCAAACTTGTGGCGGCGGCCAAAACATCCGATGACAAGCTGGCCATCTTCCGCACCTTCCAGGCAGCACGTAATGATGTCAATTACGTTTATTGGCTCGACCCCGTCGGCGAATTGCAGGTAGCCTGGCCGCTGACCAGCGCCGTCACTTTGGGTGCGGAGTTCTCGCCGCCAGATGTCGTCCAGCGCGCCCGCTCCGCGACCAGCCCGGTCTATGAAGTCGGCATCGCCGTGGCTGCGACCACCAGCGCCGACAGCGCCGACGTCATCGCTGGGGTCATCCTCGCCGAACCCGTGCGCAACGCTGCTAAGCATTTGATCGGCATCGTCGCCACCAATCTTTCGCTGGATGAACTCAGCGAGCCGCTGACTACGGTCGTCAATGCCCAACAACACCAAAACCGGACGTTGCGCATCAGCATCATCGACAGTCGAGGGGAGCTGATCGCCACACCTGATAGCAAGCGAATCTTAGAGACGGTGCTGGATGAACTGCCCGGCGCGGCCCAGGCGCTCCAGGGCCAGACGGACTCAGTTTTAGGCACAGGAACAGACGGCCAGGACTGGCTCTTCAGCGCCGTCCCCGTTCCGGATACCGGCTGGGCCGTGGTGGTGCAGGAGCCAGCCAACGCCGCGATGGCCGTCGTCGCGGAGTTCCAACGGTGGCTGCTGACGGCGGCGCTGCTTTTCGCCTGTGGCGGCCTACTTTTCTGGCTGATCCTGCTGGCGCGCGTCATTCGCCCGCTGCACGCCCTGGCCATGCAACACCAGGCGCTGCCCGCCTCCGCCGCCGCCATCCCCGCGCATACCACGCTGCTGGCGCAACGCACCGACGAGGTCGGCGGCCTGGCGCGCTCGCTGCTGCGGTTAGAACGCGACGGCCTGGAAAAGCTGGGCGAATTGCGTACCCTGCTCGAAACCTCGAATGCCGTCGTCGGCTCGTTGGACCCATATGCCGTCGTCGGTGGGATCATCCGCGCGGCCCGCCGGCTGGTGGACGTGCAGGCGGCTGCCGTGCTGGTGCCGGATGACCAGGACGTGCTGCGCGTGCTCGTCAGCGACGGGCATAGCGAACGTTTCAATGAAGCCCTGGCGCTGGCACCGGAAAACCTGGGATCGACAGCGGTGCAGGCATTACATGAGCGCCAGCCGGTGCAACGGCTGATCGTCGCCGACGAGGGGCGACCCTCCATCGCCTTCGAAGAAGGCTTCCGTTCTGTGCTGGCGATCCCGATCATCAGCCGCCACGCCGGCAGCGTGGTGCTGTCGGTGCATCGCGTCGAAGCCAAGCCGTTCGATCCCAACGAGATCGACCTGCTGCTGACCTTCGCCAACTATGCTACCCTGGCGTGGGAGCATGCCGTGCTGTATGAGCGCAGCGACGAGCGGCTGCGCGTGGTGGCGCGCGAAAACGAGACGCTGTATCAGCAGGCATCGGAAGAGAAGCAGAAGCTCGCCGCGATCATGGGCAGCATGAGCGATGGCTTGGTGCTGACCAGCATCAACGGCACGATCCTTTATGCCAACCTGGGCGCGAACGCCCTGGCGGGGCTGACCAATGAGGCGCTGGAAGGTTCTCCGGTCGCCATACTGTATGACGCGCTGCGCGCGGCGGCGGTCGATGCGCCGGAAGCGGCGCGCACCCTGGCCCAGAGCGCGGCGGGGGACGCGCCGGAGGTCGTGGTGGAAATTCGGCGCAATGGGCAGCGGCGGGCGATTCACGTGCGCCTCTTCGACGTGGGCGACGACGCCGGGCGCGCGGTCGGGCGCGGCCTGTTGCTGCGCGACGTGACCCGCGAACGCGAACTCGATGAATTCAAGACGGCGCTGCTGGCCGCGGTCGGCCATGAATTGCGCACGCCGCTGGCGGCGATCAAAGGCCACGCCTCCACCTTGCTGCAAGAAGATGTCTTCTGGCCACAGGCGGATCAGCGCCATTTCTTGCAGACGATCAGCAGCGAGGCCGACCGGCTGGCGCAGCTCGTCAGCAATCTGCTGGATCTTTCGCGCCAGGAAACCGGCTTGTTCCTGCTCAACCGCGCATCGGCGCGCGTGCAAGATCTGGTAGCGCAGACGATCACGCATCTCAACTTTCCGGGCGTCACGCTCAGCGTAGCGATCCCCGACGACCTGCCGCCGGTGAACGTGGATGCTGCGCGCATCGGCGTGGTGTTGCGCAACCTGATCGCTAACGCGGCGACCTATGGTGGTAACAGTGTGTGCATCACCGCCAGCCAGGGCGACGAGGCGATCACCATCGCCGTCGCGGATAACGGAGCGGGCATCCCGCCGGACGAACTGCTCCATATCTTCGAGCGTTTCTATCGCACGCGGCACGGTCGCCAGCAGCATTCCGGTGGCACAGGGCTGGGGCTGACCATCTGCAAAGCGTTCGTCGAGGCGCACGGCGGCACGATCTGGGCGGCCAGCAATGCGCAGGGGACGACCATCGCCTTCGCGCTGCCGCTCGGCGTGCCGGCGGTCGCCGCCCCGCCAGCCACCCCTGGCCCTGATGATCAAGTGGCTTAGCCAACGGCGGCCAAGCCTGGCCGCCCGTCAATCCGGAGGACAGACATTCCTGTCTGTCACCCGATCACCTGGAGGACAGACAGGAATGTCTGTCACCACGGCGGACATTCCTGTCCGCCCCACGTCGGTACTCCCCTCTCCATCCGCAGATGGGGAGGGGTTGGGGGTGGGGCCGCCCCACGGCGAACGGTTGAGGGACAGCGACACTCAGGAGGTGCAGCGATGGCGACCCAGGTGAAACGTATTTTGCTCGCTGAAGACGAAGCAGCCCTGCGCGACTTCATCAGCCGCAACCTGCGGGCGCGCGGCTTCGAGGTGCTGGAAGCCAGCAACGGGCTGGAAGCGATCGCCGTGTGGGAGCGCGACGATCCGCACCTGCTGATCCTCGATATCATGATGCCGCGCATGGACGGCCTGGAAGTCTGCCGGCGCGTGCGCGAGCATTCCAACGTGCCGATCATCGTGCTGACGGCGCTGGACGGCGAGACGGATAAGGTGACGGCGCTGGACCTGGGAGCAGATGATTACCTGACCAAACCGTTCGGCGTGGAAGAACTGCTGGCGCGCGTGCGCGCCGTGCTGCGCCGCACGCAACCAGCGGCCCCCGCGACGACAGCGGGCGGCGTGAAGCAATTCGGCGAGATCGAAGTCGATCTGGATGGGCATATCGTGCGGCGGCAAGGCACAGAGGTGCGCTTGTCGCCGACGGAGTTTGCGCTGCTGAGCCAATTGGTCACGAATGCCGGCAAGGTGCTGACCCACCGCCAATTGCTGCAAAGCGTGTGGGGGCCGGAGTATGGCGGCGAGGCGGAGTACCTGCGCGTCTACATCAACCGCCTGCGCCACAAGCTGGAAGCCGACCCCGCCAACCCGCGTTACTTCCTGACGGAACCGGGCGTGGGCTATCGCTTCAATCCGAATTAGCTGCACGCCCCAAGTTCCAGCACCATCCTGCCGCTTTACGGCTCGAAAGGCGAATGCGCTTCCGCCACGGGATAGCCCATCTCGCGCAACGCGGCGATGACACGGTCGGCGTGGGCGCGGTTGCGTGTTTCGACGGTCAGTTGCACCTCCACGTGCTGGATGGGCAGCAGGGGTTGGGCGCGGCGATGGCTGACCTCGCGCACGTTCACGCCCATCTCGGCGATGGCCCCCAGGAAGGCGTGCAGTTCGCCGGGCCGATCCGGCAGCAGGGTATGCAAGCCGATGACGCGCCCCTGCGTCGCCAAGCCGTATTCGATGAAGCGCCCGACCAGATTCATGTCGATGTTGCCGCCGGAGAGCAGCACGACAACGCGCTTGCCTACCAGATCCAGCAGGCCGGGCTTGAGCAGCGCCGCGATGCCGACCGCGCCCGCGCCTTCCACCAACAGCTTGCAGCGTTCCAGCAACAGCAAGATGGCGCTGCTCGTCTCATCGTCATCCACCGTCACGATCGTATCGACGTACGCTTGCATCACGGCGAAGTTGAGCGCGCCGGGCCGCTTGGTGCTGATGCCGTCGGCGATGGTGCTGATCTTCGGCAGAGTGACGATCTGCCCCTGTGCCAGCGATTGCTGCGCGGAGTTCGCGCCGCTGGCCTGCACGCCGATGATCTGCACATCCGGCTTGAGCGATTTCGCGGCGATAGCGATGCCGGCGATCAAGCCGCCGCCGCCGATGGCGACGATGATCGCGTCCGCCTCCGGCACGGCCTCGATGATCTCCAGGCCCAGCGTCCCCTGGCCGGCGATGATATCGGCGTCGTCGAAGGCGGGGATGAAGGTCGCGCCGGTCTCCCGCTGGATCTCGCAGGCGCGGGCAAAGGCATCGTCATACGTCGCGCCGTGCAGGACCACCTGCGCGCCGTAGCCTTGCGTCGCCATGACCTTCGCCAGCGGCGCGTTTTCGGGCATGACGATGGTGCAGGGGATGCCCGCCGACTGTGCGGCGATAGCCACGCCCTGCGCGTGGTTGCCGGCGGAAGCCGTCACGACGCCATGCTGGCGCTCCGCCGGTGCCAGCCGGGCGATTTTATTGATCGCGCCGCGAATCTTGAAGGAGCCGGCCCGTTGCAGATTTTCCGCCTTCAGGTAGACATCCGCGCCGCTCATGGCGCTGAAGGTGCGCGAGTGCAACATCGGCGTCTCGCTGATCTGCCCGCGCAGGAATTCGCGCGCCCGCCAGATGTCCGCGATGGTCGGCGCGCCCGGCGGCGGCGTCAGCGTGTGCAGGCTGTGCTGGCCGAAGGCGCTGAGCCGTGGCTCACCCTCTGGTGCCGCGCTGGTGGTGTCGGTGGTAGATATGTTCGGCAAATCGTCGGCGTCCGGCGTCGTTGCCTTTGGTTTCGCGGCCATCGGCTTGCCCTCCTGAATACATCGAGTTAATGTGGCTGAGCGAACATCAGCACGACCAGCGCGATGGCGATGGCCAGGTTGATGCCGATCAGAATGATCGGCGTGAACGAATTCGCCGCGCGGTAAGCGGCTGCCGACGGCTTGGGCGAACGCGCCTCCGCGGTCACCAGCCGGCGGGTGCGGGCGCTGATGGGTCCGGTCGCGCCGCCTAATACGAAGCTTATCACAAACAGGACTGTCGAGAAGAGGATCCATTTCTGGCTGAAAGGCTGGCTATATTCCTGGAAAGCCACGATGAAGCCGAAGATGCCGGCCAGCAATGCGCCCGGCACGAGCATCGTGAGCACGGCGCGGCTGCTCTGCGCCATCACGCGCGCCTTGGCGGCCAGTGTCGGCGTGTTCGGCACCTGCAAGGTGAAGAGCGTCGCCAAAATGACACCGAGGCCGAAATAGATCGCGCTGAGGATGTGTAAGACTTTGAATGTGGTGAGGACACCGTTGCTGACTGCAAGGATCACGGGTACAAACCTCCGCCGCAAGTGTGGTCGTGTGAGGGATGATGGCCGCCCGGTGCTGTCCGTCGCGGGACGTGCGTTCCATCTCCAATTATATGACGAATGGTGGAGCTTGTCGATGGCGATGATGCTGGAAGCACATCGCGCGTGTTACCGTAACTTTACATGTACCAAACGTGGGCGTGCCAGATGAGCCTGATGGAAACCGTTGGCGCGGCTGCAACGTGTCAATAGAGTTATTCGGATCATGGTCCCTGTGCCTGTAGAGGAGAAATTATGCAACGTTGCTGGTGGCTGGCGCTGATCGTCGTGGGGATGATCATTGGCGCGACGGTGGTGCTGGGGATGCCGGGGGCGGCGCAAGCCGCGCCAGCAGCGGGCGCGTTTCAGATCGCGCTGACCGGGCGCGTGAGTTCCTCGCAGACGAGCACCGACGCCCAGGGCCATCCGGTGGTGACGCAAACGCAGGTGTTGCAGACCAATCGCGGCCAATCCCCCGCCGTGGCGCTGGTGCTGAACGTGACCATCCAGCGCGATGCCGCCGGCCAGCCGCATAGCACGGGGACGGCGACGCTGAGCGATATCAATCAGCAGACAACGGTGTTCACCGCGACGGTCAGCGGCACCATCGACAGCACCGGGCTGGCGCACGACACGCTGAACCAGGCGGTGGCGGCGACGGGCAGCGGCGGGCGGTTCACCTGGCACGGGCTGGTGCGCCAGAGCAAGCTGGGCGACCTGACGGGGACGGCGGCGGGCGTGCTGGTGCTGCCGAAGGGGCTACCCGCGAGCATCGCGGCGAGCATCTGGCCCGGCACAGCGACGAACACCAGTGGCGGCACCTCATCCCTTGCCGCCGATCCGACGCTGTGGTACCTCACGCGCGGGGCTGCGCTGACAGCCTATCTGCTGTTGGTGGCGACGACGGCGCTGGGCATCGGCATCAGCACGCGCGCCTTCGACAGCGTGGCCCGCCGCCCGCTGGTGCTGGATCTGCATCAGGTGCTGACGCTGCTCATGGTCGCTTTCGTGGCGCTGCACCTGGCAACGCTGCTGTTCGATCCCTTCATCCACTTCGGGCCGGCGCAACTGGTGTGGCCGCTGGGCGAACCCTATCGCCCGCTGTGGGTGGCGCTGGGCGTGGTCGGCCTGTACGCGCTGGCGGTGGTGACGCTGAGTTCCTGGGCGCGTCGCCACCTGGCCTATACCACCTGGCGGGCGCTGCATTACGTGAGCCTGGTCGCCTTCGTCGCGCTCACACTGCACGGCATCCTCGCCGGCACCGACGCTGCTACGCCCTGGATGCTGGCCGTCTATGTGACCAGCGCGCTGGCCGTCGCCGCGCTGTTGGTGCTGCGGCTGGTGCAGGCGGCGGGGCAGCCCAAGCCTACCGGCCATATCGCGCCCTAGAGCAACTGGATCAGTTGCAGATAATTGCCATCGGGATCGAGAAACGTGGCGAGCCAACCGCCCCAATGCTCCTGTTCTGGGGCGCGCACGAAGACGACGCCCCTGGCGCGCAACTCAGCGGCGGCGGCGTGGATGTCCGCGACCGCGAAGGTGAGCATGATGCGGTGCGGCTCCGCTGGCGGCCCCTGAACGGCGCTGTGCAGCGCCGGATGAATGACCACTCCAGCGGATTCTAGCTTGCCCTGCGCGTTGAAGGGGATACCTAACACATCGTGATAGAATATCTTCTGACGGGCTTTATCGTGCGTGGCGATGATCACGCTGCTCAGTTGCAACTGGGGCATCAGTCGCCTCCTTTCCAAACTACCGTCAGGATCATATCATCCTAGATGCGACTTCGCGGACAAGGAGAATCAGATTTATGGCAGCCTCGCTTCCGGTCACGCCGCGCCTTTCGGCGGCGGTTATGTTATTGCGCCCTGATACTACGGACGGTGGGCTGGAAGTATTCATGGTGCGGCGGCATGTGCAGAGCGACTTCGCGCCGGATGTCTACGTCTTCCCCGGCGGCTCTGTGGCGGCAGCGGACCGCGAGGCGGAAGTGACGGCGGGCGTCTGTGTGCCGATCGACGCGCTGACGCCGGCGACGGCGCTGGGGGTGGGCGTGCGCGTGGCGGCGATCCGTGAACTATTCGAGGAAGCCGGCGTGTTGCTGGCGCTGCGGGATCACGCTCCTGTCGAGATGGATGCCGCCCTGGCCGACCGGCTGGCGACGTGGCGGGCGCGCTTGCAGCGCGACGAGGCGGGTATCGCCGAACTCGCCGCCGCCGAAGATCTGGTGCTGGCGACCGATGCGCTGACGCACTGCGCCCATTGGATCACGCCGGAAGCCTTCCCCAAGCGCTTCACCACCCACTTTTTTCTGGCTGAACTGCCGGCGGCCCAAGCGGCGCAGTATGACGCCATCGAGACGACCGGCGGGGTGTGGGTGCGCCCGGCGACGGCGCTGCTGGGGCATGCGGCGGGAGCCTTCCCGCTCGTTTTCGCCACGGTTCACCAACTGCGCGACCTCGCCACTTTCGCCACCCCGGCGGATGCCCTCGCCGCCTGGCGCGGCCACATCCCCACGACGATCATGCCGCGCGTCGTCCAGCGCGACGCCACCCAGGTCATCCTGATGCCCGGCGCGACGGAGCCGGAGTGACACGCGCTATCCCCATTGGGGCGTCTCCCGCGTGGGGCGGACATGCCTGTCCGCCATGTCCTGCGGGGGCAAGATCACCAGTGCCGCACGGTCGCCGGGGGCTGAAACCCCCCGGCTCGGAACAGAAACCCCTCCGGGCTACAAACTGGCATGCGTCAAGGTGCAATAGCGCGCTCAAATAATGGTGTAAGGTGAGTCCCATCCAGGGTGGAGCGGATTTGCATGGTTGCCATGTTTTGCGGGGGCGAAGGGGCGGGGACGATATGCTGCACAAGAGAGGACTACACGCCCATCTTGTGCGAGGGAACGCGGACGATACCTGATAGTGCGCCACCTGGCAATGCCGGCGGCAATCCTGATGAATGAGGTATCAGCCGATGGAAGTTACGCCCGTCACGTTCCGTGCCGCGCAGGCCCACGCGAATGCGCCCCAGTATCAGCGCGACCACCGCCCGCCCCCCGTGCCGGCGAACCGTTCGCGGCCCCCTGTCGCCAGCACGGCGCAGGTTAATGGGTCTGTTGGTAATGCCGCGCCGCGCCCCGGCCCGTCGCCGCCGAACTTCCCCGGCCCCGCCGCCACGGCAAGCATCTCCGCCACCGCCCGCACGCTGTCCGCGCCACCCAGCCCCGCCACGACATCCGATCCGTCACCGCCGCCAGCAGGCGATAGTGCCACGAACCAGAACGCCGAAGGGTTGGGGACGCCGGAGACACAACAAACCAACCACTTTACGTAAATAGCAACCAAAGAAGTGAGGCTCGCCAGGAAGCGAGCTTTTTTTTGCGGGACGGTTGCGCCTATCTGTCGTTTGATATCCCTTTTGGGGAAAGACGGTGGTCATTGGGACCGGTTGGGACCAGAGAGACAGGAATGTCTGTCCTCCGGTATCCATACTATTCAACTGAAAAGGGAATCATACGCTTTGCGGGTAATTACTCTGCCACCCAGAGGACCGCCATACTGGTACCGAAGGACAGCCATTCCTGTCTGTCCATCCCCCCTTACCACTGTCTTTACCAGCAAGGGGTATTACCGGTTTCCTCAATGGATGCGCGGTAGCATCTGGCAAGATAAAAAATATCAGGCCGGGGGCAGCGTCGATTCCACGACCGCACCGTATTCCAGGCGCAGGTGATGGGTGAAGGCGTTGCGGTCGAACATCAGGTTGTGGCTGATGACGAAGATCTGGCGGAAGTTGCGACTGATGACGCCTTCGGTCAGCAGATGGACCAGGGCTGCGCTGCGCGGGCGGTCGAAGGAGCTGAGCGGCTCGTCGAGGAAGATGAAGCCGGGGGTGGTCCCCAGGTGTTCGGGCAGCGTCGCCAGCGCAAACGAGAGGCGCAACGCCAGCGAGAATTGATCGCGCGCCCCGCCGGAAAAGATATTTTTGGCCACCATGCGGCCCGCCGCCTCGTCGTAAACCTGCACCTTGAAGTCGTCGGTGATCGCGCAGTCGCGGTAACGGTCCATCGTCAGCAGCGGCAAGAGCAGGCGCATATTATTGGTCGTCTGGGGCAACACCTTCTGGATCATATGGTTGCGGGTGGTTTTGGCGATGTGTACGGCGACTTCGCGCACGCGCAGGTCGCGTGCCAGGCGGTCGGCTTCCTCGGCACAGGTGGCGCGGTCCAGCGGCTCCGGCGGGATGCCCAGTTCGGCGGCCATTTCCATCCGACGCTGGCGGGCGCTGGCGATCTGAATCTCTAGCTCGCGCACCTGCTGGGCGGCGGAAGCGGCTTCCTCTGGCGTGAGCACCGCCAGTTCCGGCAGCGCGGCGCGCAGGGCGGTGGGTATCGGATCGGCCTGGATGCCCTGTGCCGCAGCCAGGTGTGCAATGTCGTCGCGTAGCGCGGCGATGCGCCCCGCCTGCTCATCCAGGGCGCGCTTGATCTCGCCCTGGCGGACGTGAGCATGATCAAGCCGTTGGCGCACGCCCACGGCATCCACCTGGGCCATGCGCTGCTGATAAGCGGCGGTGACGGCGGCGAGCGCGGCCTCCGCGAGATCGGGTCGGGGGCGGGCGAGATCCGGCACGGCGGCGGAAAATCGCTGCCAGGCGGCCTCCGCTGCCATTGTTGCCGCTTGCAGTTGGTCGCTGAGCGCGGCCAGCCGGTGCTGACGTTCGCTGGCGTGCGCCGCCGCGTCGGTCAACGATTGTATGCGTTGCGCGATGCCGCCGCTGGCAACTTGCACGGCGTCACGGTCCACTGGCACGGGGATCGCCTGGCATTGGCACGCGATCTCCGCCGCCAGCGCGGCCAGTTCGCGCGTGTGCTGCGCCTGGGTTTGCGCCAAGGTCGTCTGCTTGGCGGCGAGGGTGTCATCCGCCGGGGCGGGCAAGCCGGCGGTGGCGGCGATTGTGGCGAGCCGGCGCTGGGCCTCCGCGTGCTGGTGCTCCGCCAGGTCGCGTGCCTGGTGCGCGCCGTCCAGTTGGGCGCGGGCGGTGGCCTGGGCAGCTTGCAATTCCGGCAGGGGAGTGGCATCCGCCGGCAGGGCGGCGAGGCGCTGACGCGCGGCGGCGTCGTCCGCCGGCACGAGCAAGCCCTGGGCGCGCAGGTCGCGCGCCGCTTCGTCTCGCCGCCGCGCGCCATACTGCGGATCGGCCATGATCTGTTCCTGGGCCAGCAGCCGATTCGCCGCGTCCTCAGCCCCGCGCAGCGTCTGTTGCTGCGCCTGCAAGGTAGCGGCAGCGGCAATATAGGCCGCGTGCGCGGGATACGCCCAGGCAGCCAACGCCAGCGCGCTCAGCAGGCAGAGCGCGCCCCATAGGTGGCCTGTCAACACGAGTTCCAGCCCCAGCACCATGACCACGCCCGCCAGCGTCCCGCGCAAAAGGCGCTGGTGTGCCGCCCCGCGCTGAAGCGTCGTGTGGCGCTGCATGGCGGCGGCCTGCCCGTCACGCGCCTTTTCGGCGGCGGCGCGCTGCTCGCCGATCTCCCGCAGCCGGCTCGTAGCATCACTGCTCCCCAGCCAACGTTCCAGCGCGTCGCGTTCCACAGCGGCGGCGTAGCGCGCCTGGGCCGCCGCGTGCGCGGCGACGAGCGCGGGTTCCCCCTGGGCGAGGGCGGCGAGTTGCGTATCATAATACGCCACGTCCTCACGTGCCTGGGCGAGATCGCGCACGGTCGCGGCCAACGCTTGCATCTGTGCCTGGTCGGCGCGCTGGCGCTCGGCGAGGCCATCGTGCGCGGCGAAAAGATCGGCGATCGCGCGCAGGGCGTCCAGGCGGGCGCGCAACACCGGGAGCGTGGCCTGGTCGGCCTCGGCCTGGGCGATCTCGTCCGTCAGGCGGGCGCGGGTGTCGTGCAACTGGGCGATCTGGCGCGCATGGGCGCGCACTTCCGCCAGCGGAGCCGCGCCGGCGGCGAGCGCCGCGCTCTGCATGTGATCCGCCGCCAATTGCGTTGCTGCGGCATCAAGCTGCGTGCGCTCCGCGGTCAACGCCGCCTCGTGCATCACGGCGGCATCCAGGTCAGCGCACGCCTGGGCGAGCGTGGCCAGGGCGGCACGGCGCGCGGCACCAGCGAGGCGCGCTTGCAGCGCGGGCAATTGTGCATCCAGATCGGCGCAGGCCAGCAACTCCTGGGCGCGCTCCGCCGCGCGCTCGTCTTCGCGCGTGGGTCGCAGCCGCTTCTGAATGTCATCCAGCCGCGCGAGGTTCAGCAACGTCGCCAGCGCCTCTGCGCGTTGATTCCCTGACAGTTCTTCCAGCTTGTCCAGCTTCTTTTGCTCGACGAAACACGAGTTCAACAGGGCATCCGGCGCGAGGTTGTTCATCTCCTGCAAGATGCGCAGGTTCACCGCGCTGGTGCCGGTCACGCGCTCGGTGCCACGCCCGTCGCCGCTCACTACCACCTCGGCCAGCGCCGCCTGATCGCGGCGTAGGGTGCGCGTGATGGTGAGTAGGGTTTCATCGATCCGTACAGCAAGGGTGACGGTCGCTTTCTTCTCATTATAGGCGATGGCGCTGTCGTTCTTGCCCTCGGAGACGAGCGTCTTGCCATACAGCGCGAAGAAGATCGCCTCGAAGAGCGACGACTTGCCCGATTCGTTCCAGCCCTCGATCAACACGCTCGCCTGGGGCGGCAAAACGAGATCGACGGCGCGCAACGCCTTGAAATGGCGGATCGAGATGCGATCAAGGAGAATCATAATTGATCTTTCACTCCCCCTCGCCCAGCACCAGCGCCAGCGCGTCCTGGATGATCGCACGTTCGGCGGGGTCGGCGGTTTGCGCGCTCAGGTCGTTTGCGGTCGCGGTCAGTTCGTCGCGCTGCGAGAGGCGCACGCCGCGCTGCACCGCGCCCGCGCCGGCGTCTTCCAGGAAAAGGCCATTCGTATCGAGCGTGCAGTGAAAGACGCGCCCGCTGAGGCGTTCCAGCACCGTGCGCAGGTCCAGCGCGTGATATTTGGCGCGGGGAATGATGCCTTCCAGCGTCAGTTTCACCAGCGTTTGGTCGTTGGCGACGGCCAGCACGCGGTCGATGAGATAGGCGGCGATATCGTGGTCGGGCAGGTCCGCCGCGCGGATGGTGATGATCTGGCGCGGTTGGCCGGCCAGTTGCACCCGTTCGGCATGCCAGCCCACGCCGTTATATTCCAGGCGCATGAAGCCGGGTACGTCCGCGTGGTCGCCGAAGTCCACCCGTTCCGTCGAGCCGGGGATGACGAGCAGCCGCCCGCCGCCCAGCGGGAGCGTGCGCGAGCGATGGATGTCGCCCATGATCACCAGATCGGCGTCAGTCGCGGCGCGCAGCGTCTCTTTGGTGAAGACCGCGCCCTCGTGGTCCGGCAGCGTATAGGCCGCCACCTGGCCGTGCAGCAGCAGGATCGCGGTAGCCGCGCCGGTCTGCTTAGGATGCCAGGCGAGCGCGGTGAAGGGATCGAACTCCGCCGCCCAGGTGGGGTCCGGCGTCAGGCCGCCGATGGCGAGGGTGGTGCCTTCGACGGTCAGGCGAATCTCCTCGACGCGGTTGAACTCGCCGAAATAGGTGAGCGCGCCCAGTTGGCGATAGATGTCCAGCGGCGCGTAACCGCCCTGCTCTGTCGTCTGGCGCGGCGTGTCGTGGTTGCCGCTGACCGCGCAGACCGTCACGCCGGCGGATCGCAACTGCATCAGGCAGCCCGCCAGGAACGTGCGGTCGATGTTGCGCGGATCGCTCGTGTCAAAAAGGTCGCCGGCGATGAGGAAGAGGTGCGCGGGCCAGGCGATGGCGTCCTCCACCGCCGCGCGGAAGCCGGCGCGCAGGTACTGCCGGCGCTGGTTCAGCTTCTGCGGTGGCATGCGATCATAGTAGCGGTTCAGATGGTTGTCGGCGGTGGCTATCACGCGGATCATAATGGCTCGTGGCTCCTTTCCGTCAGGCCCACCGGCTGTGGGGCGACGAAGGGCGCGGGGATGGCGACATCCGGCGGTGCCGGCTGGATCGCGTGGCCCGCCGGGTGGCCGCGCACCTCCACGCGCACGCCCGCGCGATTGCCGGCCCACAGTGGCGTAGCGGCGTATTCGTAGCGCAGGTGCTTCCAGATCAGCGCCTCCTCGAAGCGATCCAGGTCGCGGCAGAGGAAGCGGAACAGCGTCCGGGCGGCGACGACGATCAGTTTCAGGCGCGGGCGCGAGAAGGCGACGTTGAGCCGGTTCAGATTCAGCAAGAACGCGGCTTCGGCCAGGATGTAGCTGGGATCGGAGGCCGTGGCGGCGACGATGATCACATCGCGCTCGCCGCCCTGAAAGCGTTCGACGGTGTCGATGGCCCCCGCCGCGTCCAGCGCGGGGAAACGCTGGCGCAGTGCGGCTTTCTGCGCGTTGTGCGGCACGACGATGCCCAGACCGTGCGCGCCGTCCAGGTGCAGGGCGTCCAGGCAGGCGCGCACGATGGGCGCGATCACCTCCACTTCCGTCGGATTGTATTGCTGTGAGGCCGCCTCGCCATGTTCGACCACAATGACGGGATAGTCCGGGCGCAACGCGGCGACGACGAAGGGATCGGCGACACTGGCGGGCAGCGCAGGCAGCGTATCCTTGCGGCGCGACTGGAAGGGCAGGGCGTCGCGGGCATAGATGTGGGCGGCCAGGAAGCGCGCCTGTGTCTGGTGCAGCCGGAAGCTCTCGTCCAACTGCACGATCGGCTGCCCCTGATCCAAAAGCGCCTCGAAGATCGAGCGCGCGGGGTGGTGCAACGTCTGGCTATGGCGGCGTTCGCGCGCCCACGGGTGCGCCAGGATCGGCGGCATCTGGCGGTGGTCGCCCACGATCATGATCC
Source organism: Ktedonobacteria bacterium (assembly GCA_027459785.1). Classification (GTDB taxonomy): domain Bacteria; phylum Chloroflexota; class Ktedonobacteria; order Ktedonobacterales; family JACDGC01; genus JAJPKG01. Next base: position 78,869 of record DAIDGU010000042.1, on the reverse strand, counting down.
GCCCGCCCGGCGCGAGGAACGCCGCCGCCAGCAAGGCTTCGGGGATGCTCATCTGGCTGGCCTCGTCGATCACCAGCAGATCGAATGGCCCAGCGGACCAGGGCAGATCCTTGCCATAGACCGTCTTCATCAGGCTGAAGGCACCGCCCGGCGTGGCCCCGATGACCGTCGCCGCCCCCTCGTCGGCAATGATGCCGCGCACGCGCCCGCCGTGGCGCGGATCGAGCGCGTGGACGTGATCAGGCAGATCCTCGCCCTCGTCGGCGGTCGCCTTGAAGACATGCACCACGCCCAGCGACTTGCCGGCGCGCGTGTCCTTGAGTTTCGTCAGTCGTTCCGCAACAGAGGCCAGCACCAGATTCGTCGCCTTGTGGGTTTTGGCGCAGACCAGCACGCGCACCGGGCGCGATTGATGGGCGAAGAGGCGTGCGAGGATCGCCCAGCCCAGCGTCGCCGTCTTGCCCGTCCCCGGCGGTCCCTGCACCAGCAGCAGTGGCGCGGCGATGGTGGCACCGACGACCTCGGCCTGCATCGCCGTCAGCGGGCTAGCGTCCTGTAATCGCTGCACCTCGGCGACGAAGGTCGCGCCGTGCGGCTCCGGCGGAATGGGAGCAGGGGCGGTGTCGCCTGCCAGCGCGGCGAAAAGCGCATTGCCCGCCACGTGATGCACGGCCTGGCGGTGCTTGTCGGCGTTCAGGTCGTCGGCCATCTCGTCCAGCGCATACAATTTGCCGGCTTCCGGCACCAGCTTGGTGTCGTGGCGATACTTGAAATCGCTGCCGAAACTGGTGATATCCAGCAGGTCCAGCGTGATCGCGTCGGCCTCCATGCGGCGCACGACGGCGATGCGCCCCTGCATGATCGCCCACGGCTGCTGGTGATCCAGGTCGTTCAGCAACAGCCAATCGCCTTCTTTCAGGCGGCAGCCGGCACGAGCAGTAGCGGCATCCAGGTCCACAGCGGCGTAGTCCAGCGCGCCCACCACGCTCAGGCGCTTGCCGTGCTCCGTCACGGATTGGCAGCGCAGCGGCAGGCAGCGCCCCGTCTGCACGCGCCGCGCCAGCGGTAGTTGGTAGATCGCCAGTTTGCCTTGCAGGGCGGCGTGATGCTCCATGCCCAGGAATTCGTCCAGCGCGCGGGCCAGGTCCGGCAGTTCCGGCGCAGTGTTGACCTGGGCGATGGGCAACGGCGACTTGACGAAACGCTGGCCATGCGCGGGATTGAGCGCCGCCTCGATGTGCTGCATGGCGCGCAGGCGGTGGACCTGAAAGGCTTTGAGGGCGTCGCGGGTGCAGCGGCGATAGTACGCCAGCTTGCCGGGATCACGGCTCCTGGCCGGCAGCACACCCCACGCGCCATAGGCATATTCCAGCGGGATGAGCGAGGTGAAGGCCGCCCGTTGTTCCACCCACACGCCGTCCGCCCGTTTCGCCGCATTGTCGAAGACGCGCTCGCGGAAGTCGGCGCGGTAGTCATAGTGCGCGTCGCGCCACGCAAACTTCAGGTTGGTGGCGACGCTATACAGGTTCTGGCACGTCATCGGCAGGATGCGCCGCGCGCGGATCTCGTCGGCCAGGAAGGCGAACATCACCTCCTCGACGCCGGCATTGGAGGTCAACAGTTCATAGAAGGCCGGCACGCTCGCCAGGATCGCCTGCTGGCGCTCCAGCGCGTCCAGCCAGATGCGTTGCTCGAATGGATCGAAGAGGTAGATGTGCAGCGGGCAACTTGTGGCGTCGCCAGCCACCTTGGGCAGCGCGGCCACCACGTCGCGCAGCAGCGAATGCAGGACGTATTCCTCGTCGCGGTCCACCGGCGGGCCGTCGCAGATGTGGGCGATGGGAAATTCGCCGCCCGGCCCGGTGAGCAGCGCGCCAGCCAGGTAGACGCGGTCGCGCAGGTAATCGTGCTGCGCGTCCAGAAAGATCTTGACCAGCTGCGGATTCGCGCCGTCAGACGGCAATAGGCTGGGCGGCTCGTCCAGCGGATAGGCTAGGTAGCGCACGGCGGGATCGAAGCGGTTCAAGATCGCCCGCGCCCGCAGCACCAGCGGATCGAGCCGCGCGGCGAGGGCGGGCTGCTGGCTGAGCGCCGCCAGGGGCGCGCTTTGCCCCGGCGCGGGCGGCAGGGGGGCATGTTTGGTCGGCGGATCGGGCAGTGCCTTGAGATCGACCAGTTCGCGTAGCGTGCGCACGCCCGCCGCCTTCAGCGCGGGGATGTCAGTCGCCTGGATGCCCGGCACCAGCGCGATGTCTTGCCGGTCGGCGCTTTCGCGCATGCACAGCCGGTTGAAGCTGCACCCGTCGCACTTGGCGTTTAGCGCATAAGGGATGTCCGCCAGGTCGCGCCCGGCCACCTGCGCCAGATCGCCTTCCAGCGGATCGAAGAGGTGATCCAGCACCAGATCATAGGGGGCCACAGCGAAGCGCGCGGCGGGGTCATCCCACGCGGGCAACGCGCCATCCGCGCCCTGCTTGAGGATCGCGCCGCTGATCGCGCCCAGCGCCAGCCCGGCTCCGGCGAGCATCCCGCGCAGCAGGCGGATGTAGACGGCGACTTGCAGGCGGTATTCTACGTGATCGCGGATGGCGGTCTTCACATCCAGCACCGCCAGGTCGAACGCGCCGTCCGCCCGCCGGCTGACCTGGATGATATCGGCGTCGCCCAGGCAGGGCCAGCCATTGATCGCGCCGGCCAGCCGCGCCTGCGTGAGAAAGACGCGCGCCCCCGGCGCGACGGCGCGCAGCGCCGCCAAGGTCGCCTCCGCCGGCTGATTTTTCAGGTCGCGCGGCGTCTCCGGCAGCGTCGCCAGCACCCGCGCCTCAAAGTCCTGACCGTAGTCCGCCAGGATCGGGCTGAGGGCATCCTCGCCGACGCCAAAGCGTTTGCCAAGCACTTTTGCCTCGGCAGGTTCGATGACGAAGCGCAAAAAGCGCCCACACCGATCCAGCCGAATGTAATTGCTGAGATTGGTGGCGACAATCGTGGTGGGCGGCGGGGGCATCAGTGATCCTCCTATTACAACTATTATGGCTACCATAACACAGGACAAACGTCCGCCAATGGAAATAGGAGATCTAGGTTGCGCCCGCTCCCCCATCCGCGCTATGCTGCACATACACCGGCTGCCAATTACAAACATTTCTTGCGCGATGCTCTATAACTTTGCCCATGCCCCATGCGATTTCCCCCCGATCCCTCTTGACGCACAAGGCTTTGTTCGGTATACTGTTTGATAACAGTTGAATGGACAACTGTTGAGCGGCCCACGACATGGCCATCATTGTCTCGTTGCCTGCGTCCCTCGTACTGCATCGTTGCTGTAGAAGTTTGAGGAGGAACTCGCTTTCATGCTACGTCGCATCACGGCCACGCGCCTCGCGCGGCCCGTCCTCATCGGCGTCGTCGTCTTATGTTCGGTGCTGGCGTATAGCCTCAGCACCAGCCTCGTTCATCCCACGCGCGTGCATGCCGCAGGCGCGCTGCCCACCAACGATGCCGATCTCGGCACCGGCGTCATCTATCAGGTCATGCTCGACCGCTTCTTCGACGGCAATACCGCGAACGACGACCCCGCTGGCGACACAGGGCTGTATGACAGCACGAAGTCGAATTGGAAGCTCTATTGGGGCGGCGACCTGCAAGGGCTGACCGATAAGATGGGATATCTGGCGGGCATGGGCGTCACTGCCGTCTGGATCTCGCCGCCGGTCGATAACATCCACACCGCTGCCGTCTATAACGGCGTGCCGAATGCCGGCTATCACGGCTATTGGGCGCGCGACATGTACAAGATCGATCCCCACATGGGAACATGGTCGGACTTCGATAATCTGGTTAACACCGCCCACAATGACGGCATCAAGATCGTGATCGACTTCGCGCCCAACCACTCTAACCCGAATGACACGGGCGAGTATGGCAGCATCTACGAGAACGGCACGTTCGAGGCGGCGTATAACAACGACCCGAACGGTTGGTTCCATCACAACGGTGGCATCACCGACTACAACAACCTCTACCAGGACGAGTATTACAACCTGGCCGACCTGGCTGATCTGGCGCAAGAGAACAACAGCGTGGACAGCTACCTCAAAGGCGCGATCAACCAGTTCTTGCAGCACGGCGTGGACGCTGTGCGTGTGGACGCCGTGAAGCACATGGCTGACCAGACGGGCGGTTGGGTGCGCACCCTCAGCGACGACGTGGAGGCGCAGGGGCCGCATTACATGGTTGGCGAGTGGTATCTTTCCAACATCAGCGACCCGACGTATAGCGACGCGGTGCGCTTCGCTGACAATAGCGGCGTCAACCTGCTGAACTTCCCGCTGAACTACGCCCTGCGCGATGTCTATGCCAACAATAACGGCGCATCGGAACTGGACAGCGTCATCAGCCAGGAAGAGCATGATTTCACCTGGCTCAACGACCAGGCCAACTTCATCGACAACCACGACATGCCGCGCTTCCTGTCGGTCAACAACAACGATACGCGGATGCAGGAAGCCCTGGCCGTCACGCTGGGCGCGCCGGGCGTGCCGATCATCTACTACGGCACCGAACAGTATCTACACAACGACACTAGCGGCGGGGGCGATCCCTATAACCGCCCGATGATGTCGAGCTTCAGCACAACCACCACGGCTTATCAGGAGATCCACGACTTTTCCACGCTGCGCCAGAATAATCCCGCGCTGGCCTACGGCACGTATCAGCAGCGGTGGATGAACAGTGACGTGTACATCTTCGAGCGCCAGTTTTACAATAGCGTGGTGCTGGAAGCCGTCAACAAGGGATCGAGCAGCTACAACATCAGCGGGTTGTATACCAACCTGCCGACCGGCAGCTACAACGACTACCTGGGATCGCTGCTGGGCGGCGGCACGAACATCACCGTCAACAGCGGCGGATCGGTGACGCCCTTCACGTTGGGCGCGAACCAGACCTCCGTCTGGCAATTCACGGCGGGCGAACCCAGCACGCCGGAGATCGGCCACATCGGCCCGAATCTCAGCAAGCCGGGCGACACGGTGATCATCGACGGCCAGGGCTTCGGCTCCTCCGGCACGGTCAAGTTCGGTTCGACCAACGCCACGGTCAATAGCTGGTCGTCGCACTCGATCTCCGTCACCACGCCGAACGTCGCCGGTGGCCAGTACAGCGTGCAGGTCTGCACGTCGTCGTGCAGCAACGGCTATCTGAATAGCGTGTCATCTGGCGCGCAGGTGGCCGTGACCTTCACCGTCTATAACGCGCCGCCGACCAACGTGGGCGACAACGTGTACCTGACGGGCAATGATGCCGAACTGAGCAATTGGAGTACCACAACCAGCACCGCCATCGGCCCGGCGGATGACCCGAACTATCCCAACTGGTTCATCATGGCCAGCGTTCCCGCCTGCCAGACGATCCAGTTCAAGTTCATCATCATCACGTCCAGCGGCAGCGTGCAGTGGGAGAACGGGAGCAACCACTCCTTCACCACGCCCTGTTCCGGCACGGGCTACGACAACGTGACCTGGCAGAATTGATCCTGCCAGGTTGATGTGTGCGGGGCGCGATTCATCGCGCCCCTGGTTGAGCCGCGCGCCACTCGCCGGCGGCGGCGTCCCATTGATAGCGGCGCTCTTGCTCTGCCGTCAGGTGAACCAGCGTGGGGCCGAGGTAGATGTCCAGCGGGCGACCACGGAGGGTGATGGCGATGGCGAGCGGATCGCGGGTGAGCGTGAGGGTGAGTTGGCGACCGCGCCAGTGCAGCGGGAAGCGCAGCGTGGCCCAGGTCGCCGGCAGATGCGGTTCGATATGCAGGCCGTCGTCGCGGATCTGCACGCCGGCGAAGCCCAGGAGTGCCGCCTGCCACAGACCGCCCTGCGTGGCGATATGCACGCCGTCGGCTTCATTGCCGTTGCGGTCGGCGTTGTCGATGGCGCTGGCATCCTGAAAATAGCGCAGGGCCAGGTCGTTGTCGCCCAGCCGCGCCGCCACCAGCGCGTGAATCGATGGGCTGAGCGAGCTGCCGTGGCCGGTGCGCGGCTCGTAGTAGCGGAAGTTTGCGGCGCGCACCGCTGGGTTGAACTGGTCCCATAGCAACGCCAGCAACATCACCACGTCCGCCTGTTTGACCACCTGGGTCTGCCCGATGCGTTCGTGGCCCAGCACCACATCCATCGGCTGCGTGCGGTCGGCATACTGGGTCAGGTCAATCGGTTCGCGCTGGTCGTAGCCGGAGAATTGCGCGAAGACGCCCGTCGCGGCGTCCAGGCCGGTGAAGATACGCGCGGCGACCTCGCGCCACTGCGCCAGTTCGTCGGATGTCAGCCCCAGGTGCGTGCGCAGCGCCTCCCAGCGAGCGGGCCAGCGCGTCGCCAGCAGCTCCGCCACGTCCAGGCCGCGCAACAGATTCCAGCGCGCCATGTTGTTCGTAAAGGCATTATCATCGACATCTTCGTGATATTCGTCCGGGCCGATGACGTGGCGAATGTGATAGCGCCCGTCGGCTTCCAGCGCCGCGCGGCTGGCCCAGAAACGCGCCGTTTCCAGGATGATCTCCGCGCCAGCCTCAAGGAAAAAGCTATAATCATCGGTCGCCGTCCAGTATTGCCAGACGGCATAGGCGATATCGGCGCTGATGTGTTGCTCGTCGCGCCCGCTGTAGACCGGGATGGTCTTGCCGGTAGGATCGACCACGCTATCCGGCGTCGCCTCCGCGCCCGTGTCGGCGGATTCCCAGGCATACAGCGCGCCGCGATAACCCAGCCGTGCCGCCTTGGCGCGGGCCGCCGGCAGCGTCAGGTAGCGATAGCGCAACATCGCCTCGGCAGCGGCGGGCCAGGTGAGCGTGTAATACGGCAGGAGGAAGATCTCCGTATCCCAGAAGACATGCCCATGGTAGCCCGGCCCCGTGAGCGCCTTCGCGCCGACAGAGACGTGCGGATCGTCGGGATTGGCGGCGCTGTTCAGCTGAAAAAGAGCGAAGCGCAAGGCTGTTTGCGCGGCATCATCGCCGCTGAGCGCGATATCGGATGCCTGCCAGCGATCCTCCCAGGCGCGCACGTGCGCCTCGAAAAGATCCGCTGGATCCATGCGCCGGGCGCGGAAAAGCGCGTTCAGTGCGCCCGCGCCGACTGATTTGCTGGTATCGTCGCGCACGAAAGTTGTCAGGCGATAGAACATCGCCGGTTGGCCGGGCTGCGCCGGCCATTCCCAGCGGCGATATGCCTGCTTCTGAAGGGCTGCTGGCGTGATCAGCCGTTCCGACAGATCCAGTAAGGCGGTGCTGGCGACGCTGAGGGTATGCCGCGCGCCGGTGGTCTGCCAGGTTTGCAGCACCACGCCGTCGCGCTGCGGCAGCAACAAGGGATCAAGGGGGGCCAACCACGCCGCCAGGCTGAGCGCCGCTGGCTGCGCCACGTCCAGCCGCCCGATCTGCCATGTCAGCGCGCGGTTGGCGAGCGAGACGCCGCGCAGGGTCTGCACGGTGATCGTCTGGTCCGCCTGCGGTTGCCAGCGATATTCAGTGACGAGCAGGCTGCGGCGCAGGTCGAGCGTGCGCGTCACCGTCGCGCCGTCAGCCACCGTGAGCGGCGCGTCGTCTACGGCCACGGCCAGCCGCGCCCAGTCCGGCGCGGAGGCCAGCACCGGCAGGTTTCGCGCATCATCCGCGAAAAGGCCCGCGATGAGGTTGAGCGGCGTGGAGACCGGGGAAGGGAGCGCCAGCGCACCACGCATGCCCATTGCACCGTTGCCCAGCGTCAGCAGGCTTTCATCCACCGGCTCGCGCGCCGGGTCGAAGGTGGGGATGAGCAGGCTCCAACCAGGAGCGGGGGCAGTGGCGAGAGCGGTGGCGATGGCCTCACGCCGATCAGCGCGGGCTTGATCCGTCACGAAATGGGGCTGCGCCAGGTGCTGTGCGATCTGTTCCGCCAGCAGTTGCCGGAAGCGCGGCGGCCCGCCGCCGAGCGCGATCACCCCCGGCGGCACGCCGTTCGGTTCCACGCCCACCGAGACGACCACAGCATCCGCCACGCCGACGCGCAGACGGTTGTCGCTGCCCTCGAAGCCGCCGATCGGGCCTAGCTCATCGCCGGCGATCAGCACATCGTGCCAGGGAATACCCTCCGGCTGGATCAGGTCATGCTTGACCCACGCGATGGCATCCGCTTTGTCGGTCAGGCCGATCTCGATATGCTTGGTATCGCTGGTGATGCGCGCATCCAATCCCTGCGCTTTAGCCAGTTCCTCCGTCATGCGCACCACCCCCTGGATGCCGTCTGGCACATGGGCGGCGGCGAGGCGCTGGTTGACGGCTTGCAAGAGTTGCGCGATCTTGGCTTTAGGGGGATCGGCCCAGGCCGGTTCGGGGATGAGATCGATCTTGCGGCGATTGAGGCGATCATAGACAACGCCGACATGCAGCCCATAGGTATTTTGCAGCTTGGCGGCGATGCCATCTACCACCGCCGTCATGGCGCGGTCTTCCGCCGGCGTGGCCAGGCGCAGATAACGCCGCACCGCTTGCCCGGTGTGGTCGAAGCCGTACACCTCCGAGCCGCGATTGACACAGATGATCAGGTGATGGCGCAACGCCGGATCGACCTTCTGGCAGTATTGCCGGTCGATGTTGCCGAAATTGGTCCCCGTTACCACCACCAGCCAGACGTGCAGATCGACCAAAGCGCCGCTGAGCCGCGCCAGTTCCGTCGCGTCTTCCTGGCGATTGGCGACCGCCGTGCCGTCCCAGTCGAAGATGAGGACGCGGAAAGGCTGCTGTAACGCCGCCGGCTCACGTTGGTGCGACCCCACCTGGGATGGGGCAGCAACGGAATGTTGCCCGAAGATTCGCTGCAAGAAGCGGCTGAGACTCGCCATAACGCACCTATGCACCTGCCACCCGAACACAGTCCTTGCGAGAAAAGCTGCCGAAGCTCAGCGATTCGCGTCGATGATGCGCCCGCGTGCGGGGCCGGGCGGCAGCATCTGTGCCTGGTTTACCGGCATGTTATCTGGCGGATAGTAGGGCGTGGCGGGCGGGCGGAAGTCGTAGTGCGCCGCCGGCGCGTTGGGCAGCCCCAGCGCGATGAGATACAGCGCGCCCAGCAGGCCCGTGATGCTCACGGCGGGCGTCAGCACGTTCAGCAGATAGCCACCAGCGACCAGCAGCAGCACCAGCGCGCCCAGCAGCAGGCCGGGACCGCCCATCCCGCGCGTATGCGAGACGGCCAGCAGCGCGCGATACGCGCCCTCGTCCTGCGCGATCATCTGGCGCTGAGCCAGCGCGAAAAGCCATACGCCGAACCACACCGGCGCGAGCAACGCCAGTTGCAGCCACACCGGCTGTGCCACCAGCCGCGCGAAACTCTGCCCCACCGGCAGGTTATTCAGGCTGGCCAGCGCCACCGCCAGCACATAGACGGCGAAGGAGACCAGGCTCGCCAGCGCCACCGCGCGGCGGCGTTCACCTCGCAAATGCATATTTTTACTCCTCGCCTTCTTGTTTGCTAGCATCATGGCGCGTCAGGGACGCGGGCGATTGTAATCGTGCCAGGGACGCGGGCGATATTGATTGAAACCAATTTGCGCGCCTAAGAGCTACGCTACGAAGTCCGCCTGCGCGGACTGGAGTTTTGGGTTGGTCTCAGCCTACTAAGGGATGCCGTGCGCGTGTGAGGACACGTGCCACGAAACACCAGCGCGTGGTTGGTGCGGGCAAAACGACGATATGTTCTTCGTGCGCCGCTTTGGGCAGCCACGGCACGGCGGGGTGAACCATCAGCCCCGCGAAATGACCGATGGGACGCCCGGCGGCGTGCGGCTGCATGGCAGCGCGGGCCGCTTGCACGGCGCGGTCCAGCGTCGCTTCCGCCGTTTGCTGCGACCACATGGCGAAGGGATCTTCGCCGTTCGTGCGCAGGTGGTCGTGCATATAGGCCAGCGCCAGGTTGCCCAGGCGTTGCTGGGCCAGCGCCTCTGGCACGCCCTGCGCGTGCGCGCCAACATATTGTAGGAAGCCCGTCACCAGCTTGGGTTCCGGCTGGCGCTGGCGCACCTGCAAATAGAGCGCGTCGGGGTTCGTCCCCTCCCAGATCTCGCCCTGGGAAACGAAAACATCGCGCGAGAGCGTCGGGGCGGACGTGTAATCCGCCGCCAACCGCGCGGCGCGCTGCGCCAGTTCGTCGGCCTCGGCGCGGATCTCTTGCGTCCACACGCTCAGGTGTTGGCGCTCGCGGTCCAGGTCTTGCAAGATCATGTCGATGACGCGCAGGTGTTGTTCGCGCTCCCATGCCTTCGCCTCCGACAGCCGCAGCAGCAGCCGTTCGCCAGCGAAGCGGCGTTGCCAGCGGCGCAGCGCGATCAGCCGCACCAGCGCGCCAGCGGAGGCCACCGCGAACAGCACCAGGCCCGCCAGCGCGCCAAACCAGGTGTGGTTTGTGCCAGCGAAAAGCGTGTGCAGCATTGCCGGCCACTGCGCGAAGCCGGGAATGGCGGGGACCGCTGCCGCCGCGACCGCGCCGAACAGCATCACCACCAGCGCCACCGTGATCAACGTCACCGGCATGGGGACGCGATCCGCCTTCGTATCCAGCACCTCGTGGGTCAGCGCCTCCAGGTTGCGCGGCAACAGCGGCACGCCGGGGCGGTCGGGGGGATTTTGGCGCGTGGGGATGCCATTATTATGATGGGTGCGCCGCACCTGCTCCTCGAAGCGACGATAGTGCGCGTCCAGGTAACGCTGCTGCTCGGCGTCATCTTTCGCCAGGCGGTCGCGTTCGTCGGCCAGCAATTGGCGCACCGTCTGGGTGAACACCGTCGCGCGCTCGATGCCCTCTGGCTCCAGCGTGCGCGCCGCGATTGCGGCATCAAGTTGCTGCTGCATCTCGCGCCCGACGGCGTCATAAGCCGCCTCGGCCTGGTGCTGCCAGGTTTGCGCGTCGGCGGTCGTTTCAACCTCGTGCTGCATCGCCAGGTTCCAGAAATTCTCTTCGTCCAGTGGCAGGCGGCTGCGCTCCCAGCGCCAGGTCAGCGGCTCATGGTTGGGGCTGGCCGTACTCAGGGCCAACGGGTGCCAGGTGCCACGCGAACCATCGGCCATCTCACGAGTCGGCAAGCGTTTGGGCAGCGGATAGAGGTCCGGCAGCAGGCGCATCTGCCACGTTCCCGTCAGCCAGCGTTCGGCGTCTTGGCGGGCCTGTTCGGGGATGGCGGCGCGTAGTTCCGGCGCGAGCATGCCGCCCTCTTCGCCCAGCAGGCCGCGCCGCAGCAACATCTCCGCCGCCAGGCGATGGGTCAGGTAATCGACCATGCCTTGCGTCGGCGAGGTGATCAGTGAGGTGCCGATGGAGCCGATGCGCATCAAACTCTGGTGATCTTCCAGCGCGGCGGTCGAAAGGTCCAGCGCCTCGCGCAGTTCACGCTGATCCAGCATGCCGGTGGCGAACAGGGCAAAGAGCGCCTCGGCGACGGCGTAATGCAGTTGGGCGCGCTCGTGGAACCGACCGGCCTCGTCCCATGCCTCGAACATAAAGGTATAGAGTAGCGGCGGCTCACCATTCGCCCAGGAAAGCAGATCGCGCCAGGGCTGTTGCTGGGCCTCGGCTTGCCAGGTGGTGGTGCCGGGGGGAGGTACGGACGTGGGGCGCGAGGTGCGGATGCTGGGCGAGGCCGCACGTTCCACCTCGCCGACGGGGGATGCGGCGACGAGCAGCGCGAAGCGGCGAGCATCCGACTGGGCGGAGACGGTGCGCGTAATGTCATGAGTGCTGTAGGCGACATCGGCCAGCAGGGGCGAATCGATGCGCCCGACGATATGCACGGCCATCTCGTTCGGCACCAGCGCGAAGCCGCGCTCGGCCAGCGGTCCTGTGCCGCCGTTGCGCAACGCCTCCTGCAGCGCACCGCGTAGCGCCACCTCGAAAGGCTGCGCCACACCGTAGCTCACGCGCGGGGTCGAAGTGGGACCGACGACCTGCGTGAGATTGGGATCGCTCATGGTCAGCGGGGGATAGCTGTTGGCGGCACGTTGCGCCGTTTCCACAGCCACCAACTGGCGATCTTCCGTGGTAAAGCTCATCGCCTGCAATTGCCCCTGATTGCGGCTGACCCGCAAGATGCGCAGCCGCGCCTGGGCCAGCGGATCGAGCGTCTGACAGAGCCGCAACAATTGCGTGCCAATCGCTTCCGCCTCGTCATCCAGCAGTAGCACGACGGTGCCTAGGAGTGCCACTTGCGTGCGCGGTTGTGCCTGAGCCATGATCATCCCCCTAAAAGGATCGCTCTCTCGCCACTCAATTCATAGCATGGATTATACCATGCAGCGACGCAAGCCAACAGAGCCAGTGAGATTATACCGTTTCAGCGAGCGGCGCACAATGGGACAGCCTGGTATCAGGATTCCTCAGAGAAACGGAGATCATCCGGGAGGTGGGCGGCGGCAGCGTGGATGGCGGCCATGCCGCCTGCGGTGAACATATTTTGAAAGATCCTGGTTTCCTCATGCTTGGTCACTTCACTCAGTTCAGGGCGCAATAGGACGTTGCGGGCGCATTCAATGACATCTTGCACCAGCCGTTCCCAGAGATAGTACGTGAGCGCGTACCAGTCGATTGCGGGCAGCGCGTAGCCCTGGAAGAATGGCGCGGGAACGGCTGTCTCAGCGGCTGGCGCATCCCCGACGAAGATGAAGTCGCGCTCTTTCGGCGCCAGCATCACATCGTCCCAATCAACGATGAACACATGGTCGGCGGGATCGCGGATCAGGTTGCCGGGGTGCAGATCGGCATGGCAGATGACGTGGGGGAGCGCTCGCGTGCGCAGCACGCCAGCCAGCTTTTCCAGGGATGTGAGCGCCGCCTGGATCGTCGCCTGGTGCGCCAGCCATGTCGCGCGCAACGTCTGCTGCTGTTCATCGTCATTTTGGCTCACGCGGGGGATGTATTGGCTCGCCAAGGTATGGAACCACCGGCTGTATTCACTGGGATCGAAGGTCTCCTGGCGCAGCCCGGCGTAGCCCGCCGCCGGTAGCGGCACCTGATGCATCTGCTTGCAAGCGCGCCCGACATCCTGCCACTGCGCCGCCGTCAGGTCAGGTTCCCAGCCGCAGACACCTTCGATGAAGGGAAAGAGCATCAGCGTCCACGCCCCAAGGTTGCACCAGAGAGCGTTGTCCCTGGTCGGCAAGGGTGCCACCACAGCGGCGCTGCCGTGATCGCGCAAATAACGCGGCACACGGCAACTGAGTTCATAAAACGGGCCAGACTTGACTTTGATCAGATAACTATCGCCCCCTGCGCTCACCGCGCGAAACACCCCGGCTCTGGTGTCAAGCCCCAACGGCAGAAACTCCAGCGTGCCGACAGCGAGGCCATAGCGGTCCTGCAAGCAGGCGCGCATATCTGCATCGGGTATGTTTGGTGGTGTCTGCATCGGCGTGGCTCCTTATCCGATCCTCACATACATGCGATCCTCACATACATGCGCGATGACTGACTAGCGGGACGCTCAGCGTGGAAGGCCAGGATGCCCGATCCGGCGACACCATGGGTGCGAGGAGAGGTTCGCGGGAGCGGTCCTCCGCACCCGTACACTATATAACCGATACCATATAACCGATACAACCTACAACCGCTACAGCGGGGGGGTTACTCGCCAGGCAGCCCTGCGACTGGGCCAAGGCTCTTGTGTGACATCACCCACTATTGACCGAAATGGTCCGATTTGCTATACTCTGCCAGGAAAGGGAGACAAGCATGGAAGAAGATGTGTATGTCACTGCCAGCGCGGCGCGGCTGCTGCTGAGGGTGAGCAAAACCAAGATGGCCGCTATGCTGCGCGCGGGCGAGATGCCGTGGGTTCCCGATCCCGCGAACAAGCGTGCAAAGCTCATTCGCACGGCGGATATCGCGGCGTGGAATGCGCGCCGTTTGCGCCCCAAGCCAACACGGCAACCAGCGCTGGTCGCGGCGCACGTCACGGATACTGCTACCACCAAGGAAGATTTCTGATGAATTCGCGCAAGTCCACCCCTAACCATCGTGTCTCGGCTACCGCACGGCAAGCGGCACGCATGGCCGAGCAATTTCGTGCGACATTCGAGCAAGCCGCGGTGGGCATGGCACATGTGGACCCAACAGGTCGTTGGCTGCGCGTGAACCAGAAGCTGTGCGCGATCGTCGGGTATCGCCGCGAAGAATTGCAAGAGTTGACGTTTCAAGAGATCACCTATCCCCCTGATCTGGATAACGACCTGGAATTGTTGGCCCAACTAGTGGCGGGCGAGATCGAGACCTATTCCCTGGAAAAACGCTACATCCGCAAAGACGGCGCGCTGGTGTGGGTGAACCTGACCGTGGCGCTGGTGCGAACGGCAGAGGGTGCGCCGGATTTTTTCATCGCAGTCGTCGAAGATCTCTCAGCGCGCAAGCATCTGGAAGGGGTCGTGTCGGCAGCGGCGGAACGCCTGACCGACGTGCTGGATAGCATGACCGACGCCTTTTTCACCATCGACCGCGACTGGCACTGCACGTACCTGAATCCGGCGGGCGAACACTTGTTGCAGCAACCGGCAGACGCGGTGCTGGGCCGTGATATCTGGGACATCTACCCCCAATTCATCGAAACCAACATCTGGCATGCCTGTCAGCACGTGATGGCAGAATGCCAGCCGGCGACCATCGAAGAATATTTTCCCGCGATTGATTTATGGGTCGAGATTCGCATGAATCCGACGGCGGATGGCATGTCGGTCTTCATCCGCGATATCTCCGCGCGCCGACGGGCGGAGCGCGAGCGCGCGGATCTGCTGGCGCGCGAGCAGGCGGCACGACACGCGGCGGAAGCGGCGCAGCGCCGACTGGAAGCCGTGCTGGATGTGTTGCCCGCCGGCGTGATCATCACCGACGCGCAGGGCGCAATCCAGATCGTCAATCCCGAAGTGAGACGTATCTTCGCCGGCGATCTGCCCAAGGCGCGTATCGTCGCTGAGTATGCGCAGCATGCTGGCTGGCAGATGGATGGCCGACCACTGACGGCGGATGAATTGGGGCTGACCCGCGCCCTGACCGACGCGACAGAGCGCGACCAGGAAGTGGAGATCCTAGCCCTGGATGGCACGCGCCGCCTGATCAATAACAATAGCGCGCCCTTGCGCGATGAAAACGGCGCGATCACGGGGGCGGTGACGGCGTTCCTGGACGTGACGGAACGCCGCCGCATGGCCCAGCGCGAACGCGCGGCGCTGCGGGCGCTGCTGACGATGGCGCAGACGATCGCCCTGCCGGCCACGGATGACGAGGCTGCCTCCCACGACGGCGTGCAGCGCGTGGTGGAACTGGTGCAGGAAGTCTTCGGCGGCGTCTACACTGGCTATACTCAGATCGATACCTTGACGAACGCGGTGCATCCGCTGGCCGTGGCGGGGTTATCGGAGGTGATCGAAGCGCGCTGGTGGCGCAACCTGAGGGGCGCGCACCTCAGCGATTTCGCTACGCCGGATATCATTGCCAGGTTGCAAGCGGGCGAGACGGTGCAGGTCGATCTTGCCGCCCAGCCGCCGATCCCCGGCCAGGACTATTTTGATCTGCATACCGTGCTGATCATACCAGCGGTATTCACCACCGAGACCTGGTGCGTGCTGACGATTGAGGCGCAGGGCGAGGCTGGTTTCAACGCTGAAGATATCGAACTGGCGCAGGGCGCGATGCACTTGATGACGCTGGTGGTGGAACGCGACCGGCTGTTGCAGGAACGTGAGCGCGCCCGCGCCCAGACGCTGGCTCTGGCTACGACGCAGAAGCAGATGGACGAGTTTCTGGGCATCGCCAGCCACGAGTTGCGCTCGCCGTTGACAGCGGTTCAGATGAGTGTGCAACTGGCGGCCATGCGCCTGAACCGGCTGCGCCCAGCCCTTTCACCCGAATCGGCGGTGGCAGTTGCCCCACAACTGGACCAGTTGGCAACCTTGCTGGATCGCGCAGGTCGCCAGGTGCAGCGGATGGATCGCCTGGTACACGACCTGCTGGATCTCTCGCGCATCGACGCCGGCAGCCTGGCGCTGCGGCTGACTCCGTATGATCTGGTTCAGGTGGTACGCGAGGCGGTCGAAGAGCAACGCGAGGCCGCCCCCGACCGCATCATCACGCTCGCTCTCCCCCCCACTCCCGCGCCCGTGCAGGCGGATGCCGACCGCATCGGGCAGGTGGTGACGAACTTCCTGACCAACGCGCTGAAATACGCGCCGGCTGATCGGCCTATCGCGGTGGCTGTGACACAGGTGGGGTGTGAAGCGCGCGTCGCGGTGACGGATCGCGGCCCCGGCCTGTCGTCGGAGCAACAAGCGCGCCTGTGGGAACGCTTCTATCGCGTGCCAGGCATCGCGCAGCAACACGGGTCCGGTGCCAGCTTGGGCCTGGGCTTGTACATTTGCGCGACGATCATCGCGCGCCATAACGGGCAGATCGGCGTGACCAGCACCGTCGGCGCGGGATCGACCTTCTGGTTCACCCTGCCATGCGCCTGACTAAGTGCGGGATAGGCCCGAATCGCGCTTGCTGTCCTGCTGTTAGGCGCCCTGTTGCTGCAACTGAGCGTGTTCATAGGCGTCAAGAGCATCAATGATCCCTTGCCGTATGCGATACATACGGAACAAAGCAGCGCGCCCGGTCCAACCCGGCAGGATCATTACGAGCATTGAGGACATCTTGCTCCCGCCCCGCGCACTCGGCATTGATGTCTGCAAGGGCAAGCTTAACTCTTGCTTTTTGGAGTGCCTGATTCAATTCCTGACGTTCAGGACTTGTACCAGGAAATGCAATAAGTATTTCTGCAATGGTCGCATGATGCGCGCCAGGTGGAAGCACCCCATTGATTTGTAGTGGTGGGATAGGCATGGTGCAAAAGAACCTTTCATGGCCGGTGGCGGGGTGGGCGTGCGGGCGGTGGTTCGGCCAGGGGCAACTGGAACCAGAAGGTTGCGCCGCGCCCTTTGGTGCTGATGATGCCGACCCTGCCGCCGTGGCGTTCGATGATCGTCCGGCAGATGAAAAGGCCCAGACCCAAGCCGACGCCGGAGCCATATTGCACGGCGACGCCCGGCGCGCGATGGAAGCGTTCCCACACGTGCCGCTGCTCGGCGCGCGGCAGCCCTGGCCCGGCGTCTGTCACCTCCACCCGCGCGGCGCGCGCCTCCCCGCGCAGCCGCACCTGGACGGTGGACTCCGGCGGCGAATACTTCAGCGCGTTAGTCAGGAAGTTCGTGATGACTTGATTGATCCGTCCGGGATCGGCCACCACGGCAACGGGCGCGTCGGGCAGCGCGAGCGTGATGGTGCGGTCCGAAGCTACAAGGCGTTGTTCTTCGACGGCCTCGCCCACGAGTTGCGCCAGGTCACACAGCTCGCGCCGCAGCGAAAGCTTGCCAGCTTGGATGCGCGAGACATCCAGCAGATCTTCCACCAGGCGATCCAGCCGGGCGATGTGCTGATCCGTGCGGCTGAGCAATTCATGCGTGCGCGCCAGCTTGGGATCGATGGCGGGATGGGTTGCCAGGAATGCCCCCAACGCCCGCTCCGTCAACTGAAAATTCGCCTTGATCGTCGTCAGCGGGGTGCGCAGTTCATGGCTGGCGATGCTCAAAAATTCATCCATCTGCCGCTGTGCGGTTGCCAGGGCCAGCGCGTCGGCCCGCGCGGCCTCGCGTTCGCGGCGCAGCCGCGCTTGCTCGATCACCAGCGCCAGCAACTTGCCCACCGCGCCCGCCAGCCGGCGTTCATCCCGCGTGAAAACATGTGGCATCGCGCCATAATCCAGCGCCAGCCAGCCGACCAAGCGCGTGCCGGCATTCAACGGCGCGATCAGCACATCACGGACGTTATAGGGATTCGGCTGTGAGTTATAGGGCGGCTCGGTCATGTCGAAATGTAGCGTCTCGCCCGCTTGCAGCCGTGCGACGAAGTGTGGCTCGGTGATGTCGCTGAGGTGTTGCGACTGGGCGCGCTCGTGCGCCCACCACTGCGCCTCTTGGTCGGGCGTGAGGCCGGCCACGGCAAATGAGCGCACATGGTCACTGGTGGGGTCGATGACGCTGATGGCGACGCGCGCGCACCCCAGCACGCGGCACGTGAGCGTGGCCAGCCGTTGCGCCACCGCCGTCGCCTCGTTGCCGTCCGCTGTCCCCTGCACCAGCGCCTCGGCCATCGCCAGCAGCGCGTCCAGCGCGTCCTGCGTGCGCCGCTCCAGCGCCAGGCGGTCTGTGATATCGCGCACGATGACGACGGCCCCGGTGATCGCTCCGCGCTCATCGCGCAAGGGTGCGCCGCTGAAACTGAGCGCCACTTCACGGCCATCGAATGTCGTGACGAACACATCCACGGCGCTAGGGCCGGCCAGCACGTCACCGCGCAGCACGCGGATGATCGGCGAGCGCTCACCGACCAGCGGTTCACCCTCAGCATCATGCATGCGCGCTTGCTGAAGGCGTTGGGCCAGCGGCAGGGCGGCGTAATCTGGCGGGACCACCTGGGCGAAGCTTTTTAGCGCGGCGGGATTCATCTCACGGATGTTGCCCTCGCGGTCAAAGATGACGACGCTTTCCGCGACCGCCCCCAGGATGGCGCTCTGTTCCGCGCGCACCTGCCCGATATCCATGCTCGTGCAATCCCAGCCACCCAGCGTCGCCGGTTCGGCGAAGAGCGGCTGGGCCTGGGTCAGAAACAGGCGATACGCGCCGTCCGCACCCAGAATGCGCTGCTGGACCGTGAACGGATTCGTTCCGGCCTGCCACACCTGGCGGCTGTGTGTGCGGTCGGCGGGATAGACAGCGTCGAGCCAGCCCCAGCCGGCGCTGGTCGTGGCACGCTGCCCCGTATAAGCGCGCCAGCCCGGCTGTTCCGCCAGGGCGAATGTGCCGTCCGGCTGCGTGTGCCAATGCAGCGGCGGCACCAGCGCCGCCGGGCGAGCGGGCGCGGCCAGTTCGTCCTGGGGCGCGGCGATGAAAGGTGCCTGGGCAAACGCATCCGAAAAAGGCTGCATGGGACGGCTCCTGGCACAAATTATGAAACAGGGGTACGCCGCATAAACGGTGCCAAGCTCAGGTAGTCGGCCTATCAGTTTGGCTAGCTGACACGCTGGCCAGCGGCAGCGTCACCCAAAAGGTCGCGCCGGCACCTGGCGTGCTCGCCACCCCCACCTGGCCGCCCTGCAATTCGACCAACCGGCGCACCAGGAAGAGGCCCAGCCCCAGGCCCACGCCGGACCCGTGCTGCACCACGGTATCTGGCACGCGATAGAAGCGCTCGAACAGATGCGCCTGCGCCTCCTGAGGAATGCCCGGCCCCTGATCTGTGACGCTGATGCGCGCCTGTTTGCCCTGGCGGACCAGCCGCAATGTCACCGGCGTGGCGGGCGGCGAATATTTCAGCGCATTAGAAAGCAGATTGGTCAACACTTGCACGAAGCGTTCAGGATCGACCTCGGCGAAAAGGTCTTTCGCGGGCAGGGCCAGCGTGATGGGGCGTTCGTTCGCCGCCTGTTGTTCTTCCGCCGCCTGCTGGCAAAGGGTGCGTAGGCTGACCCGTTCGGGCGTGACGGTGAGATGGCCGGTTTCAAGGCGCGCGGCATCCAGCAGATCGCGCACCAGACGCTCCATGCGCGCCACACCGCTCAGCACGCGCCCCACCTGCTCCGGCGCGACGACCTCGCCGCGCCCCGCGCGTCGCTGCATCAATTGCAATTGCGCTTTGACGCTGGTGAGGGGCGTATTGAGTTCGTGGGCGACACTGTGCAACATCGCCTCGCGCTCCTGTTCCAACTGCTTGCGGTCGGTGATATCACGATTGGTTTCCAAGACGAAACGCTCGTCCGCGCCATAATTCACCAGGCTCTGGCGGCTGGCGACGATGATGCGCGCGCCGGCGCGCGTCGTGTGGAATAATTCGCCCGTCCAGATGCCGGTGTGGGCCACCAGCGCATCGACAATGGTCGGATGATCTTCGGGGGCGGCGGCCAGGCGCGTCTGAAAAAGGTCATGGGAAATCTGCCCGACGGCATCCGCGCTGGTCCAGCCATAGAGGTCGGTCGCGCCCTGGTTCCAGTAGACGATCGTGCCGTTGAGCGTGCGCACGAACATCGCCTCGTGGGCCTGTTCCAAGAGCGCCGCCTGGCGCGCGGCCTCCAATTCCAACCGCCGGCGTTCGGTCACATCACGGTCGATGATGATGGCCCCCGTGATCGCGCCGTCACTGGCGCGCAGGGGCGCTCCGGAGACATTGAGGATGATGTCGCCGCCGTCCGGCCCCTGGATGAGCAGATCGGGCGATGTCGCTCCGCTGAGGATCTCGCCATGCAGCAACCGTTGCGGTGGCAACTGATCGGGTGGCAACGGGTTGCCCTCCAGGTCGCGGGCGGCCCGCGCCATGGCGCGCTCCATCAACGGCAGTGCCTCATATTCGGCCTGGTCGTTGATGCCCAGCAACGCCCGCGCCACGGGGTTCGTCTCGATGATGCGCCCTTGCGCGTCGTAAATGAGTAGGGCGTCGGTGATGGCGGCGAAAATGCCTTCCAGTTGCTGCACCCGCGCGGCGAGATCCTCTTGCAAACGCTGCTCGCGCGTCACATCCAGCATGACGTTGACCCCACCAATGAGCGCGCCTGTCGCGTCGAAGAGGGGCAGCGCGCTGTTGAGGATGACCTTACGCACGCCGTCGAAACTCATGATGGTGATGAGTTCATCGGTAATGGGCTGGCCGGTGGCTAGCGCCCGCGCCATCGTCCAGGCGTCGGCGGCGATCGGCTGCCCATTGGGCCACCAGCCGCGATAAAGGCCGTATTCTGCTGTGTTCGCGGGCAAGGGCGCGTCCATGCCCCAGATCGTGCGGAAGGCGCGATTCAAGCGCACGCCGCTGCCGTCAGCGCGGGTGATGGCGACGCCGGTGGGCAGCGCATCCAGCACGGCATCCAGCAAGCGCGCTTGCGTCGCCGCCGCATCACGTAGCGCGGTTTCCTGTTCGGTCAATTGCCGCTGGGCAGTGACATCCTGGAAGAATACAGCAAGGCCGTCAGCATCAGGGTAGGCTCGCACGGCAAAGAGCTTGGCGAGGGGAGAATAATATTCTTTGAACAGCGCCAACTGGCCGGTGGCCCGCGCCCGCTCATATTCGCGCTGAAAGGTCGAGCCGACGGCTTCGGGGAAGGCTTCCCATACGTTGCGCCCCAGCAGATCCGCCCGTTGCTGCCCCAGCGCCACCTCAGCAGCGGCATTCAGATACGTGAAGCGCCAGGCAGCATCCAGCGCGAAAAAGGCATCGGTCATGCGCTCCAAGATCGTGACGGAGGCCACGTCCGGTTGGATCATGGCCGTGCTAAACGGTAGCTGTTCCGCATCAAGAGCAAAGGCGGGCTGGGTGGGATGCTGGCTCGGCTCCAAAATCGTTACCCCTCTGGTGCATGCAAAACCGCGCGGGCGGCGCTTAGGGATCTTTCATGTAGTATACGATCTTGCAACGCTCATTTCCAAAAATAATGCAACATGCAAACAGGGCTTTAGCACAGGCTATACACCATGTTGCCCAGGTGGCGCACGCGGCCTTTGAGTTCCAGCATCATCAGCGTGCTGGTGACGGTGGCGGCGGGGAGTTCGGCCAGGCGGCAGAGGTCGTCGGCGTGGCGCGCTTCGCCGTCCAGCAGCGCGAGGAGCCGCGCCTCCGTGGGGTCCGCCGGCAGGAGGTCGCGCATGTCCATTTGCTGGGGGATGAGGTGCATGTTGAGGGCGTCGGCGATGTCTTGCACGCCGGTCACGCAGAGCGCACCGGATTGAATCAGCCGGTTGCAGCCCATGCTGGTGCGGTTGAATATCGGCCCTGGCACGGCCATCACATCGCGCCCGTGGTCGTCGCCAGCGAAGTTCGCCGTGATGAGCGCGCCGCTGCCTTCCGGCGCTTCCGTCACCAGCACCGCCATTGCCAGGCCGCTGATGATCCGGTTGCGCGCGGGGAAGTTGCCGGCTTCGGGCGGCGTGCCGACGGCGAATTCGCTCACGATCGCGCCTTGATCGATGATGCGTTCCGCCAGCTTCGCGTGTTCCGGTGGATAGACGAGGTCCGGTCCGCAGCCCAGCACGGCGATGGTGCGTCCGCCGGCATCCAGGGCCGCCGTGTGTGCCACCGCATCCACCCCGCGTGCCAGGCCGCTGACGATGGTCATGCGCCGTGCTACCAGATCGGTCGTCAGGCGGGCCGTCACCTGGCGGCCATAGGCGCTGATGCGCCGCGTGCCGACGATGGCCAGCGCCATCTCATCTTCCGGCAGAATCTGCCCGCGCACGTACAGCACCGCCGGCGGCTGGGGGATCTCGCGCAGCAGGCGCGGGTAGGTTGGATCGCGCAAGGTGAGCGCCGTCACCGCCAGGCGGGTCAGGCGCGCTGCCTCCGCCGCCGGATCGATCAACCGCCGCTGCCGCGCGATCTCGCTCAGCAATTTATCGTCGAAGCCCGTCGCGCGTAGGTCGCCGTCCGAGACCCTCCACGCTGTTTGCGCCTCGCCAAAGACTTCCAGCAGGCGGGCGAAACGCGCCGGCCCCACGCCGCGCACGCGATTCCACGCCACCCAAAACGCGCGTTCCGTGTCGTCCGGCACGCGCATCCCCCGTCGCACGCGCTCCGGCGCGATATACGGCACAGCGGGCGGGATCGCGCTCAGGCGCGGCGCGGTGTCACTGGCACCATCGCCGTCACCCGCTGCATCATCAGGCAGCAGCGCCATTTGGTCGCGCGGCACATCCGGCATACGCTGTTTCCTCTTCAATTCAACCACTCGCCGGTGATATAAAAACGTATGCTTACAGGATAGCAGCTTTCGGCGTTTTTCACAAGAAGGGGATGACGCAAGTCCTGTATCTCTGCTATGATCTGTCATGAGCGGGATGAATGGACGATAGCGAGGGTGGAGCGATGAAGGTGCCTACACCAAATGCGGGCAAAACGGTACAGGGCCAGCCGGCGCGACCGACGGCAGCGACACCAGCGGCGCAGCCGAGGGGCGTGGGGACGGCGGTCGCTTTCACCTGGGCGCTGGCGGCGCAGATGCTCACCGCCGCTGTCTTCGCGGTAGCCGACGCGGTGCAACGGCATGGACATCCCATTATGAACGGACCGGCGGCGGGCGTCCCCACGCCGCTGCTCGTGCTCGGATACTTGATTGCCGCCGGCATCCTCATCGGCATCGGGGAGGCGCTGCGCCTGGGGCGACGCTGGGCCTGGGTGTTGCTGGTGGCGTTGACGGCGGCGCTGAGCATCGCCGGCCTCGTGATGGTGTTCACCACGGCGCAGTTGGTTGCGCTTCACAACTTTTGGCCGCTCTATGTGCAGGTGATCCTCGTCGGCCTGGTGCCATACATCCTCTATTGCCTGATGCAGCCGGAGACGAGCGAGTGGTATGCCACCGTTTCCGCCGTAGCCGCGCGGCTGCGCCACAGCGGGCTGGGGTGGTACGCGCCGACGATCATCACCGCCGTCATCGGCGGCTTCCTCACGGCCTGGATTGAGCGGCTGTACTAGCCAGCGCCTTGGCGATGAAATCATGCGTCGCCGCCAGTTTGCGCACCATCGCGCGGCGCGACCAGGCGAACAGTTCCAGCGGCGAGACCTCGCAGGTGATGAGGCCAGTATAGCCGCTATGACCCAGCGCCCGCACGAAGGCCGCCAGGTCCACCGTGTTGCCGGTGCCAGGGCGCAGGTGGGTGGCCGGCTTCTTATGGTCGGGGCGCGTCCGGCAATCGCTGAAATGGATGTTGCGCAGGCGGGGACCGATCTGCGCCAACACCGCCGGCAGGTCGTCGCCACTGGCGGCGGCATGGCAGGTGTCGAGCGTCACGCTGAGGTTATGCTCATCCGCGAAACGCAGGAAAAAGGCGAGGTCATCGAAGAGGAGGGGCGGGCGACCATCCGTGGGGCGCTGCGTCGTTTCCAGGCCGACGACGAAGCCGTGCGCTTTGCCCAGGTCGCGCGCATCTGCGATGGCGGCGATGTATTGACGGGCGCGCGGCGTCGCCAGGGTCCGCGATTTTGGCGCATGGATCACCATCACCTCGCAGCCCAGTTCCCGCGCACTCTCTGCCGCCGCGCGCCCGCGCCCCATTTGCGAACGCGGCCAGCCGGGCGTCGGATAGAGCGGCGGATGGAAGCTCAACGCCGGCATTCCCGCGCGTTCCAAGACGCGCCGCGTCGCCGCCAGCCCGCGCGCCAGCGATTCCGGCCCCGCCACCAGTTCCACCCCGTCGAAGCCGGCATCGCGGATGATCCCCACCGCCGACGCCAACGGCAATTCATAAAACGACGCCGTCGAACAACTGAGGCGCACACGTTGCTCTGCCATCTCTGATCCTTTGTCTGTTGAATCGTTTGGTCCTGGTAGGGACGGGCGCGGGCCGGCGAAAGGGTGGCCCTGCGCCAGAGGAGCGGGCGCCGGGACGGCGGGCAGTTGAAACAAGCGTATCAGAGACGCGGGCGGTTGAACCCGCGCCTAAGCGCCTAGCGGCGACGAAGTCCGCCGTCGCGGACTAACTCTAGTCCACGTAGGTGGACTTCGTGGCGGCACGCCCTTAGGCGCGGTTTCAACCGCCCGCCGTCCTCCGGCCCGTCCCCCCGCCCGCCGTCCCCGCGCCCGCGCTTACCCGCCCGCCGTCCACCGCCCCTCTCGCATATCACCCCCCACCCGCTGTCCCTGCGCTGTCTGTAATCCTCCGTCGTCCTCTCGCATGTCGATTACCGCCCATCTCCTATCACCGTTTAGCAACCGCATAGCATATGCCCTCACGACGCGCTCAGGTCCAGCGTGTAACTGGCGGGGAGTGTCGTGGCGGGAGCCAGCGGGGCTACGGCTACCAGCACGCGGCTGATCTGGCTGCCGGCGTGGGGGATGTCGAGCTGCCCCGTGCCATCGGCCCCCACTGGCACCGCAACGACTTTCTGGAACGAACCGTCGCTGCCGAAGAGCGCGGCTTGTACCGTATAGGTCTCCGGCAAGACGTTGGTGGTGCGCAGCCAACCCTTGGCCGTCCAGCCGGTGTCGCTGGTGGCGGCGTCGGTGAAGTTGAGCTGCGGGATATTGAGCGCCGCGACGGCCATGCCCTGGTGATCGACCGAGCCGTCCGTGACGGTGGCGAAGCGTAGCTGCACCTGCTTGCCCGCGTACGCCGAGAGGTCGGCGGTGACGCTCGTCCAGCTTTGGCCGTCGCCGCTGTTCGCGCCGGTCAAGCCGTTGCCCAGGTTCAGTCCGTTCGGGTTATCCGTGTGGCTGCCGGTGATGGCCAGCGGTTGCCAGGTCGCGCCGTTGTCAGCCGAAACCTCCACGTAGCCATAATCGTAGCCGGCTTCCAGATCGTACCACAGCTCGAAGTTCAGCGTCACGTGCTGGCCAGCGAGTTTGGTGAGATCGAAGGATCGGGTCAGGGTCGAATCCATGTTCTCGCCGCGATTGCTCCACCAGAACGCCCCGCCCTGGTCCGGCGCGTCGGCGCTCACCAGCGGCACCGTCGGCTGGCCGGCGAAGCTGATGTGCAGGGTCTGGTCCGTGCCGTTGGTCAATTTAGCATCGTAATACTGCGCGCTATATTGCGGAGTGGTGTCTTGCTCATGGAAGGGCAGCGCCGTCACGCTATGCTGCGGCTGCGCGTGTTCATCCGTGATCGTCTTATAAGCGTAGGCGCTGTTGTTGGCTTGCGGCTCATCGTTCAGCGCGTTGGCCATCACCCACTTGGCGAACACATCATCGAAACGGTCACTATACCCATTTTCGGCCAACACATCGTTGAAATTCAGGGGGGCCTGGGCGGGATCGCTCATTAGTTGTAGCAACACCGGATAGCCGCCGTAGTGTTCCGCGAAGTAATCCAGGAACATGAAGCCCGCGCCATAATACGCCGCGTCGCCCTCTTTTTGGTCCCATGTGTTCAGTTGCGTGCCGGGCTTCGCCAAGAACGCCGTATCCGTCGCGGAGGCATCGAAGCCGTTGAGGTGCTGGGCCAGCAGGGCCGCGCCCTCGCGCAGCCACGTGGGGTCGCCGGGCCGCATGTGGTGGTCGATCATGCGCGCCAGTTCGTGCGCCAGCGTCTTATCATACTCGTCGGTGTTCGGTGCCATGCCATTTTGGCCCACGCGCAGATAGATCATCTCGCGCTGGTTGCTGTCGGCGAAGACCGCCTGGGGGTATTCGTCTTTCTCCGTGTAATAGCCGTTGAGGTCGCCGGGCAGCGCCGTCGCGTTCAGCAGCGTGATATGCGGATCGTCGTCGATGCCGGGCGTCCATTCCGTGCCGAAATACCGATGATCCGTCACCAGCAGGCTGCTCTCGAAGCGGTCAGCAGAGGCTTTGAGCGCGCTCAGATCCAGCGTGGTGCCGTCCTGCACATAATCATACACATGCGGCGTGATGTACACGAGCTTGGCGGTGATCTGTTGGCCGGGCTGCACCCAGAAGGTATCTTCCTGATTCAGTTGGGCATTCAGGGGCGTGGTGCGCACGACCGGCGCAATTGGCCCGGCCACATGTTGCACCGTCTCGGCCAGCGCGATGGGGTCGCGCAGGGGGCGCACGTCATGCAGCACATGCCAGGCCACCAGCGCGGGACCGCTCAGGCCGGGCGGCGGCGTGGCATTGACCTCATAGGGTGTGGTGCTGCCATGCGGCGGCGAATTGCCGCACGCGGCGACGAGACTGAACACGCCGAGCATCAATCCTGCGAACACGCGGCGCAGACGAAAAGCCAGGCTCATACAGGGGACGAATCCTTTTCTAAGGGGGCGGCGATTGATCCTTACCGCAAGGATCACCAGCACATGCCCTCTTTTATAACGTTGGAACTCCTTCCGATGGTTCAGAAGCATGAGTATCCTACCACCAGGATCAAAAACCTCCAGAGGATCGACATTCTTATCCCAATTCCGGGTAAAGAGGGTGGTCAGTGGGGCCGGACAGACAGGAATGTCTGTCCTCCGTGGTGAGGGAGCATGTCTGTCCTCCGTGGTGAGGGAGCATGTCTGTCCTCCGTGGTGAGGGAGCATGTCTGTCCTCCGTGGTGAGGGAGAATGTCTGTCCTCCGTGGTGAGGGAGAATGTCTGTCCTCCGGTACCCATAGTGATTATCCGCAAAGGATATTACCTCTCGATTTGGAGGATAGGCATTCCTGCCTGTCTGGCAAGGCATGCATGGTTCAGCCAGTGCGCGTGCCGCCGATCTCGGCGAAGATGGCGCTGGTTTCCGCTGCGGTCTGCGCCCAACTGTAGTGGCGAGCGCGGGCCAGGCTGCGCAGGCGTTCGTCGTCGCGCAGTGCCGGTGTGGTGGCGAGGCGTACCATCTGGTCGGCCAGGGCGCGCGTAGCCGGCGCACCACCGGAGCCGAGCGCGAAGGTCAGGCCCGCGCCGTCCGTCACCTCACGCAACGCTGGATGATCCGAGATGATGACCGGCGCGCCGCACGCCATCGCCTCCAATGGTGGCAGCCCGAAGCCCTCATAAAGCGAGGGATAAACGAAGGCCAGCGCCGCGCTATACATCGCCGCCAGGTCGTCATCGGCGACGAAGGCGCTCACCACGCGCGCTTCCAGGCCGAACGTGCGCACCAGCGGACGCCAGTCGGGGAAGAGCGGGCTGCTGCCCAGGGGCGCGGTGTCGCCCGAAATCAGCAGTTTCAGACCGGGATCATTGAGGCGATGGACCAGCGCCGCGAAAGCGCCGATCAACAACGGCACGTTTTTGCGCACATCGAAGCCACCCAGGTACATAAAAAAGCGTTCGCCCACGCCGTATTTGGCGCGCACGGCCTTCAGCCGTTGGGTGTCGCTGACAGCGCGGAAGTGGGTGGCGGGCGCTTCGGCGATGACGATGATCTTTTCGGCGGGGATGCCCAGATAGCGAATGATCTCGCTCTTAGCATGTTCCGACACGGTGATCACCTGCGTCGCGTGGCGTGCGCCTTGCGCCACGATCTGCTGGTAGGCCCACACTGCCGAAAGCGGGCGATAGTCCGGCAGCGCGAACGGGATGACATCGTGGATGGTGGTGACGACCGGCAGCGGCGGACGCCACGGCGGGGCGAAGTGTGGCACGAAGAGCAGGCGCGCGTCGCGCTTACGCGCGGCATCGGGAAAGATGCGCTGCTCCCAGTGGACCTTGCGCAAGCGTTCGCTGCGACCGCTGAGGCCGCTGACGGCCACTTCTTCCCAGACGAAGGTCGAAGGCGTCGCCGGCTTTTCATCAATGGGCTGCGAGGTCAGCAAGAGATACTCATTGACGCCATCCACCAGGCCCAGCGAGGTGATGAGCTGCGCCAGGTAGCGCCCCGTCCCCGTCTGAGGTTCGGCGAGATAATCGGCATTGATGGCGATCCGCATGGTTGGTATCCCCTGATGAAGTTCGCTTTCAGCATAGCACAGAATTCAAGCAGGGCGGGAAATCCGGCCCATCGCCCTTGCGGTGCGGGACCGAAATGTGAAAGAATACAAGCGATACATGCCCCCGTCATTACACCCCCACACCACTTTTTTTGGAGAACGCGCATGGATAGAACCGCTAGCACCCAGATGATTCAGATGCTCAATGAGATGCTCGAAGAGGAGCGTGCCGCGGTCGAGGCGGTCATCGGCCTCGTTTCGATGGCGACCGATCCGCACGAGCGCGACACCCTGGAACGCATCGGCGGCGACGAAGTGTGGGCCTGTTCCGGCTTGCGCGAGCGCGTTGAAGCGCTGGGCGGCACACCCAGCCGCCACATCTCCGATTTCGCCAACTACGTGCTGTCGCTGGACTATTATCCCGAACGGCTGCGCACCTTTGGCCGCCACCAGCGCTTGATCATGGAGCGCATCAGCACCTTGCTGGTGCAACAGGGGCTGGAGACGATGACGCGCCAATTCCTGGAAGTGATGCTGGCGCAGCACGAAGACGACATCCAGTGGTGTGAGCAGCGCGCGAACACGTTCGAGGCGTCGCGCTATGGCGGCGAATTGCCGCCGCGCCCCACGCCACCGCCTCTGCCCGCCACCGCCTCGGATGCTGCCGCGCCCGAAAAGCCGCGCCGCCCGCGCCGCCGCGTCGATCCCGATGCCAATGGCAAGGCCGAGCCACCGACGGTGGGATAAGCTTTTAAGAACCCCATCTCCTGCAGGGGGCGGTCAATCCTGGCCCCGCGCTCACAAACACAAGGGTCGAACAGATGGATGACCTACACTGGTTCAGTGAACAGTTGCAGACGAGCATGATGGCGGTGGAATGGGCGGTGGCGCAGAACCCACCCGCGCATCGCTACGCGGCCCCGCCGCGCCATCCAGAGAACTGGCCGGTGGCGCGCGTGCTGCTGCACCTGGCAGCGTATGAGCAGCGGCTGGCGCTGCCGAGCATGCGGCAATGGCTGGGCGCGGCGCAGCCGGCGGTGGGGACACAGGCCGAGGAGACGGCGCGCGAAGACGAACGTTGGGCGGCCCAACCCTCAATCGACGATCTCATCGCGGATTTCCGCGCCGTGCGAGCGGCGCAACTGGCGCTGCTGCCGCAATTCACGGCCCTGGCGTGGGATGAGCCGCGTGCGGCCATCTGGGGAGCAGTCACGCTACGCTGGGTGCTTACCAAGACGCTTCAGCACACCTTCGAGCATGCTCACGAGATCCTACGCACGGCGCTGTGGTGGCGGGAATAGTTGCCGTACAGACAGATCACAGGCACCTGGGGCGCACCTCAGTCGCCAAGCGGGTAATACATAGAACCATCGCTTTTCAGCAAAGATGCGGCCATTACGGCATTGAATGGGTGCGATTTATCGCGCCCGTCGTCCCCTCTGCGCACCACATGAGGCAGACAGGAGTGTCCGCCCCACGATCCTGACGTTTTCGGGTCTGTCGGGGCAGGGCAAGCACAAGGCATCGCCCCTACACGTGGTCGCCCTCGTCTCGCTGGTGATCTATCTTGCCATCCGGTCTGTAGGGGCGTACCCTTGTGGTCGCCCTGGTCCCCCGCCTGGTCGCCCTGGTCCCCCGCCTGGTCGCCCTGGTCCCCCGCCTGGTCGCCCTGGTCCCCCGCCTGGTCGCCCTGGTGCTGGGGCGGGTCGCCCTGGCCCCGTCGCTCACTTCGCCCTTCGATCTACCCTTGTGGTCGCCCTGGTCCCAGGTATGTATTAAGGCTAGATGACCGAATAGAAGGTGCTGCCCGTCAGGGTTTGGCCGCCGATGGAGACGGAACCAGTGATTTCGTCTGGGACGGTGGGGGGCGCACCGGCGTAGATGCGCACTGTCGCCAGCCCATAGCCATCCGTCGTGGTCGAAACCGTGTGGCCGTCGAAGGAAAAGACCACTGTCGCGCCAGCGACGGGCGCGGAGTAGTGGCTGACGCGACCATAGATGGTGATGGTTTCTCCCCGCGAGGGTTCCTGGTTCGAGGACCACATCCCAAAGGTATAAGCTGGGATGCCGATGGGCGTGCCTTCACCGTTCATATTACGAATGGTGATCGCACCGATGGGCGTCGGCGTCGTGTTCGTGCCGTTCAGGCCGATGCTGATGTTGGCGGTCGCGTGCGATAAAGCGGCACTGATGCGCACCGCCACCGCCGCGAAGAGTACGAGCGCCGCCGCAGTGATGCCGATGACCATGAGCAAACGCGAGGTGCGCTTGAGCATCCTTGCCCCCTGTTCATTCCATGACCAGCCCCCCAGGCTGCCAGTATTGTGCATGCGCCGCCCAGGGATCTTGCCGCGCTGGCTGAAGCGCCGCGAGAACCAGCCGAAGAGCGGCAGGAGCAATGATTCCCAGATTAATTCAAGCTTGCCGCGCGCCCATTCGACGGCGTTCGCACGCCAGGTGGGGGCGCTGGTGGAAAATGCCGGCACCTCGCGCGGGGTATCGTGGCGTTGCGCATCGACGATGCGCCCCCGGCTCTGCGATGCAGAAGGCGGCGGGTTGGCCGACGACGGTTGTTGGGGATTGCGGTTTGGTCGCTGGCGTTGTCCCTGGTTCATAGCGCGACCTACTCCTTCGCTCGGGGTCGATAATTGATGTAGGAATGCCGAACATGGTGGGTGTGTTGATGGGTTGGTTCAGGTGCCACCATAGCACCACCTGCGCCGTCGTTGACTGGCACGACTGCATCACTATCATACCATGCCCCGATGCCCGAACGCTAGATCGTGGGACTCTTGGGAAGCAGCGGGCGAGCGGGATCGCTTAGGGCGCAGGCTGGACGGTGGTCGCCTGGATGCGATGTTCCGCCTCGGCGATCTCGGCGAGCAGCACTTGCAGATCGAAGGGCTTGGCCAGAATCACGGCGCGGGTTTGGCTGATCAAGGCCATCTGTGCGGGGACAATCGTCATCGCCGTCATCGCCGTCATCAACAGGTAGG
Organism: Ktedonobacteria bacterium; assembly: GCA_027459785.1. Classification (GTDB taxonomy): domain Bacteria; phylum Chloroflexota; class Ktedonobacteria; order Ktedonobacterales; family JACDGC01; genus JAJPKG01. The sequence continues at coordinate 47,501 of DAIDGU010000042.1, read as the reverse complement.
CATGGCGTTGATACACTGCCGGCTCAGCAGCGACCGCCGCCAGCACTTGCCAGCCGGTCAGCCCCGGCATGCGGATGTCTAGCAGCACGATATGGGGCTGCGTCGCCGCGCGTAACAGATCGAGCGCCTGGTTGCCGCTCGCGCAGACGGTCGCTGCCAAATTATGCTCCTGCAAGAGCGTCTGAAGCGTATCGCGGATGGCCGCATCGTCATCCACAATCAGGATTGGGGACATAAGCCATTCCCTCCTTGCGTGGTTTCTCGCTATGCAAGAGCTATGCCAGGTGAACAAGGGTGATGCGATGTTTGGCATCCCTACCCTATCATGAACCCCAGCGACACCCAAAAGTGACAGTCCTACCCGATTTCCTAGCCCAGTCATGGCTAATTGTCCTACTCCACAAGGCAAAATGGTTTGATCTATGGCATAATACTACATGCAAGCACCCTGAAGTCATCGCTGCGTAAAGCTGAGGGAGATCTCGTTATGGCCGTTCCCGCCACCGCACTCACTGTGCTGGTGTCCGATCCCGATCCCGCGCAACAACAGCGCCTGGTGGAATGTCTGCGTCCACGCTATCGCCTCATCACGGCCAAGAATCTGGCGGAAACGGTTGAGATGATCGCATTGTATCACCCGCAGATCGTCCTGCTGGAACTCGATCAGCCCGATGGCGACGGCATTAAACTGATCCAGCAGATTCGCAGTGAACGCAGCGCGCGGTCGATGATCATCGCCTGTGTCACCAAGCGTTCCGGCATCAAAGATAAAGTCGCCGGCTTCCAGGCGGGGGCGGATGACTATATCGTCAAGCCGGTCAACGTCCAGACATTCCTCTGGCGTGTCGTGCTGCTCTCGCGCTTGCGCCAACTCTCATCTTAACCGCGCCATTGTCTCCCAGCGGCGGGTGGCGCGGTACGGTTCCCCCCGCTGTCACTTCGCGCGGAAGCGGCCAGGGTTCAGGATGCCCTGTGGATCGAAGCGGCGCTTGATGGCGCGCAGCAACTCCACCCCTTGCGGGTCCGCGCCCCACAGCGGCAGCCGTTCGCGCAAGTCGGGGGCGCAGCCCAGGACGATGGCATTGCGCCAGCGCCGCGCCAGGGCGTCTTGCAAGCCGATGAGCGCCGTGGCGAAGTGCGCGGCGGCCTCGTCATCCACCACGCGCAGCCACACTAAGCCGGTGACGGCATCAGCCAGCCAACTCAGCCGCAGCCCATGTTCACCACCCAGCGAGCGCGCCGCCTCCACCACCGTCCCGATCTCCGACGGTAACGCGGATACCTTGATCACCGCTGCCGTGGGCGCGAGGTCCGCCGTCGCGGGGAAGTCGTCCAGCGTCTCCCAGGCGGGGGCCATCGCCGCACCCGGCAGCAAAAGGGGTGGCGTGCCGCCGAACTTGAGGACTAGATTGCGCACCGTCAGCGCCTGCCGCCGGATCTCCGGCAGCGCGCCCGCCAGGCGCACCAACAGGAGCGGATGCGCTGTCGGGTCGAGCGGCACGGTGTATTCCTGCGCCAGCCCGTGACCCATCCCCAGCACGCCCGCCCCACACAGCGCCGCCGCCGCTGGATGCAATTCCGCCGCCGCCAGGTCATCCAGCAGATCCCACAGCGCCGCCGGTTCACTGAATGCCGCGATGACCGTCGCCTCGCTTTCGGGCAGGGGCGCGACATGCAGCGTCGCTTCCAGGATGATGCCCAGCGTCCCCAGCGAGCCGACGATGATTTTATTGAGATCGTAGCCCAGGGCGTGCTGCTGCATCGCGCGGTTGGTCAGGCCACCGGTGTGCATCACCGCGCCATCGCCGCGCGCGATGACCAAATCTTCCACTAATTCGCGTGGGTTGCCATAGCGGGCGCGCCGCAGTCCCAGGCTGCCGGCGGCCAGCCGCCCGCCGATGGTGGCGCGGCCCGGCAGGGGACCGTCGAGCGCCAGGAAGTGGCCGTGTGGCGCGAGGGCGGCATTGGCGGCGGCGAGGGTGCAACCGGCCTGCACCGTCAGGCGATGCCCATCGGTCACGTGGGGCGTCACCTGAGTGAAATGAGTGAGGGCGAGGACGACATCCAGCCGCGTCAGGGGATAGCCCGCCGCTAGCTGCGTGCCGCCGCCCCACGGCGCGACGGCCAGACGCATCTCCGATGCCAGCGCCAGCGCATCCGCCACCTGAGCGCGGTCGGTCGGCTGCAAGGCCACCGTCGGCACCCGCCCGTCGATGGCATACGCCGCCGCCGCCGCCCCAGTGTGGACGGCGCTCGCGCCCAGCAGGGCTACGTAGCGCGCGGCGATATATTCAGATGCATGGCCCGCGTCAGCGAACTGATCGCCACTGGTGGTCACGAGCGGGGCAAACTCCTTACTCTCGTTGCCTACGATCTACTGTCCTATTGTCGCATAGTTTACGCATCACCGCACATCCCGCGCAAATGCTCCCACTTAGCGAATACTTGACATTTGCCGCTGAATTTCCTACGCTATACAACAATACCGAACGAGAGCGCGGGGAGCGCCCCGCCCTATTCTCGACGACGAGGAGTTGCGCGATGCATCTGGGTGAAATCGTAGCGCTGGCCGCTCAGCGTGCGCCGGAAAAACCGGCGATCATCTTTCGCGATCAGGTGACAACCTACGGCGAGCTGGATCAGCGGGTGAACCAGGTAGCGAACGGCTTGCTGGCGATGGGCGTTAAGCAGGGCGACCGCGTGGGCCTGTATCTGCATAATCTACCTCTTTTCATCGAAGCGTATTACGGCGTGCTACGCATTGGTGGCACCATCGTCCCGATGAACCCGCTCTATAAGCCCAGCGAGATCGCCTTCATCCTGAATGATGCCGGCGCGAAAGCCGTCGTCACCATCGGTGCCTTCTATCCGAACATCAAAGCCGCCCGGCAAGAGATCGCTTCGCTGCAACACACGGTCGCCGCCACACCGTCGCCACTGGATGGCGCGCAGGGCTGGCGGCAAGCCTTCGGCGAAGCATCTACCGCCGCGCCGCCGGCGGTGTCGATTCAGCCCGACGACGTGGCCGTCATCTGCTACACCTCCGGCACGACGGGCAAGCCCAAGGGAGCGATGCTCACGCACCGCAACTTCATCAGCAATTGCGCGCAGATGAATGCCTCTGCACGGCTGGGCCTGAACAGCGCAGACGTGGTGTGGCTGGGCCTGCCGCTCTTCCATATCTACGCGATGAACGTGGCGATGAACCTGGCCGTCACCGTCGGATCGACGATGGTGTTGATGGAACGCTTCGATCCCGCGGGCGCGCTGGAGCTGATGGCGAAGCATAAAGTCACCATCGTTCCTGGCGCACCGCCGATGTACATCGCCTGGGCCAGCTTGCCGGATGTGTCGCAGTATGATCTTTCTAGCTTGCGCTATTGCGGCTCTGGCGCGGCGGCGTTGCCGGTGCAGGTGCTGGAAAATTTCCAGCAGAAATTCGGCATCGAGATCGCCGAAGGCTATGGCCTGACGGAAGCCGCGCCGGTCGTCACCACGAATATCGCCGGTCCGGTCAACAAGGCAGGTTCCATCGGTCCCGCCATCCCCGGCGTGGAGGTGCGCCTGATCGATCCGGCCACGGGCAACGAGGTGGGCGTGGGCCAGGTCGGCGAGCTGATCTGCCACGGCGCGAACGTGATGGCCGGCTACTATCACCGGCCCGATGCCACCGCCGACGCGCTGCAAAGCGGCTGGCTACATACCGGCGACCTCGCCACCGTCGATGAGGACGGCTACTATTACATCGTGGATCGCCTGAAAGACATGATCAACGTCTCCGGCTACAACGTCTATCCACGCGAGGTAGAAGAACTGCTCTTCCGCCATCCCGCCGTCGCGGACGCCGCTGTGGTCCAGGCACCGGATGCCTATCAGGGCGAGTCGGTCTTCGCCTTCGTGGTACTCAAGCCTGGCGCGACCGCGACCGAGGCCGAGATCATCGACTATTGTCGCGCCAACCTGGCCGTTTTCAAAGCGCCCAAGCGCGTCGCCTTCCGCGACAGCCTGCCCAAGAACAACACCGGCAAGGTGCTACGCCGCGAACTGCGCGACGAAGCCGCGCAGGTGGTCAACGTGTAACGATCTTTTTCGAACACGAAAGCCACGAAGAAGCACGAAAAAGGGGTTACGGAACGCGAGATAACACGAAATTGCCACGAGAAGACACGCAATAGCAACGATATGTTCAACTCATTTCGTGTCATTTCGCGCCCGATCTCGCGTTATTTCGCGTTGTGTTCTTTCCAAGTTCCAGTCCTTTTCTGCCTAACACAAAGATCTCATCTATAGCTTGGCGGGGCATGTGCTTTAGGGTGGGGTACGCGCGGGAACCAGCGCGATCCCTCTCTGCCAAGGATGATCCCCAGCTATGGCCACCACCCCCGAAGTCGTGCGCGAAGCAGCGCGCGGCGCGCTCGATTATGATCTACTGCGCCCCGGCCAGGGCCAGGCGCTGCACGCGCTGGCCAGCGGCCATGACACGCTGGTGGTGATGCCCACCGGCTCCGGCAAGTCGGCGATCTACCAGATCGCGGCGCACCTGATCCCCGGCCTGTGCCTCGTCGTCTCGCCGCTGATCGCCTTGCAGCGCGATCAGTTGGATGCCCTGCACCAGGCGGAGTTGGGCGACGCCGCCGTGCTCAATTCCACGCTCAGCGGCGAGGAACGGCATGCCATCAGCGACCAGATCACCGCCGGTACGCTGAAGTTTTTGCTGCTGGCCCCGGAACAACTGGCGCACGCAGCGACGTTAGAGCTGCTCCAGGCGGCGCAGCCGGCGCTCTTCGTGGTGGACGAGGCGCACTGCATCAGCGAGTGGGGCCACGATTTTCGCCCGGACTATCTGCACCTGGGCGCGGTGATCGCGGCGCTGAACCAACCCCGCGTGCTGGCGCTGACGGCCACCGCCGCGCCGCCCGTGCGCGCCGAGATCGTGGAGCGCCTGGGCATGCGCGCGCCGCAAGTGATCGTGCGCGGCTTCGACCGCCCGAATCTATGGCTGGGGGTGGAGACGTTCCACGATGCCGAGGCCAAGCGCCACGCTTTGTTGGAACGCATCACTGCGGCGGCCAAACCTGGGATCGTGTATGTGGCGACGCGCCAGCACGCGGAGGATGTCGCCGCCGCCCTGACGGAACGCGGCGTGCCAGCGGCACCGTACCATGCCGGCATGGCGACGGAGGAGCGCGAGCGCGTGCAGACGGCCTTCATGACCGATGCGCTCGCCGTTATCGTCGCCACCACCGCCTTTGGCATGGGCATCGACAAGCCCAACGTGCGCTTCGTCTTCCATGAACACATCAGCGAGGCGGTGGATGCGTATTACCAGGAGATCGGGCGCGCGGGGCGCGATGGTGCGCCGGCACAGGCGATCCTTTTTTATCGCCCGGAAGATGTTGGCGTGCGCCGCTTCCTCGCCGCCAGCGCGCCCATCGATCCCGCCGATGTGCAGCAGGTGGTGGAGACGCTGCAAGAGGCCGACGAACCCGTTGACGCGCGGGAGATCCGCAAAGAAACCGATCTCGCGCCAGGGAAGGTCAACACGATCCTGGATCACCTGGCGGACGCCGGCGCGGTGAACCTGACGCCGACGGGCGAGGCTACGACGAGCGCGGAGCCGCTGGACGTACACGCCGTCGCCGAGGAGGTGGCTGCCGCGCAGGAGCAGCGCCGCCAGATCGAGCGGTCGCGCGTGGAGATGATGCAGGGATACGCCGAGACACGCGACTGTCGGCGGGCCTACATCCTCAATTATTTCGGCGAGGCGTACGATCCGCCGTGCGACAATTGCGATAACTGCCAGGCGGGCTATGTGGCAGCCGCCACGCCAACAGCGGACCTGCCTTTCGCGCTGAATCGCCGCGTGCGGCACGCTTCGCTGGGCGCGGGCGCAGTGATGCGCTACGAGGGCGACACGATCACGATCCTCTTCGACACCGCCGGCTATCAGATGCTGGACCTCAATCTGGTGCGCGAGCTAGATCTGCTGCACGCGGAAGAGGATTGAGGAAAAGGTACTAGCCATGCCGTGGGGACGAGCGGGCGACGGGGGACGAGCGGGCGACGGGGGACGAGCGGGCGACGGGGGACGAGCGGGCGGTTGAAACCGCGCCTAAGCGCCTGGCGGCGACGAAGTCCGCCGTCGCGGACTAGCCCCAGTCCACGTAGGTGGACTTCGTGGCGGAACGCCCTTAGGCGCGGTTTCAACCGCCCGCCGTCCCCCGTCGCCAACCGCCCGCCGTCCCCCGTCGCCATTCGCCCGCTCCGCCACCCATCTGCCCGCTCCAAGGTCTTCTCGGCTATCCCACCGGCCCTAGCCCGAAAGTCAGTTAGCTTGTGGCTTAGCACAAGACCGGCTATCCTGTGGGGGATAGGGTGCGCGTGGCCGGCCAGCCCGCGCGATTCCACCCACGGAGCAGACGGACATGATCGAGACGCAACAGAGCGGCAAGGCCGGCGCGACGGCGGTCGCCGGCGAGGATTGGTATGAGCACGGGTTCGCGCGCGTCGAAAACAGCCGCCGGCGCGGCGTGACTTCGATGCCCCTGCCCTACGCGCAGACCTTGATGAAATGGGCCAGCTACATTCCCGGCACCGATCTCGCTGGCGTGCTGGTGATGGACCCGGCCTGCGGCAGCGGCAACACCCTGCTGGCTGCCGCGCAGGCGCTGGCGGCGCGCGGGCGCGTGCGCCGCTGGGGCGCGGAGCGTGTGGCGCAGGAGATCGAGCGCTGCATCTGGGGACTGGACCCCGACCCCATCGCGTGCCACGTGGCCGAACTGCGCCTTCGCCGGCTCGTCGCGCACGTCATCCCCGATCTGCCGGCGGCGCGGCGCAAGACGATGCAGTTCCACATCCACCAGACCGACAGCCTGACGTTGCCGGTGGACGCGCGCTTCAAGCTCGTCATCACCAACCCGCCGCTGGCGACGGCGCGCGGGGTAGTCGTGAGCTACGGCGGCTTCGAGAGCAAAACACCGCCGCGTGATGTGTGGCTGCGCTTCCTCGAGCAATCGATGCGGCTGGTGGCCTATGGTGGGGCGCTGGCGATTGCGCTGCCGGAAGCCTTCCTCATCAAGCCCGCTGCCGCCGCGCTGCGCGACGAGTTGCGCGCGGAATGGTCGCTGGCACACCTGGCGCACCTGACGGGCGTCTTCCGCTCCGGTCCCGGCACGGTGATGCTCCTGGCGCGGCGCGATGCCCCGACGGACGCCAGCGTGACGCAGTGGGAGCGCATCGAGCGGTTGGCGCTCGCCCGCACGGCCCAGAGCCAGGCGACGGATGCCGATGACGCCGACGACGACGAGGCCGAGGAACGCCCCGTCCGCACCATCCACAGCCGCGCCACCAGGGCGGAACGACGCATGGAAGGTGACATCCCCCAGGCGGATCTGGCGGAGGCACCGCGCGGCCCGTGGCGCTATGCCCTGGCCGGCGCGGAACGCGCCTTCGTCGCGCGCATGGCGCAGCCGCATGGGGCCATCGGGCGCACGACGCTGGGCGAACTGGTGCAGATCACGCGCGGCGCGGAGCTTGGCAAAGATGCTCCCGATCCCTCACCCACGCCCATCCCCAATGGCGTCAAACTGCTGCGCGGCATCGACATCGCGCCGTTTCACGCGCAGGCAGGCCGTGCCTGGCTACCGGCCAGCGCCTTCAAGCACTCGCCGGATAGCTGGCGCGGGGCGAAGCTCGTGCTGCCGCGCGCGGGCGCGCAACCCACCGTGGCGCTGGACGACACCGGCGCGGTGCCGCTCACGGCGCTGATCGCGCTGCTGCCGCAGGCGGGCGATCCAGCGGAGCGCGCGACGCTGCTTTTCGTGCTGGCACTGCTCAACGCGCCGCCTCTGCGCACCTACCTGGCGCTGACGCAGACGGCATATCAACTCGCCCGTCCGGTTATCGACCTGGACGCGCTGCGCGCCCTGCCCATCGCGCTCGGCCCCGCCGACACCCGTCAGCGCCTCAGCAGCCTGGCCAACGAACTGACGCGCCATTACGCCACCCACGGCACGGCCACCGACGACACCACCCACTACCCCGTCGCCCAACGCTTGACCGCGACGATCTCGATGGAGGTCAACGCCCTCTACAGCCTCACGCCGGAGGACCAGGCCGTCATCGACCGCTGGCACCGCTGAGCAGGCGCGTGAAACTTTCGCCCGTCGCCCGCCCTCTTAATCTCAGCAGAACGTATGGGCGTTCACTGAGGAGGTATTGCTATGAGCGGGTTCCGGCGCGCGGCCATCGCCGCGACATCATCGGCGGCATTCGTGGGGGTGACGGTCGGCGGGGCGTGCCTGATGCTGGCCGATCATCTTGTGAAGGAGATGACGAAGCCCGGCGAGGTGATCGACCCGGACGCGCCCGTGTGGGGCGGCTGGCGCTTTCCGGCGCTGGGCGCGCTGCCCCCGGCGGAACTGCGCCGGCCAGTAGCCTTCATCGCGGCGGATGGCACGCGGCTGCAAGGGGAGTTTTGGGCGCAGCCCGCGCCGGCCCCGACGATCATCCTCAGCCACGGCTTCCGGCTGCCGAGCGTCAATTTCCGCCCCATCGCTGCGTTGGAATACGGCAATGGCTGTAACGTGCTGCTCTTCGACTATCGCGGCCACGGCGACAGCGCGGCGCTCCCCACCAGCGGCGGCAACGCCGAGGTGCGCGACCTGGCGGCGGCGGTGCAGGTGGCGGCGTATCAGCCGGAAACCTTGCCGCGCGGCATCTTCATCCACGGCTTTTCGATGGGCGCGGCGGTGGCGTTGCTGTTGCCGCCACACCCAGACGTAGCCGGCATCATCGCCGACAGCCCCTTCGCACGGCTGGATGACATGCTTCGGCGCATCATCACCGGCCAGTTGCGCGCGGGCAGCGCGGCCTGGCCCACGCCGCTGCGCCCGCTGCGGGCGCTCATCCCCGCCTGCACGACAGCGGCGATCAATGGCGCGAAGGTCATCTATCGCGTGCGCTTCCGCCATCCGCTGGTGGCCCAGCCGGAAGCGCGGCTGCGCGGGCGACGCGCCCCGGCGACGACGCCGCCCCTGCTGCTATTCCATGCCACCGGCGACCCGCTCATCCCGCTGGCCCACGCGGAACGCATCGCCCGCGCCGCGCAGGCCGGGGGTACGCCGGTAGAGACGTACTATGCCGACAGCCCCATCCACTGCGGTGCCTATGCCGCCGACCCCGCCGTCTACATCGCGCACCTGCGCGCCTTCGTTGCGCGGTATCGCCCCCGTTTGTGAGCGAGTTCACAGGGAATCAGGGCCGTTCGTCGCTGCCATCCCCCCTCGTGCGTTATAGAATGGAAGGGGGAAGCGAATACTTGTTTATCGTGTGGCGCTTCCCGGAAACGAGAGGAACGATATGGCATCTCCGCTGACAACCACGGCGCAGCCGGCGACGGGGACAGGTGATGTGATCCTGCGCACGCGCGGGCTGACCAAACAGTATGGCAAACGGTTAGCGGTCAATAATTTGAATCTGGAAGTGTATCGCGGCGATATCTTTGGCTTCTTAGGGCCGAACGGCGCGGGCAAGACGACGACGATCCGTATGGTGCTGGGCTTGATCGCGCCGACCTCCGGCAGCGTGGAGTTGCTGGGGCAAGACATCGCCACCCATAGCGCGCAGATCTTGCCGCGCGTGGGCGCATTGGTGGAAACGCCGGCCCTTTATCTTTATATGACGGGGCGCGACAACTTGCGGGCGCTCAGCCAGTCGCTGGGCGGCGTAGATGACGCGCGCATCGAAAGGGTGCTGGTGCAAGTGGGCCTGGCCGCGCGCCAGAAAGACCGCGTGCGCACCTATTCGCTGGGCATGAAGCAACGCCTGGGCGTGGCGATGGCGCTGATGAACGATCCTGACGTGCTGGTGCTGGACGAGCCGGCGAACGGCCTGGATCCCGCTGGCATCGTGGAGATGCGCGAACTGTTGCGCAGCCTGGCCGCGCAGGGCAAAACGATCGTCATCTCCAGCCACGTGCTGGGCGAGGTGCAGCAATTATGCTCGCGCGTGGGCATCATCAACCTGGGCCAACTCGTCACCGAGGCGCGGCCCGACGACCTGACGCGCGGCACAGGCATGTTCATGGTCTATGTCGAAGACGCCCCCGCTGCGTTGGCGGCGCTCCAGCGCGAGTCTTGGAGCCTGGGCGCGCGGCTTGACCCGAACGGCGCGATCTTCACGCCCGCCCCCGACGGGCGTGGGCGCAACCTGAACAAATTCCTGGTGGATGCCGGCTACATTCCCGACAGCATCATCTATCAGAACGAAACGCTGGAGCAGGCTTTCTTGCGCCTGACCAATGCCGCACCGGGAGGCGCACGATGAACGTTACCATGACCGGCACCACAACGGCCACCACGCCGAGCTTCGTCAGCATGGTGCGCGCGGAACTTTTTAAGATCAGCCGCCAGCGCGCCGTGTGGATCACCGCCGGAATCGTCGCGGTGTTCTTCTCGCTCGCGTCGCTGGTCTATTACTTTGAGATCAATGCCGTCAACAATCGGTTGAATGATTTGCCGATTCATCTCGCGCCGCTCTCCTATTCGGTGATGACGCAGTTCCTCAACAGTAACACGGGCGTGCGCGGCTTCATCGGCATCTTCGTCGCGGTCGCCACCGTCTTTGCCATCGCGCAGGAATACCAGCAGGGGACGATCCGCGTCATCCTGGCGCGCGGCGTGGGGCGCTTGCGCCTGCTGGGCGCGAAGTTGACGGCGGTCGGCATCGTGAGCCTGGGCATGCTGGTGGTGTTGCTGGTGCTGGCGCTGATCGTGGCGAAACTGGATATCAACTGGGCGCTGGGCAGTAACGCTGACTCGTTCACGTTGCCGAGTTACTTTTGGTCCGACACGCTGGGCTATATTGGCGCGGTGATCGTCAGCATGTTCGCCACGCTGTTGCTGGCGGCGCTTTTCGCTGTGCTGGGGCGCAACATGGCCTTCGGTTTGAGCTTCGCGCTGGCGTATTTCTTCGTGGAAGGCATCATCAGCGGCGTGCTGCAAATCATCGGCGTCGCCACCAACAATCAGGTGTGGGGCGATATTCCGAAATACTTTGTCGGCGCGGTCATTACGAACTTGCCGGCAGCGGTATTGCCGAATCGCGGCTTGAACATCTTCGATGCTCTCAGTCGCGGCGTCTCTGCGCTCGGTCAGCAGCCTGATCCTAAGCAGGTGGTCGGCACGCTCGTCGCCTACATCGTCGTTTTTGCCGTCCTGACGGGCGTGCTGATGAAGCAACGTGACGTGCTGCAATAGCCGCCCGTGTGACTTCCGGCCCTTTTGGCACCACCGCGCGCCGCCGATTCGATAAAAGAAAGCGGCATAGGGATGGCGCATAGGAGGTCGGGCGATGGCGAGCATGGCGGCGCTGACGATCAGCGTGGCGGAGATTCAGCCGGGGATGGTGCTGGCGGAGGATGCGCAGGATGCGCGGGGGCGATTGCTGGCACCGGCGGGAACCAGCCTGACGCGCCAGCAGCAGCGCCAGATGCGCCAGTGGGGCGTCGCGGTCGTGGCGATCCGCGCTGAAAGCGCGCCGGAGGGTGCCGCCGCGAGGTTGCCCGCCCCCACGCCGTTCGCCATGCATGCCCTGATGCAGATCGATGAGCGCGATCCCTTCATGCGCGAGCTGGCGCAAATGGCCCGCGACCGTTACGCCCGCCACCAACAGCAAGCCGCGCGGCTCAAAGAAGGGGGCCGTGTATGACCGCACCATCTCTTCCGGTTGCCGCCACGGTGGAGGCGCTCGTCGCGCGACTGCGCTCCTTCACCCGCCCCTCACCGATCCTGCCCCTGCTCGACGATCTGCTGGCAGACCCTGCCGCCTCGGCGGAAGATGTGGCGCGCATCGTGGCGCTGGACCCTACCGTCGCCATGCGCGTCGTGCGCGCCGTAAACTCGGCCTATTGCGCTTTGCCCGAACCGATCACCGCGCTACCCCGCGCCGTACAGTTTTTGGGCAGCGAGGTCGTGCATGAGATCGCGCGGCCCCCCAGCTTGCTCAGCCTCTTCACCTTGCGCCTGCCTGGCCAGGCGGACCTGAACGCGCGCATCGCCGGCTTGTGGCAGCACAGCGTCGCGGCGGCGGCTGCCGCGCGCCTCCTGGCTCGCCGCCAGGGCGCAGCCGACGATCTGCCGTTCGTGGCGGCGGCGCTGACGCACGATGCCGGCAAGGTTGCCTTGTTGCTGCTGCTGCCGGAGGAGTACGCGCGCGTCATCCAACTGGCGGCGACGGAGGGCATCGCCATCACGACGGCGGAACGGCGCTTGCTGCCGTGCGACCACGCGGCGCTGGGCCGCGCGCTCTGCGAGGCATGGGGCCAGCCAGAGGAGATCGCGCTGGCGGTGGGCCGCCACCATAGCGTGCGCTCCGGCGGTCGCCTGGAAGCGTGCAGCGAGATCGCCGCCGTGGTGCAGGTCGCGGACATCCTGGCCCGTGCGCTGGGCGTGGGCTGGTGGGGCGATGCGGTGATGCCGCGCCTGGAACCCGCCGCGCGCGTGGCGCTGGACTTGCAAGCCGGCGATGCTCGCACCCTGCTGGACGCGCTGGACGCCGACTATCCCCGCGCGCTGGCTACGCTGGGAACGCTCTACGCGCCACGCCCGCTGGCACCGGCATAGCCAGGGGCGCGATAAATCGCACCCGTATAATGGTCCCTTGCGGGGCGGCATATGCCAACCCGCCCTTTATACCTCTTGCGGGTAAAGACGGTGGTCATTGGGGCCGGTTGGGACCGGACAGACAGGAATGGCTGTCCTCCGGGGAAGCGTGGGGCGGACATTCCTGTCCGCCGTAGTGACAGACAGGAATAGCTGTCCTCCGGTATCCATACTGATCACCCGCAAAGCGTATAAGTCAGGCCCGCGCCAGTTGCAGCGCGACGGCGTGGCGCATGGCGCGTTCCACCACCAGCACGCCCTGGGGAGTCAGGCGGGCAAACTGATCTGCCGGCCCGACGCTGCGCGCGTAGCCGCGCCCGGCCAGCCGCGCCAGCGCCGCCCGCGCGATCTCGCCGCGCACTTCCACCGTCCAGTTGACCAGCCCACTGACGAATTGGTCACGGCTGAGGTCGGACGGCAAGAACTTGCCCTGTGCCAATAATTGGAGATCCAGCCGGTCTTCCGCCGTCAGGCCGCTGTGAGGGCAGGCCGGTCCAGCGTCAGCCAACGTTGGCCATAGTTGTTCGTTGTTCTGCGTAGATCGTTTGCGGTTTTGCCCGAAACGTGGTAGAATATGCATAAGCCATCTCCTTGCGCCATCTGGCGCACAGTGGTGTCAAGGCGTCCAGGCGGAGGATCGCAAGTCTCCCTGGATGCCTTTCTCATACTATACCATCCTTTTGAAGGAATTTCAATGATCAACAACGAAGAACTACGAAAATCGATCCAAAGAGATGATTTGCTATGGATTCAAGATGCCGCCAAAGCCTATGATCGCTCGGTGAAATGGTTTCAGGAACGCATCAAAGAGGGGGAGATCAAGGCGTATAAAATCCCTGGCGACCGCAAGCAATATCTGCTGCGCGCCGACATCGAAGCACTGCTGATGCCGCGCCCGTGGACGGCGGCAGATGATGCCGGCGCGTAACCGAACGTACATGCTTTGGCTTATGAAGCCTGGTAGGTTGTTCCCACCGGTGTAAAGTCGTCGAATTCTCCACGCGCTAATTGCCCACGCGCCACATCCAGCCGGTGGTTGTTGCGCAGATCCATCACTCGTTCACCACAAAAGCGGCAAAACGCCGCCTTGATCGTGACCAATACAGTATTCTTGCCATCCGTGAGCGGCTCCTGAGTAACGCGCAATGCATATGCATCATCATTGCCGCAGATAAAACAGTGCAGATGCGCTGCCATCTCAGCGGTCATTTCAGGAGCCTGATCATCGGGAATGAATGGAGGCAGCATATGTTCTCCTCGTGCATTATCTTAAAAAGAACTGGCAAGGTTTCTTTGAGAATTATACCCGTCGCCCACCAAAGGATAGCACCCTTGGTGAGCGACCTTGTCACCTTCCTACTCGTGGTCCTCCTTTGGTTTCCTGTGGGGATGGAACAGAATAAGCATCGGCATCTCCTTGAAATCGCCGAAAAAAGCCGATGCAAATCGCCCAGCACCACGTGGATCTGACCTAAATCAGCGTATACCATGATCAAAAGCAGCGCGATGCCAATGAATTGGCGTGACTTGCCTAACATAATGACCTTTCATTTTACGTGGGGTACTCACTTGTTAGAGGCAGCCGCACTCCTTGTCTCTTGGACCACCCAGTAAATTCGGGTGGCTAAGACTTGACACAGCGCACGAATTGATGTATGATATCGTCAGAGTCTTTGAACAACACCTTACATCATCCTCAGACAGGATAATTACCAAGGACAATCAAATAGACGAACAACCGACTATGATGCTCCAACATCTTCTGTCGGTTATTTCTCTATGTATTCTACTAGGTGGGGATGAAAATTGCAAGGGGTACCTCTTGCGCCGTTATATTATTTTTCTTGTTTACAAACCACCAGGCATTGTACCCTTGATGGACTATAGCTGATGGACTATAGCGACTATGCGGTGATTGACTAACCCCCTGCACGCATTCGCCCCCGCGCGATCCGCCCCGTCCCAGGTTGCGCAGGCAACCTTCGTGATCGAAGGAGCGGTTTCGCCCCATACGGTTTCATTATGGCGGTCGGTAAATCTATGTTTGTGTAACGGTTCACATATTTTGGTCTATGGCTGTGCTTGATTTCGTGATCGCGCTTTGGTATGCTCATTTATATGGCATTTGTCAGCCCATATGGCGCTTATCAGTCCATCCAGCGTTGGCGGCGCTGCCAGCATGCAGCGCGGGACGAGGTGCGGTGATGCGATGTCCGACCTGCGATCATGTGTTTTTGCCAGGAGAACGGTTCTGTCCGCACTGCGGCAGCGTCGCGCCGGTGAGCAAGCTGGGCGGGGGAGCGGTGCCACCCCCGCCGCCACCGCAAGGGATGCCGCCAGTCGGCGCGTTGACGGACGGCCCCTATGTGCCGCTCACGGCGGAGGATACGACCCCCTACATGCCGCCCGACGGTGAGGAGACCGTCCCCTTCGCATCGCTCGCGCCGACAGTGGATGCCAGCCCAGGAGCCGGACCTTACGAGCCGATCACGACCGCGGACGCCAACCATTATCCCGTCCCTCCGTCGCAGGGAGCAGCGTGGCCGCGCCCAGCGGGCGGCTTTTCGGGCGATCGCCCGCCCCTGGTGCGCCCGACGGATCAGCCCGCAAGCAATCGCGCGATCATGCTCGCGCTGCTCACCGCTCTCACCGTCGTTGGGCTGCTGGCGCTGATCATCATGGGCGCGGGCGATGTCGGGCCGTTTGCCGGCCTGTTCTATCAGCAATCATCCGCAACATCTCCGACTACGAGCGGCAGCACCTCCGCGACCCATCCTGGCTCGTCGACCGCGCCGCCCACGGCCCCACCGGCGACGGCGGTTCCCGCGCCCACGGCCACCCGCGCGCCCGCGCCGACCGTCGTGCCGGCCCCCGCGCCCATCCCCACGGCCACGCCGCAACCCGCGCCGACGGCCACCAGCGCCCCCGCGCCCATTCCGGCACCGATCGCCACGCCCGCGCCGGCGCTCGCCTGCGGTGCGGCTTTGGGGGGCAGCGATACGCCCAATGCGGGGGGCAGCTTCGACGATCTGCCGTTCCCTGCTGGCGCGACAAGCACGTCGCCCACCCAGGATAGCGCCGGCGCGGGTCGCTTCACCGTCGCGCACATCACCGCTTGCGCGCCGAACACCAGCGCGCAGAATCTTGTGCAATATTACAGCGCAGCGATGGCGCAGCACGGCTGGGGCGGATCGCCTTTGTTCAAGGTGCCGTATGACGGCGGCTATTTCGTGCATTGCACCGGCTGGCTGGCGGGTTTGTGCTGGATGAAGGGCGCGACGCCGCGTTTCGTCTCGCTGGAAAACGTAGCCGATCAGGGCAACGGCATCGTCCTCTATCGGCTGGATCTCTTCGCGCCGCCGCCCGCGCCGCAGTGCGCCGGCAGCTTCGCCGGTGTGCCGTACCAGGAGTTCTGGGTGGTCAGCAATCCCCAATCGCTGTATGTCGCCCTGCCGCCGCTCTCGCGCGCCTATGCCATCCCTGGCACCAGCAGCGTGCCGCCACATGTTGCCGTCTGTAGCGCCGGAACGGCGAGCAGCGTGCAAAGCTATCTGACGACGACGCTGCCCCATCAACTCTGGTCGCCGCAGGGCAGCCAGAGCGGCTATCAGGTCTGGACCGCCCAGAATTACACGCTGGCTTATAGCGTCAGCAGCCCCACATCCTGGAACTTTGGTTATGGCACGACGGCGACGCATGATAACGCCACCACCAGCACCAACACGGGACTGCTGCTAATCCAGCCTCCTGCGACCACGCCCACTCAGGCACAGCCAACACGATCACCGCACGGCAACTCGCACGGCAACACGTATAAGCACAAGGCGCATCGGGGGCGGGGCAAGCACGGCCACGAGCAGCACGGCCACGAACGGCACGGCGGCTGAGCAATATGCGCAACCCCTTGACAACCTGGGCCATCATCCGCTATACTGCATAATAACGACAACACGATACGCGAAGGCTGCGAACAGGAACAGTACGCCGCGTGAGCGCGATGCAGAGAGCCGGTGGATGGTGCGAACCGGTATCGCCTCCGCAGCCGAATGGCCCTGCGAGCCATGCAGCGAACGCCGGCAACGGTCAGTAGATCTTCATCGGGTGCCTCCCGTTATTGAGGCTAGCTATCGGCATTAAGATCTGGAGGACAGACATTCGTGTCTGTCACGGCGGCGGACTGGAATGTCCGCCCTACGAATGGTTAGCATGCCCGTAGCGAAACAATAAGGAGCAAGCCTTTCATCGGGCTGGCTCGCACATGGGTGGCACCACGAAGGCTTCAACCTCTCGTCCCTGGGATGAGGGGCTTTTTGTTATCCACACCTCTCGTCTCAACGGCGAGAGGTTTTTTTATTGGAGGAGAGACATATCATGCCAACTAAGAGTAACACGCTAGATCCGGCTAAGACCAGCGGCAAGACGCAAGCGGCCACGCAAGCCCAAAAAGCCGAGCCGGCGACGACGAAGCCACGTGTCTTTTCGGGCATCCAGCCGACAAATAATCCGCACATTGGCAATTATCTGGGGGCGATGCGCCACTGGGCGGCGGAGCAGGATCAGTATGCCAGTATCTTCTGCATCGTCAATCTGCACGCGATCACCTTGCCGCAAGATCCGGCGGAACTGCGCCAGAACACGCTGAGCCTGGCGGCGATGTTGCTGGCCGTCGGCATCGATCCGCAACGCGCGCCGCTCTTCATTCAGTCGCACGTGAGCGCGCACGCCGAGTTGGCCTGGCTGCTGAACTGCGTCTCCTCGCTGGGCTGGCTGAACAAGATGCATCAGTTCAAGACCAAGGCCGGCGATGACCGCGAGAGCGCCACGGCGGGGCTGTATGACTATCCCGTGCTGATGGCGGCGGACATCATCCTGTATGACGCCGATCTGGTGCCGGTGGGCGACGACCAGCGCCAGCACATCGAACTGACGCGCAATATCGTGGAACGCTTCAACGAGCGCTTCGGCGAGACGTTCGTCCTGCCCAATCCGTTGATCCGCGCCGAGGGGGCGCGCATCATGGCGCTGGACGATCCCACGCGCAAGATGTCGAAGAGCGAGCCGAACGGCGCGATCTTCCTCACCGACCCACCCAGCGTCATCAAGAAGAAGATCGCCCGCGCCACCACGGATTCGGAGCGCACGATTGAGTTCAATCCCAACCGGCCCGCCATCCTGAACCTGGCCTCGATCTACAGCCTGCTCGCGCAGCAGGATCACGCCAGGGTGGAAGAACACTTCGCGGGCAAGGGCTACAAAGAGTTCAAGGCCGAACTGACCGACCTGCTGGTGGCGACGCTGGAGCCGATCCAGGCGCGTTACAACGAATTGATGGGCGATGCCGCGCAGCTCGACGGCCTTCTGCGCGCCGGTGCCGACCGCGTGCGCCCGCAGGCCGAGGCGACCCTGGCCCGCGCCCAAACGGCGATGGGCATTCGATAGGGATAAGGGAAAGGACGGATCGAACACGAAGGCCACGAAAATGAACATGAAAGACACGAAAGATGTCTTTTGAGTTGCAACAGTTGGTACGGGGGCTAGTTTCTCATTTTCTTTCGACTTTTCGTGACCTTTCGAGTTCGCTTTCGTGGCCTTCGTGTTCGAAAAACCTTGGGGAGTGAGTGCTATGCGCAAGACGGCGATGCAGGCGGGGACCGACATCCTCAACGCGATGGAGGCGGCACAGGCGGAGGGCTACACGCTCTATCCGCTGTGGCGCGAGATCCTGGCGGACTGTGAGACGCCCGTGTCGGCCTATCGCAAGCTGGCGCGCACACCCTACACGTTCCTGCTGGAATCGGTGGAGGGCGGCGAGCGGCTGGCGCGCTATTCCTTCGTGGGCATCGCGCCGGAGCGTGTTTTGCGCGTGCGTGGCGACCGCGCCGAGTGGCGCTACGTGACCGGCGACCGCGCGGGAGAACGCGAGACTGTTCCCTGTGACGATCCGCTGGCCGTGATCGAAGCCGAACTGGCGCGCGACCGCGTGGCCCCCGTCACCGGCCCCGGCACGCCCGGCGCGGCGCTGCCGCGCTTCGCCGGCGGCGCGGTCGGCTACCTGGGCTACGAGACCGTCGCCCATTTTGAGCGCATCCCCCTGCCGGCACGCGATCCGCTGGGGCTGCCCGACGCCGTGCAGATCTTCACTGACACGCTGCTGATCTTCGATCACGTCACCCATCGCGCCCGGCTCCTGACGCACGCGCGCCTCGCCGGCGACCTCACGGCCTCCCTGGCCGCCGCTCAGGCGCGGCTGGACGGCATCGCGCACGACCTGGCGGAAACGCCGCTGGCGCACACTGCCTTCGCTATCACGGCAGACGACGCGACGCCGGAGCCGGTGGCGGCGGAGGAGCGAGAACGCTACATGGCGGGCGTGGCCCAGGCCAAGGAGGCCATCGTCGCGGGCGATGCCTTCCAGATCGTGCTGTCGCGCCGCACCCAGCGCCCAACGACGGCGGACCCTTTCAGCGTCTATCGCGCCCTGCGCGGGCTGAATCCCTCGCCCTATCTCTTTTACCTGGATTGCGAGGACTTCCAGATCGCGGGCGCTTCGCCGGAGATGTTGGTGCGGGTGGAGGAGCGCGAGGTGGCGCTGCATCCCATCGCCGGCACGCGCCCACGCGGCACCACCACCGGCGCGGATAAAGCCTTGGAAGCTGAACTGCGCTACGATCCCAAGGAGCAGGCGGAACACGTGATGCTGGTGGACCTGGGCCGCAACGACGTGGGGCGCATCGCCGCGCCCGGCAGCGTGCGCGTGACGCAGATGATGGACGTGGAACGCTATTCGCATGTGATGCACCTGGTCTCGCACATCACCGGCGCGCTGCGGTCCGACCTCAGCAGCGTCGATGCCGTGCGCGCGGCCTTCCCCGCCGGCACGCTGAGCGGCGCACCCAAGGTGCGCGCGATGGAGATCATCGCTGAGATCGAAGGCGAGCGGCGCGGTGTCTATGGCGGCGGCGTCGGCTACTTCAGCCGCACCGGCAACCTCGACATGGCCATCGCCATCCGCACGCTGATCCTCAAGGACGGCACGGCGTATGCCCAGGCCGGCGCGGGCATCGTCGCCGATTCTGATCCCGCCTTCGAGTTCGACGAGACGCAGCGCAAAGCCGCCGCCCTCTGGCGTGCTGTGGCGATGGCCGAAACGACGGGAGCAAAGGATATGGCGACAAAGGTTCTTAAAAAAGAAAGGCGGAACGCGAGATAACACGAAATCTACGCGAAAAAACACGAGATCTTGAACATTATTTCGCGTCTATTCGCGCCTATCTCGCGTCATTTCGCGTTCCGTCTCGCGTCCTACCATCCTGCCAGTGAGGTGTGGCGATGATCTTGATTCTCGATAACTACGACAGCTTCACATACAACCTGTACCAGTATTGCTGCGAACTGGGCGCGGCGGTGCGGGTGGCACGCAACGACGCGATCACGCTGGCCGAGATCGCCGATCTCGCGCCGGAGCGCATCATCATCTCGCCCGGCCCCTGCACGCCGAACGAGGCCGGCATCGCGCTGGACGTGATCACCACGTTCGCGCCGACGATCCCGATCCTGGGCGTGTGCCTGGGGCATCAGGCCATCGGGCAGGCGTGTGGCGGGCGGGTCATTCGCGCGCCCCGGCCCGTACACGGCAAGACCGCGCAGATTCACCACAGTGGGCTGGGCATCTTCGCCGGCATGCCCGATCCCTTCACCGCGACGCGCTATCATAGTTTGATTGTCGAACGGGCGACGCTGCCCCCAGCGCTGGAAGTCACGGCCTGGACCACCGACGGTCTGATCATGGGGCTGCGCCATCGGGACTATCCGATGCAAGGCGTGCAGTTCCATCCCGAATCGATCCTCACCACCGACGGCAAGCGGCTCTTGCACCACTTTTTGGAGGTAGACCCATGTTTCGTGACGCACTGAATCAGGTGATGGCGGGCCAGTCGTTGCCGCAGGAACAGGCCGACGCAGCGATGGAAGCGATGATGTCGGGCCAGGCCCCCCCCGCACAGGTGGCCGCGCTACTGACGGCCCTGCGCATCAAAGGCGAGACGGTGGACGAGATCGCCGGCATGGCGCGTGGCATGCGCAACAAAGCCCTGGCGGTCAAGCTGCCAAACAACATCGAGGCGCTGGATACCTGCGGCACCGGCGGCGACCATTCCGGCACGTTCAATATCTCGACGGCTGCCGCCTTCGTCGTGGCCAGCGCGGGGCAGCCGGTGGCCAAGCATGGCAATCGCGCCGCGACCAGCCAGTGTGGCAGCGCCGACGTGTTGGAGGCGCTGGGGGCGCGGATCGACCTCGCGCCGGATGCGGTGACGCGCTGCGTGCGCGCGACGGGCTTCGGCTTTATGTTCGCGCCCACGTACCACCCCGCGATGAAATATGTCGCGCCGGTGCGCCGCGAGATCGGCTTCCGCACCGTCTTCAACATCCTCGGCCCGCTGACGAATCCCGCGGGCGTGAAAAAGCAGGTGCTGGGCGTGGCGGAAGCGGCGCTGGTGCGCCCGATGGCCGAGGCGCTTCTGCTGCTGGGCGTGGAACGCGCCCTGGTGGTGCATGGCGAAGACGGCGTAGATGAGATCTCCCTCAGCGCGCCCACCCGCGTCGCTGAGGTGCATGGCGCAACCACGCAGATCACCGAATACACGCTGACGCCGGCGGAACTGGACTTGCCGACCGTCCCGCGCGAGGCGCTCAAGGGCGGCGACGCCAAGACGAACGCGATCATCCTGCGCGGCGTGCTGGCCGGCGAGATCAGCGATGCCCGCGCCGATGTGGTGTGCCTGAACGCCGGTGCCGCGCTTTTCGTCGCTGGCAAAGCGGCCTCGCTGCGCGACGGCATCACGCTCGCCCGCGCGCAACTGCGCCCGGACCGCGCCCTGCGCAACCTGGGGGCTTTCGTCGCCCTCTCGCAAGACCTCGCCGTCGCCGCCGAACGCGAGGCCGTCCGCGCCAGCGCCGTGAATTGAAGGGGAGGACGGGAACACGAAATGACACGAAATGGTCACGAGATGACGCGAAATTATACTGCCAGAGAGCGGTTATCGCGCGTTATTTCGCGCAGATCTCGTGGCTTCTCGCGTTCCGTCCTTCAAGGAAAGCTTGAGTTACGCTATGCCTGAGAGTTTTCTGGAACGCATCGTTCCCGCCACGCGGGCGCGGTTGGCCGCACGCATGGCTGAGCGCGATAGCGACGCGGTGCGCGCCGAGGCCGCGCGACAGCCCCCCGCGCTGGACTTCGCCGCCGCGCTGCGGGCGATGATCGGCGGTATCAGCGTCATCGCCGAGATCAAGCGTACATCGCCCTCGAAAGGCGTGCTGAATGCCGCGCTGGACCCGCGCGCATTGGCGCGTCACTACGTTGACAACGGGGCGACAGCGATCTCTGTGCTGACCGAGGAGGATCACTTTCAGGGCAGCCTGGCCGATCTTACTGCCGTGCGTCAAACGGTGCAAAATAAACCTATCCTGCGCAAAGACTTCATCACCGATCCGTATCAGGTAATCGAGGCGCGGGCGGCGGGCGCGGATAGCTATCTGCTGATCGTCGCGTTGCTGGACGATCCCACGCTGGGCGCGCTGATCGCCGAGGGCCGCGCGCTGGGCATGGAACCGCTGGTAGAAGTGCATGACGCCGAAGAGGCGCAACGCGCCGTGCGCATCGGCGCGCGGATCATCGGCGTGAATGCCCGTGACCTGCGCACCTTCACGGTCGATACGACCCTGCTCCAAACACTGCGCCCGCGCATCCCGGCTGACGTGATCGTCGTCGCAGAGAGCGGCCTTTTCACCCCGGCAGATGTGGCGCGTATGCGCGGTTACGGCGCGCATGCCGTGCTGCTGGGCGAGGCACTGGTGCGCCCCGACCGGCCCTACCTGCTGGAGCAGATCGCCTATCTGCCGCGCGTGGTGCAGGCCATGCCGCGCGGGCGCTGGCCCGTCGTCAAGCTCTGCGGCATGCGCACCCCGGCGGATGCCCTGGCCGCGTATGATGCCGGCGCGGATCTCATCGGTCTGGTCATGACGCCCAGCAAGCGGCAGATCACGCCGGAGCAGGCGCGCGCGATCGTCGCCGCCCTGCCACCGGATGCGCTCACCGTCGGCGTCTTCGCCGACGAGCCGGTGGAGCAGGTGAACGCGCTCACCGCTGCTGCTGGCGTCCGCGCTGTGCAGGTGGCGCTGCCCGGCGGCGACCGTTCCCGCATGCACGGGCTGAAATTACCCACGATCCTCGCGCTCTCTTCCGCCGCGCCGATATATCGTGAGCCGCGCCCCCGGTTGCTCTTCCCCGGCAGGCTTGCCATGATCGAAGCCGCGCCGCCCGGTGTGTGGGGTGGCACCGGCCAGACCGGCGATTGGGCAATTGCGGCCACCTGGGCGAAAGATCTGCCGATCATCCTCGCCGGCGGTCTGAACGCCGCCAACATCGCCGACGCCATCCGCACCGTGCAACCGTGGGGCGTGGATGTCAGCAGTGGCATCGAGGGGCCAGACGGCAGCAAAGATCCCGCCCGCATGCGCGCCTTCATCCAGGCTGTGCGCGCAGCAGACAAAACGAGCGAACATGAAAGCCACGAAGCAGCACGAAGGATTACGAAAATTTAGAAATAACTTTTTCAAGGATCTTTCGTGATCTTCGTGTTCATTTTCGTGGCTTTCGTGTTCGAAGAACGCTCAGGAGATAACCAAATGACCAGCGAAGTGCAGACTTACCCCGATGCACGGGGGCGGTTCGGCGCGTTCGGCGGGCGCTATGTGCCGGAAAGCATCATGGCCGCGCTGGACCAGCTTGAGCAAGCCTATGCCGAGGCGCAGCGCGATCCGGCCTTCAGTGACGAACTGGCGCTGTTGCAGCGCACATATGTCGGACGCCCGACGCCGCTGTATCTGGCCCGCAACCTTTCGGCGCAACTGGGCGCGAAAGTTTACCTGAAACGCGAGGATCTCGCGCATACCGGCGCACACAAGATCAACAACGCGCTGGGCCAGGCGCTCCTGACGCAGCGGATGGGCAAACGGCGCGTCATCGCGGAGACCGGCGCGGGGCAGCACGGCGTGGCGACGGCGACGGCCTGTGCGCTGCTGGGCCTGGAATGCGTCGTCTACATGGGCAGTGAAGACATTCGCCGCCAATCGCTGAACGCCTTCAGGATGAAGCTGCTAGGCGCGGAGGTGCGCGCCGTGGACTCCGGCAGCCGCACGCTGAAAGACGCCATCAACGAGGCGATGCGCGACTGGGTGACGAACGTCAACACGACGCATTACATCATCGGCTCCGCCGTGGGGCCGCATCCCTTCCCGCAACTCGTGCGCGACTTCCAAGCCGTCATCGGACGCGAGGCACGGGCGCAAATCCTCGCCGCCGAGAGCCGGCTGCCGGATCGCGTCATCGCCTGCGTCGGCGGCGGCTCGAACGCCATCGGCATCTTCCATCCCTTTGTGGACGATGCCAGCGTGCAACTCATCGGCGTGGAGGCTGGCGGGCAGGGAGCCGGCCTGGGCGCGAATGCCGCGCCGCTCTCCTTCGGCCAGCCCGGCGTCTTGCACGGCTCGTATAGCTACCTGCTGCAAACCGACGACGGCCAGGTGGTGGAGACGCAGAGCGTTTCCGCCGGCCTGGACTATCCCGGCGTCGGCCCGGAACACAGCTACTTGAAAGACAGCGGGCGTGCCACGTATACCAGCGCCGATGACGCCGCCGCCCTGCGTGGCTTCGCGCTGCTCTGCCGCACGGAAGGCATCATCCCCGCCCTCGAACCCGCCCACGCCCTCGCCAAACTCGTCGAACTGCGCGAGGCGGGCGACATCCGCGACGGCGAGATCATCATCCTCAACCTGTCGGGCCGTGGCGACAAAGATATCACCTCCGTCGCCCCCCTGCTCGGCGTATCATTATGAACATTTAGGAAGACGGAACGCGGAATGACACGGAATCAGCGCGGAATAACGCGGTATAAAGGAGACGGCACACGAAATGACGCGAGATCAGGGCGAAATGACGCGAAACGGAAATCGGCTTTCATCCCATCTTTCGCGTTTTCTCGCGCATATTTCGTGTCATCTCGCGTTCCGTTTCTTTCTATAAAAGTATCCCGCGTCCATTCCGTGTTCCGTTTTGCCTTAAAGGAAAGGTATTGTATGACTGATGCACCGATTCGCGCGGCGTTCGCGCGGGCCAAGGTCGAGGGGCGCGCGGCGTTCGTGCCGTATATCATGGCGGGCTATCCTGATGCCGCGACGAGCGTGGCGCTGGCCCGCGCGCTGGCGGAGGCCGGCGCGGATGTGATCGAACTGGGCGTGCCGTTCTCCGATCCGCTGGCGGATGGCGCGACGATTCAGCATGCCGGCCAGCGGGCGCTGGAAGGCGGCATGACGCTCGCCGGCACCATCGCCGTCGCGCGGGCCGTCACCGAGGCGACACAGGTGCCGCTGGTGCTGATGGGCTATTATAATCCCTTCCTGCGTATGGGCCTGGCACAGGCGTGCCAGGCTGCGGCGGCGGCAGGTGTGCGCGGGCTGATTATCCCCGACCTGCCGGCGGAAGAGGCGGAGCCGCTGATCGCGGCGGCGCGGCCCCACGGCATCACGCCGATCTTTCTGGTGACGCCCACCAGCCCGGCGGCGCGCATCACGCAGGTAACGCAGGCCGCGCAGGCGGCGGCCTCCGGCTTCATCTACGCCGTCAGCCTCAGCGGCGTCACGGGGGCGCGGGCGGCGCTGGCGCAGGATCTGCCGGACTTCCTGGCGCGCGTGCGCGCTCAGGCGGGCGAGATCCCCATCGCCGTCGGCTTCGGCGTGGCCACCCCCGCACATGCCGCGCAGATCGCCCGCATGGCCGATGGCGTAGTCGTCGCCTCCGCGCTCATCAATGCCTTCGACGCCGCCCCCATCGGCACTGGCCTCGCCGCCGTCGGCCACCTGGCCCGCGAACTGCGCGCCGCCGCGCTGCTGGCACCCTGAGCCAGCGTGTCGTCGCCTTCCGCGCCGGCTATCTGCACACGTCCTGCAAGCCGCGCAACTTCGCCGGCTAGCGCCCGTCGCGCATCCCCCCATTCCATCACTGGTTGGAGTGGGGGATATTCTCGCTTGCAATGAGCAAACAAAAAACATAGAATATACACAAGCATACCTGATTGGTTTCGCGGATGCTGAAAGGATGGCATACATGCCCAAGAACGACAATGCCTTCAAAGTCATGCTACAATTAAAACCAGAGCAGTTTGTGGCATGGTTTCTGCCGGGGGCGGAATATCTGGGCATGCTGCCGACAGAGTTGCCGCGCGAATCGCTTTACGCCGATGCGTTACTGCGCGTGCGCTATCGGGGCATTGAGTACATCATCCATCTGGAGATCCAGACCGCCGCCGATCAGAAGATGGTGGGGCGCATCCTGCATTATCTGGGGCTGATCTGGATGCGCGAACAGACGCCCGTGCTGCCCATCGTTCTTTATCTTTTCCCGACCAGCGTGCCAGTGATGCCCTGGCGGATGGACGGACCGGAGGGCATCATCGCGCTGTTGAACTTCCACATCATCAAGCTGTGGGAAGAACCAGTGGCGGAGTGGCTCGCTACAGGGCAGAGCGGTATCCTCATCTTCACCGCGCTGCTTAAAGGGGCGACCATCGAAAGTTTCGGTCAGGCGGCGGATACGTTGTTGCAGCTACCGGATGTGGATGAACGAGGCAATGCCCTCAACTTTCTGGTCATGTTCGCCATCCGCAAGTTTGGTCGTGATCCTGTGTTAGCCTACATCAAGGAGCATCTGATGTTAGACACCTTCATTGCTGAGTCCGAATGGTACCAAGAGATTTTGCGGCGTGGCACCGCCGAAGGCCAAGCAAAAGGCATGGCGCAAGGCATGGCCCAGGGAGAGCAGCGCGGCGCGCAACGTATGGCCCAGAGGGCGCTGGAAGGTCGCTTCGGCGAGGTGCCGCAGGACGTGCTGGACGCGCTCGTGCATGCCGACGAGGCGATGCTGGAAGCGATCATGCTGCACATCACCACCGACAGCATTCAGCAGGTGCGCGAACGGCTGGGGCTGGCGACCCAACCCTAGCCAGCACGGCAATTCGCCTTGTTCTTCCCGCCACAGGCTGTCGGGGCAGGGCAAGCCCAAGGCATTGCCCCTCCAGGTGGTCGCCCTGTTGGGCCGTGCCTCAATAGATGCGCTTGCCGAAGGCGGAGCAGATCAGGTCGGTGGCCAACTCACCCGTCTGATTGGCGTGGTCGAGGATGGGATTAACCTCGACGAGATCCAGGGTGCGCAGCGCGCCGGTCTCGGCGATCAGTTCCATCACCAGATGGGCGTCGCGGAAGGTCATGCCGCCGGGGACGGGCGTGCCGACGCCAGGGGCATCACGCGGGTCCACCACGTCGATATCGAAGCTGACATGCAGCGGCACATCACCGGCGGTCGCCAGCGCCAGCGCCTCTTCCGCGACGGCGGGCAACCCGTGGCGGTCGATATCATGCATCGTGAAGACATGCACGCCATATTGATGTAAAAGATCGCGCTCGCCCTGGTCCAACGACCGCGCGCCCAGGATGACGATATGCTCCGGCAGCAGCTTGGGGGCGAAGCCGCCGATGCCCGTCAGGCGCGGGTGGCCCAGGCCGGCGAGCGCCGCCAGCACCATGCCGTGGATGTTGCCCGATGGCGAGGTGGCATCCGTATTAAAGTCGCCGTGCGCATCGACCCATAAGCAGCCCATCTGCCCGTGTTTTTCCACCGCGCCCGTCACGGAACCCAGGCTGATGCTATGGTCGCCGCCGAGCACCACGGTGATGGCTTCCGGCGGAATCGCGGCGGTGCGTTGCGCTAATTCGATGGCGGCGGCTTCGATGGGATCGAGATATTTCAAGGTGGGATCGCCGGCTGCTATGGTTTCTGGCTCGCTGCTGCCGATATTGCCATAATCGGTTACGGTATGACCGAGCATCTGGAGCTGCATACCCAGCCCCGCGCAACGGATGGCGCTCGGCCCCATATCGACGCCGCGCCGTCCCGCGCCGAGATCCATCGGCGCCCCTACAATCGCAATCTGCATACAAACCTCGAGGTGGCTACACCAACGCTGTGTGGGGCGTTTCACCGGCGAAACGCCCTCGCTCCATTATAGCCATTGCAACACCAGATCGTCCATACCACGCGCCTCGTTGCATAGACAAGAGGCAGCTTTGCCTGATAGACTGTTTATTAGAGCGTCCTGGCGTTCACCTTGCGGGTACAAGCCATGGGACGCTGAACGACCCTGATTTTGCAGCGCAGCAATCGAAAGGATCAACCCCATGACCGCACCCACCAACACCCCCGTTTTGCCCAAATCGGGCTTTTCCTCCGTGCAGTTTTGGCTTGGCTTGCTGGCGGTGGTCGGCACCTTCATCCTGGGCCAGGCGGGCATCAATGTCAATCTGTCGTTTCTCAACAACCTGCCGCCAATCCTGAAAGATAATATCGTGCCAGGCGTGATCGTCACCGGCCTGGTCGGCGCATTCATCGCCTTCTCATCCTATATAGAGACGCGCACCGTGCGCCGCGTCGGCACGGCGGGCGTCAAGGCCGGCAAGCCCGCGCCTAAGGGGGGCAAGTGGTTTTTTCAGACCTCTGAGTTCTGGCTGGGGCTGGTGACGGTGATCTTGAGCTACCTGGAAACATCCGGCAAGTTGCCTTTCAAGACGGACGTGCGCCAGGCAACGGATACCACGACGCTTGTCATCGCGCTCGTCTACACCTTCGCGCGCTCGCAATTAAAGCAAGCGTATATCGACGCGCAGATCTCTGGCAGCTAAAGCATGGGACCGATGTGTCCCTTGCTCTAGCACGATAACTGCAATGCTACCGGCACCGACGGGAGCCAGCCGGGCGGGTGATCCTGCCCGCGCTCGCCCCCGCCGCGCGCTGGGCATCGGCAAACACATCTCGCGCGCACCACGCCCGCCAATGCCGGTTGCGCCCGCATGCTATACTCAGGGAGAGACCACCGATGAATCCGTGAGGGAGCAACCGCGATGGCCAGCAGCAATGAGATCATCCGCCTTCTTACACCAGCTAAGGGTGAAATATTACGCGAGCCGACCAGCCAAAGACATATCCTAATACGCCAAGTGCGCAGTGCGCTTTCTCTCAATTTCTGGTTCGTGGTCGGTCTTTTCATTACGGTAGCATGGGGTTACGGCGATTGGCAATACTTTACAATTTTCCCCATCATAATGGGTATAGTCGTTTTCCTTGCTATAGTGGTTTTGCTGATATTCGTGCTGCCACATAAGCGCAGACATCCCACGGTGACGGAACGCGAGCAGGGACGGGCGGCGTTAGCACTCGTAGCAGCAAGCGACACGCCTGAAGATGTTTTACTCCCTATCATCCGGCAACCGCCCATTGACGGATCGGAGTCCCTTGTAAACAGGCAACGTATCGGCCCATTGCCTAATCTCGCATTGGTACCGGAAGCGCAGCACTGGTCAAGCAAATTCAATATGCTTGTCAATGGCCTGTTTTTTTTGCCGTTGCTACTATTTCTTGAACTATCTAATATATTTGTTGCTAATGTGCAGACCTACGCCCAATTTGACGCGAACTTGAGTAATAGTTTCTTGGCCGGTGCAATTTTAATTATGGGAATTTTTGTACCCTTCCAAGCCTTGGGCTACGCTTTCAAAGGTCGTGTTTTGCATGTGGATGCCAAAGGACTATTATGGCGGCGCTTTTTTCATTGGGAACGCTTGCCGTGGATGGAGATCCGCAGTATCGGTTGTTATGTCGATACGGGGTATGGTGTTACGGCACGCACCTATATCATTGCCAGTGAGCGCCATCTGATTACGTGGCGAGTTTCTGATAAGTTTGCCAAGCGGCAAATCGTTATCACCGACCGCTTTATCGATCTCGTGATGGGGCAAACACACCTGCCGCTGCGCAATCTCAATCCCCTGGTGAGCACGCTGTGGGCGATGGTGACGCATGGTACGGCGCATCAAACAGAAGGGAGCGATCCGGCTGTATGGCAGCGGGCGGCAGCATTGCTAACCGCCGTACCGGACCGCTTGCTGGACGAGAATAAATCGCCTGTTGTAAATATCGCCTACACAGTGACGCTACTACTCAGCTTAAGCTTGTTGACGGCTATGCTGCTCGTCGTCAATTGGGTCGCGTTGCCGAATTACCTGGCTGGCTTGCCGGCACAGATCCAGCAGCAGACGCCGCTGCTCGCGGATAGCCTGGCCTATCCCGACGGGCTATGGCCCATCCACACCCCGACGGAGACCGATCATAGCCGCATGGTCTATAGCGCCGGTGGCTATACGCTCAGTGGCGACCGCAACGGCGACGCGATCACCGCTGTGCTGCCAGAGATCTATCATGCGGTGGCAATTCAAGTGACGGTGACGGAGCGGGGGACGCTCCCGCCGGATACCACCGACGGCGTGGGCATTATCATGCGCTGGCGTGACACAGATTATACGAATTGTGCCTTCGTCATCGACTACGCCGGTGATTGGAACGACACGTGTTCCTTCGCCAGCGGCTCTGGTCATAGCATGTATATTCAGCGTGGGCCAAACGCGACGAATACCTTGCTGGTCATCGTGCGCGGCCAGCAACAGATCATGTATATCAACGGCCATTACGTAGGCCAATATTTCGCGGAATTCACCGCACCGCTGGGGCAGATCGGCTTGATCAATACAGAGAGTGGGATGACCGCGACCTTCACCAACTTCACGGTCTGGTCGGTGAACGCGCCGCCGAATGTGAAGTATGTGGGATGACCCGCCATGGACCAGGGAGGACGGCGGACAGGAATGTCCGCCCCACGATCACCTGGCGGACAGGAATGTCCGCCCCATGTTGCTCGCTGTCGGCCCCACGACGTTGTATGGGCGCGATTCTTCGCGCCCCACGTACTGCTGCGCCCTGGTGCCTGGCGTGACGCGCTCAAGTCTTCCCGCCAGCCTACCGGTATTACACGCCGCGATGCTGCCGCATGCGCTGCCACATTGTACGCTTGCGCTTTTGCGTCAGGCCACGGCGGCGATTGCGGGCGCGCTTACGCGCGATTCTGGCTCCTAAACCTGCCATCGGTGGTGTTCCTTTCTAGCAATGAAAATAGACATCTGTAGCATAGCACATCGGGCTGAGCTTTGTCGCCCGCCTAGGAGTATGCATGCTGCCCCGCAAGGCGGATCGGCAGGGCCGCCCGGCACGGGTTTCTGTGACCTCCTACCAATTGACGTGCGCCAAAAAATTATGCCATACTGATGCGAGAATGAATGTCTTGTCTGCCCGCCAGCCAAGAGGGGAGAATCAGTTATGTCCGTTCATAAAATCGTCGTGCTGGGGCCGTCTGGGAGCGGCAAAACCACCTACCTCGCTAGCATGTACGAGCGCTTGAAGATCCAGCGCCAGGAGACGACCTTTTTCTTGCAACCCTCGCTGGACCAGGGCAACGAGTTGGGCCGGCTCTACCAGGGCTTGATGAAAAGTCAACTGCCCGATAAAACGCTGCTTGCTAACACCAAAACATGGTCTTTCGACTGCAAGGTGACGACGGGCAAAGGCACGTTTTCCGCCTTCCAACTCGACTATCTAGATTACGCGGGCGAACGCCTGACCGACCAACCCGTTCAGTCGGGCCTCGATCCCAATCCCGGCTTCCATCAAGCGATGGAAGAGGCAGATTCGGTCGTCGGCCTGCTGGACGGCCTGAAGGTCTACGAATTTATGCAGGATCCGAGCAAGCTGACGCCGTTGTATGAGAACATCAGCGCGGTGATGAAGCACATTCAGGCCAACCGCAACCACATGCGCAGCCCCGTCCACTTCATCCTGACCAAGTGGGATATCTTCGGTTCCGGCGACCAGATGGCCGGCAACGACATGCTGCGCCAGGTGCGCGAAGTGCTGATGAAGTTCGATGACTTCCGCGACTTCATCGCCAATCGTCCGAATCCCAATGCGCCGATCCGGCTCATCCCGATCAGTTCGCTGGGCAAGGGCTACATGACGCTCCAGCCGAATGGCACGCTGCGCCCCGTCCCCGGCGCGATCCCGCGCCCCTTCCAGGTCGAAGTCCCCATCGCCTGCGCGCTGATCGACAAGATGCGCGAGGAGATCACCTCCGTCGCCGAAAGAGCCAACCTGCACGGCATGGCCGACCAGGGTGGCAACATCCTGCATAAGATCATGCTCGGCGTGTTGCAGAGCCTGAACACTGCCCAGCTCCGGCGCGCGCTGCCGGAACGCTTCCGCGAGGTGGATGAAGAATTGCTGACCTTCCTGCGCGACATGGTGGTGAACGAGACGACGAAGCGAGCTGAGCAGTTGCGCCAGTGGCAAGCGAATTCGCTGCAAGATGTGAAGAACCAGCAGACGGCTTTCAACCACGTGCTGGAAAACTTTGCGTACCTGGAGCGTAAACTGGAAGAGACATACCCATCCGCGAGTCTGGTTCGCATCGGATAAATGAGGGGTAGCAACATGGCGCGCACGACAACGATTCGAGCCTGGCCGTTTTTGGTCAGCACCAATGCGACGCAAGGCTTCGTGACCATCCTCGCGCCGCAATTCCTGGTGGAAGCCGGGGTCGCTGACCTGCTGCGCCGTGTGACGGATGGCGAGGTGACGCCGGAGGGCGCGGTGAACCTGCTCGCCGTCACGGGGCTGCCCACCGGCGCGCTGGTGCTGGCCTATCGCATCAGCGTCGCGCCCGGCGCGCTCATCGACAGCCCGGACGAGATCCTTTTTGATCGCCAGGGTCGGCGCATTCTGCTGGTGGAAGGCGTTGTGGTGGAGGCTACATCTGCCATCGATCTCACCATCGGTGAGGCGGACTTCGCCGCCGTGCGCGTGGCGTATCGCCCGGCCTTTCGCCGCGTGTGGGAGGCGAACGATGAGGTGCCGGTGCAGGCATCGCTGGCCATCGGCCTCGCCGCGCAGGGCGCGGCGCTCGTGCCCATCCGCAAGCCCGCCATCCACCTGACCGGCGTCCCCGCGCGCCTGCCGCAACGCGCTGCGTCACCCAACCCCACGCCGGACGACCACCCCGGTCCTCCCGCGCTCCCACCCACGACTGATCCACCGACCTTGTTGGTGCTGCTAGTGGTGCTCGGCGGCGTCCTCACTTTCCTGCTGCTGGCCGTGCGCCTCTTGGACCACCCCGACCTGGCATGATCATCCGTCGCAGCTTGCACCGCACCTTTTGGAGCCTCTACGGTCGCTACGTATGGGATGATGCGCAAGGAGCGCAACGCGCGCAGCCGACTATCACATCGATCCTGGAACTGCTGCGCCAACACCGGCAACGCCCTGATGAGCGCATCCTGGATGCCGGTTGTGGCACCGGCACCTACGCGCTCGCCATCGCCCAAGCTGGGTATCAGGTGGTTGGCGTGGATGGCGCGGCGGGCATGCTGGTTCGTGCCACCATCAAGCAGCGCGCAGCCCCCGATCTGCCCGTTACCTTCATCCTGGCGGATCTGGATGCCCCGCTCCCATTCCCAGACGCCAGCTTCGACCATGCCATCGCCGTCAGCGTGTTACAGGCGCTGGCGCAGCCAGCGCGTACGCTCGGCGAACTGCGGCGCGTGCTACGGCCCGGCGGCATGCTCGTCGTCATCCACCAGCCGCGCCCACCCAGGCGCTCATTCGGTGCGGAGGTGCGCCAGCGCGCCGCGTATCTCCCCAAAGGTGCCAGCCTCAAACGTCTGTTGGTGACGATCAAGGTGGCCGCCGAACGGCTGGGCGCGACCCGCTACTGGAACGAGACCGAGATAGCGGCATTGTTGCGCACCCAAGGCTTTGCGCCCGGTGTCATCCAGGCTGGTCCGCCCATGATTATACCAGCGCGCCGGCTATGATCAACCGTTGTTGGATCGCCCTTTGACCGACCAGCAGCAAACACCGCCGCGCAAGTGTCCCTATTCTGCTTTGCCCATTGGTTACATATTTTGAAAGCGGATCTTATGGGCAAAAGGTAGGATGAAGCGCTGATGGCGATCACGGATAACACGGCGGCAACGGCGTGGGGCTGGGTCGCGTGGGTGCGGCAGATGTGGCGGTCGCTCTATCGGCGGCCACAGAGCGCGCCCGATCAGTCGGAACAACCAGCGACCCCCGCGCAACGCGCGCAGATTGAGCAACTCTTCGCGCGCTATCACCTGCCGCTCCTCGAATTCCTCTATGGAATGACACACGACCGCGAGTGGGCGGCGGATTTGGCGCAAGAGACATTCTTGCGCGCCTACACGTCTGAGCGGGCGGCGACAGTGATCGCACATCCCCAAGCGTGGCTCTATCGCATCGCCACCAATGTCGCGCTCACCGCGCTCCAGCGCCGCCGGCGCTTCGGCTGGGTGTCGCTGAATCAGGCCGAGATGACGACGGAGCAACTGCCGTTGCGGTTGCCGGAACTGCGCGTGGAGGATATCGCCGCCACCATCGCCGAACGCGACGCCGTGTGGCGTGTGTTGGTGGAACTGCCGCCGCGTTGGCGCGCGGTGCTGCTTTTGCAGACCGTGGCCGATTTTTCAGTGCGCGAGATCGCCGACGAGTTGCAGTTGACCGAGGTTCACGTGCGCAAGCTGCTGTTCCTCGCCAAGGAACGTTACCGCGCCCTGCATGCCCAGTTCGAAGGAGGCCGGCCATGACCGCATCCACCGCGACCCATCCCGCCCATCCTACCACGACGCCGCACCCTATCACAACCCCGGTGACGCAGCCGACCCAGGTCAGCACGCCGTCTGCTGCACCGTGTCGATCTGGCGACGGGGCGCGACGAGCAACTGGTGCCGCTGGGCATCGCGGGGAATAACGGTTGCATGGCCGGGCTACCCTGCAACTGGACGGGGTCGTGGGATGTTACGCCGGACGGCAGCAAAGTGGTCTATCACGATCCGGGGCCAAGTAGCACACCTAGCGACATCAACACGCCGAAAGATACCCCGCTGCGGGTGGCAGGCATTGACGGCAGCAATCCGATCCCGCTCTTTAGCAGCGTCCCTGCCAGCGAACAGCGCACACCCTACATCGCGCCTTCCGGCACGCTCGTCCTCAGCGACGCGAACCCGCTCAACGGTCCGGCGCATACTTTTCAGGTGACGGATCTGAAGCAGGTGACCAGCAATTACCTGTGGGGCCATTGAAACAGGACTTGATTCTCTTGGCGGAAGTATCAGCGGCTGGAGACGCTGTTGCTGTGGTGGTAATGGCGCTTGGGACGCTCCCGCCCAGGGAAGGGCTGGTGTTGCGGATGTGGTGTGATGAACGTGGGTGGCGCATGAAGATGGTGCCTGTACAGGGGCAACCGCATGACGACACGCGGGAGCGCCCACGCGGGCAGGCTACTGATATACCGGGCTTGCAGTGGCCATAAGATGACGCAGAAGATCACGAAAGCCAGCGCCAGTCCACCCAGCACCCAAGCTGTCCACGCATCAAAGGTTGGGGGAACCTTGATCGGGGTGGTCGGGATTGCGGGCGGCTGTGGATCGGTCTGCCAGGGCGGCGGTAAAACTGTAGCCATAGCGGTGCGCGGCAAAATCGCCTCGATCTCAAGGAAATGATTGACATCGAGTTGGAAGCCACGGATCTGCACCGTGCGCGGATTCAGCGTGATGACGCGCAACGCCTGGCCAGGGAAGCTTGCGGTGACAGGTCGCACCGAGGTGGCGAGCGCAGTGGGGAACGTGATGGTCACGATGCTGGTGAAATTCGATCCACGCAGCAACGCCGGCAGATCGTTGCCCAGATAATGCCAGTCGAACCACACCTGTTGCGCACTGACGGCTAGCGCGCCATGCAAGGTATACGGGATTGCGAATGACAGCACACCCTGGGCCACTTGAGGATAGTCCCAGTCCACCCGCTCGGCGTCATAGCCAGCTTCCGTCGTGCGCTGCTCGGTTTGATGCTGCGCATTATTGATCGCCCCAAAGGTGATGCCGGTGCAATGCGCCGCGTAGATGCCGAAATAGAGATGGGGAAAAGGGCTATGCGCCACCGCTAGCTGCCAATGTTCGACCACGGTGATATCGCCATTTGCCAGGATTTGCACATCGTAGTTGCGCGAAAGCAGTTGCATGATAGGCGGAGGCGACGGCGGACCAGGGGCAAGACGAGCGGCCCCCGTAAGTAACCACCCGCTGATAAGGATGGCGCTAAGCCAGACAAGAAATAGAGATGTGCCAGCACGATAAGGAGCCATATTATCACCGACGCTCGCTATGCTAGTTCAACTATAGCATCAGCAAGCGGCAAAGCGCAAGCACACCACCCCTTATATCAATTTCGAGGAAAGACGGTGGCCATCAAGGCCGGAAAGACAGGAATGGCTGTCCTCCGGTATCCATACTTATCAGCCGCAAAGGGTATGACATTAGGACGCGCTTCTCAGATTCTGGAAGAAGATGTGCTTGGTCGGCAGCAAGGAAAAATGACGCAAGCAAGCCATTTGTAGCGCAGACCACCCGAATCTTACCCAAGGACCATCCGCCCCCGATCTTGTGCTTATCATCTTGTGTCTTCCCGCCGATGAGAGTGTGTGACGGATACACAAACTCAGTGATAGGGCGGGGAGCATGCGAGCGATGCGTAGCATCAAGGGGCAGAAGTACAGCACATGGCGGCGGCAAGCGCGTCGGCGGCAGTCGCGCTACCACGGGCGGGCGGTGTGCGCCGTGCTGGCGGCGATGGTGCTGGGGCTGCTGGGGTTGCTGTGGCTGGCGGGCAACAGTGACGGCGCTGGAGGCACGGCGCTGGGCGCGGCTCAGCCTATCGGACCACGCGCCTATCCGCCTGCGGTGACAAAGGCGGCGCTGCCGCATGGCCGCACCTATGCTGTCATACGCCAGGCGGAAGGTTACACGCTGATGGCATCCGACGCGCCTGGCGAGGCCGTCCTGGTGGCATTGTTGCCGGACCATTTCGGCAGCGCGGCGACGGATGTGGTGGCCGCGCTCGCGCTCTCATCTGATCAGCGTTGGCTGGCGATTGACGGCATGGGCGACCACGGCGACCGCGTCTGGGTGGTAGACACCGCGACGAACACGCTGCGCCTGACCCCGCCGGACGCTATCGGTAACTTCCTGCACTGGCTGCCGGATGGTGAGCATTTTCTTTTCCGCCCATTTCTGCCCACGGGAGCGTTGACCAACGGCTGGCATCCCGGCCTGTGGATCGTCGATGCGCGCAGCGGCACGCACGTGAACTTGCCATTACCCGGCGATCTGCCCGCGACCGCTATCAGCGATGCCGCGCCCTCGCCGGACGGCACGCAGATCATCCTGAGCGTCGCGCCTGGTCTGGGCCAGGGCAGCCAGGTTTACCTGGCCACGCCGGATGGGCTGAGCATGCAGCCGCTCTTCACGTCCACCGCCGTCGTCGGTGCCTTCGCCTGGTCACCGGATGGCCGGCACATCGCGTATGAGACCATCGCCGATTCGACCGTCCCCTTTCGTCCCGCCGGCTTGTGGGTGATGGACACGGCGGGCGGCGAGCAGCGGCAGATCGCGCTGGCGGATGGTGGCCACGGCTTCGTCCCCGCCTGGTCGCCGGACGGCACACGCCTGGCCTTCGTCGCCCGGCTCAACGCCAGTGATCCGCTGGCGAATGCGTCTGCCGGCGCGCTGGTCAGCGCGGTACAGGTCGCTGCGCTCGCCACGGGAACGCTCACGACCGTCGCCGCGCCCGCCCAGACCGGTCAGCCGCGCAATATCGCTCCCACCTGGCAGCCGGATGGCACGCTCACCTTCACTGCGATGGCCGCCAGCACCGGTTATGGCGCGGCGCTGGCCCCCGCCGCCTTCTGGCGCGCGACGCCGCTGGGCAACACCCTGCGCCTAGCTCCCATCCAGTCGGCCTTCAGCCTGGCCGCCTCCATCGCGCTTGTGCCATGAAAAGAATACAAAGGACGAGAACACGAAGGCCACGAAAGTAAAGAAGGCCACGAAAGAAGGCCACGAAGGATATTATATGCAAACGCCGAACTCTAGTCCGCGCAGGCGGACTTCGTAGCCGTAGGCTCTTAGGCGCGGTTTCAACCGCCCGCCGTCCTTGCTCGCCCGCCGTCCCCCGCGCACGGAAGATGCTCTAGCTTATGCAACAGAATGAGGCACATTTCATGAACCGTTTGCGCCTGGTGATCGTTTTCGCGCTGGTCAGCGTGGGATTAGGGGTGAGCGTGTTGCGCGTGGGGAGCGTGCTGGCGGCACAGCGCCCACATGCCGCGCCCGCGCCGTTCCTCTATCGTCCTTATTACGGCGATCAGACGGTGCTGTCGCGGTCGATCTCGCTCTTCGACCATGATAGCCCGAATTACGTGCAGGACGGCACCTTCGTGCGCTACGACGGGCAGGTGTTTCAGACGGGCGGCGCGACGAGTTGCCAGCCGTATGTCAATTGCTACGACGGCCACAACGGCTATGACATCAACCTTTACTTCGCGCCGGTCCTTTCCGCTGGCGCGGGAACGGTCATTCGCGCGAGTTGGTTCAATCCATCGAATCACCTCGACGGCGGGGGTCTGTGGGTTGCCATCGATCATGGCTACCACGACGGCATCGATTACGTGTCGATGTATTGTCACCTCAGCGCGATCCTCGTCAGCATCGGCGAGCAGGTCGGCGCGCAATGGCAGATCGCCACCAGCGGCAGCACCGGCAGCGCCACGGGGCCGCACCTGCACTTCAGCGTCTTCGAGATGCCCAACTGGCAACCGATGGATCCCTTCGGTTGGCGTGGCTCCGGTCCCGACCCGAACACCGTGCCGGACTATTACCTCTGGACCAGTGATCCCGCCGCGCCGACCCAAGCGCCCTGCCTGGCCTGTGGCGACAACAGCTTGCGCACCGGCGCGACACTGGTAGACGACGCCAGCCCTGGTTTCAGCACAACCGGCACATGGTACACGGCCACGGGAACCGGCGTGATCGGCGGTGCGATGCACTGGACACCGACGACCACGGCGAACGCTCCCACCGCGACAGCCACCTGGCGGCCAACCATCCCCACCGCCGGCATGTATGAGGTTGGCGTGTATGTCGATCCCATCGACTCCGGCAGCCAGTGGGCAGGGTATAGCATCCGCAGCCTGAATGCCGCTGACAGCCCGATCACCACCACCGTCTGGCTGGATCAGCAGCACATCGGCACCTTCCAGAATGCCTATGGCACCATCTCCACCGGCCCGCAGTGGGTGAGCCTGGGATCGTACCAGTTCGCCGCTGGCGCGCAGCCCGACGGCCAGGTGACGCTGAGCAACGCCACCGGCGAGGACGGCGCACAACTGGGAGCTGACGCCGTGGAGTTTGTGCCGCTCAGTGGCGGCGCACCGCCCCCACCGCCTGCGCCCACGCCCGGCCCGACCGCGACGCCTACCATCCCGCCCACGCCCACGGCCATCCCACCCACACCCGTCCCGACGCAGATCCCCGGCCTGCTGCCGCCCCACCAGCGCGGCGGCCACCCGTGAGGCGCAACGGCGCATAGCACACTTAGCGCAGCAAGTGGATGGAGCGTGAAGATAAACCGAGTATGCGAAGAAGCGCGAAAGAAGCTCTGTATTTCTTCGCGCCTCCTCCCTTTGGGCTTGCTAGCAAAAAGGCGCGTAGTCCCCCTGGCTTTTAGCTATGGGGATAGAAGCGCCGTCGCCGCAGCGACACGTGTCATATCCTCATTATGGTGATATAATAAGGATATGGAACACGATCAACACACGACGAAGTCGGAAACGCGCATTTCGATTCGCTTCACACCGGAATTGGCAGAAGCGATAAAGCGACTTGCAGAACGACACGAACGCTCGTTTAACGGTGAGGTCGTGTGGGCGTTGCGTCAGTATGCGGCACAACAAGACGCCCAGCAAGCACATCCTGCCGATCAGGAATAGTCCATGCCGACCACCTACAAAACCTTCAAGTACAAGCTCGCTCTGACGCCCGAACAGGAACGCCAGTTGGCGTGGACCCTGACGCGGTGCCGGGAATTGTACAATGCGGCGTTGCAGGAACGGCGTGATGCCTGGCGGATGCAACGGGTCAGCCTTGGCTATTATGAGCAGAAAGCCGAACTGCCCGGCGTCAAAGAGGTGCGACCAGAATACAAAGAGATTGATGCCCAAGTCTTGCAGGATGTCATTTTGCGAGTGGATCGCGCCTTCAAGAAATTCTTCCAAGGCATCAAGAATGGCGAAAAGGTGGGCTATCCGCGGTTCAAGAACGAGCGGCGCTACCACTCGTTCACCTATCCGCAATACGGCAATCACGGCGGCGCGCGGTGCGATAACGGTTTCCTGGTGCTAAGCAAGAGCGGGCGGGTGAAGGTCATCTGGTCGCGCCCCTTGGAAGGCACGCCTAAGACCGTGACCATCCGCCACGAAGCCGATGGCTGGTATGTCTCCTTTGCCTGTGCCAACGTCCCCTGCGTGCATCTGGAAAAGACCGGCCAGGAAGTGGGCATCGACATGGGCTTGAAAAGCTTCCTGACCACCAGTGAAGGCGAGCATGTCGCAAACCCTCGTTGGTTCCGTGCCTCAGAACGCAAGGTGCGCTGGCACACCAAGCAGGTGTCCCGTCGCAAGCCAGGGAGCAAACGCCGCAAGAAGGCCGTCAAGGATCTCGCCAAGGTGCATCAGACGGTGGCACGCCAGCGCTTGGATTATCAGCACAAGGCAGCGAATAAACTCATTGCAGAGAACGACGTTATCTACCATGAGGATTTACAGGTCCGCAACCTGGTCAAGAATCGGCACCTGAGCAAGAGCATCAGTGATGCGGGCTGGGGGCAATTCCTGACGATCCTTCACCACAAGGCTGCGAGTGCCGGTCGTGAAGTGTATGCGGTGCTTGCCCAGTATACCAGTCAAGATTGTAGCCGCTGTGGCACCCGTGTCCCCAAGAGCCTCAGTGTCAGGACGCATGTGTGTCCGACCTGTGGGCTGTGATGGACCGTGATGAGAACAGCGGGTGTGAGATCAAGCGGCGCGGGCAGCGCCTTCGGGGAGTCCCTGCATTGGCAGGGGCGGAATCTCCCTCCGGGGAACAGAACCGAGCATCCCCTGCCTTCTAGGCATGGGGAGTGTCAAAAGGTCGTCACGCCGGTGAAGGTGCAGCGGCCCACGCGCAGCGCCGGCAACAGGTAGGTGGTCGTTCCCATGCCGTTTGCCGCCCACCAGTCGCGGCACGTTTTCACCGCGCCCACCGCCTCGATGCTCGCCAGCAGATCC
The DNA here is from genome assembly GCA_027459785.1 of Ktedonobacteria bacterium. GTDB lineage: Bacteria > Chloroflexota > Ktedonobacteria > Ktedonobacterales > JACDGC01 > JAJPKG01. Next base: position 6,619 of record DAIDGU010000042.1, on the reverse strand, counting down.
AGCACGGATTGCGTGAAGCGCAGATTCTTGACGGCGGCGACGATCTGCCCGTTTTCGACGAGGAAGGTGCCGTCGCGCGTCGTGCCGGTGGCGATCACTTGCTTCGGATCGGGGCAGTGGGTATAGTGCAGCCGCGTGATGCGCAGGCCGCGCGCCAGGTCGCGCTGCAACTCGTCGGCGCTAGCCGTGCCGCCGGCCATCACCACGTGTTCTGGCAGGGGACCGCCGCCCTCGTCCCACGGGCTGGGGGCATGACCATTGGACGCCTCCGGCGGGGTGCGGCGTGCCGCCGTCGCGCTGTCGTCCGCCACGCCAGCGGCGATGCCAGCGGTGATGAGGTCGATGCGCCGTGCCGGCAAGCCCTCGTAGTCGATGGGCAGCGGCAAACAGCGCGGGTCCAACGGATCGTCCCACAGGGTCACATGCGGCCCCGTCACCGCCTGGCCGAACTTGCCGGCCATGAAGGATGAGCCGCGCTCGACCTCCTCCGCTCCCAGACCATACAGCACAGGGAAGCGCACGAAATCGGCCACGCAGTCCGGTTCCAGCACGGCGGCGTAATCCCCCGGCGGCAGCTCGATCTGGTTTTGGTTCAACCGACACTTGGCGATGGCCTCGTCCGCGATGGCCTGGGCGGCAAGTGTCGCCGCGTCGCGCGTCAGAGCATCGGCATAGCCCGTCCCCTGGCCGTTGTCGATCAGCGCCCGCAGGTACGCGCTGGTCGCCGCCGCGTAGGAGCGCACGCCGCGCGAGTTCACCACCGCCAGTTCCGTCAGGTCGGTGATGGCCGTGCCGAAAGCCGTCAGGCCCGCCGCCTGTGCCTGCGCGATGATCGCGCCCACCTGCGTCGCGCGCTCCGCCGGCGTCTGATCCGCTGTCGCGGCGAAAAGCGTCTGGGGCAGATCCGCTGGCATGGGCAAGGGAGCCGGCAGGCCGGTGAAACGCGGGTTGGGAGCCTGCAAACGTGCCGCCGTCGTCGCTTCTTCGATGGCGGCGCGCAGCGCGGCGGGCGTCAGCGCGTTGGTGAAGGCGCGGGCGCTGGCCTGGCCTACGACCGCCCGCACGGCCACGCGCGTATCTGCCTCGAAAACGTTCTGATGGATGACGTTGTTGGCATAGCGCGTCACCCCGCGCTGCACCGCCTCCAATACGATCTCCGTCTCGTCGGCGGCGCTGGTTTGCAGCGCATCGGCCAGCGCATTCAGCGCGGCAGCCTCGCCCAGCATGCGCTCACGCAGCGCCATCGTGCCACCTCGCTTTCTACGCCTGGGTGCCTTGCAGCGCCGCCTGGATGCTCGTCAGATGCTCCTGCACATGATGCAACAGCACGTGGCGCACCACCTGATCCGCCGTCAGGGTATGGCCTTCCGACGGCGCGAACGGGGCTGACGTGGCCAGTTGGTCAGCCGTCAGCCCTGCGATCATCTCGGCGGTTTTCGCGCCATTCGCGCGCAGCATTTCCAGCGCCTCGGCGCGCGTGAGCGGTGCTTCAGTGGCCAGTTGCGCGTTGCCGGCGTCGATCTGGGCGCGCGTGATCGTGACCTCTTGGCCGTTCGCCACCTTACGGATCCAGCCGCCAACCACTCGATAGCTGACGGCGAGGTGTCGTGCCGTCCCCAGTACCGGCCAGTTTTCGCCAGGGCAGATGGTCGCCAGTTGCGCATCGGTTGCGCCCGCCAGGATCGTTATCACGGCATCATTCGCCGTTGAGAATTGCTCGGCCAATTGCTGGGATCGTTCGCTCATGATCGCCTGCTCCTTACGCCGCGCGCGGCGGTGGATTATGTTGCTGTCATCCTATCACATCGGCGCGACAGCCCCGTTGAGGAACTGCTGCCAAAACAGCGCCCCCAGCGCCTCCGGTGTCAGGGGGCCAGCGGGCTGATACCAGAAGGCGCTCCAATTGAGCAAACCCAGCAACATCAAGGTGAGGTTGCCAGGCGCGATATCCTGGCGCAACACCCCTGCCGACTGCGCGGCGCTGATGGTCGCGCGCACCAATGCCTGATAGGCATCGTGGCGCTGCATCACTTTGGCCCGGCGTTCATCGGAAAGATAACGGATATCCAGCAGCAGGGTGGCGAAGCCATCCTGCTCGCGCAACCCGACCTGCACGTGCGTCAGCACCAGCGCGTGCAGGCGCTCCAGCGGCGTCGGCGCGGCGTACATGGCGCGCTCGACCTCGCGCTGGATCGTAGCCAGGCAATCGAGGCAAATCTCGTAGAGTAAATCCTCTTTTTTGTCGATATGGTGGTACAGCGAAGCTTTTTTCAAGCCCAACTTCGCGGCGATCTCGCGCGTGGTGCTGCCGGCATAGCCTTTCCGGCGAAACTCGTGGGCAGCCTCGCGCAACAAACGCTGGCGCGTCGATTCGGGTTCATCGTGGTCCGCCTCCGGCAACGCATGCATGCTGCAATAATCCTTCCCTGGGTTGGTGAAGCATTTCTGTTCAGATGCTGCTACACGGCAAAGCTCGTACAGACATTATATAAAATATAAACAGGCTTTGCCACATACCCCCCTGGATGGGTCTGTACGCCATTGCAACATGCAGGGGGGAAACACTCTACGATTAAGTCGTCACACTCATGAGCCGCTGCCAAAGCCTAGCGCGCATGTGCTGGTGGCGCAGAATGCGGCGGGTTGCGGGATGATCGCTTCCACGTGCCAGCCCAATAATCGGTTCCCATTGGCATCCGTGTTCGTCGTCAGCACGATGCCTTTGAGTACGAGGGAACGGTTATCAGGGATGCCATGCGCACCGAACGCGATGCGCCCGCTGATACCCTGGAAGGGATGGGTAGCTGTCACCTGACTGAGCGCGGCGATGAGATCGGCGGTACTCGGCGCATGCGTCGCCGTCAGGCTGCCGCTGCGCACGGCGGCGTCGAGCATCAGCGCCACGGCGTCATAGGAGAAGATCGCGTTGGCGGAAGGGGCCAGCGCCTGCCCGGTGAGCGTGGTGAACGTCTGGCCGAACTGTCCGAAAAAGGCCGGGGTGCCGGCGCTCATCGCCTGGGGATTCTGGGCGCTCGTCCACTCGCCAGCATCGGCCAGGCTCATGATGTGCAGCAGTTGCATCGCCTGGGGCGCTGTTTTCGCCAGTTGCGCGGTCGCCGCTGTATCCGGCGCTTCGCTCTGGCCGATCAGGCTGGGGTCGTCAGCGTTCGCATTGGCGAGGATCGGCACCAGCACGTGATTCTGCGCCAGCGCCACCGCCAGTTGGGCGGCATTGTGGCTGCCCCCGGCGAAAAGGATCAGGTTCGCGCCGCGTGTCTGAACGTCGCTGACCACCTGGCTGAGCGGCACACTATGCGGTCCGGCGATGACATCGTCGATCACGTTGCTGGGGCCGAGTCGCTGCGCCAGCAGATAGTGCGCGGTGCCGGCGATTTCGGCATTGCTGGCGATGGTGTCATCCTCGGCGATCACCACGCGATAAGCACTGAAGGGCGCGCTGAGGGCCGTCTGCGCCATCGCCCCCGCCTGATATTGATTGGTGGGACTGAGTTGGAAGAAGTTGGGCGCGCTGATGCCCGTGAAGCCCGCCTTCGCGCAATACGTCGCATTGGCGGGCGGTGATGGGAAGCAGTCGGTGGTGATGACCGGCACGACCACCGGCACATTCTCGGCGTTCAGGCTCTGCAAGGCTTGCGCCAGATTTGCCGCCGATGCCTGCGTGATATAGCGCGAGGCCCAACTGATGATGCCCAGCGAGTGCTTTGGGTTGCCGTTATGTAACTGCGCGGCGTAATAACTCGCCAGCAAGGGGGCGCCGGCGGTGTTGGGGCCGACGCTGGCGATCTCGATCAGCACCTTCGTGTTGCCCGGCAGCGCGCCGTCCTGGTTCAGCGCCGCTTGCGCCTCGAAGGCACCGCGCAGCACCTCGCGCGAGACATCGACATCCTGCTTGCCGAAGCTGACGGCTATATCCAGCGTGACCACGGGCGTCGCGCTGCCGCTTTGCGCGTTATTTTGCAGGATATTAGTGTCTGCCAGGTAGATCTGCGGTTCGGCATTGCTGGGGTCGTCGCGCGTCGCCGTCTGGAAGTCGGTGATGGCCGTACCGTAATCGTTCGCGCATAAGGCCTGGGCAGCGGCTTCTTCCGCCGCCACCGCGCCCGCCGCCGTTTGGTCCGTCGGCTGCGCGTTGCTCGCATTCTGTGCCGCGCTCGCGCACTGGCCCGACCCGTTGGCATCGCCGAGCGCGCTGGTGTCGAAGATCGCCTTGCCGGTGCTGAGGCCGATACCTTGCTGCGCCAGCGCCACCTCCGTGGGATTTTCCGTCACGGTGGGTGTGACCGGCTCGCGGGCGAGGCTGGTGCTGTGGGAATGTACCACCAATAATCCAACTAACACCACGACAAGCAGCACCGCCACGAAGCTGCCCAGGGCCACAGGGATCGCGCGGCTGGGCGTGCGGTCGATGAGCGGTTCCATATTGTTGACGGCGTCGCGCGAGGGCATCTCGCCTTGGCGGGCGCGGGCGATGTCGAGCTGCATCTCTTCAGGATATTGGTAACGCTGGCTCGGCACCTGGCGCACTGCTTTCGTCAACACCGCTTCCACCGGCGCGGCGATCGTCGGGTTCAACTGGCGGGCAGGGGAAAATAAGGTCGCGCCGCGCGCGACCGCATCGAAGCCCGTCGCGGCGTAATACAGCGTCGCCCCCAGGCTATAGAGATCCGAACGGCGGTCGGCCTGGCCGTGAGCCTGATCCGGCGCGCTATAGCCCGGCACGGGCGGCGGCTCCAAGAAGGGGATATTCAGCGCCCGCGCGAAACTCACCGGCAGGGGAGACAGCAAGCGCATCTGTTGCCCATTGGGCGCGACGACCACGCTATCCGGCGTGATGTTGCCGTGCAGGACCGGCGGCGACTGCTGATCGAGAAAGGTCAGCGCCTCCAGCAACTCATCGCCGCAGTTCAGCAGCATACGCTCCGTCAGCGGCCCCGCGCGCAGGATATAATCGCTCAGGAAGGTGCCATCGATGTATTCGAGAACTAAAAAGTGGCGTCCGCGCTCCGTGAACGATCCCAAGACGGTTTGGAGGGCGGGATGTTGTCCCATCGCCATCAGCCGTTGGGTCAAGGTCTCGCGGGCGCGTTCCACCAGCGCCGGAATCATGTCGCCAAAGGTCATTTCCAGCAAAGTCACGCGCTCGCCACGCTGGCGGCCATCCAGCGCCACCCATTGCGGTGGACCCAGCACGGGGCGATTAGCCGGCGTCTGCGCGGGTCGGTAGGGACCGATCACGCGGAAGCGTCCGTTTTGTAGCATCGCCCCCGCCAGCAGTGACCCTGGGGCGCTGGGCGTGCGCGAACCACGGGGGCGCGAGAGCGGTGCGCCGGGCGGCGGCAACAGGGGCATGTTGCCCGGACGCGCTGCCGGCGGCATGCCGCGCTCTTCCGGGCGTGCCAGCGGCGGGCCGCTATTGGGCCGCGCGCCAGCATCATTGCCGCGCAGCTCCGCTGGCAGCGACCACTGCCCGGAGGCGTTGCCCGCCGGCCCACGCGGGTCCGGTGGCAGGGACCATTGCCCTGATGCCCCACCCTGCATCGCCGGCGGATCGGTATCCCAGCGCCCGGAACGGGCGGGCGGTCCGGTGCGCGGGCGCGGCGCGTTAGGCCGCGCGCCATCAGGCGGCGCGAGGAGCAGCCCGCACTGCGGACACTGCTGCATCTGCGGGAGGACGAGCGAACCACATCGAGGGCAGGACATGGGAAAAAGACCCTTTCGCCGGAAGATGGATCATGCGCGCGTAGACCGTCCGGGCATCCCTGCGCCCGGCGCTACGCTGGCTCGTGAAACATGGGTCTATTGTAGCGCATGCGTCAAGGTATATCCCCCATTTTTCTTTTTCGGCAGCCGTGGGCCAGGATGAAGAGCGACATTGTTTAGCTGGCGAGTTCGGGCGTTGGCCTCATTACCAGGCGCGCAGCACCTCGGCCATCGCGCGGGCGGCGCGGCCCCGATGGCTGATGGCGTCTTTAGCTGCCGGGGCGAGTTCGGCCATCGTCACGCCTTGTTCCGGCAGCCAGAAGATCGGATCGTAGCCGAAGCCCTGCGCGCCACGCGCGACGGGCGCGATCTGCCCCGCCACGACCCCTGCCACGTGGGCCAGCCGGTCGTCCGGCGGCGGCGTTGCCAGCACCAGCACGCAGCGAAAGCGCGCCGTGCGCTGCTCCGGCGGCACGCCCGCCAGGCGCTGCTCGATCAGCGCGAACCGCTCAGGATAGGGCATGTCCGCGCCGCCGAAACGCGCCGAATGGACGCCGGGCGCTCCCCCCAGCGCATCGATCTCCAGCCCCGAATCGTCCGCCAGCGCCAGCATGCCGCTCGCCGCCGCGTAGGCGCGCGCTTTCTGTGTCGCGTTCGCCAGGTATGTGTCGAACGGCTCCGGCACATCCAGCGCCAGACCCACCTCGCGCGGGGATACCAGATCGAACGGGATGTCGCCTAACAGCGCCCGCATCTCCTGAATCTTGTGCTGATTGCTCGTGGCGAGCAGTAAACGACGTTGTGCCATTATGAACCTCTCCGGTTATATTTCGCGTTCCCCTGCAATCATCGTACAATAAGAGACGGCACAGAGAACAGAGGAGGCGACGGATGTTGG
>DAIDGU010000041.1 GCA_027459785.1 Ktedonobacteria bacterium | reverse complement strand
TGTGGTTCGTGCTTGTCGTCCATGTAGACAGCATACCACACAAAAACAGTGCTTGCCAAGCAACGGGTACGGTGTCGCTACGCGACGGCGCTTTCATCCCCCGCTTGAAAGACGGGGGCTTTACGCGCCGTTTTTGTAAATTGGCTGAAGGTGCCGCGCACGCGAGCGCGGAACGTCGCACCCTCAGTCCCCCCGCGCCGCCAACTCTTGTGGTAGCAAGGCGGCGTAAATGATCGCATTGATCGGCGTCGGCACACCAGCAGCCGCCCCCAGGCGCACGATGGCTCCGGTCTGCGCTTCCAGTTCCGAGGGCCGTCCGGCCAGGAGGTCGCGCTGCATGGAGGCGGTGCCGTGGGGCGGCAGGGCATCGATGGCAGACATGGCGGCATCAAGCGCCGCGACGGGGAGCGCGATGCCGCGCGCCTGGGCGACCGCCGCGATCTCGTGCATCACGCCGGTGAGCAGGGCGCGCGTCGGGTCCAGTGCGCGCACGACCCCGGCGGGGGCGCGTGTCACCGCCGTCACACCGCTGAAAGCGGCCAGGAACAAAAACTTCTCCCACAGCGCCACGTCGATATCAGCGGGGATCGCCACGGCGACGCCGGCGCGGGTGAAGGCAGCGCGCAACGCGGTCACACGCGGGGTAAGCTGGTTATCCCACTCACCAAAGGCGACATATGGTTCCATGCCGCTATGCTGGATCGCCCCCGGCGCGCTGATGGCACTGATGATCTTCGCCAACCCTGGCACGACGTGGTCACGGCCCACCACCGCCGCTAGTTGGTCGGGGGATTCGACGCCGTTTTCCAGCGGCACCACGGCGGTCGCCGCTCCCAGCAAGGGACGGAGCGCGGGGGCGATCTCCGGCACCTGCCAGGTTTTGACCGCGACGATGACCACATCCACCGGCCCGATGCGCGCCGGATCGTCCGTCACCTGCACCGGCTGCACGGTGAAATCACCCTTGATGCTCTGCACGCGCAGGCCGTGTGCTTGCAGTGCCTGCAACTGCGCGCCCCGCGCGACGAAGGTGACATCTTCGCCCGCCTGCGCCAGCCGCCCGCCGAAATAGCCGCCGACGCCGCCGACGCCGTAGATCACGATGCGCATTGCCATCCTCCCATTCAGCGTATGGCCGACAAAAAGACTGGCGGACAGACATGCTTGTCTGTCACCCGGCGGACAGGAATGTCCGCCCCACGGTCTGTAGGGGCGACCCTTGTGGTTGCCCTGGCCTCGGCGATCACCATCCCCATTATGATCTGGGGCGTACCCTCGCATGGTCGCCCTGGTCCCTACGACACTGACAATGTCTCCCAGAACACACTCGGCGTTACACGTGTGCCAGGAAGTCGGCCACCAGCCGGGCCACCGCGTCTGGCGCGTCGTTCAGGATCAGGTGGCCCGCGCCGCGCACGACCTGCATCTGGCTGTTGGGGATGTTGCGGTTCAGCCGCACGCCCCATTGTTGGGGATAAAGTGTATCTTTTTCACCCCACACTATCAGCGTTGGGCAGGTCAGGTGGTCCAGGTCGGAGGCGACGGCATTCAGGTAATATGGCACCAGTTTGCGGATCTGCTGGTAAAATAGTTCTTTGCCCAGGTCGCTCAGCCAGGGGTTCACCAGCGCGTCCAGCGTCGCGCCGCTGATGCTCGAAGGATTCGCGGAGGCTTGCGGGAGGGTCTGGCGCAATTGGTCGGCGAGCTGCGCGACGGGCGTGTGCATCGGCAGTTCGGGATCTTGCTGCTTCTCCATGTCGGGCAGCGGCCAGTTGGGATTATAAGAGTTTTGATACGCTGGCGTGCTGATCAAGACTAGGCCACGCACCAACTCCGGCAGCAGGCGCGTCGCCAAGATCTGCGCCACGCCGCCGCCCAGGTCATAGCCCACCAGGATGATCTGCTGCAAGCCCATGTCGCGCAGCGCCAGGTTCAGCGCGTCGGCATGCCCCCACACCGACACGTCGGCGGGCCACGGCTTGTCGGATTCACCGAAGCCGAGCATGTCGAAGGCGAGGACCGGGTATTTCGTGAGGGTCGGCAGCACCGGCTGCCACTGGGTCGCCGCGCCGGGGAAGCCGTGCAGCAGCACCACCACCGGCTGGGCCGGATCGATCATGCCCTGCTTGATATAACTGAGTTCGTAGTGGATCGTATGCACGCGCCCGCGCGGGCTATCGGGCGAATTCTGCGGTTTGACGACCAGTTCGGTCATGGTTCCAGCGCACCTTCCGTTCGATCTGATGAAAATCTCTCGCTGTCTTACTATAGCACGCGGCACGCTATCAGCGCATTCCTGCCATCAGCGCCGCACCAGCAGCGACGCCAGCGCAGCGACGCCGAAGGCCAGCAGGACGATGCCGGCCAGCCGATTGATCCAGCGCAGCGCCGAGGGGCCGAGGCGCGTGCGCAGCAAGCTGACGATCGTAGTGAGGACGAGCCACCACAGCGCCGATCCCAGGAAGACGCCGAGAACCAGCACCACCGTGGCCAGCGAAACGCCGCGCGTCATCCCCGCCACGCCCAGCCCCGCGAAGATCGCCAGGAACGAAAAGATCGTCGTGGGGTTGGTGAGGGTGAGCGCGACGGTCCCAAGATATGCGCCGGCCAGGCCGCGCCGCGTCACCACCTGCGCGGCCTCACGGGCGGGAGGGGTGCTGAGCGTGCGCACGCCCAGGTAACAGAGGAAAAGACCGCCGACCAGGCGCAGCCAAAGCTGTTGGCCCAGCAACAGGGACGCGATGAGCGTCAGGCCGAAACCGGCCACCGCGCCATACAGGCCGTCCGCCGTCGCCGCGCCCAGGCCCGTCGCCAGCCCCACCGCGCGCCCGTCGCTCAGCGTCCGCCGGATGCAGAGCGTGCCGATTGGCCCCACCGGCGCGGCGATGGCGAGGCCGATCAGCAGCCCGCGCGCGAAAAATCCCCAGGGCATCACGCCTCCCTTTCTGTTGCATCTTCCACCGGAATTACCACACCGCCCGCCGCGCGCCACAGCCGGTCGCGCACCGCCAGGCCCAGCCCAGCGCGGGCGAAAGAGCCGGTGACGATACTATCAACGCCGGCGTCATCAAGCTGGCGCAGCGCGGCGAAGAGGTGCCGCGCCACGGCGGCGGGATCAGTCAGCGCGCCCAGGCGGGCGACGGCCACCGCGCCGGCGGCGGCGAAGTCCGCCGCCAGATCGTCGGGCGCGAGCGCGCCCACGCGCTGCCCTTGCGCCGCCAGCTCGTGCGCCTCAGCGATTGCCCGCGCCCAGGTCGCCGCCACGTCGTCGCCGTCGAAGACGAGCAGCCGGGCGCGTGGCGCATAGTGGGAGAGCAGCATGCCGGGTGCCTGGGCAGCGTCGTCTGCCACAGCGGCCCGTTCCTGAAATGCGACCGGTTCACCCAATGCTGCGCCGAGCACCTCCACGCTGATGCCGCCAGGACGCAAGACACGCGGCGGCGACTGTGTGACATCCAGGATCGTCGATTCCACGCCGACGAGCGACGGGCCGCCGTCGATGATCCACGGAATACGCTCGCCGAGGTCGGCGAAGACGTGCTGGGCGGTCGTGGGGCTGGTGTGGCCGAAACGATTGGCGCTGGGCGCGGCGACGGGGACGCCTGCCGCCTGGATCAGCGCGCGGGCGACGGGATGCGCCGGCAACCGCACGCCCACCGTTGCCAGGCCGGCGGCGACGCTGGCGGGGATAGCTGGACCGCGCGGCAAGATCAGCGTCAGCGGGCCGGGCCAGCAGGCCGCCGCGAGCCGCGCCACGGCGGGCGGTAGTTCCGCCAGCGTGCGCCCCGTCACGGCGGGCAACTGAGCGAGATCAGCCAGATGCACGATCAGTGGATCGCTGCTGGGCCGGTCCTTCGCCGCGAAGATGCCCGCGACGGCGGCGGGATTGGTCGCGTCCGCGCCCAGGCCATACACCGTCTCCGTCGGGAAGGCTACCAATGCGCCGGCCCGCAGGGCCGCGCCCAGCCGCGCCAGCACGGCAGGGTCCGGGGTGGCCGGATCGACCGGCACGATTGTCGCTTTCGGCTCCGCCACGATCAACGCACCTCTTTCGCCATACAACTGCTTTATTGATTATAGAATAGATTATAGAACGAAAGCGATGAAGCCATCCCCGCTGCTGGTCAACAGCTAGGGATATATGCTATAATGTTTATGATTGTGCATGCATTCAGGCGATCCACCCCTGCTCACATGCGTCCCGCCGCCGGCACCGCTGCCGGGCGTGGGGCGTTTTCTGTGCGTATTCCCTGCGGATGGGGCAGCGCCACCTAATAGATTCTTTTTGAGGTGAACGAACGTGTTACAAACCCGCCATGACCTGCGCAACGTCGCGATCATCGCGCATGTCGATCATGGCAAAACCACACTGGTCGATGGGTTGCTCAAACAAAGCAAAATCTTTCGCGAGAATCAACATGTCGGCGAATTGATCATGGATTCCAATGATCTCGAACGCGAACGCGGCATCACGATCCTGGCTAAGAATACCGCCATCATGTATCGCGGCATCAAAATCAATATCATCGACACCCCTGGCCACGCCGATTTCGGCGGCGAGGTGGAGCGCGTGCTGGGCATGGCGGACGGCTGCCTGCTGCTGGTGGATGCTGCCGAGGGACCGATGCCCCAGACGCGCTTTGTGCTGCAAAAAGCCTTTCAGGTCGGCCTCAAGCCCATCGTTGTGATCAATAAGATCGACCGCAAGGATGCCCGCGCCGAGGAAGTGTTGAGCCTGACGCAGGATCTTTTCCTGGATCTTGCCACGCGCGACGACCAACTCGACTTCCCCGTGCTGTATGCCATCGCGCGCGAGGGCATCGCCAAGCGATCGTTGGATGACGACAGCACCGACTTTCAGCCGCTGTTCCAGGCGATCCTGGAAACCGTGCCGCCGCCGGAGGTGGACGTGGACGCCCCTGTGCAGATGCTGGTGACGGCGCTGGATTGGGACGATTACAAGGGCAAGTATGCCATCGGGCGCATCGGGCGCGGCAGCCTGAAAGCCGGTCAGCCGCTGATGCTGATCGACCGCGAGGGCAAGCCAACGCGCCAGAAGATCGCCGGCCTCTTCACTTATCAGGGCTTGAAGCGCGTGGAGACGGAAGAGGTGCTGGCGGGCGACATCATCGCCGTGACGGGCATCGCCAGTGCCAACATCGGCGAGACGCTGGCCGATGTGAACGTGCCTGAAGCACTGCCGACCATCGAGATCAGCGAGCCGACGCTGAAGATGACCTTCGGTGTCAACACCAGCCCCTTCGCGGGCCGCGAGGGCAAATGGAGCACGTCGCGCCAGATTCGCGCGCGGCTTTACCGCGAGTTGGAAACGAACGTCAGCCTGCGCGTGCATGACGGCGCGAGCGCCGATGAATTCATCGTCTCTGGGCGCGGCGAACTGCACTTGTCGGTCTTGATCGAGACGATGCGCCGCGAGGGCTACGAATTGCAGGTCTCGCGCGCCGAAGTCATCACCAAGGAGATCGACGGCCAGCGGTGTGAGCCGATGGAGCATCTGGTGATCGACACGTTCGAGCAATATATCGGCGCGATCAGCGAGAGCCTGGCAAAGCGCATGGCCAAAGTCAAGGATCTGCATCACGACGGGCGCGGCGGCGTGCGGCTGGAATACACCATCCCCACACGCGGACTGATCGGCTTCCGCAACCAGTTCCTGACGCTGGTGCAGGGCAACGGCGCGATGGCGACGCTCTTCGACGGCTACGCCCCCTGGCAGGGGACGCTGCCCATCACGCGCAACGGCGCGCTCATCGCCTCCGATGCCGGCGTGACGACGACTTATGGCCTGAACAATGCCCAACAGCGCGGCGACACCTTCGTGGATGCTGGCACGCAGGTCTACGAGGGCATGATCATTGGTCTGAACGCGCGGCCCGACGACCTGGCGGTGAACGTCTGCAAGGAGAAGAAGCTGACTAACATCCGCTCCTCAACCTCCGATATCGCTGTGCGCCTGACGCCACGCGTCATCCTCAGCCTGGAACAATCGCTGGACTTCATCAACGCCGACGAGTTGGTGGAGGTGACGCCGCAGAACATCCGCCTGCGCAAGCGCTACCTGAGCCAACACGAGCGCAACCGCATGCGCGACCTTGCTGGCGTGCAGAGCGAATAGGGGCGAGGACCGAACACGAAGGCCACGAAGGGTTCACGAAGGTCACGAAATGGGGTTTTTACCTGATTTCGTGGCTTTTCGTGTTCTCGTTCCCTTTTTATGCGAACTCGCCGTGCGGTTCGGCGTGTTGGCGGCGATGGCCTTGTTGTCCGCCTCCGCGCAGAACTGGCCGTACTCGCCCCACAGCGCGCTCAACTGCTCAGGCGGCGCGGCGCGTGGCGGGCAACGGCGTGGGACGCGGCAAGGTGAGCATGCGATCAGCAGCCGTAGGGGCGGCGAAAACGGCTAAGCCGTTTTCCAGGTTGTGTGCCAGGCCGGCCAGTTGGTCGGCGGTTTGCTGCACTTCGGCCACTTGCGCCGACACCTCTTCCATCGCGGCGGAAACTTCCTCGGCGGAGGCACCGTTTTCCTCGGAGACGCTGGCGACGGTGGTGATCGCCTGGTTCACGCGCTGGGTGCTGGTGGCGATGGCCTGAGCTTGCTCTTCACCCTGAGCGACGCGCGTGACGGCCTCTTCCACCTGCGCGACGCCTTGCTCCATCGCCGCGACGGCCAGCGACGTTTCACCCTGCGTCTCGTGGATGATATCGGCGATATTTTTCGTGGCGGCGGCGGACCGCTCGGCGAGCTTGCGCACCTCGTCGGCGACGACGGCGAAGCCGCGCCCGTGTTCGCCGGCCCGCGCGGCTTCGATGGCCGCGTTGAGCGCCAGCAAGTTCGTCTGTTCGGCCATCTCGTCAATCGTCTGCACGATTTTGCCGATCTCGTTGGAACGCACGCCAAGCTGGCGAATGCGCTCCGCCGTCAACATGACACTGTTCTTCAAGGTATCCATCGCCTGCATGGTTGCCAGCGCGGCAGCGCGCATGCCGCCGCTCAATTGCGCTAGCTCGTCGATCTCCTGGTTGACGTTGACGAGTTGCTGAGCCTGTTCCTGCGCACCGGTCGCCACCTGTGCCACGGACTGCGTGACTTGCGCGCTGCCTTCCGTCGCCTGGCTGGACCCCAACCGCAACGCCTGGCCCAGATCGTTCAGCAAGGTCGCCATCTGCCCGAAGGCGATCACGAGTTGGCTCAGTTCGTCGCTGCCTGGCGCGGCGAAACGCGCGGCCACCCGCGCTTGCACAGCCTGGTCGGTAGTAATGCTGCTGGCGACCGCGATAAGCTGCTTGATCTTCGCTGAGAGCGCCTTCGCAATCGACCAGGCCAGAAAACCACCGATGAGCAAACCGGCGACGGCGACTACGCTGGTCAGCACCAGACTGAACGTTGCACTCGCCTTCGCTGCCGCACGCTGCTGATTCACCAACTGTGTGACTTGATCGTTATAGCTGGCGGCAGACTGAATGATGCCATCGAACGGCACCTGGATATAGGCGGCGCGGGCCGCTGCGTGCTTGCCCGCCTGATAAAGGGCGAACGCCTGGTCATTGCCGCTGAGGTAGGCGGACCATTGCTTAGCGAAATCAGCGAGATCACTTTGCTGCACCGCGTTCAGCGGGAGCTGCTGGATGGCTTTTTCCGTCTGGGCCACCTGTTGCACATCTTGCGCATATTTCGCCTGGTAGGTCGCGGCATCCGTGGCTTTCTCGCTCAGCAGATACCAGGCACCGTCATCATCAGCGGACCGTACCCACGTCTGCAATTCCTTACCCAGTGCGACTTGCTGGATCGCTTGATCGGCCAGGATCGATGTTTGGTGGTCGAGGGCATTGATGGCGATGACTGAGGTGACCGCCAACACGCCTAAAAGCACCAAGATAACGCCGAATCCGCTGAAAAGCTTGGTCTGGACGGATTGTTTCTGGAACATGCGAGCCTCCCTGAATGAATGGTGTGCTGCGCTTCCTATCGACAGTGGGGAGCTGTTTCTTCAGTAAGGGCGGACGGGGGGTGGTTGGATGATGTGGCGGGGGGGACGGCGGGCGGTTGAAACCGCGCCTAAGCGCCTGGCGGCGACGAAGTCCGCCTGCGCGGACTCGGACTCGGCGAGTTTGATCAATCTTGGTGCCGGTTAAGCGGAGGAGCGCCATGCTTGTCGGTCACATGGCCCGCGTAAAAAATTTGCCGTGGATAGCTATCTGCGGCTTGACAGATACAGCCAGGCGTGTCTATATAGGTAAGAAGAAAATGCTCGACGAAGGGAGCAGTTATGACCACGCCGACAGAGGGACTGTGCCGCGTATTAGTGGTCGATGATGATCTGGATTTGTTGCCGTATCTGGCGACCTCCTTGCGCGAACTGAGCGATTTCGCCATCATCACGGCGACAAACGGCGCGGAGGCGTTGGAGCGATTTTTTGAGGTACAGCCGCAGTGCGTGGTGATCGACGTGCGCATGCCGTTGCTGGACGGCTATCAGTTGGTGCGCGCCCTGCGCGGGGATGCCGTCTCCGCTGCGACGCCGCTGGTGATCCTGACGGCGATGGCGCAAGATAAAGATCGCTTCACCGGCCTGGCGGCGGGCGCGGATCAGTACTTGTTGAAGCCGGTCAAGCCGCGCGAATTGATCAAAGCTATCGAAGCGGCCATCGCGCTGGATCACGCGGAACGCGAGCGTCGTTTCGCGCGCCTGGCCCAGGAACCACCTCCCGAACGCTGATACCGAGCCTGCAAAGGAGCAGATGCGCATGATCGATGAGCACGCGCCGCTTTTCATAATGACCTCGGAGCGCGAGGTGTTGGCGCGCTATGAGCGCGCGCGCCAGTTGCGCTTGGCGCAATCCGCCGCGCCGCTGCTGGCAGTGCTGGCGGGCGGCTTCGCGGCTAGCATCCTGCTTTTCGCGGGCCACTCGCAGACCATCGACCACCTGACGCTCATCCTCACTGCCGTTTTCGTGGCGCTGGGCGCGCTGGGCAATGTCGCCGCGCTGTTCCTGGCGCAACGCGCGCAGGGGCGTGCAGCGGCGGATATCATCGCCGGCGCGGTCGGCCTGGCGATCCTGGCGGTCGCGTATATGTGGATGCGGCGTCAGGGACTCGATCCGTTCGTGCTGGTTTACCTGGCGCTCTTCGCGCTGACCATCGCGCTGACGGGGCTGCTGACGACGATTTCGGCGACCATCGCGGCGGCGGTGGGCAGCAATATCGTCACCATCTTCATTGTCGCGCAAGGTATCGGCAACCCCCACACCGACACGCTCTTTCGCCGCGACGCCGGCCTCTACGTCATCCTGCTGATCTTGTTGCAGTGGGCTTTTGCGGGATTGGTGCTGGCGGTGCGGCGCAACTATCAGACGACCTTCCAGGAATTGAGCCGGCTGTATACGGAAACGAAACAGGTGGACGAGATCAAAGATCAGTTCATCACCTCGGTCAACCACGAGTTGCGCAATCCGATTATGGCGCTCACCGGCTATATCGAGATCCTCCAGCTGCGGCAGCGCCAGATGAGCGACGAGCGGCGCGCTGAGATCCTGGGCCAGGCGGGCAAGGTTGGTGATCGCGTCACTCATTTGCTGGAAAGCATTCTGGATGCGCGGCGGCTGGACCAGGGCGCGGATGACTTTACACCGTCGGTCGTCAACGTCCGCCAAACCATAGCGACGGCGGCACAATTGATCGATCCACGCGAAGGGTCGCTGGAAGGCCACGCCTTGCATGTGACCGTGGCGGACGATCTGGCGATCTGGGGCGACGAGGTGCGCTTGCAGCAGGTGCTGACGAACCTCATCTCGAACGCGATCAAATATTCGGATGCTGGCACGCCCATCGATGTGACGGCGCAGGTTATCAGCGAGACGTTGCCGATGCCGCGCCCCTGGCCCCGCAGCGCGCCGACTGAGCATCAAATGGTGGAAGTGGTCGTGCGCGACCACGGGCTGGGCATTCCGCCGGAGCAGGCGGCGCTGCTCTTCCGCCGCTTCGTGCGCCTGCCGCGCGACCTCGCCTCCACCACCATCGGCAACGGCCTGGGGCTGCACCTCTGCAAGATTTTCGTGGAAGCGATGCGCGGCAAGATTTGGCTCGAAAGCACCGGCCAGGAAGGTGCCGGGACGGCCTTCCACTTCACCCTGCCGCTGCCACCGGAAGAATATATGCTGGCTAGCGCGCCGCCACCGGCGGCGGAAGTGGCGGCGGAATGACGCGGCTCCCTTTCCGGCGCGGTTTCACTCACCTGCTGCGATGCGCCCGAAGGCATGCAAAAGGCGCAGCCGGGTGAGGGTTAGATAACTGGTCCAGTCGCGGCACGCGGCTTGCCACGCAGGCTCAGCCGCATCACCCCAGGACCAGTTGGGCTGCCAGGTGCCAGCGGGCGTCTGCTGGGCGATCAGAAAGTCGAGGTTGGCGGGGAGGCGGTCGGCCAGCGCGGGGGCCAGGTGGGAGGCGGGGGTGGTGGCATAGCTGAGGGGCTGGGGGCCATACGTTTGCCAGTCCGTCGCTGAAGCGCCGGTGATGGCACGAGCCTGCTCTGCCACAGGGGTGATGAGGTGCATGCGCTCGCTTTCCGACAATTCGGGCGCGTCGAGCAAAGTGGCGGCGCAGGTGAGCGCGTGCATATCCAGGGGCCGGGTGGCAACGGCTGTGACCGTGGCGGCGGTGAGCGTCGCCAGCCAGTCTGCCGGCATGGCGGCGGCATAATGCAGAAGATATGCGACGAGCTCGGCGCGGGGATTCACCAAGAAATCGTCGAAACTTGCAGGCAAGCTACCCTCTGCGTCGTGCCACCAGGGCGCGTGAGGTGCCGCTTGCGCTGCCGGCGGCAACATCGGCCAGGTGAGCGAGGCAGGGTCAAGCGTGGCGCGCAGATAGGCGAGGGCGCGCATCACCAGGGGCGTTGTCGCTGGGGCATTTACCGCGCGCAGCCAATGGAGCGCGATGCTCGTCGCCAGCGCCGAGGAGGCCGGCGTGCGCACATCCGGCTCCAGGCCGTGGCCGAAGCCACCGTCGGGATTCTGGTGCGCCGCCAGAGTGGTGAAAACATCCGCGACAGGACCATCGGCAAAAAAGTACGCGCAAAGGGTTCGCTCGACTGGCCGCGCCTGGGTCCGCAGATAGTCCAGGGCGCGCTGAAACGCCGCCCGCTCAAGGAGCATGATTAGGCCATCCTTTCAAAACATGTGTTCTATCACCAGTATACGAATAGCGACCTCTTGTGTCAAGGGGGATGAGGCTGCATGGATATCAAGGCGGTGGAGATCATGGTTGTGCAAAGTGCCTATTGTGCCTACCCAGCCCGCGCCTTATGCTGGATGTGGCGCTCCCAAGTTTGCTGAATAGAGGTGTCAAGCATGCGACCTATCATTCGTCTGGCAACCGCAGCGGATGCCGCCGCTTTGCAGGCCATCTACGCGCCAATCGTGCGCGCGACGGCGATCTCGTTCGAAGTCGTGCCGCCCTCAGTCGTGGAGATGGCGCAACGGATCACGAAAACACTGGCCATATTACCCTGGCTGGTCCGCGAACAAGACGGCGCGATCCAGGGTTATGCCTATGCGAGCCGGCACCGCGAACGCGCGGCTTATCAGTGGGCGGCGGATGTTTCGGTCTATATCCATTCCGACTGGCGCGGCCAGGGTGCGGGCCGGGATCTGTATACGGCGCTGTTCGCCATGCTACGTGATTTAGGGTACGTTACTGTTTGCGCTGGCATCGCGCTGCCGAATCCCGCCAGTGTGGCGCTGCACGAGGCCATGGGAATGACGCCGGTCGGCATCTATCGCCAGATCGGTTTTAAGCTGAGCAACTGGCACGACGTCGGCTGGTGGCAAGGGCAACTGCAATCGCCGGACGTGGAGCCGGCCCCGCCGCGCGCCTTGCCAAGCTTGCAGGTATAAGAAAGAGCTTACGGCACGGATGCCGCCGCGCCATCTCACGTTTCTTCATCGCTAGCGTTAGATCGGCAACTTCCATAGCCCCAGTGCCGCAGCAAATCGTGGGCAGTTGCGGTAGACTAAAATGGCGGAAGCAAACCGAAAAGGTGGTCAATGATGAGTATCGAATACATTGCCTTGCTGCGCGGCATCAACGTCGGCGGGCATCAGGTGAAGATGGAGCGGTTGCGCGAGCTATTTAGCGAACTGGGCGGCGCGCACGTGCGCTCTTATATCCAATCGGGCAACGTGTTTTTCACCAGCGCTGTGCCGGATGCCCAGGCCTTGCGAGCAACGATTGAGGCACACTTGCGCGCAGCGTTGGGCTACGACGTGGCGACCTGCCTGCGGACACGCGACGAGTTAACTGCCCTGGTCGCGCGTGATCCCTTTCACGGCATCGAGGTCACGCCGGATATGCGCCTCGCCGTAACCTTTTTCGCCGAACCGGTCGCCGCGATCCCCCTACCCTATACGACGCCCGATGGAGCCTATGAAGTTGTCGCCATGACGCCCAGCGAATTGTTCGTCGTGTGGCATCTGCACAATGGCCGGCCTGGCAATTCCTACAGCCACATCGAGCGCCAATTCAAGGTACCGGCGACGACCCGCTTCTGGCATACCACCGCGAAGATCCTGGCCGCCGCGCAAAACGAGTGAAACCTTGCGGCAGGTGATTGATGCAAAGTGATCATCGGACCATCAGCGCCGGGAGCAGCGCCGTCGCCCCAACGCCGGGAGCTAAACCTGGTTTGTGGACGATGCTCTTATCCACGACATTTATCCCAACATAAGTCCCCCCCACCGTCTTGGGCCATACACTCGTGGACTGGAGTTTATTTCTTTGCACGGTGGTCAGTAGGCGTCGTTTAATATACGCAACGGTGCAGAAGGAAGAAATTGATGAGAACATTTCTAAGGGCTTTCCCTGAATAATGTTTTTCATCTTTCAAAGGACAGATAGACGTTCATGTTGTCATGAATGACCAGAAAACTTTGGAGGTATTACATGGACAAAGCAATTGAAGTGTACCAACGTTTTATTGATCACCTTGTTGCTTTACGACCTTCTGTTGAGGCCAATCGAATGCGAGAAGGGAAGTACTTTCAAATTCCCGCGGGAAATGAAGAATATGACTTTACAGACCAGAAGGCATTCAATCAATTATTAGATCTATTGACACCATTACAACGATCTGTTGTTGCTGGCCTGATTCAAAATGCACGCACCGGTGGGATTCATGATACGCTTGTGCTTCTGACTGATAGTCACTACCATGTAGTCCATGAAGGGATCGAACTTGCAACAGATCCCTATGGGACTGAGAGCTACTATGATTTTATAAGCCGCGCGGCTGGGGAGCAGTGGCCTAAAGAAAACAGGTCTGAATGAATATAATCTGTCCGAACAATCTTCTCTAGAGAAAAGAAAGTGGACCTTTGCTGATGCTACAGCGGGATGTATGACGCCACGGGCAGCACGTCTTCGTCCACCACGACACCAACCTGCTGGATGTCACGCTGAGTACGCCCACCACGGCAACGACCAAGGCGAGCCAGCCGGGGCAGGATCACAGCGCCCACAAGCAGCAGGTGGCCGAGGTGGCAGCACATGGCAGCCAGGCTCCCCCGGCCACCGAGACGATCCATACCACCACCGAGCATCCCTTCCTGACCCAGGAACTGGGCTGGGTTGATGTGGTGGATCTCAAGCCAGGCGAGCACGTGCGGCGCATGGATGGATCGCTTGGTGTGGTTATCGGGGTGCGGGTTGTGCCAGGGGCGGCGGTGCGCTATAATCTCACTGTCGCCCAGGACCACACCTTCGCCGTTGGCCAAGGGCAATGGGTTGTTCATAATACGGGCCTCGCCTGTAGCGTCAATGGTGGGGAGCCAACTGATTATGAACAACTAAAGGATCGGCTTAATCCAGATGATCCGGTCACTGTCGTTGGCGACGGCATGGATCGGGTAAATGCGGTTGCCACTAGCTTAAAGGAAGACGGGTTCCTCGTGCATACATATGAACCTCTCGATGCTACTATGTCTGATACAGAGAGGCTCATGGAAGCCAATCGCTCCTGGATAAGACGCCAGGTACAAGAGGTGGGATCCCTAATCGTTGATATTGGGATGAATGCGACGAGGGTAGTAACTCAAGGGTACATTAGCTCGTTTTATGACATGGAAAATGAAAGTGTCATAAGATGGGGAGCGAGGTACCTAACCTTCCATCCAGGCTTTTAGTTCTCTTGCTGTTCAGGCAAAACGCCTCGCTAGCCACTCTTTCAAATGAAGAGTGGCTAGCCTACAGTATTTATGGATCTTTATTAGGTCCATCACAGGTTTGCCGTTTAAGAAACTTACGGAGGAATTATATGCATGAACAAATCCAGAAGTTTTTCGATGAGGTCCACAGGAACTTTTATTACCTCGAAAAAGATTATTTATTTACTCCCCCCCAAGATATAGAGGACTCAACCGATTTTCGCAGTCCCCAAGTTTTCGTCATTTACCTTGGAGTTAAAGTGGCTGTTAAGGTATTTTGGAGTATATTTGAGGCACGAATAGATGTTGGGTTAATCGAACTGAATAAACCTTATACGTTGCCATCTGAACTCGTTGCATATTCTGGAATTTATCCCGACCATGCTCGCGGCATTTTATTAAGCATATATGCAGAAAAGATGAAGTATCATGAGGATCCTATGTTCTTGTTAAAACGCTTGGATATTTTTAAAGGGCGCGAATTTCGACAGCGTCAGCAAATAATCCAAACAGAAATCCCGATGGTTATTGAAGGGTTGGCTCAAGCAACACGCAAGTATGCAGGGGCAATTTTACTGGGAGACACTACAATGTTCACTTCAATACTACAATACGCACATGACAGGTAATTTGATAGAAGGAAGTACTAGTCGCGTACAACAGGTATGTTTGCAGCACGAACGAAGGATTTTGTACCGCTGCAAACATACCTGTTTAAAATCTGCATCTTTCCAGCCACTTCTGTGAAAGATGCAAGGTATATGTGTTGGAGCAACTTGTTTCCACTAGAAAGAGGAATAGAAAAATGACGACAAGTTATTTGGTAGAGACATTTACAGGATGTGGAATGTTAGTTTTATTTGAGCCTTCAGCGATCGTCCCATTTATGGGAGAAAGATCGGATTGGTATACAGAAGATGAGGTACTTTTAACACTTGCGAATCAAGGTTTACTTTTGCCCTTAAATGTAAGAATTGATGGTGCATATCGCTGTCGGATAACAGATAGCGGATTACAACCAGCAGAAAAGCTTTACCTAGTACAATCTGAAGATAAGTTTCGGCTGAAAATTAGTGGTAAGGAATTGGCAGTCGGTGGGCTGGAATCATTACCGACCCGAATTGGAAAACCGGATAAATTAGTTGATGAGTTTGGCGGAAAGATTCCCTTCGATCCTGGATTTTACAAATTTGTTGTATATAGATTATTACATCCTGGTGCTGCTGTAGATTATAAACTACCTGATTACGTGATTTACTATCGAGCTATTCAGAGGGGAGAAGCGATATCTCCTTTAAAAATAATACCCGATTTATCTTTTTTGAAAAAATGATTTTGACTTGATTCGTTCTTCACCAGTCTCGACTGGTTATAGGTTGTCATCTTCCGCGTGTAACCATTATCTAAAACACGCGGTAGGAAAGCAACAGCTTCGCGTATGCGACCTTGGTGGCGACACCGACCGGGGCCAAGCCGATTGGCACGCTGACGGTGGGCGAGCAGGTGCTGGCGTATGACGGAGCGACGGGCAAGGTGAAGGCCGAGCCGGTGCAGCACGTCTTCGTCCACCACGACACCAACCTGCTGGATGTCACGCTGAGTACGCCCACCACGGCAACGACCAAGGCCAGCCAGCCGGGGCAGGACCACAGCTCCAGCAAGCAGCAGGCGGCGGAGGTGGCGGCGCATGGCAGCCAGGCTCCCCCGGCGACGGAGACGCTGCACACGACGACCGAGCATCCCTTCCTGACGACGGATCGCGGCTTCGTACCGGCACTGCTGCTACGACTGGGCGAGATGGTTTAGTTGGCTCTGTTGCCGGTAACTGGGCTGGCAACGAAATGGCTGATGGAGGCGATTGGTTTATAGTTCATCGGGATGCTATCGGCAATGACATCCAGAATGTAGGCAATGATATAATGTAGGCAATGATATCCAGAACACTGCCAACAACATCTGGAATTCTGCCACCAGCTTGTTTTAGCAACAATTGAAAAGAATGGTCGCAATGGATTTGCATATCGCTCATTCTTTTCATGAAAGGAAGAAAGAAGATTCTATGATTGCACAACAATCTCATTCATTAGTATTAGCTGGATTGACTGCTTTACAAGCCGGAACGACAGTTTCTCTCGGTTTTGGTGCGTTTTTACTTGTCTTGAGCATTCCAATCTGGGAAGCTTTCGTTCGTAAAGAAGTTCATTTTTACTGGATCTTTGCTGCTACCATCATGCCTCCCTGGACATATGTCGTTGCCGGATGTTTTCTTTTAATTATCATACCGACATTTCTTTTTACACTGGTCGGTATTTTTCTTGTGTTTTATACATGTCACTTTTCAGTGCTATGTATCGGACGGGCATATTTTCTAGGTGCGCTCCAATTGCCGGTTATCCTGTGGTGTGGGATAATGATCGGCTACTTTCTTTTGTGGAAAGCCAATAAACTAGCTCCTTTTCCTGCTTCACCACGGCGAAAAGTTGTGCGTCCCCCCCGCACCAATCACCCACAGCCGCCTTCACAACGGCGATAGACCGAATAGGCACTATTTCAGAAGCATCGACGGGCAATGGGTTGCCATCTTCCGTGTGTAGTCATCAGCTAAAACACGCGCTAGGCTAGCAACAGCTATAGCAAGACCGGCGAGACCGATCCTGACAGCGGCACGTGGAGCTACACCTACGATGCCAATGGCAACGCCACCCAGCAGGTCGATGCGCGTGGCAGTGCCGGCACCGTGTACCTGGGCTACGATGGGCTGAACCGCGAGACCTGGCGCAGCGTCAACCGCAATGGCACAGCACCACTGGCGACCTATACCTATGACAGCACCGCCAACGGCAATCTGGGTGTGGGCGAACTGACCAGCGAGACCTTCACCAGCGGGCCGACGAACACCGTCACCGGCAGCTACAGTTACACCTATGACAGCCGGGGACGCAAAAGCAGTTGGTCGCTGACGGTCAACGGCACCAGCTATACGGTGGGCAGCACCTTCAACGACGCCGACCAGGCGATCACCACCACCTATCCCGACGGTGATGTCGTCACCACCAGC
>DAIDGU010000040.1 GCA_027459785.1 Ktedonobacteria bacterium | reverse complement strand
GTCATAAGGTCGCTGGCAGATCACCAGTTCGATAGGCCGCAGGTCGACGCCCGGTAACGGGTGGAGCTGAGCGGTCCTAATGACCGAATGGCTTCACACCCCCGCAGGGGGCCGGCAAACTCCACGGTTGCTCTTTCCTGTTTGCGCTTGCTCGCGCTCCTCACTTGATACATTCTGGTACGCAGACGACCCATTCTCATTGAGGATGTGGTCGTTTTTGTCTATGGGATGCAGCGGAGCATATAACCCTTTGCTGGTGATGAGTATGGATAACGGAGGACAGCCAGCGGGGGAACGGAGGACAGCCAGCGGGGGAACGGAGGACAGACATTCCTGTCTGTCCGGTCCCAATATCCACTGTCTTTCCCCGCAAGGGGTATAAGTGTTCTGCGATCAACTCGCGTTGCGCCTTGATGCAGGATGCCGCGCCGATGGTGCATAATAGAAGCAGCGCAGCCCCTGATCGAAAACGTGCGAGCGCCGCTGCGTGTCGTGGGCGCGCGCCTAGGAGAGAGCGAAGGCGTGATGACAACTGATGCTTCCGATGCCCTGGTCTTTTTCGGCGCAACCGGCGACCTGGCGTATAAGCAGATTTTTCCGGCCTTGCAGTCGATGGTGCGGCATGGTCAGCTAAACGTGCCGGTTATCGGCGTGGCAGGCCGGTCGTGGACCTCGGACCAATTGCGGGCGCACGCGCGCCAGAGCCTGACAGAGCATGGCGGCGTGGACGAAGCCGCTTTCGCTCAGCTCGCGCCACGCCTCACCTACGTTGGTGGCGACTATCACGCGCCGGAAACGTATCAACGCTTGCGCCAGGCGTTGGGCAGCGCGCAACGGCCTTTGCATTATCTGGCTATTCCACCGAGTCTTTTCGCCACGGTCATCGAGGGCTTGCAGCAATCCGGCTGTGCGACGAATGCGCGGGTGGTCATCGAAAAGCCTTTCGGGCGCGACCTCGCCTCTGCCCAGGCATTGAATCAGGTGCTGACCGGCGTTTTCCCCGAAGATGCAATCTTCCGCATCGATCATTATCTCGGCAAGGAGCCAGTACAGAATCTGCTCTATTTCCGCTTCGCCAACGCCTTTCTGGAACCGATCTGGAACCGCGACTACGTGGCGAGCATGCAGATCACGATGGCCGAAAACTTCGGCGTGGCCGACCGTGGCAAGTTTTATGAAGAGGCGGGTGCGATCCGCGACGTGGTGCAGAATCACCTGCTGCAAGTGGCGGCGTTGCTGACGATGGAGCCACCCCAGGCGGGCGAACCGGATGCGCGCCGCGATGCCAAGGCACAGGTGATCAAGGCGATGCAGCCGCTCAGGCCGGCGGACGTGGTACGCGGCCAATATGCGGGCTATCGGCAGGTGGACGGCGTCGCGCCGGATTCGCAGGTGGAAACGTATGCCGCCGTGAAGCTGAGCATCGCTTCACCGCGCTGGGAAGGCGTGCCAATCGCCATTCGTGCGGGCAAGTGCCTGCCAGTGACCTGCACCGAAGTGTTGGTTGAACTTAAGTCGCCGCCGGTCGATGTCTTTGGTGAAGCCGAGCCGCCGCAAACGAACTATTATCGTTTCCGGCTCAGCCCCGATGTGGTCATCGCGCTGGGCGTGCGCGTGAAGACGCCGGGCGAGGCGCTGGTTGGTGAGCATACGGAATTACACGCGCATCACGCGCCGGGCGACGAAATGCCCCCCTACGAGCGGCTCTTGCGCGATGCCATGCACGGCGACCAATCGCTTTTCGCGCGCGAGGACATGGTGGAAGCCGCCTGGCGTGTCGTCGATCCGATCCTGGGCGCGCCAACGCCGCTCTATCCCTACGCCCCCAACACCTGGGGACCACCGGAGGCCAACGCGCTCATCACCAACGGCGGCTGGCATAATCCTGAGATCGACCACCCCCAGAATCACTGACATCGATTTCGGGCAGGTATACGTTTATAGCGGGCGGGCAAAAATATCCGCCCGCTGAAAAACCGTGGCTTGCCGTGCTGGCGAAGGCGAATGTTGCGAACACCAGATGCCGAGTACCGTGGAGTGTCGGAGGTGCGCTGGCGCGATCTGTCGGGAAATCAACCAGCAACAATGCGGCTACCCCGGTCAAACTCCTCTCGTCCATGGATGATGTTTGCGTAACGATCAAGATTGTTGCTTTAAGCGTATGAGCCGCGTTACTGGTCACGCTCCCCTGGCACACCAGATGGGCTATCGTTTCACGGGTACTATGCGCTACACATGCGATACAATGGTAGACGGAAGCACGATGAGCATTTGGGGAGGGGTGGCATGGAACCATACGCGACCGAACTGCGCGGCAAGCGCATCTGCCTGGTGGGCTTCGGCGTGGAAAGCGCGGCGCTGGCACGTTTCGCGGTGCAGGAGGGCGCGGCGGCGCTCACGGTGACGGATACGCGCAGCGCCGAACAATTGGCCGGTATGCTGGCGACGGTGGCCGATCTGAGCGTGCCGGTGCGGCTGGTGGCGGGGGGCAATCCGCCGGAGGCATGGGCCGATGCCGATGTAATCTTCGTCAGTCCGGGCATCACGCCGGGCTTCGAGATCAAGATACCGGGGATCGCGGCGGCGGCGGCGCGTGGCGCGATCATCTCGAATCACACGCAGTTGCTCTTCGAGCGGTGTCCCGCGCCGATCGTGGGCATCACCGGCAGTTCGGGCAAGACGACGACGACGACGCTGGTGGGCGCGATGCTGCACCAGCAGGGCGGGCGGCGCGTGCTGGTGGGCGGCAACCTGGGTGTGCCGCTGATCAACGAGATCGGCTCCCTGACGCCGGCGGACGTGGTGGTGTTGGAGATCAGCGAGGTGCAGCTCGCCCGGCTGACGCGCAGCCCCCATGTCGGCGCGATCACCAACATCACGCCCGATCACTTCGACCGCTACGGCACGTTTGAACGCTATATCGAAGCCAAGCGGCGCATGGTGCGCTTCATGCAGCCGACGGACTATGCGATCTTGAACGCCGAGAATGCGCCAGCGCGCGACTGCGCTAACGTCACGCAGGGGCAGGTGCTGTATTTCAGTGACGTCCGCCCGGTGGACCAGGGCGCGGACGTGACCGATGGCGCGTTCTGGCTGCGGCTGCCGGGCCGCGCGCCCGTGCGGCTCTGTGGCACGGACGAGACCCCGCTCCTGGGCCAACATAACGTGCAAAACATCCTGACGGCGAGCCTGGCCGCGGCTTTGATGGGCGCGGAGCCGGCGGCACTGGTTGAGGTCATCCGCAGCTTCAGCGGTGTGCAGAACCGGCTGGAATTCGTGCGCGACTGGCACGGCGTGCGCTTCTATAACGATTCCATCGCCACTTCGCCCAGCCGGGCGCTGGCCGGGCTGCGCACCTTCGCGGCACCGATCCTGCTGATCGCCGGCGGTAAGAATAAGCAACTGCCATGGGACGAACTGGCGGCGCAGATCGTGCGCCGGGTGCGCGTGCTGACGGTGATGGGCGTCTCCGCCGGCTACATCCAGGAGGCCGTCGCAGCGGCCCGTCAGGCGACCCCGGCGGGCGAGGTGCGCCTGGAACAGATCGTGCCGGTCAGTAGCGTGGAGGAGGCAACCGCAGTATTGGCGGAGGTCGCTCATCCCGGCGAGGTCGTCTTGCTCTCCCCCGGTTGCGCCAGCCACGACATGTTCGTCAACTTCGAGGAGCGCGGACGGCGCTTCGCCGACGCGGTGCGGGCGCTGAAAGAGTAGCCCCCGCGCCCAAGGGCGATAGCGCGCCAATTCATTTCAAGCGATACCGCCCGCCGTTCCTGGCATGACACCAACCGCCCGCTCAACCATCCGCTTCACCCGACCACGCGAAAGACCTGGCTGGCACCTGTCACGGCCAACAGCAGGATGGCGAGGCCAACCAACGCCGGTTTAGGTAGGCGCGCTATGACCCTGCGCTGCCAGATGAACACGGCGAGCAGGAGCAGAAGCAGCGCCAGAGCGCATAGGAAACACTACCATGACCAGCTATCTCTGCGTCACCTGCGGCACGCACTATCCCCCCGACGCTGCCGCGCCGGCGCGCTGTCCGATCTGCGACGACGCGCGCCAATATGTGCCGCCAGCGGGCCAGCATTGGATCGCATGGGCGGCGTTGCGCGACGGGAGCCGCGCCAATATCTTCACGCCGATGCAGCCGGGGCTGACGGCGATTCAGACGCAGCCGACCTTCGCCATCGGCCAGCGCGCCTATCTCGTACAGACGCCGCAGGGCAACGTGCTGTGGGACTGCATCAGCCTGCTCGATGACGCGACCGTGGCAGAGGTCCAGGCGCGGGGCGGGCTGGCGGCCATCGCCATCTCGCATCCGCATTTCTATGCGAGCATGGGCGCATGGAGCCAGGCCTTCGGCGACATCCCCATCTATCTGCATGCCAAGGATCAGCAATGGGTGATGCATCCCGCTCCCGCCATCCGGTATTGGACGGGTGAACATCAGGATATCCTGCCGGGCGTCCGCCTGGTCAATTGCGGCGGCCATTTCCCCGGCAGCAGCGTGCTGCATTGGGCGGCGGGCGCGGCGCTGCTTACCGGCGACACGATCCGCGTCGTCAGCGATCAACGCTACGTGAGCTTCATGTGGAGCTATCCGAACGACATCCCCCTCAATGCCCCCGCCGTGCGCTCCATCGCGGAGGCCGTCGCGCCGCTCGCCTTCGACCAGCTCTACGACGGCTGGCGCACCGTGACGGGCGATGCTCAGCAGGCAGTGCGTGCCTCCGCCGAGCGTTATATCCAGCATATCGGTGGCTAGAAATATATGAGATCGTATCAAATAGAACGGCTGATGGATGCAGGGATTATAGAACAATTGAGTGATATTGACAGCGCGGCAGATAGTCGCTTATACTATATTATACATGATGTGACGTGTAGTGTGCCTATTTACGAAAGGAGCGCACACCTGTGGTTATCCCCATACCAGCTTCCACTTCCGATAATCTGCCTCCCATCGGCTATATCCTTGTTCGTCCTTCAGATACGATTGTTTTGTCAGTTGTTGCTGAGGAAACATCGTTAGCAAAACCGTATCATATTGCTTCGGCTAATACCCCCACATCTCCCTATTGTGGCGTTGCCATTCCTACTGGACTTGCGTTGCCTCAACCCATGTTCGCACTCATGGCGACACAAATTTGTTCCGGTTGCCTGGCGTATTGTTTGCAGCCTGATCAGCAAGCATTACGACCATATAACCGCTCACTCTACATTCAGGGAACAATTATCGATCTGGACGCACAAAAAGAGGCGCATCGCCTGGCGCTTGCTAAGCAACAATTCGCCGAAGCGTTCGCAGCATTTGTTCGTACTCAGCAAGTTATTTTAATGCAGATGCAGCAGATGATACAGAAAGCAGGCGTTATTATTGATCCTGCTATCCTGCAATCTATTTTTACATCTGCTATTACCGAAGATAGCAATCCAGATGCCCCCCAACAGGTAACCGATCCACGATTGAGCATCGTCGCGTCCTTGGGTGACAATGCCTGGTTAATTGTTCATGATGATGCTGCTTTTCAAGACTGGCGAGAAGCACATTTACAAAATGGGTTTGTGTGTAATCTACGGGATACAGATTGTAAATTACATCATGCAAACTGTAGTACACTAGCAGCAAATAGCGGAGGAACCACTGTTCCCAAGATAGTTGGTACATCACGGACACGTGTCGAAAACGCTGGTGTTTGGATTCGACATGGTGGAAAGATTCAAACATGTAATCATTGCTTGGCGTATTGAACTGAAAAGAACAACTTGCCTCCCGATCATTGCATGAATGCGATTGTAAGGGCGTGATTCATCGCGCCCCTCGCCCCCGCATTTCATCTCGTCCTTTCCGTGACTTCCCTGGTACGCTCCGTGACCTCCGTGGTCCCGTCCTTATCTCCTCCCCCGCCGAATCAATCCGCCTCTAGACGGATCGCTTTTCCGTCCGCAGCCCGATGGCAAATCGCTGCTTCTGCCGCATACTCATATCAGACAAACGCGAACGCACTGAACGTCCAGATAACACCATCGGGAGAGGACCACACGAGATGACTACACCAATGCTTGACCCCATCGCCATGACGCCGCCCACCACCGTCGCCGCGCTCGCCGCCATCGACGTACACAAATCGTTGCCGCTGGGCCGCACGCGCATCGAGATCCTGAAAGGCATCACGTTACGCATCGAGCATGGTGAGTTCGTCGCCATCGTCGGCCCGTCGGGTTCGGGCAAATCGACCCTGCTCGGCATCATCGCCGGCCTGGACATCCCCACTACCGGCCAGGTGCTGGTGGACGGCACCGACATCACGCGCATGCGCGAGGGCCAACTCGCCGCCGTGCGCAACCAGAAGATCGGTATGGTCTTCCAGGCGTTCAACCTCATCCCGACCTTGACCGCGCAAGAGAACGTCGAGATCCCCCTCTACGTCGGCAAGCACCCCGGCAGCACGGCGCAGCAGGCGCGCGAGATGTTGGCGCTGGTGGGCCTGAGCCACCGGCTCAAGAATCGCCCGAACCAGCTTTCCGGCGGCGAGCAGCAGCGCGTGGCCGTCGCCCGCGCCCTCGTCACCCATCCCGCCATCGTCATCATGGACGAACCGACCGGCAACCTGGACAAGCAGAATGGTGACAACGTCCTCAACATGATCCGCGACTTGCAACGCCAGACCGGCACGACCTTCGTCATCGCCACCCACGACCCTAACGTTGCCGCCGCCGCCGACCGCGCCATCCGCATCGTCGATGGCCGGATCGCCGAGTAAAGATATCTGCGAACACGAAAGCCACGAAAACGACCACGAAAACCAGAAAACGCAGGAAAGGTGCGATTTTTGAACCAGATTTCGTGTGTTTCGTGGGATTTCATGGCTTTCGTGTTCGACTTTCGTTCAAGTTCATTTATCAAGAGGAGTCATGCCATGAACCTGGGATTTTACTGGAATTATGCCACGCGCTCGTTGTGGCGCGGCGGCCAGCGCACGATGCTGGCGATCTTCTGCGTGGCGGTCGGCGTGCTGGCTATCGTCGCCCTGCAACTCGTCGGCAACATGGTCAACGCGAGCATCACCGGCAATGTCGTTGCCAACAACGGGGGCGACCTCAGCATCACTTCCACCATCGCGCCCTTGCAGCAGAGCGACCTGGCCTACTTCGATCAATTGGTGCAAAACGGCACGCTGACGGCCTACACAGCGGAGGCGACGGCGCAGGTGCAGGTGCATGACGGCACCACCATCACCACCGCCACGCTGGATGCCGTCGATCCGGCGCAGTTCCCGCTGGCCGGCCCACCGACCTTCACCAGCCCCAGCGGCGGCAGCCTCAACCACATCGTCGCGGGCAATACGGTTGTGCTGACGAGCGATGTAGCCAGCGCGTTGCACGCCAGCGTCGGCGACACGATCCACTTCGCGGCACGCGACGGGCGCGCGGCGGATGTCACGGTCGGGGGCATCATCGCCACCGGCGGCCTCTTCCAGCGCAGCCAGATCGTCATGGCCACCACCGCCTATGCCGCGCTGCCCGCGCCCAGTCACGATCCGGTGACGTATAGCAACGTCTATGCGGACGTGCCGGGCCACACGACGGCTAATGCGACAAGCGCATCAACGCAGATCGCCAACCACTTCGCCCTGGCAACGGTGCAGACGGCGCAGGGTGCCTTGCAGAGCCAGCAGAGTAGCGTGCAGACCATCCGCTACTTCTTGCAGATCGTCGGGTTGCTGGCGCTACTGATCGGCGGCGTGGGTATCGTCAACACGATGCAGGTGGCGCTGCGTCGGCGGCGCACCGAGATCGCCATGCTCAAAACCGCCGGCTACCTGCGGCGCGACCTGTACGCACTCTTCGGCGTCGAGACCGGCCTGCTGGGCCTCATCGGCGGCATCATCGGCGCGGGCGTCGGCGTGGGTGTGGCCCTGGTGGTGCGCGGCCTGGTGGAAAACGCGTTCGCCATCAGCCTGCCCAGCCAGATCGATCCGCTGACGGTCGCCTCCGGCGTCGCGGTCGGCTTCGTCACGGCGCTGGTCTTCGGCCTGATGCCCATCGTCCAGGCCAGCCAGGTGCGCCCGCAAGCCGTCCTGCGCGAGTTGCCCGAAGGCCAGGGCGCGGGGAGCGTCTTCACCACGCTGGCGCTGGCGCTGCTGCTGACCGTCCTTTTCGCTGGGCTGGCGCTGAGCATCGTGCAAAATGTCGCGGTGACGCTGGGTGTTGTCGCTGGCACCGGCGCATTCCTGGTCGTGTTGGCCGTGATCTTCACCGCGCTGGTCTGGTTGATCAGCAAACTGCCCGTCCTGGATAGCTATCGCTGGTGGTATGTGGCGCTGACGCTGCTGGCGACGGTCGCCGCGCTGGGCGTGCTGGCGCTGGTGCCGGCCTTCGGCATCCTCTTCCTGGGTCTGGCAATCCTGGGCTTCGTGGTCGTGCTGCTGCCGCGCACCGCCAAGACGAACTTGAAGATGGCGCTGCGGAACATCGGTCGCCAGCGGGCGCGCACGGTGACAACGCTGACGGCGCTCTTCATCGGCGTCTTCGCCATCGGCCTGGTGCTGGTGCTGGGGCAAGACATCGAGGGCCAGCTCAGCGTGGCCACCGCCAGCAATACCGCCGCCAACACGGTCATCCTGGCGAATGCAAGCGACCACGCCGCCGTGCAGCAGCAGATCAACAGCCTGCCGGGCGTCACGGATGCCGCCAGCACCAGCTTCGCTAACGACATCCCGACAGCGGTCAACGGCGTCCCCTTCGCGCAGATCGTGCAGAAGGCGAAGCAACAAAACTACCCGGTCGATGAACTGCTGAACTTCATTAACGGCGTCGAGGGCTACGATCTCGCTGGCGGGCAAACGATTGACGCCCGGAACATCCAGGTCGTGCAAGGGCGGTTGCTGAACGCGAGCGATACCGGCACAACGAACGTGGTACTCTCGAATCGCACGCAGAGCGGGCCGATGGGCCTGAAGTTGGGCGACACGCTCACCCTGCAAAGCCAACTCGGCAAGCAGACCGTCACGGTGACGGTCGTAGGCTTCTTCACTGCCGCGCCAACGGTGCCGATCTTCGGTGGCATCCTGGGCGACACAGGCATCGCACAGACGCTCACTGCCAACCACCCGCAATATATCTACGGGCTGCACATCGACAGCGCGCACAGCAACGCCGACGTGGCCCAACTGCGCCGCGCCATCCCCGACGCCGAAGTCATGACCCTGGCAGATGTGGTCGGCCAGATCGACAGCCTGCTGAACAACCTGATCCTGGTGCTGGAAGCTATCGCGTCGCTGGCGCTGCTGGCCGGCGTGATCATCATCGCCAACACCGTCACCCTGGCGATGCTGGAACGCCGCCGCGAACTGGGCATCTTGAAATCCTTCGGCCACACCAGCCGCACGATCCTGGGCGAGGTGCTGATCGAGAACGGCATCGTCGGCTTCACCGGTGGCCTGTTGGCGATGGTCCTGGCGGTGGTAGCGGCGAGCCTCCTGGGCAAGCTGACCTTCGGCCTGAGCTTCACCATCGCGCCGGCCCTGGTGCTGAGCGTGGTGCTGGGGGCGGCGGCGGTCTGCATGCTGGTCGCCGCGCTCGTCGCCTGGAACGCGGTGCGCGTGCGCCCGCTGGAAGTCCTGCGCTACGAGTAAACGATATATCCGACGCTAATTAAACTTTGCGGTCTCCTGGGCGGACGATGCTCCCCCAGGAGACCGCTTTTCTCAGCAAATGGTAGACGCCAGTGGTGCCTAATACTCCTTTCGGGTAATTACGCTATTACCCGGAGGACAGACAGGAATGTCTGTCCGGTCCCGCTGACCACCGTCTTTCCCCGCAAGGGATATAACAATCCCCCCTCGCGTCAGGGATTTTGTGGCCGGACGGTCCCAGCACCGAGGCGGCCACCGACTGCCGCCGCTGGTCCCTGTACGCTCTCCGTCACCAGTGGACCTTTGGCTACCTGATTATTCTGGCAAGCGGATGCCCAGCCTACTCGTAGGGCTGGCCGAAGCGTTCGCGCGAGGCCACCTCGCCCAGCGGCTTACGCTGCTTCTTGCCCTGCCCGATCTGCGCGACGGGATAGCCGAACGGCACGATCGCCAGCACGGTGATCTCGTCGGGGATACCCAACAGCGGCTTCACCGCAGCCAGATTATTGAAACCGACCCAATTGGAGCCGACCCCTGCTGCCCAGGCTGTCAGCACCATCGACTGAATCGCCCGGCTGGCGTCCGACACACCATATGGCGATGCTGTGATCGTGACAACGATGGCGAGGGGCGCTTGCGCGATATATGGCCCGGAGCGCGCCAGGCTACCCAATTGTTGCAACGTCGCGTGATCTTGCACGACGATGAAGTGCCACGGCTGGCCGTTGATGCTGCTGGCCGTCAGCCGTCCCGCCTCCACGATCTGGTGTACAATCTCCTCTGGCACCGGATCAGCCTTGTATTGGCGCACGGCCAGCACCGTGCGGATCGCCTCGAACACATCCATCTTGTTTGTCCCTTTCGTGGATATGATTTTACGGTACTCTTTAACCATAGCATCCGCCTCCTTGCCTGCCGCAGCATCTGCCGTACTCAGCCCTGTGCGATCCGCTGGCCGTCAGTTTGTGGTACAACCAGGTTAGGCAGCGTACTAGGAGTAAAGGATGGGCAGGTTATGGAGATCATCGTCATCGGCGGGGGGATCAGCGGCCTGGCGACGGGGCTGACGCTCGTGCGCGCGGGGCAGCGCGTGCGCCTGTGGGCGCGCGAACTCTCGCCCCACACCACATCGGATGTCGCCGCCGCGCTATGGTATCCGTATCTGGTGCAGCCAGAGGCTAAAGTGAAGGCGTGGGGGCGCGTGGCCTATGACCAGTTTCAAGCCGATCTGGCCGATCCGGCGCGCGGCGTGATCTGGCAACCCGGCTTCCTGGAAGCAGTGCCACACCGCCTGGCCGACGACGAACTGCCAGCTTGGCGCACCGAAGTCACCAACTTTCGCCGCGCCGATCCTGCTGAGCTGCCCGCCGGCTTCGCCGACGGCTATTGTTTCGATGCGCCGGTCATCGACATGTCGATCTATCTGCCGTACCTGCTGGCAACCTTCCAGGCCGAGGGCGGCGTGATCGAGGGCGAGCGGACGATCCGCGACTTCGCCGAAGCCTTCGCCGTTGCGCCGGTCGTCGTGAATTGCGCGGGGTTGGGCGCGCGGGAACTCGCGCAGGATGCCGCCGTCTATGCTGTGCGCGGGCAGGTTGTGCGCATCCGTCCCACCGGCTTCCGCCGCGCGCTGAGCGCGGATAATGGCTCGCTCGGCCTGGTTTACGTCATCCCGCGCATTCACGATATCGTGCTGGGCGGTATATCAACGGAACGCGACGAACACCGGGCCATCGTGCCGGAGCAGACGACATCGATCCTCGCGCGCTGCCAGCAGTTCGCACC
The DNA here is from genome assembly GCA_027459785.1 of Ktedonobacteria bacterium. GTDB lineage: Bacteria > Chloroflexota > Ktedonobacteria > Ktedonobacterales > JACDGC01 > JAJPKG01. The sequence continues at coordinate 35,411 of DAIDGU010000040.1, read as the reverse complement.
CGCGCTGGGGCCGATCAGTTCCCAGGACATCCTGAACGTCGCCTGTGGGCTGCGCCCGGCGCGCACCGGCGGCGTGCGCGTGGCATATGAGCGCGTCGCGCCCGACCGACACCTGCTGCACAATTACGGCCACGGCGGCGCGGGCGTCACGCTCTCCTGGGGCTGTGCGGCGGAAATCGCCCGCATGGTCCAACAGATCGCGGCGTAATCAGACCGCCCCGTTCTGGCGATGTGGCGGCACGGGCAGGCGCAGGTGGATCACCGTCCCCGCGCCTGCGACGCCGCTGCTTTCGAGCCAGATGCGCCCGCCCATCGCTTCCGCATACACGCGGCAGAAATACAGCCCCAGCCCGTAGCCACTGATCGACGTGGCCAGTTCGCGGGGCAGGCGCGCGAAACGCTGGAAGAGCAGCGGTGCCTGGTCGGGGGGAATGCCCGGCCCGAAGTCGCGCACGGTGATCGCAATCTGGGACTGCGACATGGCCAGCGCGTGCGGCTGGCCTGGCGGCGTGTGCAGCTCGTCGATGGGCAGCGCGCCGATCTCGATGGGCGTCTCCGGCGGGGTGTACTTGGTCGCGTTCGTGAGTACGTTGGTCAAGATCTGCTGCAAGCGCGCGGCGTCGCCCCAGATCGCCAGATCGGGCGGCACGGCGATGCGCAGTTCACGGCGCGCGTCACTATAGGTCGCCTCTTCCACCTGCGCGACGGCAGCCAGCACAACGGGGCGCACCAGCACCAGCGCCGGCGCGAAGTCTGGCGCGGCCTGCTCGATCCACGTCACATCCGGCAGTGCCGCCACGTGCTGGGCGATGCGCTGGCCGATGTCGTGCGCGTGCGCGACCAGTTCCGCGCGCCGCACCGGCGTCAGGGCGTTGCCCTGGCTGTGCAGCGCGGCGAGGGCTGCCTGCATGTCCTGTAGCGGCGCGTGCAGATCGGTGTTGCCCGCGATGATGAATTGGTCTTTCAGGTCCGCCAGCCGTTGGGCGCGCATCCCCGCCACCTGGGCCGTGCGGAGTTCGCGGAGAAGCTGGCGCTGATTCTCGCCGCCAACCAGCAGCACCACGGCCACCGCCCATTGCAGCAAAATCACCGCCGGAATGCAGGCGAACGCCGTCGCTTGATCTAGCACCAGCGCCGCGATGCCGGCCAGCGGGGCATGCTCGGCGGCGGCGAGGGCCGCGCTGCTGACGGGAAAGGGGATGCCGAGTGCCAGCGTCAGCCAGGCGACGATGTTCAGGCCGGCGGTCGTGCCGATGACCGCCGCACCGTTGCCCAGGTAGCCCACGGCAACCAGCAGCACGAATAGCCCCAGCAAGCCCAGGAAGGTCTGCACGCCCAGCATTTGCCCGTGATTGCTGAGGTATAGATAGCCGCTGGAACCGAGCGCCACGGCCAGCAGCACGCCCGTCGCCGCCAGGTTCGCCCGTTCGCGCCGCGCGGCAGCGAACGCGCCGCCACAGCAAGCGCCAGTGATAGCGAGGATCGCCAGGACCATCCAGGCCGGATCGCTCCCCGCCGGCCAGCGATGCGCGCTCACGCTGCCGCCAATCAACTGCACCAGCACGACGGCCAGGCCCAACAGCGCCACCCCGCCCAGCACCACGGCCATGCTCCATGCCAGGCGCAGCCGCCGCGCCCGCGCGGCGACCAGGATCACCTTGGCTTCTGTCGGTGTCATCGTCACATCACCATATGCACGCTCAACGATCATATGTGGTCCCCTTTTGCCGGAAAATCCGTTCGTAACCAAAACCAATAATGGCCGCCAAACTGATAAAGCTGCGTCAGTCGTGCGGTAAATACAAAAGCAATTATTGGGGTTTGTCCAACTATGCCAGGCGTTTCATGAAAGCTGCCAATGTAGAGAATTGTACGATGTCCTCCGGCAATATGTCAATTTCAGCGACCTGCGGTAAACCAAATGGCGGTGCAATGACGCAGGTGGGGGCGCGGCGCATCGCTGCCAGGCGGGTCGTGCTAGCCATTGGAATACCTCAAGCGCCAGTTAAAAAGCTGTCGTCACCAAGACCGTGGTGGTGGTGGTGGTGGGGAGATCGAGTTGGATGATCCCCCAGATGTGGGTCGCATGGCCGTGGCTATCCCAGGTGAGCGTCAGATCGGCCACGACATGGATGGGATGCTGCGGATCGTGTGAGGACCACGCGACCCAATGCCCATGCTGACTGAACAGAAATTGTACCGGTGTTTGGTTACTCTGGTCTTGTTCAGCCGCCCTGAATTCCGCGATGAGCGTGCCATCCGGCGCGGCGGTGCTGCCGGCAGCCGCTGGCAACAGCGCGGGCAACCCCTGGTTGGGTGCGGCGATAGTTGTCCAGGTCGCGCCACCGTCATAGGTGAGCGCCAGCAGGTTTGTGGAGGACTGGGCGATGATACCACGGTCGTCCGGTGTCTCTGCTACTGGAAAAAGTGCCAGCCCGCCCTTGGCGAACCGCACCGGCTGCCACGTTTGCCCTACGTTCAGCCTGCGGGCATAGTGGAAATCGAAGCTGACCTTGGCGGTAGAGAAACCGATATAGATGCTGCCGCCCGCGCCGAAAAGTTGCTGCACGGTTAGCTGGCTGGGATCGCCACCCAGCGCGACAAGTGGTGGATCGGCGGCGACAAAAGGACCGCCGGCCACGCTCGCCACCAGCGTGTGCTGGTAATATGGCGACCAGGCGAAGGCGGCAAAGAGCGTGCCACCGGCCCAGGCGATGGTGCTCACCGCCGGCAAGCCCGGCTTCACGTTCGGCAAAGCCAGCGCGTGCCAGGTCGCGCCTGCGTTGGTCGAACGCCAGACGACGCCGGTATTGACCACGACATCGCCGGGCGCGGTCGGATCGACGGCGACGGAACAGGTACTGCTGGGATCGTTCAGCAGTGCGGGCGGCGTCCACTGGTTGCCGCCGTCCTGCGTGCGCACGGTGAAGATGCCCTGCGCCGATCTGCCACAGGCATAGCCGATGGCAGCGTCAGATGGCGCGAAGGCGACGGCTTGCGTGCCGAGCGGCCCGGCCTCGTGCCAGCCGGCGGGCAGCGCCGTGGTCGGCACTCCGGTCGGCGCGACACGCCGCGGTGTCGCTGGTGCCGCATGCTGGGCGAAAAACACCACGCTCGCCGCGACCACGGCGACGACCAGCACCAGCGATGCGCCCCACAGGAGCGGACGGAGCGTGAAACCACCATCATCCAGCGAGGTCACGACGAAGGATTCACCTGGCTCTTTGGGCCGGCGTGTTGCTGCCATGCGCGGTTGCTCCTCGACTAGAAATGATAGATCCACAGGGGATCGGCGGCGCGGGGATCAGGGTTGGCCGCCCACACGGCCAGCGGGTGGCCACTGGCATCCCAGGCGAGGGCGGTGAGGATCGTGCCGGCGGGCGGCACAGCGAAGGTTTGCCAGGCACCCGCGCTTGGCGCGAGTTGCGCCAGCATGAAGGTGGGTGTGGTCACGTCCGCCGTTTGCAGCCGTGCCACCAGCGTGCCATCTGGCGCGCGGGCGACGAAAGCCGGTGTAGCCAGCGTCTGGCCGCTTGGCAGGGCGGGCATGCGTGTCCAACTTTGGCCATTGTCGCGCGAGATGACCACCGTCGCGTTGTTTTCCAGACCAATGAGCGCCTGGCCGTCGCTGGCTGTCGCCGCGAAACTCACCGGAAACGTGTTATCGACGAAGCTGACCTCCGTCCAGATCGCGCCGCCATCCACGGACTGCACGACGAGCGGCGCGTTGCCGGCAGCGGCTTGCAATTGCGCATAGAGCGTGCCGTTGGCGGACGTGATCGCGCTGATCTGTCCGGGAAAGCGCCCGATGTCGTCGCGGGCGACGAATGGGCCACCTCCCACGCTCACCGCCAGCGGATGCTGCGGGGTATTCGTGGCGGCGAGCAGCGTTGTCCCTTGCCAGCCAAAGACCAGCGTGAAGCCACTGCCGGCGATTTGCGCTTGGGTCCAACTCGCGCCGCCATCCCCGGACCGATAGAGCGCGGCGAGGGTGGGAGGGCCACAGGTGGTGGTGCAGCGAGCCACCGCCAGCGCCACATCATTCGGCTGGGTGGGCGCGACGCTGATCGCGCACATTTGTCCGCTGACGGAAGCTGCCTGCGCCGTCCACGTCTGTCCGCCGTCGTGCGAGATGGCCAGTGCCAGCTTGCCGGAACGCCCCGCGCTGCCACAGGCATAGGCCGTCGTGGGCGCTGAAGGCGCGAAAGCGATTGCCTGCGCGAAGGGCGGGCCGGCAGGCAGCCATTGGCCGGGCGTCGCCTGGACCGGCGCGGGCGCGGCCAGGGGCGCGAGGGTCAGGGGTTGCGCCGGCGCGCTGGGTGTGCTGCCCGGCGATCTACCCCTGTTCGTGCTGCCGCCGGGCAAGATGACCACCAGCGTCGCGGTCGCTACAACGACCACCAGGAGCATCGCCAGCACGGTGAGCATGACCCGCTGGCGGCGCGATAATTGGTCGAAGCGCGGCAATGCAGGACGCGACGATGGCTGCGACATCAGTTCGAGCTAGCCTCCCATAAAAGATCCGCCGGCCAACCCGCGAGGATGTGACGGAACCGGCGTATGACCGATTGTGCGGCAAATCGCGGTCCTTGTCAAGCCACCATCCGGGCTATGCCTTCAGGGCGCGCTTCGCCCGCCGATTATCATGGATGGGGAGGGTGGCAACATGTTGCAGACAGCGCAGCGCATGGCCCTACGGATCGCGCCTATCCGGCGCGGCGTGGTCGCGCTCGGCCTCAGCGTGGTTCTCGTGGCGGCGCTGCTGGGCTTGACTCGCGGCGTCAATGCCGCGCCACCCCTGGCGGGATCGCCCGCGCGCCCCAGCGTCAGCCTGGCATCGTTGCAAGCCATGATCTTCGTGTGGGCCAGCGGCACCCCGGCGATCCAACAGGTCGCGCGGCAAGACTGCGCGGCGCTGCATCTGGTGCCGACGCAGTGCGCGCGAGTGAGCCAGGCAGTACGCTCCGCCTGGTTGACGTTGCTGCAACGCGATCCAGCGGCGCTCGGTCGCCCAAAGGCGCGGCCCCACTTCGCTGTGCGCCAGCAGGTGTTACAGGATCTGGGTGCCGCTTTGGCGGGTATTTCTGGAATGTCGGTGCCGCGCTTGCTCGCGGCGACCGCTGGCGCATACCAGATGATCCGCGATCCACGCTGGGCGCAACAGACGCGGGTGCAGTTCGGGCGACCGATCCCGCTGGGCCATGAGGTGCTGGTGTGGGCGACAGCTTACGAGCAGACCGCCCTGCCACCCGGCATGACGCCCGCCGGCAGCCGCTACGCCGCCCTACCGGATCTGTATCTGAGTATGGCGAATGTGGGCAACGGCGCGTACATCCCCGCGACCTATCAGCCGTATTACCTGCCGGATGGCGGCGCGCGCTGGACGGTCAGCGTCGCAACGGCGACCACTGGCGCGCTCGTCACGAACATCCTCATCACCGATGTCGGTCCCTGGAACGAGGATGACAACTGGTGGGATGCCAACGATCCCAGCGTCACCCTGCCGGCCAGTTGCCCGGTCAGCACGGCGCTCGTCGCACCCGACGCCACCAGCGATCCCCTGGTAGACGGCATCTGCCCCAACGGCCATAATTATCGCCGGTTGTACTATTATTTGCTCTACCAGCACAACGGCCTGCCGTTCTTCCAGGCGACGAATTACGCGCCCAGCGGTACCTTCGCCGACGGCACGGCCTGGCCGGCGGCGCTGCCTTACGCCTGCGCGGAGACCGTTCCCGCCGCGATCAATAACGACGGCAGCACCTGCGCCAGCCAAACGCTGACGAACTACAATGGAGAGCATGGCGCGTGGTTGCGCGACGGCACCAACGACCATCCCATCCTCAACCAGTCCAGCATCGACCTCAGCCCCGCAGTCGATGCCGCCCTCGGCTGGACCTATCCCAGCAGCGGCCTCGTGTGGGTCAACACCGCTGCGCTGCCATGAGGCAGGATTTTCTTACGATCATGCCCTAAAGGCATCGCTGGTTCTCGCGCTAATTCCAGACCCCGCCGCACCCAAATGCCCTCCCGTCCGCGCAGGCGGCCTGCGTCGCCGTCAGGTGCTTCGGCGCGCAAACGGTTCCATTCAATAGCGCGCGCGTCCCCAATTCTGGATTCAACCGCCCGCATGCTCGATAGCAATGCAAGTTTGCGCTAAAGCATGTCGAAAGCGTCGGAGATGCGCAGGCGCAGGTGATCGAGCCAGAGCGCCAGGTAGGGGCCGCGCGTGAGGGCGGCGAGAGGGGCGAGGGGGCTGGTGGGGGGAATGCTGAGGCGCACCCGTGCGCGGCGCACACCGCTGGCTCCCCCGCCCGCGGTGAATAATTGGCGACGCGGGCCACGCAGTGTCATCACGGGCAGCGGTGGCACACCCAGGCGCGGCCATTCCCCTTGCGCTTCCCAGGTGACGGATAGCAGCGGCTGGTCAGCGGGATCGCTGACAACCACGCGCGTTGGCTCCCACGTGAACCGCGCCAATTCTTTCGGCAATCCCCACAGCGCGCGGCCCGCCAATTGCGAGCGGGCGCTATCCACGAACATGTGACTGACGAGCGCGCCAGGCAAGTCGCGCCACAGCACGCCGGGGCTGACGGCCAACTCATGATAGGGGCCGACGGGCGTATCAGTATAGTCCACCAGGCCGAGCGCGGCGAAGCTACCCATCAGCGGAGGCGCGGCGAAGCCGCGAGGTCGCCCGGCCAGCGCACGGGCATGGGCGCGTCCCAGATGGCCGATCACCACCAGCGCCCGCCCAGACACAACCCACGGCGTCGGCGGGACGGCGAGCGACAGGGTGGGATCAGCGCCGAGCATGGTGCATCCTTCCCGTGAGATGGCGCGACGGCGGGCCGCAAACGCTCAACTCACGCGCGCCTTCGCAATGCCGACAGCACACCCATCTGTGGTGCGCCTAACATGACCATATCCTGCTTCATTATGGCCTTGTTTGTCAAGGCAAACAGCACGTGATGAGTACCGCCCTGCATATGCGCGTCGCGCCATTTCTCCTATGCATTACGTCGAGTGCTTGCAGTGAGTCGGCGGGAAGCGCATACTAGCACCAGTTCAGGTGTCGGCTACGGCTGGTAGCATTTTCTCGAAGAGCGCACATTCCCAGGACGCTTCAGGCACGAGCCCGCGCAGGGTATAGCCGGCGGCGGTGTAGAACTGGCGCAGAGCCGTGTTGCCAGCCCAGCAATCCAGTCGCACGGAGGGGAGGCCGCGCAGGACCGCCTCGTCCTCGGCGGCGCGCAGCAGCGCCCGGCTGATGCCCTGGCCCGCCACCGTGCGGCGCACGGCGAGCTTGTGGATGTAGGCCGCCGGACCGGGAACAGTGTGCCAGAGCGGATCGTCTTGGAAAGCGAGGGCAATCGTGCCTACGGCATCATTTTGACGCCACGCCAACCAGACGCAACCGGTGGCCTGCCACTGCGCGGTCAGCGCGGCGGTGAACTCCTCCGGTGGCCACTGCGCGATGTTTCGGCTGAGTAGCCAGCGCGCGGCGTCTTGTAGAACGCCGACTACCACGTCCGCTTCGTCCGGCCCTGCCGGACGGATAGTGAAAGGCAATGGGGATGCAAGATGCTTTTGCATGGGCCGAATGTCCTCGATCTGTTGACCTCATGAGTCATACTTGTAAGAAAAGTACGAGTTTGGTGGTGCTTACCACACCTTCTCTAGCCATTCTAGCCGATTGTGGTGTAAAATCGTAGCAGATTGGATAGATGGTGCTTTGGAAATGAGGGAGAGGATGCAGCGAAGCTCACAGATGCCACAGGGTATTTTGTGGCTGCACCGCCGCTGGTTATTCGCTTGCGCGTTGGTCGTGGTGGTGGTCGTGCCATCCTTGACGGGCCTGACCGCCGTGCTGACCAACGCGGCGTCGCCTTCTGGTGCCGCTGCGCCCGCCCAGCCCTTTACCGTCGTGCCATTCGACGCAAACTCACCCATCGCTCTCGAAAACCGGCAGCCCGGCACCACCGCTTGGGAACTTGATCCCGGTGTCAGCACCACCTTCATCCAAGGTTACGCGGGTATGGTGTCGGCGCTGCCGGGTCAGGTGGTGCCATTATACATCAGTTCTGTCATTCCCGTGGACTACAGCCTGAGCGTCTATCGCATCGGCTGGTATAACGGTCTGGGTGGGCGGCTGATGTTCACCGTGCCACATCTGCATAGCCAGGCACAAGGCGTGTGGTTACAAAAACTAGGCCTCATCGGCTGTGCCACGTGTCTCGTCGATCCCCAAACGCATCTCATTGATGCCAATTGGCACGTCACTTATCGCTTGCCGATTGGTGCCGACTGGATCAGTGGTGTCTATCTGATCAAGCTGTCTGTCGGCCAGTTCGCTGAATCGTATATTCCCTTGATTGTGCGTGATGATACCTCTCGCGCCGCTGTGCTGGTGAATATCCCCGTCAATACCTATCAAGCCTATAACCTCTGGGGCGGCTACAGCCTCTATGGCCATGCCGGCTATATTGTGAGTGAAGAAAAAAGTGCCTTGAATCGGGCAAATCAGGTCTCGTTTAATCGCCCTTATGCGCGTTCAGCTGGTTCGGCGGATTTCTTGGAGTGGGACATCCATACCGTGCGCTGGTTGGAACGCAGCGACATCAATGCGGTGTATACCACTGATGTCGATGTCGCCCGTGATCCTGCCCTAGTTTTGCACCATCGCATCTTCCTTGACTCCGGCCATGACGAGTATTGGACGAAGTCAATGCGCGATGGCATCGAGTATGCCCGCAACCAGGGTATCAATCTCGCGTTTTTAGGGGCAAATGATAGTTACTGGCAGGCACGGCTCGCCCCGGATGTTGCTGGTCAGCCCAACCGCACGCTGGTCTGTTATAAAGTGTCATCGACCCCACATGATCCCTCTGAACAACCTACCGATGACCCCATGTATCCAGCGCATCCTGATCTGGTGACGACCCAGTGGCGTGACCCGATTTTACATCGCCCCGAAAACAGCCTTTTGGGCTTGATGTATAGTAGCTATTTTTCCGGCAGCAATGGCTATGCGCCTGATCTGGTGATCACGACAGGTGCTGCCCTGGATCAGTTGGTGGTAACGGCGGGCTTGACGAGCGGCGAACATATCGGTGGGGGGGTGTTGGGCTACGAATATGATAGCCGTTATCATAACGGTCACACCCCCAAAGATCTTGTGATCCTGGCGCAATCGCCAGTAACCAATGTATATCACTCAAAGCAGACGGCGTATTCCACCTATTACCGCGCGCCGTCCGGAGCTATCGTCTTCGATGCCGGCTCGATTTGGTGGAGTCATGGGTTGGATGATTTTCAGCCCACCGGAATTGATGCAGGGAGTTTTTCAACGAATCAAGGCATCTCGAACCTGACGGCGAACATCCTGCACGCGATGCTTTATGACAACTCGCCACTGTTTATCAATCCTTCTGATAATCTGGCACCGGTGCCGGAGGCTGCGCCGGTCGGCTGAGCGCCTGAGAGTGATTCTGGTTGGTTGTCAGGGGACGGGGGCGGTCACGTAGTGCGCCAGCATGGCGAGGGTGAGCGCGTTCGCCCTGGCGATGGCGGCATAGAGACCCGCGCTGGGACGCGCGGTGCGCGCCTGCGTCGTGGGATCGAGGCCGAAGAGGCCGAAGCGCATGCCCCACCCTTCCGCCCACTCGAAATTATCGACCAGCGACCAATGATAATAGCCGCGCACGTCCGCCCCGCGCGCGATGGCCGCGTGCATAGCCCGCGCCGCCTCGGCGATCACCCACGGGCGCAGGCGATCCTCACGGTCGGCGACGCCGTTCTCGGTGATGTAGATCGGCTTGCCCAGGTGGCGCACGCGGTCGATGACGCGCCCGATGCCGGCGGGATAGATTTCGCCATACAGTTCGCCGACGCCGATGTCGCCTTGTGGCACGCCTGGCGGGGCGAAGCGTCGCCCGAATAGTTCCAGCGGCAGGCGCGGGTCGCAGCGTACCAGATCGCGGCCATAGCAATTGAGTGCGATATAGTCAAACGTGCCACGCACATCGCTGAGGTCGCCGGCCAGGAGGCGCGTGGGGAAGCTGGCGTCGCCCGCGAAGACGGCACGCGGAAAAAACTCATTGAAGGCATCATCTTGGATGTGCGCCACCAGGCGATCCAGCGGATTCGTGGGGTTGGCGGGATCGAAGATGTTGTAGTGCTGCGCCCACCCCACGCGCGCCGCCGGCTGAAGGCGATGGATGGCGCGATAGGCGGCGGCATGGGCATGCGCCAGCGCGGCCTGGGCGCGCACGGTCGCGCGCACGTCACCCCGCCGCCCCGGCGGGAAGTCGCCGATCTGATAGCCGAAGGTGCAATAGACGTTCGGTTCGTTGATGGTACACCAGAAGTCGCAGAGGTCGCCCAATTCCTGCACCACCCGCTCGGCGTAGCGCGTGAAGAGGCCCACGGCATCCGACGCGAGGAACGCGCCGCTTTGCTCGAACCACAGGGGATGGGTGAAGTGGTGCAGCGTCACCAGCGGCTCCAGCCCGCGTTCGCGCAACGCCCGTAGCATCTGACGGTAGCGCGCGATGGCCGTGGCGTCCCACGCGCCCGGCTGCGGCTCAATGCGGCTCCATTCCAGCGCCAAGCGCAGCGCGTTCAGCCCCAGCGCCTGCGCGCGGTCGAAGTCGGCCTCGGCATTGGCCCACCAGTCGCACGCTTTGCCCACGTGGTCGCCCGTCTTGATATGCCCTGCCTGCTCCCAGTCCCACCATTGGTTGTTCGTCGTATCGCCCTCACACTGGTGCGACGAGGTTGCCACCCCCCAGCGGAAGCCGGCAGGGAAGGCCAGCGTTGCCGATTGGTCCACCATCGTGTTTGCTCCCGTCAAATGTCAACTCCCATGCTCCTGTGCGCCAGTGCGGCACGCATTGCCCACAAACCGCACTAGCCGAAGATGCGGGCGACGGGCGTGGCGAAGCCGGGCAAGACCATCCCCCCGGTAAGCGTTGCTGTGTCGTCCAACGCCAGCACCGGCGCGGGCGGCTCGTAGACCTGGATGACGCGCGTCTGTGGCCACACCACCCACACCAGCCGCACCCCCACGCCCAGCCACATCTGCACCTTCTGCTCAATCTCATTCGCCCGGTCGCTGGAGGAAACGACCTCTGCCACCAGATCCGGCATCACCTGTCCCCAGGATGAGGCGACAGCGGCGGGCGTCACTCGGTTCGCCTGGATGAACGCGAAGTCCGGCGCGCGCACGGTGTCAGGTTTGCGCGCGATGAGGAAGCCCGTTTCCGCCGTGAACGTCTCGCCCAGTTGGTTATTCATGATGAATTGGCCGACAATAATGTGTAAGCGGGCCGCGGTACGGCCATGATCCGTGAAGGCGGCGGGCATCGTTACAATCTCTCCCTTGATCAACTCCATGCGCAAGTCGTCGCGGCGCAGTGCGGCGAACTCTTCCGCGGTGATGTGCCAGTCGGGTTGCGGCAAAGCGGCCATAAGGTGCCTCCTCTGCTATGATCAGTGTGAATAACGGCGGACACGTATTGCCTGCCTGTGCAGTCCAGTTACGCTTCGTATGTATTGCAAAGGCGATGATGCCGCCTGGTATGCGCTTCAGTATAGCATAGGACATGCGCCACCGCGCTGATTATGGGAGCCGCGAGAGGCTGAAGCCGCCTCGCTCGCTAAAGACGCCCTCACGGGCTACCGGTGGAGTCTAGAAATTTATAAAACCATTTGGAAAATTCATATTATTCCCATCTCCTCATCTGTGCCAGCGATAAACGTTGCTATTTAAAATGATGAGACTGGCGGACAGGAATGTCCGCCCCACGCTGATCAATGTCCGCCCCACGATCTCGCTGTCAAAGGGTCTGTAGGGGCGTACCCTTGCGGTCGCCCTGGTCTCCAACGACCCTTGTGCCATCCAGTGTGTGGTCGCTCTGGTCCTTCACGATCCTGTTGCCAGCCGCTCTTTCGTGGCCGTCTCTGCGCCACACATGATCACACTGTTCCTTTCTGGCCTCGCTTTGGGAAAAACTCTTCGTGTTCCTTCCAACTCTTCGTGGCCTTCGTGTCTCGTCCTGCTCTCCCTTATTCCCAGCCTACGCCGCGTATTGCAGCTCGTAGAGCCGGTAGTAGTAGCCGCGCTGGGCCAGCAGATCTTCGTGGCGACCCTCTTCGACGATGCGCCCCTTGTGCAGGACGATGATGCGGTCCACGTTGCGGATGGTGGAGAGGCGGTGGGCGATGATGATGGACGTGCGTCCGCGCATCAGCTTGCCCAGCGCGTCCTGGATCAAGGCTTCCGTCTCGGTATCCACGCTGGAAGTCGCTTCGTCCAGGATCAGCAGGATTTCGGGGTTGAAGGCGATGGCCCGCGCGAAGGCGAGCAATTGCTTCTGGCCAACCGATAAACCTGCGCCGCGCTCGTTGACCTCATGGTCATACTGGCCCGGCAACTGTTCGATGAAGTGCGCCGCGTTGACGTATTCCGCCGCCTGGCGCACGCGCGCGTCGGTGATCGTGTCGTCGTGCAGGCGGATGTTGCTGGCGACCGTGCCGGAGAAGATGAAGGGATCTTGCAGCACCGCGCCGATGTGGCGGCGCAGATCTTGCTGGCTGAGGTCGCGCACGTTGATGTCGTCTACCAGCACCGCACCCTGCTGCACGTCGTAAAAGCGCGAGAGCAGGCCGATGAGCGAGGTCTTGCCCGCGCCCGTCGCGCCGACCACCGCCACGCTTTCGCCCGGCTGGATGGCGAAAGACAGCCCCTTCAGCACCCAGTCGCCCTCGTTATACGCGAACCACACGTCCTGAAACGCCACCTTGCCCTGCACCGGCGTCGGCAGCTTCAGCGGCTGCGGCGGATCGTCCACCGCAATCGGCGAATCCAGCACGCCGAAGATGCGCTCGGAACTCGCCATCGCCGTTTGCAGCACGATATATTTGTCGGCCAGATCCTGGATCGGCACGAAGAAGCGGTTGACGTATTGGATGAAGAGTACCAGCGTCCCCAGGTCCAGCGCGCTCTGCACGATGCTGCCGCCGCCGAACCAGATCACCAGCGCCGTTGCCACGCTGGAAAAGACCGTCACCACGGGAAAAAACAGCGCGAAGAAAAAGAGCGAACGCTTCTGCGCATTGGTATAGTCGCGGTTCAACCCGTCCAGTGACCGAAAACTCTGCTCCTGCCGGTTGAAGATCTGGATGATCTGGATGCCGGCGATGGCCTCGGCCAGGTTGGCATTGATGCGCGCGATGCGCGAGCGCACCTCGCGGAAGTTCGCGCGCATGGCATTCTGGAAGAACGACACCGCCCACACCAGCGGCGGGATGACGGCGAAAGTGATCAGCGCCAGCTTCCAATTCACCACCAGCATGACGATCATGATGCCGCCCAGCGTGACGAAGTTGCCGATGAGCTGCACCGCGCCGCTGGTGAACAGATCGTTCAGCGCGTCCACGTCGTTCGTGATGCGCGTCATCAGGCGGCCCACGGGATTGTGGTCGAAGAACGTCAGCGATTGGCGTTGCAGGTGCGTGAAGATCTGCGCCCGCATGTCATACATCACGCGCTGGCCGATGACGGCGGAAAGATAGATCTGCACGTAGCGCAGGACGAAGCCGAGGACCAGTGCGCCCAGATAGATCAGCGCCAACAGCAGCACGCCGTTCTCGCGCGCCGCGATGCTCAGCGCCTGGTTCGTCGCGCCCAGCGGCACGATGTACGTGTTGATGGCATACGCCGTGATCGCCGGCCCCAGCAGGTCCGTCGCTGTGATCAGCAGCAGCGACGCCAGCGCGCCCACCAGCAGCTTCCAGTGCGGGCGCACGAAGCGTAGCAAGCGCCCCACGATCCGCGAATCATATGCCTTGCCCAAGATCTCATCGTCTTGAAAGAATGATGCTCCGACTGCCATATAACCCTCTTCATCGCCCTACTCAGCGGCGACGCTGGAGGAGCAGGGCAAGCACAAGGCATTGCCCCCTACAGATGGTCGCCCCCGTCCCTGTGGTGATCCGTCGGCCACCCGGTCTGTAGGGGCGTACCCTTGTGGTCGCCCTGGTCCTCGTTGTTTTCGTGAACCTTTCGTGGCTTTCGTGTTCGCCCCCCGTTCACTCCTGCGGAATCTCTGTTTGAACGAACGTGGGTGCCGGCGCTTCATCGTTGTCGATGCCCAATTCTTCGCCCAGCAGTTGCCGCCGATACATCGCATGGTAGATGCCACCGTGGCGCAGCAATTCGTCGTGCGTGCCGCGCTCCACGATGCGCCCCTCGTCCAGCACGATGATCTGGTCGAGATCCTTGACGGTGGAGATGCGATGCGCGATGACGATGGAGGTGCGGCCCTGCATGAAGGCGTGCAGCCGGCGCAAGATCTCCGCCTCCGTGTTCGTATCCACGCTGGAAAGCGCGTCGTCCAAGATCAGGATCTGCGGGTTTTTGGCGACGGCGCGGGCGATGCTAGTGCGCTGTTTTTGGCCGCCGGAAAGCGACACGCCGCGTTCGCCGACGACGGTGAAGATGCCGTCGGGGAAGTCCACCACATCTTTAGCCAGCTGCGCGATCTCCGCCGCGCGCTCCAGTTCGTCCTTTGTCGCGTCGGGTTTGCCGTAGGCGATGTTGTCGGCGATGGAGGTCGAGAAGAGGAACGACTCCTGCGGCACATAACCCACCGCCGCGTGCAACTCGTGCAGCGGAATCGACCGGATCGGCTGCTCGTCGATCAGGATGTCGCCCGACTGCGCCTCGAAGGTGCGCGTCAGCAGGTTCACCAGGCTCGACTTGCCCGAACCCGTCGCGCCGACGATACCCAGCGAGCCGCCGGCGGGGATCGCCACGTTGATGTCGCTGAGCGCGTCATGGGCGCTGTCGGCATAGCGCAACGTCACACCGCGCAGTGTCACCGCGCCAGCAGCTACCCGCGCGTCGGGATTCGTCTGCGGGCCATCCTTGATGGTGGGGTCGTATTCCAGCACCTCGCGCACGCGCACCAGGGACGCCTGGCCCTGCTGAAAGAGGTTGACCACCCAGCCCAGCGCGATCATCGGCCAGGTCAACTGCACCAGATAGATATTGAACTGCACCAGTTGGCCCAGTTGGATGCGCCCGGCGATCACGTCTACGCCGCCGCGCCACAGCAGCACCACCGCCGCCAGCCCGGAGATGAAGAACATCGCCGGCCACAGCACGGAGTAGAAGCGCGCGTAAATCAGGCTGCGGCGCATATATTCGCCGTTGACGTTGTTGAAGGCGTCGAGTTCCGCCGCTTCCTGCGTGTACGCCTTCACCACGCGGATGCCGGAAAAGTTTTCTTGCGCCTGGGCCGAGACGATGCCAAACTGATCCTGCACGCGCTTGAAGCTCTGGCTGATGCGCTTATCCAGGATCAGAAAGGTGACGGTCATCAGCGGCAGCATGACGGTGGTATAGAGCATCAGCTGGCGGTCGATCTGGAACATCACGATCAGCGTGGCGATGAGCGCCGCCGCCGTATTCAGCGAGTTGTTGATGCCCGGTCCCAGGAACATGCGGATGGCGCTGAGGTCGTTGATGGCGCGCGCCACCAGATCGCCCAGCCGCCGCCGCTGGAAGTAGTCGAGTTCCAGGCGCTGGAACTGGCGGAAGAGGTTGTTGCGCAACTCGTATTCGATCTCACGCGAGATGGCGTTGATGACGTAGCGTGCGCCGAACTGCACCACGCCCGTCACCAGCGCCAACCCCACCAGGATCAGCGCGAAGCGCCAGGTGTTGTTGATGTTGCCGTGCGCCTGGATGTCATCGACCGCCAAGCCGGTGACGTAAGGCAACGATAGCGCCAGCACGTTCGCCGCGATGATCAGCACACCGCCCCACAGCAAGCCACCTACGTGTTGCCGCAGATAATGCCGCAGATAAATCAGCCCTTGCATGTATTCCCCAATTGACGTTTGTCGTCACCTTGATCGCTTACGATAACACACACTGTATGATACGAATCATACCCCATAACCGGCCACAATGACAAGAAGTTATATGGGAAAAACTACCAAAGTCCTACACATGCCGACCACCCTTCGTCAGAGCGGGGCAGGCATGCAGGGCAAGGGCGCGTTGGTCTATACGCGCGGGCGCACGACAAGCCGGATGAGCAGAGCATGCTCATCAGCACCGCACGCGGGCATGTGATAGCAGGGATATCAGGGGCATTCGGCCAGCACGCGCTCGCCCACGAGATTCTGGATCTCACGGAGGCGCTGCTCGGCCAGTTCCACGTTTTCGAGTGCTTGCGCGAGGATGCGCTCCTCCAGGGTCGCCCACGATTCGGCGATCTCTGGGTCAATCGGGCCGACTAATTCGAGCGCGCGGGTCAGCTTTTGGTCGATCTGCTGCGTTGGCATCGTTGTCTCCACCTCTGCGAAATCCTCGTGAATGAGTTTCGTCTCCGCAGTAACAAGATGTGCGTTGGATCAATCTATCTTTAACGCGGCGTGCGCCGCGTAGTGCGCCCGAACCACTTTCCCGTTGATTGGCGTGTGAGAGGGCGGAAAGCGTTTCCCTCCACGCTTGTACATACGAAACACAACAGCCGGAGTAACGGCGGTGTGCTGGTTTTCTGCCGATGCGTGAGACCGCCAGGAAAATTCCTACCGATCGCACGCATCCTGCCTGGGGGCGCTTACTTCGTCACCGTGATGGTGGCATTCATGCCTGAATGTACCTGACAGGTGATTTGGTACGTGCCGGGTGTGTTGAAGGTGTACGACTGCGTCATGCCGGGCGTGAAGGTCACGCCGGTTGACGTATCGAGCGCAGCGGGCGCGCCCGTCTCGGCGGTGTACAATTGGTTGTGGCCGGTCGAGATGATATGCGAGCCGCTTTCATCTTTGAACGTCACTGCCTGGCCGGCCTTGATGGTCAGGCTGGTGTTGCCAGTGAAGTTCGAGCCGCTCATCGTCAAGGTCGGTGGGCCGGCGCTTGCGCTCCCGCCTCCACAGGCGGCCAGCATCAAAACGATGCCGGTCAATAACGTTGCTGCCAAACGTTTCATGGCTGCAAAAGGTTCCTTTCTCTATCAATGGCTACGACGGTGTAACCATTACAGATGGTAACGCGATCCTGCGCCGATTGGCATCAGGAATTTACCCGACATCAGGGAGTCACTGTCACCGTCAGGAGCATGGCCGGATGGACCTTGCACGTCACGGTATACGTCCCGGCTGTCGGGAAAACCACATCGATCTCATTGCCTGGTGAGATGTTGAGGCCGGTGTTATTATTCAACTGCGCAGGTGCATTCCCATTCGCCTGCCAGGTGCCATTGGTGCCGATGACGAGCACGTGTGGTGCGCCGCCGGCATCATCGATGAACTTAACCGGCTTACCCGCCGCCACTTTCACCGCTGTCTGCACGAAGTTATCGCCGCCCATGTGCGCCTGATCCTGCGGGATAATCTTGGTGCGGCTGCACCCTGCCGCGAAGAGCGCCAGCACCACCAGCGCTGCGATCCCAAATCGTTTCATCGGTATCTGCTGTCCTTAGATCACGCCCTAAGAATAAGGACGGAATATGGTGACACTGCGAGAAATCGCATGTATGGAACACTCCATACTACAGTATACCCACCCCGCCACAGAACCGCTAGAGTGGCAGGCCCGATTTCTTTGTCAGGTTTCTACCCGATAGTCCCATCAAACAATTCCTGACACCACAGGCCGCTGCGGACAGCCGCCTCCTGACATGCCGCATACGCGATGCCTAATCCACTGCTGGCGTCAGACGGTCTCAGGTTCCGGGGGGAACTCGGCCTCGAAGGCGGCGATGAGGGCGGTGGCGTCCACCAGGGGGCGGTGCAGGGCGGCGGGCGCGATGATGTTGAGCGTCAACCCTTTGCTACGCGCGTCGCGCACCAGGGCGGTGTACCGCGCGGCAGCTTTGGCGCGCAGGAGGTTATACGCCTGCTTTTCGGAGAGCGAGGGGATGCGGCGGCGCAGGATCTGATCGCGCTTGGCGCGCAGATCGGCCATGACCTTCGCGGCCTGGGCCAATTGCGCATCGACCTCATTACCCAGTTCGATCTCGCGCGGGACAACATTATTCTGCTTCATCAAGCTATAGGCCAACGCCTGATCGCCCGCCTGGGGATTCGATTCGATCACGAGCGGTTTGCCGGCACCAGGCAGGTTAGCGAAGTCGCCACGCTCTTCCGCCGCCCGAATGCGTTCGTCCACCAACGCGCGCCATGCCTGACCGATCCGCCGGCGCAACGGCTGATTTTGCTGGTTCTGGTCGTCCTGGGGAGATGGTTGCTTGCGCGGGGGTTCTTGCGCCATACGTGCTTGCTCCTAGGGTGGCAGCAAACAGCACTGCCACGCATTTCCATTATACCACACAAGCGCGGCCCCACCCCCGGCCCCTCCCCAGCGGAGGTGGAAAGGGGAGAGCAGACAGTGAGCGTTTGCGCAAGTGACACGGCGCAGGGGATGCCGCGCGTGCTATCATCAGAGGGCGGAGACGCGGGCGAATGCGAGAGATAACGAGGAGCACGAGCGATGCGCATGCTGGCGAATGAGAATGCTCAGATGGTCCCGCTGTTGGTGGAACGGTTGCAGCGCGAAGCGCCGGATATGGACCTGACGCTGGTAGATAAAACGGGCGAGCCGATGGGGCCGATTGCTGATGCCGAAATTTTGTTCCGCTTCAATGTGCCGAATGCCGCCCTGACGCGCGCGATGGACGCCGCACCTAACTTGCGCTGGGTGCATACCGGCAGCGCGGGAGTCGAAGGCTTCATCGATCTCGTGCGCGACCACGCGCCCCAGGCCGTTTTGACCAACGGTTCCGGCACGATGGCGCTGCCCATCGCCGAATTCGTGCTGGCGCAGATCTTCGCCGCCGCCAAGGAATTGCCGTTTTTCTGGCGGGCGCAGCAACAGCACGAGTGGCGCAGCCGGGGTGCGCCGCCCCCCCGCGCCGAAGTCAGCGGCAGCCGGCTCGTCATCCTGGGGCTGGGCAGCATCGGGCAAGATCTGGCGCGGTTGGCCGCCGGCGTGGGTATGGAGGTGTGGGGCATGCGCCGCACGCCCCTCGCGCCCGGCGAGACGATCCCGCATGTCACGCGCGTGATGGCGTCGGACGCCGCCTGGCGTGAGATGTTGCCCGCCGCCGATTACGTAGCCGTCTGCCTGCCCCTGACGCCGGCCACACGCCACCTCGTCGGCGCGGCGGAACTCGCCCGCCTGCGCCCCACCGCGTGGATCATCAACATCTCGCGCGGGGCGATCATCGATGAAGCGGCGCTCGCCGCCGCGCTCGCCGCCAACCAGATCGGCGGAGCCGCGCTGGACGTGACGGAGACCGAACCCCTGCCGCCCGACAGCCCGCTCTGGGATCTCCCCAACGCCATCATCACGCCGCACGTCTCGTGGCGTTCGCCCGAACTCGACCGGCGCTCGCTCGATCTCTTCTTCGACAACTTGCGCCGCTACCGCGCCGGTGAACCGCTGCGCAACGTCGTCCCCTACGACGTGGGGTATTGAGGGAGAAGGTGAGCTTGCTCAATCTTCCTGCATGTTGCTCTAAATACCACGGAAAACAACCATTCCTGTCGGTCACTCCGCTCCCCCGACGGACAACCATTCCTTGAATACTCGGAGGACAGACATTCCTGTCGGTCACTCCGCTCCCGCGATGGACCGCCATTCCTTGAATCCCTCGGCGGACCGCCATTCCTGTCGGTCACTTCGCTCCCCGGAGGACAACCATTCCTTGAATACTCGGAGGACAGACAGGAATGTCTGTCCGTCCCCGTTGCTCACCAACTTTCCCTCAGCAGGTTACGGGGGACCGCAGATGCAGCGCAACGGTCGTATGGAGCGACCGGAGGGCCAGTCGCAGCACTTCCGTCGTTTTGGGTCCGTGCTTGCTGAATATGATATACCGTAGCAGAAGGTTTTTGTATGCACCGCGCAAAGGCACAGGAAGGGAGCCGCACCATGACGACACCAGACGCAGGCACGCGCCTCGCCGAGGGCATCTATAGCTATACCGTCGATGACCGCCCCAACGCCAGCGAGGTCTGGCGGCTGACGCGCCTGCCGGACGACCGGCTGCACCTGCAAGCCCTTTTGCGCACCGACCAGCGCGTGATCTATGGGATGGATCTGGTGCTGGGCGCGGACGGCGCGGCGGAATCGCTGGAAGCGCGGGTGGAAAGTCAGGGCGAGTGGCGCGGGGCGCTCACCTTCGCTGGCGGAGCGGTGCAGGGGCAGGTGCAGGGTCCCCAGGGCGCGACGCCCGTGCAGGTGGCGCTGCCGCCCGGCACGCTGCCCTTCCCCGAAGCCATCGCCATGCGCTTCTTGCTGGGGCGGGCGCTGGACCTCACCACCGAGGCCGAGCAAAGCTTCTCGCTGTGCCGCATTCCGGTGCTGGAAGCGCACGGCCAGCCGTTGGTGCCACAGGTCGTCGTCGCCCGCGCGACCGTGCTTGGCCCCGAAACCGTCGATCTGCTGATGGCCGAGGTGCCAGCCACCCGCGTGCTGATCGAATGGCCGGATCACGCGCCGCAGCACGGCTGGTTCGATGCGCGACGCTTCCCCTTGCAATGGTGCTGGGTGCGCCACACCGCCGACGGCGGCAACGCCGCGCACCAATACAGCCTGACGCGCTACGCCTGGCACGGCCAAATGGGATAGAGTGTGGGGTCGCGCCAGTGGAGACATTCCCATCTATTCCCGCTAGGGCATCTGGAAATTATAGCTGGGCGGGTAGTAGATCGTCGCGCGGGGATAGTCCCACAATTGCAGGAAGGTAGCCATCGGAAAGTAGTGGACGAAGTAGGTCGAGTTATCGACGACGCGAAAGCCGTTGGCATCGGCCCCGACGATCACCAGGAAGTGGCCCGGCGAGAAGTAGGTATAGTAGCCGCCGCTTGTATCGCGGATGCCCACGACCACCGGAATCCCCTGCACCGACACGATCTGGGCGATCTGCGCGGGGGTGATGGTGTTGGTGATGACGACATCGAAGCCGTGGCGTTTGGCGACCTGGCGGAAACCATCCGTCGGATCGACCATGCCGATCGGCTGGATGTCGGGGATCATGTCGTCGATGACCTGGCCGATGCGCCCCTTGGGATCGCCCCAGGCCAACAGCACGGAACTGGTGGAGGCCGCGCCACAGGCGGCGTCGGAGTACAATTTGTACTGCGCCGGGCTGTCATAGCCGATGGTCGGATCGATCTGCGTCTGGATCGGCACTTTGTCCACGATGCGCTCGTTCGTTTGCAGCGCCGATTGCGCCTGGAAGGCGCTGGCATAGGCACTGGCCGGCGGCGCGGCCCCGTGGATCGAGAGCGCCAGCGCGAGGATCGCCACCAGCACAAGCAGCATCTGCCACAGCAGCGTGCGGCGCAGCGGGCGCGGCGCGGCCCCCAGGCGCAGCGGCGGCGCGAGCGCGGCGACGGCGCGTTGGCGTCCGGTGGTGCGCATCACGCTCTGGGAGGGCGGCACGGAACGCCGCGCCAGCGCCAGATCAGCAGCCTCTTCCGCCCCGTCAGCGTCATCCTCGCGGTCGTCCGGCGGGGGATACGTATATTCATCGTCCCAGGCGGCGGGCGAGGGCAACAACTCCGGCGGGCGGCGCACGCGCGGCGCGCTCGGCGGCACAGCGGGATGCTCGTGCGACATGGGCGCGGCTGACGCGGAGCCAGAACCAGATGCCTGCGGCGGGATCGCCGGCAAGGACAAGGTCTGCGGCATCTTCGGCGCGGCACGGCGCGGCGGGCGTTCGGCGTCTCGTGGCATGGCGGGCATCCTCTGCGCCCCGGTGGGCGCGTGGCCGGTACGATACTGATCCTGCCCTCTAGCATACCGGCTTGCTCCGGCGTCTGTCAACGGGCTAGGACGATTGGCCCAGGGGCAGCGTGCAGTCGGTATACCCGCCACCTCATTACCCGTTGCGGGAAAAGACAGTGGTCAGCGGGGGCCGGACAGACAGGAATGTCTGTCCTCCGTGGTTATGGAGAATGTCCGTCCTCCAAATGACCGTGGGGCGGACATTCCTGTCCGCCGAGTGACAGACAGGAATGTCTGTCCTCCGTTGGTATGGAAAATGTCTGTCCTCCGGTATCCTTGCGGATCACCCGAATAGCGCGTCACTGGTGCAGGTTGGGCGGACCGTCGCGCTCCGGCGGGAAGGTGAGTTCGGCCAGCGTCCAGGGCGTCACATCCGCAGGATCGTCGCGCATCGGCTCCGGCAGGGGGCCGCGCCGCAAGGTGAAGGTGCCGCGCAGTTGGTCGCGCGTCATATCGCGCACCAGCGCCAGCCCCAGGTTCGCCATCTGCGTGCTGTCGAACTGCTCCGGCAGTCCCGCGCCGTCGTCGGCGACGATGCAGCGCACATGGCCCTCCTCCTCCCAGGCACCGATCCACACCTTGCCCGCCGCGCGCTCCGCCATGCCATGCTCGATGGCGTTGGCCAGCAACTCATTCAGCACCAGCGCCAGCGTCAGCGCTTTCTTGGAGTGGACCTCGACGCTACCCGTCTTCACCTCGAACTCCACACGCAGGTCGGGCGGCACCAGATAGGCGCTGACCACGCCGACGAGCTTGGTGGCGATGTCGCCGATGTGCGTTGTGCCGATATGCTCTTCGCGCGACAGCAGATCGTGCGTCGCCGCCATGCCGTCGATGCGGCTGATGCTTTCCGACAGCACCCGCGCGGCCTCCGGCGAGGCGGTGCGCCGTCGCTCCATGCGCAAGATCGCCGCGATACTGAGCATATTATTTTTCACGCGATGGTGCATCTCGTGCAGCAGGTGCGACTTGATCTCCAGCGAGGTGCGCGTCTCCTCATAGAGCCGCGTGCTTTCGATGGCGATGGCGGCCTCGTTGGCGAAAGTATCGACCATCTTCGCCGGCAGGCCCGGTTCGGTGTGGCGCACGGGCCGCAGCAAGTGCAAGACGCCATGCACCAGCCCCTTGCTCACCAGCGGCACCGCCTGCGAAGTATGCACGTCGTGCATCTGTGGCGACAGATGGCGCAGATAGCAATCCGGCGCGGTGTGCATGCACTCGATGCCCCACACGCGCTCGCGCTGTTCCACCGCGCGGCCCACGCAGCACTCATCCACATGCACACAGGTGTCGCGCAGCGAGGGATCGTCCAGATTGTGGCGCGCGGCCAGGCGCAGATCGCCGTCCGGCTCCATCAGGAAGATCGCCCCGTGGGGGGCCAGCAAGATCTGGCCGGCGTTCGAGATGATCATCTGCAAGACACGCTGGAGATCGAACGAGGTGGCGACGGTGGCCGAGATGCTTTGCAGCATGGCGATGTTGGTCAACTGCTGGCGGCGCGCTTCTTCGGCATGATGGTAGACTTTGCTGTTTTCGATGCTCAGCGCCAACAAGCCGGACACCAATTCCAGGAAGCCCTTTTCCTCGTCAGAAAGAACGAACGGCTCCTTTTTGAGCAGCGTCAGCGCGCCTTCCAGCGTGGAACTGTCGCCGCCGAAGCAGATGATCGGCACGACGAAGATGCTGCGGTAGTCACGCCCGAAAAGCTGGGTCTCGATGGGCGGAATCGCCCAACCGGTGATATCCTGCACGCCGTCGGGCGCGCTGCGCTGCGCCACCACGCCGGTGATCTGGTCGCCCAGGTGGATGACGAAGTGGCCGGCGACATCTTTCGTGGGCGAACTGGTGGCATACAGCGTCAGTTCGTTGGTGATGTTGTCATGCAGGAAGATCGCGCAGAGGTCGATGGGCAACTCCTCGGCGACGGTGCGCGCCGTGAGGGTGAGCATCTCTTCCATATCCAGCGTGGAATTGGTGACGCCGTTGATGCGCTGCACAGCATGCAGCCGGCGCTGTTCCAGCACGGCGCGGTCGTGTTCCACGCGCGCCAGCCGTTCGATGCCGCGCTGAAAGCCGCGTGCGATGGCGGAGACGTGCGCGCGATGGGCGCGCTGCAAGGTCGCCAGGGCGACATCGCGGGCTTCGAGATCGGCGGCGAAGATCTCGTCCAACGCGGCGGTCAGGGCATCGGCGCTGTGTTCCAGGCTTTCCAGGCGCACATCCAGGCGCGTGCGCGCCTCGGCCAGCCCCTGGCCCTCCGCCTCGATGGCATCCAGCCGCTCCGGCGCGAGCGGCACATCACAGAGGTCCAGCAGACGGTGCAAGTCGCTGATGGTCCATGCGGTCGGTTCGCCCAGCCGCGCCCGCGCCCGTTCTAACAACGTGTCACGGTACGTTTGTAAGGCCGTCGTGGCCGTCTCGTGTGTCGTCATCGCTCGTCCCCCGCGCGTCTGTGCCATGCTCAAGCGCTTGTCATCTCTCTCGTATTATAGCGCATGCCGGACCGGCCTTCACAGCGCGGCCAACGAGCAGGCCAGGTCACGCACTTCCGCAAGACGCGCATGGGCGGACCGCCTGGCCCGCCCACCGTCTTTATCCCTGATGGGACGTCAACTCACCTGGAAATCATCCAGATTGAAGCCACCAGCGGGGAAATAAAGATAGATCGCGTGAGTGCCAGCAGGCAACATCACCGTCTCCGCCAGGTTCTGCCACGTCTGCCAGCCGCCGGTGTTCGGCACGGATTGCGCCGCGCCGATCGTGTTGCCGATACTGTCGAGATCGACGCGGATCTGGCCGCCACCCGATGCGCTGGCTACGCTAAAGGTCAGGGTGTATGACGTGCTGGTGCTGTTGGGATTATAGAGATCGTAGCGCAACCACTCACCGGTGTCGATGTGGCCCACGTCGTAGTTACCGGTGCTGCTGATCTCCAGATCCACGTCCTCTGGCCGATAGAAGCCGGGATAGGGCAGGGTCGAGGCATCGCCCGCCGTGGTGTCGTGATAGCCCGTCCCCTCGCCGCCGCCGGCATACCATTCCGCCTGGATTTGGTCCGGCAGCGTATCCAGCCGCTGCACTTTCTTGAAAAAGAGATAGTGCAGATTGAAGCCACCCGTCATCACCTGAAAGGTGAAGGTGTGGATGCCCTGGCTCAGATTCAGCCCATAGATCGGAACCGCTTGCCAAGTTTGATAGCTGCCCGTATCCGGTACCGTCTGCGTGCCACTCAGTGGCGCGCCGTCCATCTGCACCGCAAACTGCCCGTTGGTTGCTGGATCGGCTACCTGCGCCTGAATGTCATAGTTCCCGCCAACGAGCACGTTGATCGTGTAATTCGCGTAGTCGCCGTTGCTCAGCCAGCCGAGATCATCGCCGCAGTGGGCATCGTTGGAGCACGTTTCCAGGTTGGTGGCGTCGGCGCGATAGCTGGTGTCGGTGCCATTGTGGTTGGCGAAGTGATAGGCGTAACCCTCGCCGCCCAGATTGTAGTCTTGCGCGAAGACGTAGCCGGGCGCGATGCCAGCAGATAGGCTATACCCGCTCGGCACGCCGACGCTTAGGGTACTCTTGAAGGCATCGCCCGTCACGGGCAGCGGCGTCACCGCGATGGCATCCACCTTGGCGTTGTCTTTGACCGTCGTGAATTGCAGATCCAGCGAGCCGCTGCCCACATTGACCTCAAAAGTCTTGTCGTACGCCTTGTACTCGCCGCCCGCCGCCGCGTAGATGTCGAAGTTGCTCAGCACCGTACTCCCCTCAGCGCTGACGTTGAAGAGCCGACAGCCACTACAATTCCAGTAGTTCTCCGAGAACTTCAGTGTTACCTGATAGCGCCCGTTGGGGACGGGGAAGTTATAGCTGAAATTGCCGTTGCGCTCCGGCTCATAGAGCGGCGTGTCGGCGGTGTTGGCGATGGTGTGGATGTTGGTCGCCGTGCCGCCGCCGGAATAATGGGCATCGGCGGTATAGGGGTCGGACGCGATCGAGTTCCAGCCGTTTGTGCCGCCCGCGATGATGTGATAGGTATTCACCGGCGCGGACCACTTGAAGGTGTTGATGCTATGCGCGTCCAGCGTCGGCTTGAAGATATTGCCGTCCTCACGGACCTTGATCTGCTGCGCGGCCCCGCTGGTGTTCATCACCACCAGCACTTCCGAGCCGTCGCTGTTCTTGAAGGCCAGGGATTGCAGGCCGTCATTCGCCACGCCGCCGTCCGCGCCGATGCGATACGCGCCAGGCCGCACGAACTTTGAAAACTGGGCCAAGTACCAGAACTTCGGCAGGTAGGTAACGGTAGGAGGATTAGTCGAGGTATCGATCTCGACCAGGGGATCCTGGGGGCCGCTCGTGGAGGCATACGGGCCGCCATTCTGGTTGAGGATCATGTTCCAGTAAATCCAGCCGCCATCGCCGTGTCGCACATCGTTCATGATCGTGTTGCCCCACGTCTCGCCATCGGAATAGTTCGTGTGCGGCGCGGTATTGATGGCTGTGTATTCGCTCATCCAGTTAGAATACCCAGGATGCGCGTCGTTGAAGAGATCGACATCGTCCGGCTGGCAGCCGCCGGAGTTCAGGCAATCATAATCGTGCCAGTCCACCCCGGCCACGTAAGGTGCGGTGCTGGTGTCGTCGAGAACCGCCTTGGGAAACGTCCATTGGTCGCGGTTCCATTCGAAGATGCGCAACCGTGCGGGAACGTTGTTGTTCTGGAACTGCGGACCCAGGTAGTTAGCGACGAAATTCGCTTCCTGGGCGCTCGTCCAGATAGTTGAACCGAAGGCGGCAGGATAACCCGGCTCGTTTTGCGGCACGATGAAATTGATTGGGATGCCGTTCTGCGCGTAGGCTTGCACGTATTTCTGGAAATACAATGCGTATGCCTGGTAATAACGCGCATCGGTCGAAGGATCGATGACGCTGCCGCCATTGGTCAACGAGTCGTTGGTCTTCATCCACGCCGGCGCGCTCCAGGGCGAAGCGACGATGCGGAAGCTGCCGTGGCTCTCTGCCGCCTTAATGTAGGGGATGAGGTATTGCAGATCGTGGTTGACCGAGAACTGGCTCATGGCGAAATCCGTGCCTGAACTCAGGTCATCATAGGTGTACTGCGAGAGCGAAAAGTCATCCAGTCCCATCGGCGTGCGCGTCAGCGTGAAGCCCGCGCCGTTCGTCGGGTCGAAGAGTTCGGTCAAAAGCGCGCTCTGGGCTGATGAGCTGAGCTGGCTGAGCAGCGACCAACCGGCCTCGTTGAAGGTACCACCGAAGCCATCCATCGCCTGATAATAGCGGGTGGGGGTGATCTGAATAGTGGGCAGGGATGAGCCGTCATCGGCACCAAAAGTCAGATTCGCCTTGGCCGTCAGGCGATCACCCGCCTGAGAAGTTTGCCAGTCCTGCACGGTTGTGCCGGAAGGTGCCGCGTGGACAAGGTGTGGTGCCAGCACAGCACCACCGATAAGCGCCAGCACGATGGCGCACGCCGCACTCCAAGTGACGATCAATCGGTGCCGTTGGGTGTTCATTTTTGCTCCATCTCCTTGGCTGAAACCGATTCACCACCTGTCGCCGGAAAAAGGGCGACAGCAGCCCAACAACGCATCAGTGGATGCGCCGTGAACGCACAGAAAGAAAGGGGAACGATAGGGGGCGCGTGGTCCCGTTCGCACGCGGACAAGCGCGGTGTTATTCGAGCGCGTTGCGCTGGATCACCTGGCGGTACCAGAGGGCGCTTTGTTTGGGGATGCGCCGCTGGGTGCCGAATTCGATGAAGACGAGGCCGTAGCGTTGTGCATAGCCCATCGCCCACTCGAAATTATCGAGGTAGGACCAGACAAAATAGCCCCGCAGATCGACGCCTTGTGCTAACGCCTGGTGCGCCGCGCGAAAATGCACGTCCAGGTACGCGATGCGCTCGGTGTCGGTGACGCGATCCGTCGGATTGACGTAATCGTAAAAGGCCGCGCCGCTTTCCGTCACGTATAACGGGATGGGTGTGTAATCCTGGCTGACGCGCACCAACAGTTCGCGCAAGCCATCGGGATCGCTGCCGTTGCCAACGGAGGTCAGCGGGCCGGTGGGCGGCAGGACCAGCGCGCCCCGTGTCGGGTCCGTCGGATCGGCCTGGACAACGTGCTTCTCGTAGTAATTGATGCCCAAGAAATCAAGCGGCGCGGCGATGGTCGCCAGATCGCCCGCCTGCACGAAGCCGAAATCGCTGACCGGCGCGTAATGCGCCAGCATGTCGGCAGGGTAGCGTGCGTGAAAAAGCGGATCGAGAAACAACCGGTTTTGGTTGCCGTCCAGCCGTTGCGCGGCGGCGACATCAGCGGGATCATCTGAGGTTGGCACATTCCAGGCCAGGTTCAGCGTGATGCCCACGCCTTCCGCCGCGCCGGCGGCGCGTAGCGCCTGCACGCCCTGGCCGTGCGCCAGCAAAAGGTGATGGGTGGCAGCGAGCGCGGCGGCTTCGTCTTGCCAGCCGGGCGCGTGCCGCCCTTCCAAATGGCCCACAAAGGCTGAACACCACGGCTCATTGAGCGTGATCCAGAAGGGGACGCGATCACCCAGCGCCCGGTAGACGACTGTGGCATAGTCGGCGAAGTAACCGGCGGTCGCGCGATTGGTCCAGCCCCCCACCTCTTGCAATGCCTGGGGCAGATCCCAGTGATACAGTGTCAGCATCGGCGTGATGTTCCGCGCCAGCAAGCCATCTACCAGGCGGCTATAATAGTCCAGTCCGCGCTGATTCACCGCACCGTGGCCAGCGGGCATGATGCGCGGCCAGGCGACCGAAAAGCGATAGGCGGGGATGCCGAGTTCGACCAACAGATCCAGGTCGGCCTCCAGGCGATGATACTGATCGCAAGCGATATCGCCGGTGTCGCCATGTGTCACCTTGCCGGGCGTATGCGCGAAGACATCCCAAATCGAAAGGCCACGTCCATCCTCGCGCGCCGCGCCTTCCACCTGATACGCTGCCGTCGCCACTCCCCACAGGAAGCCAGCAGGAAAGTGTTCTGCCATACTCCTCACTCCCTCAGTCGCATAGAATCTTCATGTGCCTGCTCATGTAGTTGGCTCAGCGCGCCTGGCTGCGGCGGCGACTGATGGCGTCAATGCTGACGGCGGCCACCAGGATCACGCCCGTGGCGATATCTTTGACACTGGAAGGTTGCCCCAGCAGATCGAGTCCATTTTCCACGCTGCCGATCACCAGCGCCCCCAGTAGCGCATTGTAGATCTGCCCACGGCCCCCGAAGAGGCTGGTGCCACCGATGACGGCGGCGGCGATGGCATCTAGCAGCAGCGTGCCACCACCGGTGCCGATGGAGACCGCGAATTCGCGCGAAGCCGCGAGGATGCCGCCCACCGCCGCCAAGGTGGAGGCGATGACGAAGACGCTCACGGTGATCAGCCCGACCTTGATGCCCGCGCGCCGCGCTGCCTCTTTATTGCCGCCGATGGCGTAGAGGTGCCGACCGTACACGCTGCGGCTCGTCACCCAGGTCAGCGCCAGCGCCAGCGCCACCAGCACCGCCAGGATGTAGGGGACACCGAAATAAGCATCCATCAGCGCGACTGACGCGGCGACGATCACGACCACCGCCGCCCAGCGCAGGACCAATGTTCCCACCGTGGGCGCGCTCAGCCCCGCCTGTTGGCGACGGGCGCGCTGGCGCAGGAGTGTCCAGCCGTAGCCAGCCAGAACGAGGCCAGCAAGGACACCGCTTTGCAGTGGGGTGAAATACGCTGAACTGATAGCGCGCACCGAGGAATCGTAAATGATCAGCTCGCCCGCGTCACCCAATAGGATGATCTGCACGCCGCCCCAGGCCAGCAAGCCCGCCAGTGTCACCAGGAACGATGGCACGCCGATGCCGACGATCAGCACGCCTTGCAGCACGCCGATGGCCGCGCCGACGATGATCGTCGCCAGCAGCGCCGCCCAGATGTTCCAGTGGTGCAATGTGAGCGTGACACCCAGCACGCCAGCACAGACGCCTGTGACCGCGCCCAGCGAAAGGTCGATCTCGCCGATCAGCAGCACCAGCACGACGCCGATGGCCAGCACGCCCAGCACGCCGATCTGTAAGATAAGATTCGAGAGATTGCGCGCCGTCAGGAAATGCGCATTCTGGGTCTGAAAGATCGCCCAGATGATCGCCAGCCCGGCGAGTACCGGCCACGGCCCCAATTCGCCGCGCGCCATCTGCTGGCGCAACGCCAGTTGCAGCTTACGCCAGCCAGTGGGTGGCGCGGCCTGCGCCGCGCGTGTCTGCGCCTCGGTGGTAGCCATTGCTAGTGAACCTCCTCGCCCGCTAAGCTGACGCCACCGGTGATGGCGGCAACCACCTCTTCAGGCGTCGTGGCGCGGCGCTGAAACGTCCCCACTCTGCGACCGAGCCGCAAAACGATGATGCGGTCGGCGACCTTGAAGACATCTGCCAGGTTGTGCGAGATGATGACGACGCCCAGGCCACGTTCACGTAGCCGCACGATGAGTTGCTGTACCAGCGCCGTTTGCTCCACCCCCAGCGCCGCTGTCGGCTCATCCAGCAGCACCACCTTCGATCCCCACAGCACGGCGCGGCTCACCGCAATCGACTGGCGCTGGCCGCCGGAAAGCTCCGCCACGGGGCGATGCACCGAGGGCAGATTCACGGATAAGCTGTGCAACACGTCGATGGCCTGGCGTTCCATCGCCTCTTCGCTGAGTTGGCGCAACGGGCCGGCGAGGGGCGCACTGGCGCGCTCGCGCCCCAGGAATAGGTTCGCTACGACATCGAGATTATCGCATAGCGCGAGATCTTGATAGACGGTGGCGATGCCCAAGGCGCTGGCGGCCTGCGGGCTACTCAGGTGGACGGCGCGCCCATCGAAGGTGATCATTCCGGCGTTAGGCTGATAGACGCCGGCGATGATCTTGATCAGGGTGGATTTGCCGGCACCGTTATCGCCGACCAGCGCCACCACCTCGCCCGGATACACCTCGAAATCGACGTTATCCAGCGCGACGACTGAGCCGAAATGTTTGCTGATGCCCGTGAGGGCCAGTTGTGGCTGGCCCTGTGGGTTAGGTTGCTGGGTCATGGTCATGAAGCCGGTGGGCAGAACGCCGCCGCCGCGCCGACACAGATGTTATTGCGGCTGGTGAAGCCATCGGCGACGACCGTGGAAAAGATGTTGTCTTTGGTGACAACGATGGGGGTCAACAGCACGGAGGGGACATCAGCGACGCCATTATTCACTGTGGCCGAGGCCAGCGTGTTCGCATCAGTGCGGTTGCCCTTGGCGAGATCGACGGCGATCTGCGCGGCGGCTTGCGCCTCCTTCTTGATGGCTTTGTAGACGGTCATGCTTTGGTCGCCGACCAGGATGCGCTGCAAGCCAGCATCGGTGGCATCTTGGCCGGTGACAAGCACCTTGCCGTTGAGATGTTGCGCGGTGAGTGCGGCGACGACGCCGCCGGCCATGCCGTCGTTGGCGACCAGCACGCCGTCCACCTTATTATTGAGCTTGGTGAGCGCCTGCTCCATCTCGGTCTGCGCCTTGGCGGGATCGAAGCTCTGCGTGTCGGACTCGTAGCCCAGTTTGAATTTGCCGCTTTGGAACAAGGGATCGAGGATCTTGTGAGCGCCCGCCTTGAAGTCGCGGCCCGGCGCGATATCCTGCGATCCGTTGATCATCACGATCGTGGCACCTGGTTGCAGATTATCAGCAAGGTATTGGCCCTGCAACTCGCCGACTTGCTCGTTTTGAAACGAGACGTAATAGTCGGCCTTCGCGCCGGTGATCAAGCCGTCATACGAGACGACGGGGACGTTTTGGGCGCTGGCCTTAGCCACCACCGCCGCGCCGGTCGATTCGTCGAGCGGGCTGATAACGACGACATTGGCCCCATTGCTCAGCGCCGCTTCGGTCTGGCTCAACTGCGTGGCATCGGAGCCTT
The DNA here is from genome assembly GCA_027459785.1 of Ktedonobacteria bacterium. Lineage (GTDB taxonomy): Bacteria > Chloroflexota > Ktedonobacteria > Ktedonobacterales > JACDGC01 > JAJPKG01. The sequence continues at coordinate 3,642 of DAIDGU010000040.1, read as the reverse complement.
CGGCGTTGTTGGCGATGACGTTGATCGAGGGATCGATGGCATGGACCGCCGCGATGAAGTCCGGCTTATCCTGATGCTCGAAGCGGTCGGCACAGGTGGAACACGGCATGAGGAAGGCGATGGTGAGCTTGGCGGAGGAAGAAGCACTGCCACAAGCCGCTAAGACGAGGGCCGCGACCAAGCTAAAGGCAAAGGCAGCGAGACTGATTCGACGTGGGAAATGCATCGTTGCATGCTCTCTTTCTGCGTTGAGATAGTGCCTGAGACAAGGCGCGACCGCTTTGCTGACCAGGCACCGGACATGGAACCGCGAGAATGGATCACCCGTGGCGCAGGATGCAGCAAGCCACCATCCTTTCATCACGAATCGCCAGAGTTTGTGTTGCGCGCGCTATAACTCTCTATCGGGAAGCCAGGGACCGAGCAGCAGGGATTTATTTCACCAGACCGCCGGTGCGCATGGCGAGGGATCGCTGTTTGCCGCCCGCCGTCAGGAACTCTTCCAGGGCGAGCGTTGCCGCGCCGAGCGCCACCGCATCCTGCCCGAAATGGCAGAGATCGATGGTGACGGCGCTGAAAGGGGGTTCCAGGGCATACTCTCTGGTGAGCCGGCGCACGTCCGGCAAGATCGCCGGTCCGAGACGCAAGCCCGCCCAGCCGCCCAGGATGATGCGCTGGGGATTGAAAAGGTTGATGAGATTGGCGATCCCCAGGCTGAGATAGCGGGTAGCTTCATCCAAGACCTGCTGAGCGGCGGGATCGCCCGCACTCGCGGCGGATACCAGGTGGTTGATGCCGTCTTCTTCGGCCTGGTTCAGGGCCACATCCGCAGCGGCCAGCGCGGCCCAGCGCTCCAGGAGCGCGTGCGCGCCGAGGTACGCTTCCAGGCAGCCGGCACTGCCGCAACGGCATTGGCGACCGTCCAGCACGACTTTCATGTGACCCCATTCGCCGGCGCTGTTGGTGGCTCCGCGAAAAAGCGCATTGCCAGTGATGATGCCCGCGCCCAAGCCGGTACCGAGCAGCACCGCCGCCAGATCCGCGACACCCTGGCCGGCCCCCAGCAAGGCTTCGGCTTGCGCCATCGCCTTAGCACCATTATCGAGGAACACGGGAAAGGGCAATTGCCGTTCCAATTCCGCCAGTAAGGGAACATTGCGCCAGCCGATGCTGGGGGCAAAGACGGTGACATCGGTCGCATGATCAACCATACCCGGCACGCCGATACCCGCGCCGATCACGCCCTCCAAGGGAAGCTGTGCGGCCTGCGCCACGGCTGCCACGCCGGCTACAATGCGTTCGATGACCGTCTGGGGCTGGTGCAGATTATCGACATCTACTACCTGTTGCGCCACGATGGGATGCAACAATAAATCGAAGAGTTCGATGCGAATGACGTTTTCGCCCAGGTCGATCCCGATGAAATAGCCGGCGTCTGCGGCGATGGTCAACATCGTGCGCGGGCGACCGCCTTGCGATTCTTCGCTGCCCGCCTCGCGCACCAAGCCATCCGCCAGCAATTCCGCCACCACGTTCGTCACCGTCGCTGTACTCAAGCTGGTGATCTGGCTCAATTCCAGCCGGCTCGCGTCGCCACCGAAGTAGAGTGCGCGTAAAACGCCGGCACGATTGGCCACACGTAGATCGCGTGCCGTGGGTTTGGTTGTGACCATCATCGTCTCCTGGCGCTTAATTCAACCCTTGAATTAAGACTTAGTATACCTGGTAAAATAAGTTCTGTCAAGAGGTTGAGGTACCAAATCTGGGCAATTCAGCAAAATTCGTGGGAAGTAGGCTGACCCGGCGAAAAAGGGCTGGATGTGAGCGTCTCTTTTTGCTGATTTCCCGCTTACCCTGACAAACGGCTACCAATCTGGCAAAGGTACACCGTTTCGCGCCGGGAGCAAATGATGCTTTCAATCAATCCCTCAGCGTCCCCGCCCAGGGTGCTGCGGTATGCTATAGGTTGGAACATACTATCATCGCCCGTCACCCATGTGGTTCAATCCTGACCACCTGATACAACCTCACACCACCGCCAGCCGTTCCAACCGGGCGAGCAGCGCGGCGGTGTGGGCGCGGGCGGCGTCGCGCAGGTCCGGTGCGGCCACCAGGCGCACGCGGCGCTGGTGCGTTTCGTAGCGGCTGAGGTCGTCGGCGGTCTGGCCCGTCGCCTCGGCCCAGGACATCACGCGCTGCATGCCCAGCGGCGGATCGTCGAAGACGACCGTCACATCCATCTCCCACTTTTCGGGCTTGGGGATGTCGATGAGGATGCCCCAGTCCGGCACGGGGCGGCCCAGCGCCGCGCCCAACTCCTCGGCCAGCGCCAGTTCAGCGCGGCGGCGTTTCGCCGCGTCCCAGTACAGCGCGGCGATTTGCTGGTAAAGCCGTCCGGCGCGGCTGCTGAGTTCCACCACCACTTTATAGGCGCGGCGCTCGCGCAAGCCGGCGATGAGGTCGCGCGTGGCGGGCGGCATATGTTCCTGCGCCAGATAGGCCAGCAGCGCGGCATCGTCGTGGCCGGTGAGGTCAGCCGGCACGATGGCCGCCGCCAGCAGGGCGTCTTGCACCGCGCGCAGCAGCATGATGATCATCGCCCGCCCAGTATGGTGCCAATAGATATTGTCGAACATCTCTTGCCGCGCATGCACCAGCGAATTGAGCGGGCTGATGCCCTTGGCATCCACCGCCAGGCGCGCGGCGTCGCCCGCGCCCTCCACCCGCAGCGCGCCCAGCAGGCGGGTCACGTCCACGCCGCCATAGGGAACGTTGCAGGCGCGGGCGTCGCGCGGCAGATAGTCCAGCTTATCGACATCCAGCGCGCCGCTGAGCAAGCGTGCCAGCACGCGCAGCGCGCCCGCCGGCTCATGGCCGCGCGGCGGCGCGATCAGGTCGGCCACCTGATCGGGCGCGAGGCCGTGGTGCTGCAAGGTCTCCGCGACCGCGCCGCTGGTGATGATGCGCCGCCCGACGCTTTCGTGCGACTCGATGGGGAAGCCCAGTTCCTCGACCGCATGTGAGAAAGGATAATGGCCGATATCATGCAAGAGTGCCGCCGCCAGCAGCGTGCGTGGCACGCCCGCCGCTTCTTCCGCCGCCGTCAGCCGTAGCCCCGCCGTGCGCCGCCCCAGCAACAGCCGCAAGCCCCGCAGCGCCAGATAATAGACCCCCAGGCTGTGTTCATAGCGCGTGTGCGTCGCCCCCGGCCAGATGCGATAGACAAATCCCAGTTGCTTGATCTGCTGCAAACGCAAGAACGCCGGCGTGTTGATCAAGTCACGCTCCAGCGGCCCCAGCGGGATCACATCATACAAGCTATCGCGGATGCTCAGCGCCAGCGCCTCATCCGGCACCCCATCGTCGCCGGCTTGACCCCGTTCGGCGCGGTCGTCCCATAGCGACGGGATCGCGCTGTGCGCACGGTCACTGTGCTTGCTGGCATCACGGCGTTTGCTCATGGCGCATCCTTCTGGTTGACATCCTCCCCCGCTTAGAAAGCGGGGGATTCCAAGGATCGCTCCCTGGATCTTCCTGCTTCACCGGGGCGTGCCTGAGCGCGCTTGGCATGAGCCTTCGCGCGTCCCGGTCTTACCGCCTCTCCACAGGCAAGCACCGCCAGCCCGGCGGCTAATATGTTCA
>DAIDGU010000039.1 GCA_027459785.1 Ktedonobacteria bacterium | reverse complement strand
CTTGCATCCAGCGCCGCAAGGTCTGTACATGCATCCCCAATTTCTTGGCCGCAAGGCCGATGCGCAACATCTCTTGGTCGGGTGGTTTCATAAACACAAGTATACACTTGATCAGCTATTTTGTCAACTGGTAGATACCCTTTGCGGGTAATGACGGTGGTCAGTGGGGCCGGACAGACAGGAATGTCTGTCCTCCGGGGTGAGGGAGCATGGCTGTCCTCCATGGTTATGGAGCATGGCTGTCCTCCGGGGTGAGGGAGCATGGCTGTCCTCTGGAACCTCGATGGCTGTCCTCCGTTATCCTTACGGATCATCCGCAAAGGGTGTATGCAGGGGAGGTTGGCCACACTGGCATTCCTGATGTATAGTGAACGTGGTTGGGTATGGCAGGCCGCACGGCAGCCAGGGGCGCGTGTGCCGCACAGGAGAACGGGAGCGGAGCAGATGGAACAGCGTGTGGTTGTCACAGGGATCGGCCTGGTGACGCCCGTGGGCAATGATCTGCCTACCACCTGGACGGCACTCTGCCAGGGAATCTCCGGCATCGGCCCCATTACGCATTATGATGCTTCGCGGCATCGCGTGCGCATCGCGGCGGAGGTCAAAGGCTTTGATCCGGTGCCATACCTGGCGGATGAGATGCCATCGCCCTACGATCCCGGCGTCGCCTACGGCCTGGCGGCGTTGCACGAGGCGCTGGCGCACGCCCACCTGGATGTCCCCGCGCATGCCGAGGAGATCGGCGTCTGCATCGGATCTGGCAAAGGCGGCATCGCCAGCCTGCACACCCACTTCCACACCTTGCTGGCTGGCGATCTCGCGCAATTGCCGCCGACAACCTATCCCCAGATCAACCAGAGTTCGTTTGTGAGCGCGCTGGCGTTGCGGGCGGGGGCCAAGGGGCCGAATTTCGTCACCGTGTCGGCCTGTGCATCCTCCGCGAATGCCATCGGGGAGGCGTATGAGATCATCCGGCGGGGTGACGCCGTCGCCATGATCGCGGGAGGCGTGGAAGCGGGCATCACGCCGCTGCCGATGGCGGCCTTCGCCAACATGGGTGCGCTGTCGCAGCGCAATGATGACCCCACGCACGCCAGCCGGCCCTTTGATGCCACCCGCGATGGCTTCGTGCTTGGCGAGGGCGCGGCCATGCTGATCCTGGAAGATCTCGCGTTCGCGCGGGCGCGGGGCGCACCGTTGTTGGGCGAGATCGTTGGCTATGGCACGACCGCCGACGCGCACCACATCACCGAGCCGGACCCCATGGGCGGGGGCATTCAACGCGCGATGCGCCGCGCGCTGACCAAGGCGGGGATCGCGCCGGAGGCCGTCGGCTATCTCAACGCACACGGCACCTCGACGCCGCTGAACGACCGCACGGAAACAGCCGCGATCCGCGCGGTCTTCGGCGCGCACGCCGATACGCTGGTCGTCAGCTCGACGAAATCAATGATCGGCCACACGATGGGCGCGGCGGGCGCGATTGAAGCGGCGGTCACGCTGCTCTCGCTCGCTACTGGCATCATCACGCCCACGATGAACCTCGCGGAGCCGGACCCCGCCTGTGATCTCGACTATGCCCCCAACGCCGCCCGCCATGCGCCTGTCGCATACGCCATGACGAACTCGATGGGTTTCGGCGGCCACAATGCCAGCCTGTTGCTGCGGCGCATGGAAACTGTGGGGGCAGGTGATGATGGAGACTGCTGAAAATATGCATTGATGCAAACATGGTATGATCGAGTCGTCAATCGTCATCAAACCCTCGTCGTTTCCGCTGCTGGGACGCCCGCGGGCGTCCCTGGGGCAGCGCCAGCCGCCCCTGCCTGCGCCCGGCGTAGCGGCGAAAGGAGGATGACGACGAAGGTACAGATGAAGCCGCCGGCGAAGATGGCGAGGGCGGCGCGTTCGCCGAAGGCTTGGGCCACGAGACCACCCGCAAGTGCGCCGATAGGTTGCAGACCGGCGATGATGATGCGGTTGCTCGCGCCCACGCGACCGCGCAGCCCGGCGGGCGTCAGCGCCTGCTGCAAGGTGCCGGCGCTGATGTTGATCAGCACGTCGCCCATCGTGCCGATGCCCGCGCCCACGGCCAGGATGGTGAAGGCGGTGGGTAAGGGTCCCTGTGCCAGCGGCAAGAGCGCCCAGCCGCCCGCGACGATGGCGGCGGCGAGGACGATCGCGCGCCCCAGCCCCAGCGCCGCGATGATGCGTGGGGCAATCGTGGCCATCGCCACGCCACCCAACCCGGCCAGCGCCGTCCCCGCACCGAACCAGAAGGGGGTCAGCCCCAACACATGCACGGCATAGAGGACGATCTGCCCGTTGAGCATCGGCGCGAAAAGATTGAAGAGCGCCGCCCCCAGCAAGAGGGCGCGCAGCAGGGGCTGCCCGAAGACGAAGCGCAGCCCCGCACTGATCTCACGCAGGATGCCGGCCCGCACGGGGGGTGGCAGCGCCACACGCGGTCGCGCGCGGATCAGCACGAGGCCCAGCGCGGAAACCAGGAATGAAGCGGCGTCCAGGACGAGCGCGAACGGCGCGGAGAGGACTTCCACCAGCAGGCCACCCAGCAGCGCGCCTAGCAGCCCCGCCAACACGCGGCTCCCCTCCAACCGACTATTCGCTGCAACCAACGCATCGTCGCCCACCAGATCCGGCAGGTAGCCTTGATAGGCCGCGCCGAAAAGGCCGCCCAGCACGCCGGACGCGAAAGCGGCGGCGAAGATCACCGGCAACGACAGCAGGCCCAGCAGATACGCGGCAGGGATCGCCGCGATGCTCAGCGCCAGCCCGATGTCGCTGCCGATCAGCAGCCCCCGGCGCGGGAGGCGATCCGCCAGCGCGCCAGCGAACAGGCCCGTCAGTGCCACCGCGCCGGCCTCGCACGCCAGCAACGCGCCCATCGCCAGCGGGGTCGCATGCAGCAGGTTCAGCGCCGTCAGCGGCAGCGCCAACATCGTGACCGCCGATCCGACCAGCGATACCGTCTCGCCAATCCACAGTTTTATGAAATCAGGATTACGCCCAATGCGTGGACTCGTCATGTTCAAGGTCTCCTCTTTGACCAATACACCACCCCAGGCGGACAGGCACGTTCGTCCCACAACCATCTGGGGGACAGACATGCCTGTCTGTCACGTTCCCCGGAGGACAGCCATTCCCCAGAACACCGGAGGACAGACATTCCTGTCTGTCCGGCCTCGATGGCCATCGTCTTTACCCGAAATTGGTATGACACACGGAGGGGGACGAGCGGGCGAGGGACATCGCGGCAGAGGCGAGCGGGCGGGGGACGGCGGGGGACGAGCGGGCGGTTGAAACCGCGCCTAAGCGCCTGGCGGCGACGAAGTCCGCCGTCGCGGACTGGAGCTAGTCCACGTAGGTGGACTTCGTGGCGTAGCCCTTGGGCGCGATTTTAATCGCTCGCCGTCCCCTGCGCCATTCGTCAACGTCCATCATCGCCCCTTACGCTAGCGGGCGGTTTAGGGCAATACTTGCAAGGTGGTGCGGGCGAAGCGCGTAACAAAGTGATCGGCGCTGGTGACGCTGGCGAAGGTGAGGGTATCTGTCACCTCGCCTTCTTCCAGCCGCACGAAGTGGATGCGCCGATGGGTGGCGAGGAATGCCTGGCCGGCTGGCGTCAGCAACGCCATGAACCGCATCGAGCAGGTATTGATAACCTGGCAGGGACAATGGGCCACCAGCAGCGGCAGGGCTTGGCCCACCTCCGGTGCGTTTTCCGTCTGGATGGTGAGCGGCACGGTGCGGCCACAGACGAAGCACGATGCGGCCCCGGCGGCAGCGGCGGGCAGATAATAGTCTGCCGACCAGCGGACGACGCGATGCAGCGCCGCACCATACGTTTTGAGCGCGCCAACCGCGACGCCGTGGTGCAGCAGATCGCCGCAGGCGGGGCAGCGCAGCCGCAAGATGCCCGGCGTGCGCTGCAACTGGCCTTCCAGATGGCGACGACCGCAGTTCGGACACCAGAGCCGCGTCGTCTCCCAGTCCGTCTTTTGCGGCAAGGCGATGCCCTGCGCCTCGGCAGCGTCCGCCAGGTCTGTCGCCAACAGCCGCGCCAGTGCCAGCCGCCCGCGATGCAGGCGCACGGCCAGCGCGCCCGCGCTCAGCCCCAGCCGCGTGGCAATCGCCGCCTGGGGTTCTTCTTCGATGTAATGGGCGATGAGCGCGGCACGGGTGGGCGCGGGCAACCGCGCCAGCGCGCGGTCCAACAGGTCCGCCAGTTCCCGGCGCTCCAGATCATAGGTCAGCGCGTCTTCGGCCAGCGCCAGGGCGTCCGCCTCGGCGAGGGGCAGCCAGCGTTGCTGTTCCTGGCCCATGCGTCGCGCCCAGCGTCGGAACATGTTGCGCGCGATGCCTGCCAGCCAACCACGTTCCAGGGCGGCGGCATCGCTGTTCCGCTGGGCGCTCTGCCAGGCGGCCAATAGCGTCTCTTGCGCCAGATCCTCGGCTTGGGTGCGGTCGCCACACAGGCGTGTACAATAGTTGACGAGCCAGGCGCGATCAGCACTCGTGGTCTCGGTCGCCAGCAAAAGCAGGGCAGTCATCGCATCACCTCGGATGATCTTCTACCACTATATCGCGCCGGGGAACGCCATGTTTACACGTTTTTTAGGCAATCGTCGCACGGCCAGAAATCTATGTTTCTTATTGACCATATTGCAACGCATGGATAGCGTCTCCCAATCTGTTAGGTCATGCTTTATACTGGTGGGCAACACAGCGAGGAAAGGAGATGCTCATGACAGGAATCAGCTGGGCAGATAACGCTGTGGCTTACACATCCGCCTGGGAGATCGCTTATTGGTTGCCAGCACCCCATCATCGCTGGCAATTTATCTGCACGTGTTCAACGAGTTTCGCGTGTCGTCTGCTGGAACGCCTTGAGCAGCGCCAGCCGCAAACACAGTTACGGTTGCGGCTGGTGCATGACAGCCGTGAGCGGTTAACCAGCGCGCCACATTTGGTGAACCATTGGCCCGATTCTGACCAAAGAGTCAGCAAGGAGCTAATGGAGTCTTGGCGCTTTTTGAGCCAGGTGCGGATCAAGCCCTAAAACGGCTTCGATGCGCGGCCAGATGCCGGCATTTTGCCAGCGCAACAAGCGCCGCCAGCAGGTGACATAGTTGCCGTAGCACTTTGGCACGGCCCGCCAGGCACTCTGGGTGTGCAACACGAAGAGGATGCCGTTCAGCGTGACGCGCGCATCGGCGGGGGGGCGTCCTGCTTTCTTGCTGCGGCGGAGCAGCGGCGCGATCGCTTGCCATTGCTGATCAGTGACTTCCAGCAGGGGGGAGGATGGGGCGGCAGAGGGGCTGTGTGGCTGCGCGGCGGGGACGACGCTGGCGCGCACCACTGTTGCCGGCGCGGGGCTGGTCCATGCTGCTGCCCGCTCGCCGACTTGGTGGCGCATGCTCCGCTCATCGTGTCGGCGCTGAGCAAGGTAGGTCTGGACCCAGTTAAAATAGCGGGCGCGCTGCTCGTCAAAACGGGCGCGCTGCTCGTCAAAGTAGGATTGGGCGTCGAAAGCTGTACCAACTACATGCATAAACCTCCTCCTTTTCAGCACGACGTGTTGCCGGTGGTGTGTGATGCATCGAACGCTGTGCCAGGGCAATCTACCGAGGCCGACGATTGCTTACCCCGCCAGCGTTTCCCATTCAGCATAGAGGTCATCCAGCCGCGCTTTTTCCGCCGCGTAGTCGTTGGCGAGTTGGGCGAGTTGCTGGTAATCCGCCGCGACACTGACATCGTTGATGGCGGCTTCCAGCGCGGCCACGCGCGCCTCGGCGGCGGCGACCTCGGCTTCCACCTGGGTGACGGTTCGCGCCTGTGGCGCAGCCGGCCCCCGGCGCTGGGCCTGCACCTGGGCCGCGCGCTGCGACGCCTTGGCGTGCGCCTGTGCGCGGGCGGCTTCGGCCAGGATGTGTTTACGGTAACTCGTGTAATTACCAGGGATATCACGTAGCGTGCCATTTTCAACGATCCACATGCGCGTGGCCACCGCGTCGATGAAATAGCGGTCGTGCGAGACGAAGAGGATCGTCCCGTCGTAATCCGCCAGCACGCTTTCCAGGAATTGCCGCGCCGGCAGGTCCAGATGGTTCGTCGGCTCGTCCAGCACCAAAAAGTTCGCGCCCGCCAGGGTCAGCTTCGCCAGGGCCACGCGCGCCCGCTCGCCGCCGCTGAGCACGCCGATGGACTTGAACACGTCGTCCTGCGTGAACTGGAAGCGGCCCAGAAACGTGCGCGTCCCTTCCTCGCTGAGTAAGGTGCCGCCACGTACCTCGTCGATGACCAGCCGCTGGGGGTTCAGCCCCTCGTGCGTCTGAGCATAATAGCCGATCTTCAGGTTATGGCCGGGCTGCACCACCCCCGCCACCGGCTCCAGTTCTCTGACGAGGGTGCGCAGCAGGGTCGTCTTGCCGCTGCCGTTCGGTCCCAACAGGCCGATGCGCTCGCCGCGCTCCACCAGCAGATCCGGTACGCGGATCAAGGGCTGATCGGCCTGATAGCCAATGGCGAGCTTCTGCGTCGTCAGGGCGATCTCGCCGCTCTCGAAGGCCACGCGCATTTTGAAATGCAGTTCCGGCGCGTGATAGGGCCGCTCGACCCGTTCCAGGCGATCCAGCAATTTCTGGCGTCCACGCGCCTCCTTGGCGCGCTGGCCGGCTTTGTAGCGCCGGATGAACTCTTCGGTGCGCGCGATATGCTCTTGCTGTGCCTCGTAGTGCTTGGCGTGCAGTTCCTGCCGCTCCTCGCGCAGCTCCACATACTTGCTATAGTTGCCCGGATACTGCTCCGCGCGATGGTTATCGACCTCGATGATGCGCTGCGCGATGCGATCCAGAAAGTAGCGGTCATGGGCCACGACGACGATGGAGCCGCGCCATTCCAGCAAGTAGTCTTCCAGCCATTCCAGCGCGGCCAGGTCCAGGTGGTTCGTCGGCTCATCCAGCAGCAGGATGTCGGGCGATTGCAACAGGAGTTTGCCCAGCGCGGCGCGCGTCTGTTGGCCGCCGGAAAGGCGCGTGGCGGGCAACTCTTGCTGCTCGCGCGTGAAGCCCAGGCCGTCCAGAATCCCCTGTGCGCGCACCTCGATGGTATAGCCGTCCTGATGCTCGAAGCGTTCTTGCAGCGCGGCATATTCGTCCAGTAGCGCCTGATACGCTGCCGGGTCGGCACCGGCCTCCGGCGCGGCGAGGGCGGCGGCCAGCGCCGCCATCTCGGCTTCTAACTGGCGCACGTCGGCGAAAACGGTCAGCATTTCCTGGCGCAGCGTGCGTTCCGGAGCGAAGTCCGGCACCTGGGGCAGATAGCCCAGCCGCACACTGCGTCCCACGGCGATCTGTCCGGCGTCGGGCGGGTAGCGCCCGGCCAGCAGATTCAGCAGCGTCGATTTGCCCGCGCCATTCGGCCCCACCAGGCCGATGCGTTCATTCGCTTCGATACGGAAGCTCACGCCGGAAAAAATCAACTCTGCGCCGAAAAGTTTTGATACGTCTGTTACGATCACCTGAGACATGGCCCCTGTAGTATACAACGCCCAAGGCCGTGTGGCAATACTGCGCTGAGAGGGGCGGGCCATGCGGCGAGGAACGCTCACTCGACGGTGAACAGCGCCTCTTTCTCTGCCGGAGCCACGTAGCGCGTGTTGGCCTTGATCAGCTTGCCGGTGGTCTTGCGGCCCTTGGTGCCGCCGATGAAGATCGCGCCGACGATCTGGTCGTCTTTGAAGAAGAACTTGCGATAGGCGGGATTGCCCTTGTCGTCGGTCGTCGTGCGCGCGATTGAGGTCAGGTCGGGGTTGTTCGCTTCGGGCGATCCGATGAAGGCGATGGTGGTGTTGAAGAGCGGGCTGGTATAGGTCGGCACATCCACATACGGTTCGTGGCCGCCGGCCATGTTCTGGGCCACCACGCGCCCGTGCGCGGCGGCGTTGTCCCACGTCCCCATCGTGTGGTGCCGCCCCAGGATCGGATCATAGAACTCGGCCACGTCGCCGGCGCTGAAGATGTCCGGTATGTTCGTTGCCAGGTATTCGTCGGTGATGATGCCGCTGCGCGTCTCCACGCCGGTGCCAGCCAGCACTTGTGTATTGAGCGTCAGGCCCAGTCCCACGCCGATCATATCCGCCGCGATCTGCCGCCCGCCGGTGGTGACGACGGACGCCGGCACGCCGTTCGCGGGGATGACCTCGCGGATCTCCTCGCCATAGATGATATCGACGTTATGCTTGCGCGCGATGCCGTCTACCAGGGAGCCGCCCTCTTCGTCCAGGTTATAGCGCAGCCAGCGCGGCCCACGAATCAGCCAGGTGACGTGCAGCCCGCGCACATTCAGCCCCTCGGCCATCTCATAGGCGATGAAGCTGCCACCGACGGCGACGGCGGACTTCGATTCGTTGGCGCGGGCGATGATCTCTTTGGTGTCGTCCAGGGTGACGAAGTTATAGATGTGCTTCGTTCCCGCCGCGCCCGGCACGCGCAGGGGATTCGCCCAGCCGCCGGTGGCGACCAGCAGCGCATCATAGCGCAGCGCCTGGCCTTTGTCGGTATGCACCACGTGGTCTTCGGCGTCGATACGCGCCACCAACGTCTCGGTCAGCAGGTTGATGCGCTGCTGCTCGTGCCAGGCGCGGTTGCGGATCATCACCTTCTCTTCGGTCAAAACGCCCTGCAAGAAGCGCGGCAGCGAGACACGGTTATACAGCGGATATGGCTCGTTGGTGATGAGATCGATCTCGCACGCCACATCGTTCTTGCGCAGCATCTGCGCGCAGGTGGTGCCGGCGATGCCGTTGCCGATGATGACGTAGCGGCGGCTGATATTGGTAGCCATGCGGGCGACTCCTCATTGAGCGAAGTGTTTCGGTTCGGTTACTGTCTGGCTACACTATAACACCGCCAGTGGCGTTTGTCGCCAGGGCGCGGCTGATCGGCAAAAATCCCCGATTTTTCCAGGATTGCCCTTGACAAAGCCTTATTGCCAGGGCTATCCTGCCTATATGCACAGGCGATCACAGTGAACTCAGCCAGCGCGTGGCACATATATGTTTGCGATTGTGAGGCATGGGATGCAGCGTTTTCTATTTTGGCGACACCGCGCCGCCACGGCCACGCGCCCCGCTGGGCCACGCCTGGAGTTGCCAGACCATGTGCCGTTTTCGCCAGCGAAAGACCGGCGCGAGATGCAGCGGCTGCGTGAGCAGCACACATCGATCCAGCAGGAGTTGCACGGCAATTACACCGCGCCGCTGGTCGCGCCGACCGCGATCCTGGATATCGCTTGTGGCACTGGCCTGTGGGCGCTGGAGATGGCGCACGAATTTCCGCAGGCGCGGGTCGTCGGGTTGGATATCATCATGCCAGACCCAACGGAAAACCTGGGGCCGGAGATGCCCGTTGTGCCGCCCAACGTCACTTTCATGCAAGGTGATGCCATGCAGCCGTTGCCCTTCCCGGATGCCTCATTCGACTACGTGCATCTTTGCCTGCTCTATGCAGTCATGCCGGCCCCGCACTGGCCGGCGCTGTTGCGCGAGGGCGTGCGCCTGCTGCGCCCCGGCGGCTGGCTCGAATCCGTCGAGGCGCTGCCTTTCCCCAAGAAGAACGAGCGCGCGGGCATGGCGACCGTCATCCTCTGGTTCAGCGAACTCTTGCGCCATCGCGGCGCGGACCCGCTGGCGGCGCTGAAGATCGCAGGCTGGCTGCGCGACATGGGGCTAACGCACGTGACAGCGCGCGAAACGACCACCGATGCCGACGTGGACGATCAGGCAGACGCTATCGCCTCGGCGACCGCGTTAATCGATTATATTCGCGCGTCCGTGATTGAGGCGGGCATCGCCGCGCCGGAGCAGTTCGAGGCGGTCGCGGCGCAAGCCCTGGCCGAACTGCACCGTTCCAGCCGCGAGAGCGGCTTCAATACCTATGTTGCCTACGGACAGCGCCCAACGACTTGATCGGAGATAGCTATGGATATTTCTCAGCCGGAGGGGATCGTCACCCTCGCCAGCGCCCACTCGGTCGCGGAGACGCTGACACGCCTGCAAGCGGCCATTCAGGCGAAAGGGCTGAAGCTTTTCGCCCACATCGACCATAGCGGCGAGGCGGCGCGCGTCGGCTTGACGATGCCACCCACCCATGTGCTCATTTATGGCAATCCGCGTGGTGGCACGCCCGTGATGCTCGCCGCGCCGCTGATCGCCCTCGAACTGCCGCTTAAGCTGCTCATCTGGCAAGATGCCGCCGGTCAGGCGCACGTGAGTTACACCAGCGGTGCCTATCTCGCCCGGCGCTATGCCCTTCCCCCCGACCTGGCGGGGAATCTCACCGGCTTCGAGGGTGTGGTGGCGGAGGTGCTGCGCGCTTGAAGGAAATGCAACCTGAACGAAGCGGGCGGTTACAGGCGGGCGGTTACAGGCGGGCGGTTGAAACCGCGCCTAAACGCTGTGCGACAAAACCCGTCGTCACGGGTTTCCACCAGGCCAGCCGAACAGGGCATGAGAACCGTTCTGTTTAGGAGAAAGCGATGACGTTGAAGGGGTGGAAACCGATTTGTATGGGTTTCATCGTCGCCAGAAGGGCATCGCGCGGTTGATGTGGTTTTACCAAATAGCGCAGACTGTTCCGGTTTCCCGGACAGACAGGAATGTCTGTCCGCCGGGGTTAAGGAGAATGGCGGTCCGCCGGATTAAAGGGACAGACAGGAATGGCGGTCCGCCGGGGTTAAGGAGAATGGCGGTACCCATCCTGATCACCCGCAGCGCGCTTTACACATCGAGCGTGGCGGCGACTTCGGCTTCCGTCACGGGCTGGGCGCGGCCCAGGCGCTGGACGATGGTGTTGACGAAGGCGCGAGCGCCTTTGTGGAGCAGGGCGGGATTGCGGCGTAGAATGCCGAAGATCAGCTTCAGACTGAAGTCACCGCGAATGGCAGCGGCGGCCTGGGCGGGAGTGAGGCGCTTGAGCAGGTCCAGGCTGGCATCCCACTGTGCGTCGGAATAGGCGGCGATGCGCTGGTTGACGAGCAAGGCGATATCCAGGTCGCGCCCGAAGCGCGCCCGCCAGGCACGCTCATACGCGCCGAGCGCCCCCGCCGTGGTGTCGCCGCGCTGCGCGGCCTGCGCCGCCGTCGCACCAGCTAGCGCGCCGGCGTAGAGCGCGAAACGGATGCCCTCGCCGACGAGGGTCGATCCCTGGCCGGCGGAATCGCCCGCCGTCAGCAGGCCGTCTTGCACGAAGCGCGGCATGGTGCCTTCGGAGGGGAAGAGGCCGGTGTGATATTCGATGGGGCTAGCCCCCGCGAAGGCCGGCGCGAGTTGTGGCAGCCGCGCCATGAAGCTGCGCAGATACTCCCGCGCATCCTCGTCCACGTCGGGGCGAATCACGCCGACGCCCAGGCGCACGCGCCCGTGGCCGTGCGGAAAAGCCCAGGCATAGCCGGCGGGCGCGACATTGCTGCCCATGATTAGGTAGAGTTCGTCCTGTGGATAGTTGGGCGCGACCAGATCCCATTCCGCGCCATAACCGTAGCGATGATAGCCGCCGTGCAACCCCACGCGCGTCGCCAAGGTGGAGGAGAAGCCGGAGCAGTCGATGGTGACGGGCGCACGCCATTCTTCCGGCTCGTTCAGCGCGTTCTTGCCGCGCACGCCCACGATCCGCCCGTTTTCCACCAGCGGCCCCTCCACCGGCGACGCCGGATAGATCGCCGCGCCCGCTTGCACCGCCCGCGCCGCCACGTGCTGATATACCCCCCGCACGTCGAGCACGCAGCAGACCGGCGTGGCATAATCGAAGCTCACGGCGTTGTTGGGCGAAAGAAATGTCACCTTGCGGATGGGATAATAGAGGGAATCGGGGATGCCGAGCGCCTGCATATCGGCGATCCAGGAGCCGCCGCTGGTGTGGATGGGATAGCCGATCTCTTTCTGGCGCTCCAGCACCACCACCCGCGCACCGCCGCGCGCCGCCGCTTCCGCCGCCGCCAGGCCCGCCGGCCCGCCGCCGACGATGATCACATCCGCCGTCTTGCCCGTCACGCTGCTCATCGCTCGCCCTCGCCTATCCAGAATACATGATGTTCGCCCCCCATTCTAGCACTTCCCGCACAGAAAGCGATAGCGGCATTAACGTGATCTGCCTGGCACTGGCAAAGTTACTGGCGGATGATCGGCGCATGACAAGCGTATGTGCCAGCTTCGCCTCTTTCTGGGAAATACAAGGCATAGCAGACCTAGACAGACAGGAATGTCTGTCCTCCGGTGTTCTGGGGAATGGTGGTCCTCCGGGGAAGGGTGACCGACAGGAATGTCTGTCCTCCGGTGTTCTGGGGAATGGCGGTCCGCCGGGGAAGGGTGGCAGACGGGAATGGTGGTCCTCCGGGGAAGGGTGGCAGACGGGAATGGTGGTCCGCCGTTATCCATACTATTCACCCGCAAAGGGTGTCAGCCCTGTTGCAGAGATTGAGCGGCGTGGAACGGACATGCCTATCCACCGACCGTCCTTGTGGGGATGGTATTGGTTGTATGGGGATGCGGCGCGGGCGCGCGCAGGTTGGTGTGCGGCAAGGCCCGCGCGGTGAGACGTTCGGTGTTGTGCTGGTGGGTCAAAGCAGCGGGTTGGAGTGGATGCCCGACGAGCTGAAAGGTTCGCCCTGGCGATAAGCGGGGGGGATGGTGATGCTCAAGAGGCGCTCGACGGCCATCGTGTGCGCGCAGATGTCGTCATCACGGAAGGCGCGGCACGTGCAGTGCCACTTGCCCTGGTTTAAGGAGATGGTGTGGGTATCGTTGTCGCCACGCACGGTGAGGGTGAAGTCTTGAAATTGCACGCGGGTGGGATCGTCGGCGTAGAGCTTGGCTTTGTGGACCTTACTGATCAGGCTCGAAGACATTGACATGGGCCATATCCTCCTGCAATCGGCGCGCGTTGGGGGACGCACGCCACTAGGGGCCGGCGTGTGTGGCGCAGGCCACCGGCTCGGTAACGGTTACACGGATATTCCTCCTCTGCTTGAGAAGCCCGACCAAAAAAAATGACGCACCCGCCAACCGCCATCTCAGGCGTGGGGTGCGTGTTGATAGGGGAGGTGCAAAATCTTCAGCATGCATGAACCTCCACTGGGTGGTGTGATGGTGTTGCGGTGCTTCTCAATGCGTGTCCATAGTATACCATACTGTTGCAAAATTGTCGATAGGCGAGGGGCGCGGGACTCTGCCCCTCGCTTTGTGGCAGCCCAGGTGGGTTCTGACAGAATGGATTTGTGGGGAGTTAAGAAACTGATTGGGGGGCTGGGGTGTGCTGATGATGCAGATGGTGTGCCGCCTGCTCCGTCCAGCGCAGCAGTTCCGCGCCGTCGATGAGGCGTAGCGGGCGTGTAGCCGCCCAGTCGCGTGCCGGTTGGGTGAAGGTGCCGGTCGTCACCAGATAGCCTTCCGCCGCCTGGTTGGCGAAGCTGCCATAGAATTCGCGCACGATGGGCTGGCCGACGGAGCCGCGATAGCGTTTGCACTGCACGACACAGCGCACCGGCCCCTGGCCGTGGCGCGATTGCAGTTCGATATCGATGCCCTCGTCGCCAGTATGGCCGACCACGCGCGCCGCAAAGCCTTGTTGCTGGAACAGAAACGCGACGAACTCCTCGAACTGCGCCGGCGAGAGCGCGTGGATGTCATCCACGGAATGGATGCCCAGCACTTGCGCTGCCCAGCGCGTGCCAGGCGTGGCGCGCAGCCGCCGCCACACCAGGATGCCCAGCCCCACGGCAACCCCCAGCGCGCCCAACACCAGGCCGGAGACATCGTTATGGCCGCCCGGCGGCAAGCCGTGAAAACCCAGCCCGTCGATGAAGCTGTTGACGATGCTGGCCCCGCCACTGACGATGAAGAGGACCACCAACCCGGCCAGGATCGCCTCCACTCCGATGCCGAACTGCCCCGCCGGTTGTCGCCGCTTCCGCTTAGCCATCGCGCCATCCTCCCCACGCTATCTTGGTCTCTCTATCATATGTTATCGCCCGAAGGAACAAGGGCTATGGCGCAGGAATGTAGCCAAGATGGGCCAGACGGCGACCGACGACTGAGATGAGGCAGGCAGCATCTGGCAAAAACCACGCCCTGTGCGCCATGCTATAATAGGCAAAGAGAACCGGCGCATAGAGAAAGGATCACTTGGCATGAGCACGCCTGACCTGCCCACGCTGCAACCACCGTTTTATATCCACCGCCTGCCGAATGGGCTAGAATTGCTGGGCCAGCAGATGCCCAGCCTCGGCTCGGCGGCGTTCGCCATGCAGATCGGGGCGGGGTCCGCCAACGAAGCGGACGACCAACTGGGCCTGTGCCAGATCCTCGAAGACATGTTGTTTCAGGGGACGCCCACGCGCAACGCCCGGCAGATCACCGACGCCATCGAGTTGCTGGGGGCGCGGCGCATCGGTGGCACCGCGTTCGAGACGGCACGCTATGGCGCGCAGGTGGTGCATACGCGCCTGGCTGCGGCGCTGGAACTGTGGGCCGATCTGATCCTGCATCCCACCTTCCCCAAAAAAGAGTTCGAGCAACTGCGCCCGCTGCTGGTGCAGGCGATCAAGCGGCGGGATGACGAGCCGATGCGCCGTGTGGGCGAACTGGCGATGAAGACCTATTATCGTGGTTCGCGCCTGGGCCGGCCCGCGCTGGGGACGGTGGCGACGGTGGGCGCGCTGACAGTGGACGACCTGAAACGCTTTTACGCCGCGCACTACCATCCCGATAAAGCCCTGTTTGTCATCGCCGGCAACTTCGACTGGCCGCAGGTGGTGGCGACGGTCGAACGCCTTTTCGGCGACTGGCAGCCCGGCGGCACACCGCTGCCGCCGGAAACGCCGCACCCACAGACGGAGGTGGCGTTTGAGCAGAGCGAAGGCGAGCAAGAGCATATTTATTTCGGCTACCCCAGCGTCGCCTTTGGTGATCCGGATTATTACGCGAACCTGCTGGCGGTGGAGGTGCTGGGCGGTGGCATGACCTCGCGCCTTTTTGCGGAGGTGCGCGAGAAGCGCGGCCTGGTTTATGCCGTCTCAGCGTATCCACAACCGCTACGCACCAGCGGCGCGACCTTCATCTATGCCGGCACCCAGCCGGAAAAGGCGCACGAGACGGCTGCGGTCATCCTGCAAGAATTGCAGAAGCTGCAAGCCGACGGCGTGACAGAGGATGAATTGGCCCGCGCCAAAGTGCAGGTGAAAAGCGAAGTGGTGATGCAGTCCGAAAGCTCCACGGCGCGCGTCAACAGTTTGCTGCGCGGCTGGTGGTACGAACGGCGCGTCATCCCCATCACGGATGTGAAAGCCCGCATCGAGGCCGTCACCACCGCGCAGATCAAGCACGTGCTGGGACGCTTCCCCCCGACGCAAACCCTGGTGTTGGCCGCTGTCGGTCCGGCATCCGAGGACGACCTGACGCGCGACATCTTTCCGCCGCAAAGAGGAGTGCAATGATGACGACACCGGCAACGAATATGCCGCCGCTGACCCAGCGACCGGCGTGGCAAGCCTTGCAAGCGCATTATCAGCAAATCCAGGGGACGCAGTTGCGCGAGCTATTCGCCGCTGATCCCCAGCGCGGCACGCGGCTCGCCCTGGAAGGCGTCGGCCTCTATTTCGACTATTCCAAGCAGCGCGTGACGGATGAGACCTTGCGGTTGCTGCACCAACTGGCCGACGAGTGCGGATTGCGGGCGCGCATCGACGCGATGTTCGCGGGCCAGGCGATCAACACGACGGAGAACCGAGCCGTGCTACACGTGGCGCTGCGCGCCCCGCGCGACGCCGTGATCATGGCCGACGGCGCGAACGTGGTGCCGGAAGTCCATGCCGTGCTGGACAAAATGGCCAACTTCGCGGATCGGGTGCGCGGCGGAGAATGGACCGGTTACACCGGCAAGCGCATCCGCGCGGTGATCAACATCGGCATCGGCGGCTCCGACCTCGGTCCCGTCATGGCCTATGAAGCCCTGCGCGCCTATAGCGACCGCGATATTACCTGCCGCTTCGTCTCGAACGTGGATGGCACGGACTTCGTGGAGGCCACGCGCGACCTGGACCCCGCCGAGACGCTCTTCATCGTGTCGTCCAAGACCTTCACGACGCTGGAGACCATGACCAATGCGCAGTCCGCCCGCGCCTGGGTGTTGCGCGCGTTAGGTAACGATGCGGCGGTCGCGCGCCACTTCGTCGCCGTTTCCACCAATGCCGAGGAAGTGCAGAAGTTCGGTATCGACACGGCCAATATGTTCGGTTTCTGGGATTGGGTCGGCGGGCGCTATTCGATGGATTCGGCCATCGGTCTTTCGACGATGATCGCGGTCGGGCCGGCCAATTTCCGCGAGATGCTCGCTGGCTTCCACGCGATGGACGAGCATTTCCGCACTGCGCCCTTCGCGCAGAATATCCCCGTGATTATGGGTTTGCTGGGCGTCTGGTACAACGACTTTTTCGGCGCGCAGACGGTCGCCGTGCTGCCTTATGAGCAATACCTCAAACGCTTCCCCGCGTACCTGCAACAGTTGACGATGGAAAGCAACGGTAAAA
Organism: Ktedonobacteria bacterium; assembly: GCA_027459785.1. Taxonomy (GTDB): domain Bacteria; phylum Chloroflexota; class Ktedonobacteria; order Ktedonobacterales; family JACDGC01; genus JAJPKG01. Next base: position 17,155 of record DAIDGU010000039.1, on the reverse strand, counting down.
GCGTGACGCTGGACGGCGCGCGGGTGAATTACCAGACGGGGCAGATCTTCTGGGGCGAGCCGGGGACGAACGGGCAACACTCGTTCTACCAATTGATCCACCAGGGGACGAAGCTGATCCCATGTGACTTCATCGGCTTCAGCCAGACGTTGAATCCGCTGGGCGACCACCACGACATCCTGATCGCCAACCTTTTCGCGCAAACGGAGGCGCTGGCCTTCGGCAAGACGGCGCAAGAGGTGCAGACGGAAGGCACGCAGGGGACGCTGATCGCCCATCGCACCTTCGAGGGCAACCGACCTTCGACGACGATCCTGGCGGAAAAGCTGACGCCGCGCGCGCTGGGGACACTGGTGGCGCTCTATGAACACAGCGTCTTCACGCAGGGGACGATCTGGCAGATCGATTCCTTCGATCAGTGGGGCGTGGAACTGGGCAAGGTGCTGGCCAAGCGCATCATCCCCGAACTGACCAGCGCGGCGGCGCCGGCGCACGACAGCTCCACCAATGCGCTGATCCGCCGCTATCGCCAGCAGCGTGGGGCGTGATATACTACCTGCCGGCTTCCGCTGGTACCGTTCCGGTTGGTCAGCCGCGCACTTGCCACATACCCAGTTGGGCAGGCGGGCGGATGACCGACTGGGCGTAAGGGAGTGCCACACGCGCCCCTTGCAAGTGGTTAGAAAGGGGCGAACAGGTGGGCAGAGCGCAGTGAATGATCGCTTTGCCCAACCCACCTGTGGCAAGATGGTAAATTTTTTGTACGCTGATTGGACGGTTGTCCTAGGCGATTCGCATTTGGTGTGCATGAGATCGTATAATTGAAAGACAAAGAATCCAGGATTCACCAGGAACTATGCCACCCTGGCGGGCTGATACCATATATAATACGAGTATACGGCTCTCCATCGACCGCTGCGGCTATCATCCTGGCATACATACTGCGTCTATTTTGCTTGCTGTCGTGCGCGCCGGCCAGACAAGACGCATGCGAGTTGAGGAGCGTTTTTATATGACGAATTCACCCGAACGCCCACCAAATAGCCCCCCGCCGACCCAACGCCCAATGGGGCCGGGCGGGCCAGGGCAACCGCAACCGGGGCCGGGGTCGCCGATACCCTTTAACGGTATGACGATCATCTGGATCATCATGGGCTTGATTCTGGTCGGTTGGCTCATCTTCGGCGTCTGGCTGCCGAATTCCGGCAGCAGCGGTGAGACCATCAGCTATTCGTATCTATTGTCCCAGGCGAAAGCCGGCAACGTGAAGGATGTGAAGTTTACCGATACCAATCAAGTGACGGGAACCTTCGCCCATCCCACGCAGTCGGACCTGAATCATGGGCAAACGCAAACAAATTTCACCTCATATGTTCCCAGTGTCGGCAATGAGAATCCGGTAACGGAGTTACGGGCCGATGGCGTGCAGGTGCAGAGCGCGGCTGTCAACAATGGTGGCACGGGCGGCTTCCTCGGCACGCTGGCGCTGCAAATCTTGCCGATCGCGCTGATCATCGGTGCGCTCTTCTGGTTCACCCGCCGTTCCAGCGGCGCGCAACAGGGGCTGTTCAGCTTCGGCCAGAGCAAGGCGCGGCTGTACACCGGCGGCAAGACGCGCACCACTTTCGCTGATGTGGCGGGGACCGAAGAAGCCAAAGCGGACCTGGAAGAGATCGTCGATTATCTGCGCGCCCCGGACCGCTATCAACGCCTGGGCGGCAAGATCCCGCACGGTGTGCTGCTGGTCGGCCCGCCAGGCACCGGCAAGACGCTGCTGGCGAAAGCCGTGGCCGGCGAAGCGGACGTGCCGTTCTTCTCGATGTCCGGCTCGGAATTCGTGGAGATGCTGGTGGGCGTCGGTGCCAGCCGCGTGCGCGACCTCTTCGACAAAGCCAAGAAGAGCGCCCCGTGCATCATCTTCATCGACGAAATGGATGCCGTCGGTCGCCAGCGTGGTGCGGGCCTGGGTGGTGGTAACGACGAGCGCGAGCAGACGTTGAACCAGATCCTCGTGGAGATGGATGGCTTCGATTCGCGCCAGGCCATCGTAGTGCTGGCGGCGACGAACCGGCCCGACGTGCTGGACCCCGCGCTGCTGCGCCCCGGTCGCTTCGACCGCCGTGTGGTGGTAGACCGCCCGGATCGCCCAGGCCGCGAGGCGATCTTGCTGGTGCATACCCGCGATATCCCGCTGGCCAGCGATGTGAAGCTGGATATCATTGCGCGCAACACCGCCGGCATGGTCGGTGCCGATCTCGCTAATCTCTGCAACGAGGCTGCGTTATTGGCCGCGCGACGCAATCTGACCAAGGTCACGATGCAGTGCTTCGAAGACGCGCTGGATCGCATCACGATCGGCGCGCAGCGCCCGCTGGTGATGTCGCAGCAGGAGCGCGAGATCACGGCGTACCACGAGAGCGGCCATGCCATCGTGGCGCTGATGACGCCGGGCGGCGACATCGTGCATAAAGTGTCGATCGTGCCGCGCGGCCAGGCGCTGGGCGTGACGCAATTCATGCCCGCTGAGGATCGCCACAATTACTCGAAGAACTATCTGCTGGCGCGCATCGCTTACGGCCTGGGTGGCCGCGTGGCGGAGCAGGTGGCGCTGGGCGAGGTGACGACGGGCGCGGAAAACGACTTCCAGAACGTCACCAACCTGGCCCGCGAGATGGTGACACGCTGGGGCATGAGCGATAAGGTCGGCACCGTGTTCTATGGCGCGGACCGCGAGGTCTTCCTGGGCCGCGAGATGAGCCTGGGCCAGCAGCGCGAATACTCCGAGACGACGGCGGCGACCATTGACGAGGAAGTGCAGCGCATCATTCAGGAGCGGTATCAATACGTCGAGAATATCTTGACCAATAACCGCCCCCTGCTGGATAAGATGTCGGAAGTCCTGTTGGAACGCGAGACCATCGATTCCAACGACATCCGCGTGCTGATGAACGAGATCGGCATCGACACGCCCACCACCAGTTTCGCTAAACGTTAAGGCAAGCTGGCATCACACATGCGATCAGCGGGATCGGGATGGTCACGCTGATCGCGTTTTTCGTGTGGAACAGTACACAATATGGCAGACGATCTAGTAATCGCGGGGCGGGCATGATACAATAGGAAAAACGCATCGTCCCTCGCCTGGAATTAGACGCCGGGCCGATATCGAGCCTTGCCAACGTTGGCGGGCATCGAGCACGTAAGGGAGTCTGTATGAGCAATACCCCCTCGCGCCCCCCAACCTCTATGGTGCCTGCTTCGCAACCTCAGACACGCCCCAACCCCAATCCTTTTCAGTTGCTCTTCCACGTTGGCAAGACGACCCGCCTGGCTGGTGCATTATTAGCTGATCCGCGCATCACGATCTATCGCAAGCTCCTTTTTGTCGGCTCGCTCCTGATCTTGATCCTGGCGTTACTCGCGCCGGAAACCATCGGCGAATTTGTCTCGGCGCTCCTGCCCTTGGTGCCGTTCGCGGAACTCCCTGCCGATGCCGCGCTGGATTGGGTGGCGATTGCGGTGGCAGCCTTCAATTTGTTGCGCGTTTTCCCTGATGAGGTCGTCGCCGAACACTACCAGCGGCTGTTCCACACCAGCAACGGCACGCCCTAAAGACTTTTTGTTGACTCGGCAACCTACGACGGGCGGACAGGAAGTTCCGCCCGGTCAGCGTATGGGGGACGCTTTATACCCTTTGCGGGTACTTACTCTGTTCCCGGATGACAGCCATACTATATACCCCTTTCGGGGAAAGACGGTGGTCGTTGGGACCGGACAGACATTCCTGTCTGTCCTCCGGTATCCATACTATTCACCCGCAAAGGGTATTAGGTACTGGAGGATAGTAATTCCTGTCTTGCTGGCCCCGCTGATCACTGTCTTTACCCGCTATGGGTATTACTGAACCGCTTGCGCTAAGGCGCGTTGATTTTCCCAAAGAGTATCAATCGACCACCAACCGTAAGTTTTCAAAAAAAACACCGATCCAAAAAGCAAGGAAAAACGCTCGTGGAAAAACGGCTCGCCCTCTTCACTGCCGCTCGCCGATATTGCATGGATCATAGTTTTTATTGGAAGGAGCAGGAGATTCATGAACGCTTATACCGGCTGGATCGAAGCGCGTATAACGATTTTCCTTACATCAATGCCACAGAAGAAGAACGATTGCATGACGATTATTTTGGCAAAGTTTTATATGAGATAGAGCGATACCATGCCAGCGATTTTCCTTATATGGAAATACTCCAAGCCCGCCTCCACGAAATCGCTACCAATATAGCGGCAAAAAATAGCGAAGAAGGGACAGCATTAGAGCGTGTCATTATTACTGGCTGTGAACGCTTCTGCCAGTACATCCAGCACTTGACCGCTACTGATCTGATGGCTGTGTCGCCGTATCCCTTTCGTTACAATATGCATGTTAATGAGAGTGAGCGCGCATGGTGGCGGCTCAAGACAAAATGGGGCATTGAGTGGGGTAACACCTGGTATCCTTTAGCACTAGAAATCAAGCAACCTGACCATGTGATCGCATTTCAAGATTTATGGTTTAGATATGCAATTCCACTGTCTACATTACGCGATATCATTCGCCGCCATCATGTGCAACGCCTGTGGGCGCTCACCCCATCCAAAGAACGTGACCTTGATCAAGAAATCGATCCCGCACTCTGGATTCCCATTTTTTATCCCTGGGAAACGTATTGGACATCGGAGAAGCGCGATTGGATCATGTACGTGTCGCATGAATATTCAATGACGGTCGGCGGTGAGTGGTTACTGGAAGCGATCAAGGAAGTGTGGCCGCAGTGGCACGAGCATGTTTATACACATTATATCTATCCAGGGCCACCATAAAATGTTGCTATCAGGGATAAACAATGCTCACGCGAGATGGGCGGACCTATGCGACAAAACCAGAGGACAGACCTCCCTGTCTGTCGTAGGGCGACCTGCGACGGCAGGTTTTGCTGTGGCTCGCTGTAGCCCGCCTGCCGTGCGTGACCTTTATTCGCCTGTGACTGGCACGCGCGCTGTCATCAAGCCGGGGAAGGTATCGTGGACGCGAATCTCGTTGAAACCGGCTTCCGCCAGCCACGACGCGATCTCTTTAGGTGAATAGCAGCGGGCGTCGGGGAAATGCGCCATCATGTTCACGGAGAAGAGCGCGGCACGGCGCGGGCTGGTATGATTATCGTTGAGCAGCACTTCCTTGATGGCGACGCGGCCACCGGGTTCCAGCGAGCCGCGCACGCGCCACAGGAGGTCGCGGTTCTTGGTTGGCCCTTGCAGGTGCAGCGCGTCGAAGACCAGCGCCAGGCTGAAGTTGCGCGGCAACACGTCATGATGGAAATCGCCGGAGATATACTGCATACGGCCCGCCAGGCCCGTCTGGCGCACAACCTCGTCGAAGACGGCACGCACCGGCGGACGGTCGAAGACCACCGCGCTGATACGCTGGCCACGCTTGCAGCATTCCGCCGCATAGCGCCCGCCGCCACCGCCGATATCCAGCACGCGCTTGGTACTCTCGTCGGTGATGTCCAGTTCTTCGATCACCTTGGGCGCGATGGCCTGAGCTTCCAGGTCATACATCTGCGCCAGCTTGACCACCTCGTTCGAGGTCGGCGCGTAGATCGACTGCTTGCGCCGTCCATAGCCGCGAATGACATGCTCCAGGTCGCCCCAGATCTCCCAGGACTGATCATCCACGCGCAGCCAATCGCCCATATATTCGGGGCGGTCCTCCACCAAATAGGTGTCGGCGACGGGCGTGTTGACATAAACCAACTCGCCGGTGTGGGAGTCGATCTGCGTGTGCAGCAGTTCCAGCGCCACCAGCGCGTTCAGCAATACCTGGCACGCTTCGGGGTGCAGGCTCAGCCGCTTAGAAAGATCCTGCGCGGAGAGCGGGTGCGCCGAAAGCGCGGTGTAAATGCCGAGCGAGACCGATGTGAGGAACGTCTTGGTATCGTAAAAATAGGCGAGGCGATAAATGATGTCGGGGGACGGCCCCCGATTGCCCTGCGTGCTCTCGTTCGCCATACGTCAACTCCAGGTGTTTTCCGCGCGCAAGGCTGCAATGTGCCGGCGCGAGATAATGCGCATCCGTTGTGGATGGTGCCGTCTCCCACGGTACCATAGCTGGGGCGTCGCGTCAACTACCTTGGAAGGTCGGGGGATGGACGGGCTAGGGCATGGACATCGGCCTGGATCGTTGCTGCGGTATCCGCCCTGCTGTTGCCAAGATCACAGCCGATGGCGTAGCCTACGTATGCGCACTACCGAAATGAGGATAGCTACCAGCATGACCGATAAAGATACCGAACGCGCGGCGCTTGGCCCGCCTTCCCGACTGGACCTGACCGACCCGCGCGTGGTGCGCGACCTGATGAAGCGCCACAACATCGAGGCGCAGAAATCCTTCTCGCAGCACTGGCTGGCGGACCGCGACGTGCTGGACGCCATCGTGCAAGCCGCCGAACTCACACGCGCCGATACCGTGCTGGAAGTTGGCGCGGGGATGGGGGTGCTGACGGTGGAACTGGGCCGGCGGGCCGGGCGCGTGGTGGCCGTGGAGATCGAGCGTGAGGTGATGCGCGCTCTGCGCGAAGTGACCAAACCGTATCCCACCATCGAGATCTATAACACCGATCTGCTGAAGATCAATCCGACGGAATATTTCGGGGAGACGCCGTATAAGCTGGTGGCGAACTTGCCATATGCCATCACGGCGCTGACGCTGCGCCACTTCCTGGAGGCCGCGCACCCGCCGACACGCATCGTGATCCTGATTCAGCGCGAGGTGGCGGAGCGTATTCTGGCGCAGCCGGGCGAGATGAGCTTGCTGGCGCTGAGCGTGCAGTTCTATAGCACGCCGCGCCTGATAACCAGGGTGCCGGCGCGCAGCTTCGTGCCGCCACCGCAGGTCGATTCCGCCGTCATCGAGCTGGCAAGCCATCCCCCGCCGCTGACGGGCGAGGCCCGTGCGCGCCTGTTCGCCATCGCCAAGCTGGCCTTCGCGCAGCGCCGCAAGCAGCTCCACAATGTCTTGCCCCAGGCGCTGCACATGAGCGCCGCGCAGGTCGGCGCGTGGCTGGCCGCCGCCGGCATCACGCCGGACCGTCGCGCCCAAACGCTGAGCGTGGCGGAGTGGGTGCGCCTCACCGAACTCGATCCGCGCATCCCGAAGCCGGTGACAGACGAAGGCTAACATAGGACTTTTTTGCGTGCGCCGCTCCCTTTGTTGCCATTTTCTGCTATCATGTCTGCGAACGAGACAACGTGCTAGACAGAACGTTGTGAAGGGGCCGCGAGAGGATGCGCATGAAAAGCAAGCGTCACTGGCGCGCGGGATGCCGCTGGGGCATCCTGGGGCTTGTATGCCTGATGCTGACTGGTTGTGCGGGGAGGCGTGTCAGCCTGGTGCTGGTGACGCCGACGCCGCTGTGCCAGGGAACCACCCCGCCGACCGTTGTTTCTGGCACCGTGCAACAGGCTGACCAACTGGCGGCGACCGTCAGCGCCGGTTCCGCTACGGTGACGGTCATTCATTACACGGCGGCGACGCGCTTCACCCAGGTAAACCTCAGTACGGCCAGCGCGCTCAGCCCTGGCGAACGGGCGCAGATTTTGATGCTGCCGTCAGATGGAGTGGCCATCCCCACCGCCCGCGCCATCGTCGTGCAGAACGACCAGGGTGCTGTCGCGGCTCCTGCCGGCTGCGCCACTCCGGCTCAGGCCGGCGATCCAGAACTACAAGGCACCATCACCAGCGTCAACGCGACCAGCCAGCAAGTGACGCTGGTGGACGACCGCAATGTTCCCTATGTACTCCTATTCGCCACCACCACCATCATCGGTCAGCCGGGACCAGCCCAACAAAGCGATATCCGGCAGGGCAACCTGATCCTGGCTTCCGGCACGGCGACGCGCGACGGCATCACCGCGGATCAGGTGATGATCCTCACGACGACCACCGCCTGAAAGGAGGCTTACATAATGACGCCATTTGACGATCCGCCGCCCTTCGATGATACAACGGTGCGCTTGCCACGTGCGCGACCAGGGACGTTTGTACCGCGCCGACCCGACCATCCGCGCCCCAGCCGGTTCGGTCCCACCACCGCTGCGCTGCGCGGGGGCATCTCGCAGCGGTATACCGCCATCCTGCAAGCGGTACGCCGTCCGCGGACGGGCAATCTGCCACGCGGACGTGATCCGCGCCTGTGGCTGAGCGTGGGGGCGGTACTGGTTGTCGCGGCGTTGCTGCTGGGCCTGGCGCTGGTGCCGGGGCCGCCGCCGCATCGCTCCGTGGTCGGCGCGGCCTTTCAGGGCAATTTGGTGCAGACGATCACCACCAGCGGCAACCTCAGTTCCGGCGTGTACAATCTGAATTTCTTCGCCAGTGGGCGCATTGCCGCGATCGATGTCAGCGTGGGACAAACGGTACCCGCCGGCACGGTGCTGGCGCAGTTGGATACGACGCAACTGCAAGACGCGCTCAGCACGGCCCAGGCCCAGCTTGCCGTCGCGCAGGTTGCTTATAATAACGCGCTCATCGGCCTCAAAAACGCGCAATATAATCAGGCTGTGATGAATGCCGCCGCACAGGATGCCTATAATGCTGTCGCCAACCCGCCGGCGGGTCAGCCTACACCGACGCCGGGCCAACTGCAAAAGGCGCAAGATACGCTGAACGAGGCCGAGACGCAAGCGCAAAACGCCGTGAACACGGCGCAATCACAGGTGAATCTGACGCAATCACAGGTGCAAGCAGCGGCGACGACGGTCAGTGCGGCGCAACACAATCTGGCGAACTCGACCCTGCGCGCCCCCGTCACGGGGCAGGTCGCCGAGGTGGACGGCAATGTCGGCGAAGCGGTCGGCCTGGGGAGCAACACCGGTCCCCTGATCGTACTCACCAATCTAGCGGCGCTGCAAGTCGCGGGCCTGGTAGATGAACTGAGCATCGCCCAGGTGCAGATCGGCTGGCCGGTCGCGTTCACCATGCGCGCCTTTCCCCAACAGATGTTTTATGGCACCGTCGCGGCGATCTCGCCGATCCCGCACCACCAGCAGGGCGCGGTCAGCTACCAGGTGAGCATCGCCATCGACGCACAGAGCGCCAGCCAAGCTCGTCTCTTTCCGGCGATGACCGTCCCGCACATCACCATCACCACGAACGAAGCGTTCGGCGCGATTCTCATCCCCGCCGCCGCTCTGACGTTCGCCCACCACGCGGCACAAACCGGCCAACTGACGCCCAGCGCGGTGCAAGCCGCCACCCAGCAGGCGCAGCAACTCATCGTCGATGCCACTGATCCGGCGCTGAAAGCGGGGCAGGCGGCCTACGTGGTGCAGTGGCAACACGGCCATCTCACCGCCGTGCCGGTGGTACTTGGCATCGCCGATAGCACGGCGACGGTCATCCTCGCCGGCCTGAACGTGGGCGATCCCGTCGTTCTCAGCGCCTGAAGTGCTGGCCCCACCCCCAATGGCGACCACATGGAGGGGCGTACCCTTGTGGTCGCCCAGCCCCTACATCCCATCAGCGGATGGGGAGGAGCTGGGGGTGGGGCCTGGGCTACAGCACCTTCTCGTACACAACCCACTCGATGGCGGGATGCATACCGGCGCGCTGATATAGGATGTGCGCGTTGGTCGGGCTGGCGGCGTCCACGCCCAACTCCACGCGGCGCATGCCGCGCCGCCAGAATTCGCCGAGCGCGTGGCGCACCAGCGCCATCGCCAGGCCGCGCTTGCGCCAGGGCCGCCGCACGGCGACCTTGTTGATGATGCCTTTATTTGGCTCGCGGGAGCAGAGGGTCGTGCCGGCAACCTGATCGCCCTCCATTGCCAGGAACCAGAGGGTCGGATCGAAAGTGGTCTTCTGCGTGCTTTCGATCCAGTCCTCGAAGGGTTCGCGGGTGTGATCCCAGTGATCCTCAAAGGCTTCCTCCACGGCCTCATACGTGGCATGGTCATCGGTGTCGGGCTGATAGGTACGCATAACGATGCCGGCGGGCCACTCTGGCGCGGGCGGTGGTTCGGTCATGTCGATGCGCATGCGCCAGAACATCCGCACCACGGCGAAGCCGTTGCCTTCCAGCAGATCGCGCCGCGCCTGATCCTTGCTCTGCGTGCCGGCTGTCAGGGTGATCTGCGCCGCGGTTGGCGCTGCCGTCGCCGCCTCGCGCGCCCGCTGTTCGATCAAGTCGAGCATGGCGGCTTCCAGACCGCGCCCGCGAAAGTCGGGATGCACCAGCGCGTCGCTGTGGAAGCGCGTGTGCTGGCGGTGGCTGTCATAGAGCGAGGCATACGCCGCCAATTGGCCGGCGGCGGTGAGGATCAACCACGATTCTTCGCGTCGCCACCACTCTTGCACGTCTTCCGGCGTGTGGTGCGCCACCTCGCCGTTATCCGCCATGTCGCAGGCCGCCATGAAATCCAGCACAGCCTGCATATCTTCCACCACCGGCGCACGCACGGTGTACTCAGTAGACAATAACGATGTCATCAAGAGCCAACCTTTCATGTAACAGGAGGACGGAACACGAAATAACACGAAATAGCCGCGAGATGACGCGAAATAGGAAATCAGTTCATCATCTCGCGTTATTTCGTGCATTTTCGTGTTATCTCGTGTTCCGTTTTTTCGTCCTCCTATCCTCAATACTATAGCCAGACGTGCGAGGTCTGGCGTGGGAACAACGCATGCAGCAGGGCGCGCGGGCCGTCGCCCTCGTGCCAGCAATCCGGGCGCGTCGCTTCGAGTTGTTCCAGCGTGCGATAGCCCAGCACCAATTGATAGAACGTGAGATCTGGGAAGGCGGCGTCCGTCGGTTCGGCAGGATTCTCGCCGGTGCCGGTCGTCGGCTGCCAGGGTTCCACCGCTGCTAGCTTGCCGTGATCGAAGGCCAGGCGTAGGCCGCTGTGATAGAAGCTGAGCTTCAGGTCGCCCGTGTGGTTTGGCAGCACGGAATGCGCCAATCGATCTTCCAGCACCGGCGCGATGTGACGGATGAAGGCCGGCAGATCGGGGATGCGCACGTACCAGGCGTAGTCACCGACACTGCGCGGCAGCTTGTCGTCCAGCACTTCATACAGCGGATGATTATTCCCCAGCAAAAAGCCGAACGTGCCGAACTCCTTGTTCGCGCCGGCAGCATACGCCGCGCCCGTCGCGCAGAGATAGCGCACCACCGGCAGCGCCACCGGCAGCCACGACACGCCGGGCTTCAACTCGAAGTGTGAGACGACGATCTGGTGAACATGCGTCCACGACCCATGAACCAGATAGCCCACCGGCTCGCCCGCTGGCGTTTCCACGATGGCGACGATATGGCGGAAGGGATCGTCCGATGCCGCGCGGCGGATTAGGCCGTCCCAATAGGTCGCGTCGGAGAGGTTGGCGATCAAGTAGCGCTGGCGCGCGTAGGCCGCCACCTCCACGATGAACGGCACGTCTGCCGCTGTGGCCGCGCGCACGCGGTACGGTTCCGTCTCACCCTCTTTCAGTTCGGGAATGTATGACTTGAAGCCGACGCGCAGTGGCCCCATCTCCAGCGCCATGTCGTAGCCGAACTGGCGATAGTAATGTGGGATGCCGCCGATCACTTGCAGCAGGTCGCCGCGCGTCGCGCTCCAGCCATGCACAATCTCCATCATCGCGCGGATCAGCCCCTTGCGGCGATACTCCGGGCGCGTCAACACCCATTCCGGCACGCCCACGCCATACGTGATCGCCGCGCCATAGGTGAACGTCTTTTGCAGCAGCCCCAAGGACGAAACGAGTTGCCCCGTCGCCGTATCTTCAGCGACCAGGAAGTGATCACGCTGGCCGATGGTCCAGGTGCCATCAAGGACGGCGCGGACATCGGCATCCGCACGGGTGCCAAACACCGCCAGTTGCAGGTCGCTCATCCCCACGCGGTCATTTTCTGTCAGGCGGCGGATGATGATGCCGTCGCCCATGTCGCGCAGGATCTCTGGTTTGGTCTGTGGTTGAGTGGTCATCAGTCTCTCTTTCTTGTATCTACATGTAAAGCCAGAAGGTGCCGGTGTCGTGGGCCGGGCGTAAGGGCTTTTCGTAGCGAGCGATGGCGCTGGCGACGCGCATGCCGACGCGCTCATAGAGGCGCTGCGCGCCCGTCAGGCTGGCGGCATCGACACCAAGGCCGACGCGGGTGATGCCGCGTTGCCAGAACGCAGCGAAGGCCGCGCGCAAGAGCGCCGTTCCCAGGCCGCGCCCGCGCTGTTCGCGCGCCACCGCCAGTGTATTCACCCAGCCGGTGCCGTCTTCGCGCACGTAGCACAGCGCCGCGCCGGCCAGATCGTCGCCGGCCTCTCCTGTCGCTTCACGAGAACGCTGCGCCAGGAACCAGAGCGCCGGTTCATGATGCTCACGGATGTGCCAGCGGCGAAATTCCGCATAGGTGGCCGGTGTGTGGCCCCAGTGATCAGCGAAAGCGGCTTCTGTCACGGCATAAGCGCGGCGGATGTCGTCCTCGTCGCCACAAGGGCGACAGATGCTGTCGGCGGGCCAGGCCGGCGCTGGGGGCGCTGCGCCCATGTCGATGCGCATACGCCAGAAGATGCGCGTCTGGTGGTAACCGTGGCGTTCCAGCAACTCACAGGCGCGGGGGCTGGTCGCTACAATATTGTTGATCAGCACTGCCGGCTGGTCCGGCGGCAGCGTCATCGCAATTTCGCGCGCCCGCGCCGCCGTCGCACGCAGCAACGCCGTGCCGATGCCGCGCCCCTCGTGCTGCGGATGCACATAGCCGTCGGCGGTGATCTCCCCTGCGTCCCGTGCGGTCAGCGTGGCATAGCCCGCCAGCGTGCCGTCGGGCGCGACCGCCAGCCAGGTATCCTGTGCTGGATCGAGCCATGCCCAATCGGCCAGGATGTCCCCTGCCGTCCAGCCGGTGGTGTCCTCCGGGCAATGGGCGGCATCAAAGGCGCGGACTAATGCCGCGCACGCGGCGGCATCCGCCTCGGTCGCCGCCCGCAGGGTGTAGTTCGCTTGTAAGACAGGCATAGGATGTTTCCTCCTAGGGCAAAGCTAACGAGGTCGAACACGAAAGTTAGAAAATCCACGAAAGACACGAAAAACCAATTTATTTTCGTGGCCTTCGTGATCTTCGTGTTCCCGTCCCTTTCGTGATCTTCGTGTTCCCGTCCATCCCTCACCCATTGCGCTTCAGCTTTCCCGTGCGTTTGGCATAGATCTCGGCGCGGCGGAAGATCCACAGGCCGAGGGGGACGCAGATGACGCCTTCGAGCAGCACGATGATGACGTAGCTCCACATCGAGGTGATCGGCACGCCATGCATCAGGCCGGCGCGGATGCCGTCTAGCACGTAGGTGACGGGCGAGACGCGCCCGAAAGGCTGCATCCAGCCGGGCAGCACGCTGACGGAGTAATAGACGCCCGACACCAGCAGCAAGATCGCGCGGATGATGTACGCCATCTGCGAGCCACGCTCGGTAAAGAGCATCGGCAGCACGGCGGCCATGATGCCGAAGCCGATGAACGAGAACGACCCGGCCAGCAACATGATGATCGCCGTCAGGTAATTCGCGTGTGTGAGGTCGATGTGGAAGAAGAGCGCCATCACGACGAGCTGCACCGCCGTCAGCAACAGGCCATGCAGCACGGCATAGGCGCACGTCCCCACCATCTGCGTCACGCGCTGGATGGGTGCCATGAAGGTATATTCGATGGTCCCTTCCCACTTCTCGATGGTCACGATCTCCGTCACGTTGTCGAAGCAGACAGAGATGTAGGACCAGATCGCCGTGCCGATGGTGAGGTACAGCACGGCGACGTTGATCTGCGCCTGCGTCAGCTTGAGGCCGGGGATCACCGAATTGGCGCTGACGGCGATATACGTCACGGCCAGCGCGTTGACGATGTTATAGGTGATGAACACCAGTTCCCACGCCCAGTAGCGTTTGGATAGGTTCCAGTTGCGCTCGAAGAAAGCATACGCCGCGCGCGACTGCCCCACGATATTTTTCGATATGCTCAGGCTCATGCCTCGTCCTCCTCTTCGTCGTTCTCGTCGGCTTCCCAGTCGCGCCCGGTATAGTGCAGGAAGACCTGATCCATCGTCGCCGGGCCGGGCAAGCCCAGTCGCGTGCCGACCAACGCCTTCAGGGCGGCGGGAGTGTCTTCCGCGACGATGCGCCCGCCGTCGATGATGGCGATGCGGTCGCAGAGCGCCTCTGCTTCGTCCATGTCGTGCGTCGTCAGCAACACCGTCGCGTCGTGCGTGGCGCGCAGGTTGGCCACGAAGCGCTGCACGTCGCCCTTGGAGCGCGGGTCCAGGCCGGTCGTCGGTTCGTCCAACAGCAAGAGGACGGGCGCAGTCAGGAAGGCGCGGGCGATAGCGACCTTCTGCTGCATCCCACGCGACATGTTTTCCAGCGGCTGATCGAAGCGATCCTCGCGGATGCCCAGGTCGGTCAGCAGGGCGCGGATCTGCGCCTTCGCCGCGCTCAGCGAGAGGTTATAGAGGCGGGCCGAGTAGATCAGGTTCTCCATCGGGCTGAGCTTGCGGAAGAAAGCCGCTTCCACGCTGACGCGATTGATCAGGCGCTGCACAGCCAGCGCCTCGCGCTCCACGTCATGCCCGAAGACCCGCACGGTGCCGCTATCCGGCAAGAGCAAGGTGGAGATGACGCGGATCAGCGTCGATTTGCCCGATCCGTTGGAGCCGAGCACACCATAGATCTCACGCCGCCCGATACGCAGCGAGATGTCATCCACGGCGCGCACCACTTTCGTCCGCGCGGGTGCCTCCGGCGCGCGGCGCGGGAAACGCTGCTTGAGGCCGGCGAAAAGACCGCCGGACTTCTCGAAGCGCTTCACCAGATGGTCGATCACCAGCGCATCCCCCGCGCCCGCGGTGAGCCGGCGCAGATCGGCGAGTTGGTCCGGGCGATAGGCCGACCCCGGCGCATCGCCCCCTGTATGCGAAATTTCATCAGATAACGGTGCAATGACAGACACGGCAAGCTTCTCCTTTGTGGCCTGGCCACGACGGTACTCTTACGAACACGTGTACCTATTCTTGTTCTGAAAGTAGTTGTAGACCATCACATGCCTCCTTTCGAGGGGGGCAACCATGAGCATACCTGGTCATTCGTGACACGGGTTGTCATCTTTGCCAATTCAGGCGCGCGAGGGCGCAATTAGTGGGCGTGGCGGCATGCTAAGGGAGCATGAGGTGTCGGGGGCGACCGAGCACGATGCAGCGCACAGCGCGCCGCCACAGGTCGTGCGTCATACGCGCGCCTGCGTTGCTTTCGGTCGGGGGTGAAGACTTAATGTTGTCGCCGGGAACGACCGATGAACAAGAAGCAGGCAGCGCGAGGGCGCACGATCCCCAGGGTAGCCGCCACGGTGGGACCGCCGGCATACCCCCAGCCCGTGGGGCCGGTGAGGAAGGTGTTCATCCTGCTTGACATCCAATCGTCCTTTGGTGTGGGTGGTGATGCATCGCACATCACGAGAACAAGTATACCGGAGGAAGAGCGGAAAGTCAAGGGGTTATCCTGTGTATTTCGCAAAATTGCCGTTGGTCCCATTGAGCTGCGCAAGCGCGCCCCAGATCTGCTATGATAAAGAACGATTGATCAACCACCAGCGAGAGGACGATGCGCCGTGGCGGCATCTGATCCGCCGGACCGATCCGGCGACGAGCGCGAACTAGCCCCGACCATCGCGCGGGCGCGGGGCGGCGACGTGGCGGCGTTCAACGTGTTGGTCGAACGTTACCAGCACGCGGCCTTCGTCGTGGCGTTGCGTATGCTGGGCGACCGCGAGTTGGCGGCGGATGTGACGCAGGAAGCCATCTTGGCGGCGTTCCGCAACATCGGGCGCTTGCGGGGCGGGACGTTTCGCGTGTGGCTGCTGCGCATCGTCACCAATCAATGCCTGGACTTCTGGCGGGCGCAACACCGCCGGCCCAGTGTCTCCCTCGATCTCATCCTCGCGCCCAGCGCGGAGGAAAGCACCGCCGAGGGGGCGCGCGGCGACGATGCCCTGGTCGATCACACCTGGGATCCCGTCGAACTGGCCGAGCGCCACGAACTCCAGGAGACCATCCAGCGCGCCCTGCTGGCGTTGCCCGAAGATCAGCGCCTCGTCGTCGTCCTCTGCGATGTCGAAGGGTTGAGCTATGAGGAGATCGCCCAGGTCACGCAGACCAACATCGGCACGGTGAAGTCGCGCCTGGCGCGAGGCCGCGCACGCCTGCGCGACTTGCTGACGCGCCAGCCGGAACTTTTGCCGCGCCGCTATCGTCTTGATTCCAGGGCCGATCCGCCATCCGCCACGGACCGCCCGCCGCGCCCTGCCAGGTAGCATCAATGAAAGAAACGCCGAACGCGATGGACCACCTCAGCGACGAACTGCTTTCCGAGCGGCTCGACGGTCAACTCGCCCCCGCCGCTCAGGCGCGGGTGGACGCTCACCTGGCCGATTGCGCCGCTTGCGCCGCGCGCTACGCCGGCTTACAGGGCGTGCAGCGGGCGCTGGGCGCGTTGCGCCACGTGGATGCCGTCCCCGACTTCCGGCTGACCGCGCAAGGGTTGCCGCGCACCCCACGCCGCCCACTCGCGCCTGTCGCCCCCGCGCCCAGCGTGCGCCCCATGTACGTGCGCGTGGCCGCGCGCCTGGTCAGCGCCGCGATGCTGCTCACTGGCATCGCCCTCATCGCCCTCGCGCTCAGCACCAGCATCACCCACACGGCAATGTATAACGCCGCTGCCAGCCAGGCCGCGCCCAACCGAGGCACCGTGGGTGCGCAGCCGTGCGGCCAGCATTGCCCCGGCGTCAGCACGCCGGTGCGCCCGACCTCCGGCGCGGGCAGCCCGACAGCGACGCCCTCACCTGCTGGCACCGCGACCCCAGTGCCGGACGGTACACCTTCCCAAACCCCCGTCGGCGACACCTCGCTCCCTCTACCGCCCCTCGAATTCGGTCTGGGCGTCGTCCTCATCACCGGCGGCTGCTTCACTCTCGCCCGCCTGGGGCGACGGCGCTAACGCCCCGCTGGTGCAATCGTGAGGCCGGCGCAGGACGGCGGGGAGATGTGACGAGCGGACGGACGGTGGGACGGACGGTGGGACGGACGGCGGGCGG
>DAIDGU010000038.1 GCA_027459785.1 Ktedonobacteria bacterium | reverse complement strand
CCCACGGGTATTCCCCAGTGTTGGGTCGATCATCCACGTGTTCCTCACCCGTCCGCCACTGATGCCTTGCGGCACCCGTTCGACTTGCATGTGTTACGCACGCCGCCAGCGTTTGTCCTGAGCCAGGATCAAACTCGCCATTCAAATATTGGTGAGTGGTCGAGCCACTCATAATGTTGAAACGCGGATCTGATCGTCTCAAAGGTCTTTCTTAAGACCTCGCTTGTCTTTCTCACTCTTCAGTTGTCAAGGTACCCACGCTCCAGGCAATCACCCGAAGCCACCTCAGTTTTCCTCGCATCCCGTCGCACCGCGTTCCCGCGCCATCAGCGCCAGGAATGGATGTTCCTGGGAGAGGAAAAGGGGAAGTACCGCTCTCGCAGTACCTATTTTAGTATCGCACATGCTTTGCGCTTTGTCAAGGGGTTCCACCCATTTTTCTTTCCATCCCCGTCATGCCGCTAATAAAAGTTGATGACTAGAATCGAAGTGGTGGAGCGGAAACGCCCTCTGCGCGATACCTAAATAATTATCGCACCAGCCGGGGCGGATGTCAAGAGATATGATAGTGGTCCTATCATGCTCGTAGCAGCACGCCCCTTCGGTGCGTTGTTTGATACAGCGCGTTTGAGCTTACGGTTTTGTCGCCGTCAGCACCGCATAGCCGAAGTGCTTGGCTTGTACGGCTTCGGCGGCGGCGCGGGCCATGCGCTTCGCCTGATCGAAGTCCACCGTCGGCGGCAGATCGATCTTTTTGAGCTTGACCATGATCTCCGCGCCCAGCAGCTTGCCCTGGATCTCGCGCACCATCGCCGCCAGCGCGTCGTCGTGTGCTTCCACCAGATTGACGGTGAGGCCGGCCTCGCGTAGATAGCGCGCATATTCGTCCAACGGCTGAGCGTCGGCGATGCACGCGATCCACGCCAGCAAGCCTTGTAGGTCGGTTGGAATAGCGCCGCTGCGTGTCAGATCCGACAGGCCCACGCGACCGCCGGGCTTCAGCACGCGCATGAACTCGCTGGCCGCCGTCGGCTTATCGGGGAAGGTGCAGAAGGCGCATTCGCAGATCACCGCGTCGAAGCTGCCGTCAGCGACAGGCAGCCGCTCGGCATCGCCCTGCTGGAACGTCACCAATTGCCCCACGCCCGCCGCCGTGGCCGCCGCCGTCGCGTTGCGCACCGATTCGTCGCCATAGTCCACGCCGACGATGGTGCAACCGAAACGCTCAGCGAGGCGGATCGCGCTCGCGCCCTGGCCGGAGGCGACATCCAGCAGGCGCTGGCCGGGAGCCAGACCGATGGTCGCGCCCAGGTGTTCCGTCAGCGCCAGGCCGCCGGGATGAAACGAGTCACCCAGGATCACCCGCGCCCACTCGCTCTGATACACCGTCGCGCAGCACGACTTCAGTTCGGTCGTGTCGGCCACGCCCAAGGCATCAACCTTGCTGTCCATCGGCCACCACTTTCTTCGCTCTGGCGCGCGGCTGCGCCGCCACGGGCGCGGCGGCGGCCTGCACCTGAATCAACTGCCCGTTGCCGTTGCCATGACCGTTGCCATTCGAGTGCTGGCCGTTGTGCGAGAAGTCGAACGTGATCGGCTCCGGCGTGTAGGGGACGCCTGCGCGTCGCGCCTGGTTGCGCTTGCGCTCGCGCGCTTCGAGTTGCGTGCGCGCCTGCTCTCGATAGCCGACATTATTATAGGCGCAGAAGGGGATCTGCTTCCCGTCGGGCAACAAAATCTCTTTGCAGCACTTCATCAGATTCTTCTGATTGAAGGTCCAGGGATCCATGAAGTCTTGCAGCATGATCATGAAGACCTGCTTGGCGAAAGCCCCCATATCCAGCGCCTCCGGCAAGCCGCATGCCTCGCACGAAAGCGCGAACTGCTGCGCGGCCTTGTCCGTCCCTGGCACCGCGGACGACGACCACAGCCCTTCCAGCGCGGTCTTGATGTTGCCCGCCAGATCCGGCACGACGCGATTCGTGATGTAGTCCAGGTAGTCTTCGACCTGCACCAGGCGTGGCAGCGGCAACACCTCCTCGCCGTCCACCAGCGCGTAGGTGACGGAGTTGCAGGTGGGGAAGCAGCATGGCACCGGCACGAAATCGCTCACCTTGAACATGCCGCCGGTCTGTTCCTCCATCGCCTGCAAGATGTCGGGGATCGTCAGCCGATTCATCGGATCGTGGGTGCCGTGGCGACCGGACATAAACGCCGGCTGGAAATTGATGCCGTGGACGGCGGGATGCTTGATGGCGAACTTGACGATTTCGCCGACCTCGTGCAGATTGATCGTGCGGTCGATGGCCGGCACCAGCACGACGCCCAGCCCGATCTCCGCCAGGCGATCCAAGGCGCGTAGCTTCTGTGGCAGGATGTCTGGCTCGCCGCGAATGATCTCGTAGGTCTTGCTGGCAAAGCCGTCGAACTGGAAATAGATCGACGGGCGCACCTCGTTGAGTTCGGCCAAGAACTTGTCGTCGTCGGCGATGCGCTTGCCGTTGGTGTTGAGCATCACGTACTTGATGCCGCGCTCTTTGGCCGCGCGAATCATCGGAATGATCTGCGGGTGGATGCTCGGTTCGCCGCCGGAAAGCTGCACCACCTCCGGATTACCTTCTGTTGCGATGAGGTGATCCAGGATGCCCTCGACCTCCTGCAAGGTCAGATTGAAGCCCGCGCCGGCGTTGGCGAAGCACAGCGGGCAGTCCATGTTGCAGGCGCTGTTGACCTCGATGATGCCCAGGCAGGCGTGCTGCTGGTGATCGGGGCAGAGGCCGCAGTCATGCGGGCAGCCTTCTTTGATGTCGGTCGTGAATTCCAGGGGGATCGTGCCGGGTTTATTGAAGCGGCTCGCGCTGGTATAGGCTTTCGCATCGCCATACACCAGCCCCTCGAAGGTGCCGTGTTCCGGGCAGCGTTTGCGCATATAGACTTTGTTGTTGCGCAAGAGGATCTGGGCGTCGATGACGCGCCGACATTCGGGGCAAATGCTGCGCGTCAGTTCGTAGAAGACGTAATCGACATCCTGCTTCTTGCGTGGAGCAGGTTTGACCTTGGCCGGCGTAGGGGTGACGGGAGCCTTCGATTGCTGCTGCTTCATGGTTCTCCTCAAACTAGACGAACAACGCGCACCCGCTGTGCAGCGTGTTCAGATGATAACGAATGTCAAGCGTGGTGTGCAAACCTTACTAGCCACCGTGAACAAAGCGTAAAAGGTAATAGGCGCAGATGCCGATCGCGCCCGCCGCCGGCAGGGTGACAAGCCAGGCCAGCACCATGTCGCGCACCACGCGCCATTGAATGCGCCGTGTCCCCTCGCGCAGCCCGATGCCGATGATCGCGCCGGAACTCACGTGCGTCGTGGAGACCGGCACACCCAGGTTCGACGCGCCGGCCACCAGGATCGCCGTCGTCAAGTTCGCGGCGAAGCCCTCGCTGTGGCTCATGCGCGTCACTTTTTCCGCCAGGGTGCGCGTGACGGCCAGGCCGGCGATGATGCTGCCCGCGCCGATGCCCAGTGCCACCAGCGCGAAGAGCCAGAAGGGCGCGTGAAACTTGGCGTTGTGGCCGGTGATCAGGAAGAAGGCGACGCCCAGCGCCACCATTTTCGGCGAATCGTTCAGCCCGCGCGAGAACCCCGTCGCCCCGCTCGACAGCCAGTGCAGATTATTCATCGCGCGCTCGTTGCGCCGCGCCAGCGGCAAAACAAGGTAGGTGAGCGCATAGGCGATGCCCAGCGCCACGAAGGGACTGAGCAGCAGCGGCAAACCGACCTTTTGCACCAGATTCGCCCACTGCACGTGGTTCGCGCCGAAAACGACCGCGCCCACACAGACCAGCGCGCCGGTGATGGCGTGCGTCGTGGAAACGGGCATGGCGATGCGCGTCGCCAGCAACACCCACAGGATCGATCCCACCAACACCGCCAGCGCGAAGATCTCCGTCTGTTGCACGCCCCTGGTGATGAAGCCGGTCGTAAACGTGCCGATGAGTGCCGTCGCCAGGAAGGCCGAACACAGCGATCCCAGTGTCGTGCAGATGCCGCCCCAGATGATCGCGCGGCGATAGTCCGTCACGCCGCTGCCCGCCAGCGTGGCGATGGCCTTCGAGACATCGTTGGCCCCGTTGGCAAAGGCCAGCGCCGTCATCAAGATCATGCCCAGCGGCAACAAGAGGTCAACTTTGACATGGGCCGCCACCAGCGCCGTCACCAGCGCCACCACCAGGATCACGCCCGCAATGAGCGCCTCGCGGCTGCTAGCGGGGGCTACTTCTTGCACAACAGATTTGCTCGTCGTCGCCATATGTCCTCCTGCATCAAATTGCACCACACTTTCGTGGCTTGCGTGTCATGTCCTTTGCCGGACTGTTGCTGAAGCGACGATGTGTGATCACTGTATACACGCAGGTGGCCGGAGTGGATGAGGTGGCTATGGTTGCGCCAGTTTAGACATGGCTCACGTGCTATAAAGCGTGAGCAAATATTCTGAAGCCGTGCCGCGCTATCGCCCCACCGCGCATGGATGATACAATGGTGATAGCATGCGGCGCATGCATCATGGCGTCCGCCCACGGACGTGACGAGGAGCGATTCCCCCGTGGCACACAAGCTTTCATTCAGCTGGGTGTTGCATCAGCATCAGCCGGTTGGCAATTTCCCCTGGGTCTTCGCGCAAGTGTATGACGTTTGCTATGCGCCGTTGATCGATCTGTTCGAGCGCCATCCCCAGGCGCGCGTCACTTTACACTATAGCGGTCCCCTGCTGGACTGGCTGCTGGCGGAGCATCCCGATTACGTGGCGCGCGTGGCGGCACTGGTGGCGCGTGGCCAGGTAGAGATGATCACCAGCGGCTATTACGAGCCGATCTTGCCGATCCTGCCGGCCTTCGACCTGCATGGACAGATCATGAAGATGAACGCCGCCATTCGCCAGCACTTCGGCTATGATCCCACGGGGCTGTGGCTGACGGAGCGCGTGTGGGAACCGACACTGCCGAGCGGGCTGGCGCACGCTGGCGTGCGTTACACCATCCTGGATGACACGCATTTCCTGATGTCCGGCCTGGCCGGTGATGATCTCTTTGGCTATTACATCACGGAAGATCAGGGCCACCCGCTGCGGCTGGTGCCGAACCCCAAGTTGAGCCGCGATCTGATTCCCTGGCGCTCCCTGGCAACCGTAGAATCCGCCTTGCGCCGGCTGCATGACGAGGCGCAGGGTGCGCCGCGCCTGGTGGTATTGGCTGACGATGGCGAAAAGTTCGGCTCCTGGCCCGACACCTATGATCGCTTGTGGCGGCACGGCTATATGGAGCGCCTGATGACGCTCTTCGAGGAGAACACCGACTGGCTGGAAATGGTGCATCCCAGCGAATATCTAGCGCGCACCGCGCCGCTGGGGCGTGTCTACGTGCCGACGGCGTCGTATGCCGAGATGATGGAGTGGGCGCTGCCGGCGGAACGTTCCGCGCTTTTCGCCCGCGTGAACCATGACCTGAAGGCGGAAGGCCAGACAGACCTGATGGGCTTCCTGCACGGAGGTTCGTGGCGCAACTTCGCTGCGAAATATCCCGAAGCGAACAATTTCCACAAGAAGATGCTGCGCGTGCATAATAAAGTCCGCGACGCCGCCGCGCTGCTGGGGCCGAATAAGACGCAGGCCGCGCTGGATGAACTCTGGCAGGGGCAGTGCAACTGTGGTTACTGGCACGGCGTCTTCGGCGGCCTCTACCTGGCCGACATCCGTTCGGCGATCTACCAGCATCTGATCCGCGCGGAGGCCATCGCGGATGCCGCGTTGCCCGCGGCGGGATTGGCGGCGACGCTGACCGATTTCGACTGCGACGGGCGCGACGAACTGCTGATCGAGGGGCCGCAGATGGATGTGTATATCGCGCCCCATGATGGCGGCGCGATCTTCGAGTGGGACTGGAAGCAGCGCCCCTTCAATGTCGTGGATACGCTCGCCCGCCGCCCGGAGGCGTATCACAGCAAGCTGCTCACCGGCCAGGTGCGCATCGTTCCTCCCCACGATCCCAAGGCCGCGCCGGAGGTGCCGGTGGATTACGCGGCGCAGGAGCGCGCCCGCGATGAACCTGCCGCATCGATTCACGATATCGTCCAGGCGAAGGAGCCAGGGCTGGATAAGCTGCTGCACTACGATCCATATCGGCGGGCGCTGCTGCGCGAACACTTTCTCAGCGCCAAGACAACCTGGCAAGATCTCGTGACCATGCACTATACCGACCAGGGCGACTTCGCCGCCGCCCCCTTCACGCAGCACGTGACCGTCACCGACGCGGCGGGGCTGGTGGTGGAATTGGTGCGCGATGGCACCGTGCGCGCCGGCAAGGACGCCCAGCCCTTGCGGTTAGTCAAAAGTATCGCAATGGGCAAGGATATCGCCGAACTGCTCGTCACCTACACGCTGCACAATACCAGCACACGCCGGCTGCGCACGCGCTTCGCCGTTGCAAGCAACTGGGGCATGCTGGGCGGTGGGGGCAACCCCGCCGCCTGGTACGAGATCGACGGCTGCAAGCCGGCGCAAGACGCCGCGCTGGACGCCGCCGGCACGGCGGAGGGCATCCGCTCCGTGGCGCTGGTCAACGCCGGCGTGGGTGTGCGCGTGGAGTTGACGCCTGGCACACCGGCGGACCTCTGGCGCTTCCCCGTCGAAACGGTCTCGAACTCCGAGGCGGGCTTCGAGCGCAGTTACCAGTGTTCCTGCACCGTCCTCCTCTGGCCGCTGGATCTGGCGGCGGGCGACCGCTGGAGCGTGACCCTGCGCCTGGCGATCACGCCGACGGAGTGACGCGGTGGCCCCACCCCAGGGCGAACACATGTAGGGGCGTACCCTTGTGGTCGCCCTGCCCCTCCATCCCATCGGCGCTGGCGAGGGGCGATCAGACGGCGATCATTTCAGCGTGGGGCGGACACTCTCATTGTGGGGCGGACATTCCTGTCCGCCAGGTGACAGACAAGAATGTCTGTCCTCCCGATGGTCGTGGGGCAGACACTCTCATCGTGGGGCGGACAATGATCATCGTGGGGCGGACATTCCTGTCCGCCGTCTTTCCCGTGGGGCCGCCATGCCTGTTTGCCCTAGTCTGCTAGGCATAGGGTTTACCAGAAACGGCTCTCATTCGACGCGCAGAGCGGCCAGGTGAGCGTGATCGTTGACCGTCAGCACCAGGCGCGCGTCGCCGCGCACGCGAATGATCGAGATCGAGGAGTTGGCGACGGGGACAAAGAAGTCGCGCGGGAGATCGAGCGCAGCGGCGAGGGCGGCGTTGATCGCGCCGCTGTGGCTGACGGCGGCGACGCGCTGGCCCGGATGGCGCGCGGCGATGCGCCGCAGCGCGCCCTGCATGCGCGCCCGCACCTGCGCGGCGGGTTCCACGCCGGGGATGGCTGCCCACACACCGGCGGCGAGCGCCTGGGCGACGATCGCGTGCAGGTAGCCATGCAGCCGGGTGATGCGCTCTGCGGGCGACAGATCCGGCGGCAGGTCGGGCCGCACGCCGCGCAGATCCACCTCGCGCAGCTCCGGATCAAGGATCACCGGCAGGTCTGTGCCAGCGGCAATCGCCTCCGCCGTCTGGCGGGTGCGCAAGATGGGGCTGCAATAGACGGCGGCGAATGGCACCGCGCGCAAACGCGCCGCCAGCGCGGCGGCCTGGGCGCGACCCAGCGCGCTCAGCGGCTGCGCGTCGTAATCGCCCGCCATGATCTCGTCCGCCTCCGGCACCGCGTCGGCATGCCGGATGAGGTAGATCTCCGTGCCACCGGAGGCGAGGGACACAAACGGATCAGGCAGTGCTGGGTCCACTAACGTTTGCCTTTGCGCGCGGCCCAGGCTTCGCGCCGGGTGCGATACGCGGCGTAGAGCGAAATGACGAAGGCGATCAGCGCCAACCACACGCCGATCTGCGTCAGGATGATCGCCTCGAAGGTGATTTGGCTGGCCAGATAGATCGTCAGATACGCGACGACCAGCAGCCCCACACTGGCGATAGTGGGATGATCCTGAAACAGTTTGCGCAGTTGCTTCTGGATGCGTGAAACGATGGTGGTCGCCACGACGATGACGGCGGCGAATAAGAACTTTTGCTGCGTTTCCGCTTGTTCGGCGACCAACGGAATGAACATCACCACTGTGCCAGCGATGCCCACGATGGCGGTAGCGATATTCAGGTTCGTTTCCACCCGCGATGCATTGCGCGCCCGCGCGATGAACCCCAGGACGACCGCGCCAATCGCCGCGACGGGAATCAGCAGCACCAACAGCAAGAACAGCAGCGAGAGCGGATCGCCCGCCTGCGCTTTAGCGCCCATGCCAAGTTGCAATCCATGTTGGGCGACTTGGATGGTGTAACAAAAGCCGGTGGTCGTATTCGCACCATTAAAACTCTGGAGGAAGGCGAACGAATAGCAAAACCCTTGCCGCGACGCTGCCGGGGCGTTGCGCACCCACGGCAACACCAGATAAGAGGCGAGGGCGAGCAGCCCCCACACGATATTCATCGATGCGAACTTGGCGACGCCTTGCGGCACTTTCGGATGCGCCATTGCAGGCTCCTTTCGTGGGCCGAGAGATAATGCCAGGGGAATGTCTGATCGCGTCTGATCTATAGAGACGATCATAGTAGCGCCAGGATACCAGAATCGGGCGCAACTGGCAAGAAGCGCCCTTCGCCTCACCTGCCCCTGTGAACAAGTACCGTCGCGCGTGGCCTGCATGTTTTATACTATGATGAGAATGTGTGGCACAAGCACGGCTGGCCCTTTTGCGGTGGCGATCTGCTGTACTTGGCTGGCACGGCGAATTGCTGTAAAGGGGCTTGCGCGTGAAGTTCGATCCTGGCCTGTGGACCGACCAATATCATCCCGACGCCGCCTATATCGCCTGGCACGCGGGGCATAATCCCGTCTGCACCTTCGATGTCTTCGTGCGCACGGCCCCCTTCGGCGGCGCATATCTGGTGGCGGCGGGGGTGAACGCGGCGTTGCGCTTCATCCGCGACTTCCATTACGGGGAAGCATCACTGGCACTCTTGCGCGAGATGGGCTACCCCGCCGCCTTCCTGGCGGAACTGGCGCGGCTGCGCTTCACCGGATCGGTGCTGGCGGTGCCGGAGGGCCGCTTGGTTTTCCCCGGCACGCCGATCCTGCGCGTCACCGCGCCTTTCCGCGAGGCGCTGATGGTGGAATCCGGCATCTTACAGGCGTTCAACACGGCCACGCTGGTCGCCACCAAGGCGGCGCGCATCGTGCAGGCGGCGGCGGGCCGCCCGGTGGCGGAGTTCGGCTTCCGCCGCGCCCAGGCACCCCTCGTCGCCGCCTATGCCGCGCGGATCGGTGGTTGCGCCAGCACATCGCTCCTGGCTGCCGCCGCTGAATATGCGATCCCTGCCAGTGGCACCATGCCCCACGCGCTGGTACAGCTTTTCCCCAGCGAGGCCGCTGCCTTCCGCGCCGTCGCCGCCGCGCATCCGCGCTTCCGCCTGCTGCTGGATACGTATGACACCGTGCATGGCGCGGAGCTGGCTGCCGAGGTCGGGCGCTGGGCGCAGGCGACGCTGGGCCACGAACTCGTCGCCGTTCGGCTCGACTCCGGCGACCTGGATGACCTCAGCCGCCAGGTGCGCACCATCCTCGACGCCGCCGGCCTGACCGCGACGCAGATCCTCGCCTCCGGCGATCTGGACGAATGGCAGATCGCGCGGCTGGTGGCGCGGGGCGCACCCATCGACGCCTTCGGCGTGGGGACGGCGCTGGTGAACGGGCTGGGCGAGGTGGCCGAGGGCGTGGAGGGCGGCGCGCTCGGCGGCGTCTATAAGCTCGCCTGGGTCGCGCGCGAAGACGGCCAGGGGCAGCACCCCGCCATCAAGACGGCGGAAGGCAAAACCACCTGGCCCGGTCGCAAGTGCGTCGCGCGCGCCCCCGACTTCAGTGCCGATCTCGTCACCCTCGACGGTGAATCCCTGCCCCCCGGCTATACCCCCCTCTTACAGCCTGCCATTGACGGCGCTACGCTGCATGATCCCTTCGCGCACGCCACCATCAAGGACGCGATGGCCCACGCCGCCGCCGACCTGGTTGCGCTGCCGCCAGCCTATCGCGCCCTGCGCCCGGCAGCGCCCTACCCCGTGCGCTACAGCGCGGCATTGCAGGCTCTACGCCAGGCGGCGGAAACCCGTGAATCGCCCTGAAAATCTTTGCCCGGCGCAATCCCTTTTAACCTTGCTAATGGCCAGACCGGCGTAGCAAAAAATGGGATATACTGTTGATGCACTCTTTGTGCTACCACGCCAGCACCATCGGGCGCTGGGTGTTGTTCTCTCGCGGAGATGCAGGATGTTTGCTGTATCATTAAGCAGCTACCATCTTATCGACGCAATGCCGAGCGCCACGGCTATTCTGTTCGGGAGGGTCCGCGATGAATATGCTGCAAGCAGGGCATTCCCTCGAAGATATCATCCAGTCTGCCAAAGATATTGCCACGGCTGTTGTGGCCCCGGCGGCGGCGTCCGTGGACGAAACCGCGCAATGGCCGGCAAAGGGTATCCGTGCGCTGCAAGCTGCCGGCCTGGGTGGTTTAGTCGTTCCCGTTGCAAGCGGTGGGCTGGGTTATGGTCTCCTTGCGCTGGGACAAGTGTGTGAAATTTTAGGTCAGGCGTGTGGTGCGACGGCCATTTGCTACGGCATGCACAGTGTGGGGGCCGCGGTGATCGCTGCGAAAGCCACGGATTATCAGCGCAGCCACTATCTCGAACCTATCAGCCAGGGGCAACATCTGACAACGCTCGCGCTCAGCGAGCCTGGCACAGGCTCCCATTTCTATCTGCCGCAAACCCAGTTGCAGCGGGTCGCCGCCGGCTATCAGATCAACGGTACGAAAACGCTGGTTTCCAATGGCAGTCATGCCGACTCTTATGTGATCTCGACGGTGGCTGCCGCTCCGGATGCCACGCCCGGTATGTTTTCTTGTGCCATCGTCGCTAACGATGCTCCCGGCCTCACCTGGGGCGAGCCGTGGCAAGGATTAGGTATGCGCGGTAACGATGCGCGCCGCGCAACGTTGACAGATGTACTCTTGCCTTCCACGGATCTGTTAGGTGAGGAAGGTGATCAGTTGTGGTATATGTTTGAAGTCGTCGCACCCTATTTCTTGATCGCGATGGCCGGAACCTACTTGGGCATTGCCACCGCAGCCTTGGCTGAGGTGAGCGCGCACTTGCAACGGCGCACGTATACCCATAGCGGCGCGTCGCTGGCCCAACAGCCTGTCTTGCAGCACCGGCTTGGCGTGTTGTGGGGAATGGTGGAACGCACGCGCCAGCTCATCTATTTTGCGGCCCAGCGTGCCGATGCGGGTGATCAAGCCGCTTTGCCGGCGATCCTGTCTGCGAAGGCCGAAATAGCCGACTGCGTGGTAGCCGTGACCAATGAGGCCATGACTCTCGCCGGGGGGATCGCTTTCAGCGAAAACTCGTCACTGGCGCGTCATTTGCGGGATGCACGGGCGGCACCTGTTATGTCGCCGACCTCCGATATTTTGCGAACATGGACGGGCCGCGCGGTGCTAGGTATTCCATTGTTAGGGGAGTGATCGTTTATGGCGAAGATCCTCGTCCTGCAAGGCACGCCTGCTTTCGTCGCGTCACTTACCCAGGAATGCCAGGCGCAATCCATCGCGGTGTTGCCCACTGATGACGCCGAATCCGCGCTTGCGCGACTTACGGGCGATACTGCTGTGGATGCACTCGTCATCCATTCCACGACAGAAAACCCCTTAACACTTATCCAACAGGCCCACACTGGCGCTCCCGATGTCGCCATCTTGCTTGTTTGTACCGCTGCGCAGTATCCTTCCCTGGTGCGGGCGCTTCAATTTACGCCCGGCATCGGTACCGATGTCCAATGTGTGGAATCAACCGATCCCGCGCAACTCGTCCGTCTGATACAGGCGGCGGTCCAGCGGACCCAAACACGGCGACGCTATCACACTGTGCTCGCGCATATCTCGCAACGTGTGGCCGCGGTCAAACCTCCTATTTCCCCCGTCAGCCAACACCTTGGTCGCCTCCTGGAACATGCACCGATTGCAGCGGTGCTGATCAATGATCACGGGTTCATCGTCGGCGTGAACCGTCAAACGACCTTACTGCTCGCAAATAATACCACCGCCAATGCAATGCGTTTGCTTGGTAGCCGTTTGGATGATTGGTTCCACTCCCAGGATCGTGAGACGGTGATGCAATTGCTTCAGCCGCCTTTGGCGGAGCGTACAATGTCGCCACCCTTCATGATCGCTCCATTGGGCCGAGATGGGAAGCAACGCTTCGTTGAACTATTAGTCGCGCCACTCAGCAACGTGACGGGCGAGACCGGCGCCCTGGTTTTCCTCCACGATGTCACGCTGCAACAGGCGTTGGAACGCCAAAAAGAGGAGTTTCTCGCCTCCGCTGCGCATGACCTCAAGACACCGATCACCACGCTGAAAAGCATGGTGCAAGTGCTGCAACGACGCTTACGACGGGCGGATATGTTCACCAAATTTGCCTGGCTGGAAACAATGTTGGCTCAAATGGACGCTTCAGCTGACCGTTTAGCGGCGCAAATACACCGTCTCCTCGAGGTAACACGCGGCAAAATGGAAGAGACGTTAGCATTCGAACGGGTGCCTGTCGATCTGGTTGCCCTCGCCACCGAAGCGGTAGGGCGATTTAATGGCGGCCAGGGGAACGATCGGCTGAAACTGGAAACGAACTTCACGAAGTTGGTCGGTTTGTGGGATACCGCTCGTTTAGAAAGGACGCTTGATAATCTCCTGAGCAATGCGATCAAATATAGTCCCGCCGGTGGTGACATCATCCTTGCTTTACAAGATGAAGAAACCCCGACCGGCGCGGTGGCCGTGCTCATGGTACGGGATAACGGGATTGGTATTCCTGCCGCTGATCTTCCCAATGTTTTTGAGCGGTTTAGTCGCGCCTACAATGTCATCGGCCAGATCGAAGGTACGGGCATTGGTTTGGCCGATGTCAAACAAGCGGTTCTCGATCTGGGTGGTACGGTTGCTATTGCCAGTCAAGAAGGTGCGGGAACTACCGTCACCATTCGCCTCCCACTGACGGCAGGCAATGTCGATACGATGCAGGCAGCGAAGTAATGGCTATGCCAATTTTGGAAAAAAACTCACCCGAATATATTTTTTGCGAAGCAGCAGTGATTAGGAGATAAGGCCGGAGTTTTTCAGGGTGTTTCTTTGCGGGTGTGGTAAACTAGGTCCAACATCTAGCACGTCGCGGGCAACGCGGCGCACAGATAGGCGCAAAGATGTACAAGGAGGAGCATATGAGCACCCAGCAAATCGCACGGACCCAGCAATATGACACGGCGCGCATTATGGGCGGCATCTATGGTGATGGCATCATCGGCCTCAAAGGTGCCTTTGATCGCGCCTGGGTGCAGCAACTAGGCGAAGACATCGCGGTACTCTACCAGGCCGCCCTTCAGCGGCCAGGCGGCGCGGTCGGTCGTGGCCCGAAACGCCACTATGTCGAGATCCACCCCGAAGATCTTCACGGTTTCATCGAATTGGCGACCCATCCGTGGATCGATGCCGTCTGCTCGGCGGTGTTGGGACCGGCGTATACCATCGTAGAGATCGGCTTTGACATACCCAACCCTGGCGCGGTCGATCAGCCGTGGCACCGCGACTTTCCGGCCCCTGAAGAGACCTTGCTTGGGCGGCGACTCAATTCGCTGGCGTTCAACCTGACCACCGTGGATGTCTTCGAGGACATGGGGCCGTTCGAGATCGCCCCCGGCACCCAATGGGATGACCCCACCACATTCGAGCATGGCATGTTCCCGCCCAAGTCGCTCTACCCGCGCTATTTAGAGCGCGCGGAGCGCAAGATGCCCAAGATGGGCGACATTTCAGCGCGTTCGGCATTGACGATCCATCGTGGGACTGCCAACCACTCCGATAAACCGCGCCCCGCGCTCGTCCTGGGCGTCGATGCGCCGGATGCCCGCAATGCCGAGCGCCACGATCTGCAATTCACCCACGCCTACTATGCGGCGCTGCCCGCACAGGTGCGCCAACATCTGACCTGCCGCCTCGTGGACCACCTCGAGCCCATCGTGCAAGCGCACACCATCGAAGGACTGATGATGGGCGAGGCATAATACCCCCTGGCGCACAAGACAATCTTATGGTATACTAGCGGTACAGCCAGTAGCGGTGGCAACGGTGCCTCCCACTGGTGCGGACGTTCGTTACGTATGGTATTGTGCGCTTTTCGGTAGTGCGTCCTGCGCAAGTCGGGTTACGATCCGGCTTCACGAGATGGTGACCCCGCGCGAACACCAGAGCGGTAGGCCGCGCCAGTGTGAGGAAGCTTGCCCTACGGCACTCCCTCCTTGGGCAACGCCTACCCTCTTAATCTGCCCCCGCTCGCGCGCCGCACCTTCCCCGTGGCGTGTGCAACGTCCTCCGCAACGGCGCTCCTCCGCAGGAAGCAAAGGAGAATGCCGCGCTATGGCCAATCCCCACCCCCATCTATCACTTGGTGTTGAAGAGGAGTTTCAGATCGTCGATGCCGCGACGGCGGAACTGGTTTCTGGGTACGATCTGCTGATGCAGCGGGCCACGCCCGCCATTCAGGACCACATGAAGCCGGAATTCTTGCAGTGCGTGGTCGAATGTATCACCGATGTTTGCCCCGATGTCGCCGCCGTGCGGCAGCAAACGGCGCAACTACGCGCCACCGCCGCCCTTTTGGCGCGCGATCACGGGATGGCGATCTGCGCGGCGGGAACCCATCCGACAGGCAAGTGGTATCACCAGCACCGCACGGCGGGCGCGCGTTATGGCCTGCTGGAAGATGCTCTGCAAGAGGTGGCGCGGTCGATCCTGATCTACGGCCTGCACGTCCATGTCAACCTTGCCGACCTCGAACTGCGCATCCAGGTGATGAATCAAGCGCGCACCTACCTGCCACACATCCTGGCGCTTTCCGTCAACTCGCCCTTTTGGATGGGTCGCAACACCGGCTACATGGCCTATCGCCCGATGGTGTGGTCGCCCTTCCCCGTCTCCGGCATCCCCGATCCCTTTCCCGCGTATGCCGACTACGCCCGCTTCCGCGATCTCTTTTTCAACGTCAACGCGCTCAGTGAGGTCCGGCGCATCTGGTGGGATGTGCGGCCACACCATCACCTACCCACCATCGAATTTCGTATCGCTGACATGCCGTTGCACCACGACGACACCGTCGCTATCGTCGCCTTCATTCAGGGGCTGGTCATGACGCTGCGGGATCGCACGCTGGCCGGGCAACCCCTGCCCATTTTGCCGACGCCTTATGTCAACGAGAATCGCTGGCGCGCGGCGCTGGGTGGCCTGCGTGGCACCCTGGTGGACTTCGCCCGCGAGTGCGAGGTGCCGACGGTAGACGCGCTGGCCGAGGCCATCGATCTCGTCGCGCCAGCCATGGCTGCGTTGGGGGCGGCGCGCGAACTGGCGCACCTGCGCGCCATGCTGGCACCCGGCTACCAGTCCGGCGCGGAACGGCAACTCGCCGCTTTCCAGCAACACCACGATCCGTCTGACGCCGCCCACATGCTGGTGGCCGAGACGCTACGGGGCATCGATCCATCTGCTGCGCTGCTCCTCGCACCCGCGCTCCGCCCCACGGCCAGCCGGCGTGGCCCTCGCTTGCGCCTGGGCGTCCGACGCCGGCTACGCGATCTGCCGGCGGCAATGCTGTAATACACTTTGTGGATGATCCGTTTGGATTCTGGGGGATAGCCGGTTGGCTACCGGAGGCCAGCCATGCCTGTCTGTCATTCTGCTCACCCGGAGGACCATCGTTCTCCATAACCACGGAGGACAGACATTCCTGTCTGTCCGGCCACGCTACCCACCGTCTGTGCAGGCAATGGACATAATGGGAGTCAGGTAAACAGCTTATCCTGTACCTCTGGCTCCCACCTGACCACTGTACCTATCAGCCTGTAGTGAGGCACCTGATCGATTGTGTTTTACCATTCTTATAGTCATCGAATACATCACTTTGCAAGATCGGATACAATCAACAATACCAGCCGTCACATAAAAACCATCCTATCAAACAGGTCAGGGAGCAGAGAGAGAATGATGATAAAGCCAGAACCTCCATTCACGCGCCTGGTGGCGAGCTTGCCTGCGACGGTACCTTTCACCGGACCGGAGACGCTGGAGCGCCGGTCGGGTATCCCTTTCACGTTGCGGCTGGGGGCGAACGAGAGCGCGTGGGGGCCGTCGCCGCGCGCCATCGCGGCAATGCAGCGTGCCGCCGCCGAGGTCGCCTGGTACGGCGATCCCGAAAACTACGACCTGCGTGCGGCAGTGGCTCAGATGCACGGTGTCGGGTTGGCGAACGTCATGGTTGGCAGCGGCATCGACGATCTGATCGGCTGGATCGTGCGCGCCTTCATCGAGCCGGGCCAGGCCGTCGTGGCCGCGCTGGGGGCATATCCCACCGTCGCTTTTCATGTGGATGGCTTCGGCGGGCAGTTGGTGCGCGTGCCGTACCGCGACGACCGCAACGACCTGGCCGCGCTGGCCCAGGCGGCGCGCGAACATCGTGCCAGGCTCGTCTACGTGGCGAATCCCGACAACCCCACCGGCACGTGGCTGACGGCGGCGGCGCTGCGCGGTTTTGTCGATCAGTTGCCGGACGATTGCCTCTTCATCCTCGATGAAGCCTACATCGAATACGCGCCGCCGGAGGCCGCGCCGCCCGTGGACGTGCGTGACCCGCGTGTGCTGCGGCTGCGCACCTTCTCGAAGGCTTATGGCATGGCGGGGGCGCGCGTCGGTTATGTGTTGGGTGCGGCGGGGATCGTCGGCGCGTTCGAGAAGATTCGCTTGCATTTCGGCGTGAATCGTATGGCGCAGGCCGGTGCGCTGGCCGCCCTCGCGGACACCGCCTTTCTGGCGCAGGTCGTCGCCGCCACCGCCGAGGGGCGCGCGGACTATGCCGCGCTCGCCGCAGATCTGGGGCTGCCGGCGTTGCCGTCGGCCACCAACTTCGTCGCCATCGACGTTGGCTCTGCCGAGCGCGCCGCGCATATCGTGGACGCCCTCGCCGCGCGCGGTGTCTTCATTCGCATGCCGGGCGCGCCGCCGATCAATCGTTGCATCCGCGTCACCGTCGGGCTGCCGGCGCAGCGTGCCGCCTTCGCCGCGCTCTTCCGCGAGGTGTGGGCGGGGTTGCGCGACTAGCACATATCGCCCCTATCACCCCTGTGGTATGATACGCATGATACAGGAGCAGCGCGGGATCACACATCCCGCTTGCCAATCATGAGGAGGAACGACCGGCGATGACGACGGTGACAAACCAGACGACCACGCAGACCCAGGAGGCGATCACCTTCACCTTGGCAGATGCGGCGCTTAAGACGCTGTTCGATCTGACGCGCGAGATCACGGATCTCAGCGCGGCGGCCAGCTTGCAATCATGGGACCAGCAGACGCAGATGGCGATGGGATCGAATGTCGTGCGTGCGCCCCAGATGGCGACGTTGCGCGCCGTGATCCACGAGCGCCAGGCCGCGCCGGCCTTCGGCCAAGCGGTGGAGGCGGCGGAGCGCGCCATCGCGGCGACACCGGAAGGCTTCACGGTAGCCGATCAGGCGCTGGTGCGCGAGGCGCGGCGCGGATATGACCATGCCATGCGCGTCCCCACCAGCTTCGTGCGCGACTTCTCAGACGCTACTTCCGTCGCGTGGGAAGCGTGGATGCGCGCCAAAGCGGCCAAGGACTTCAGCCAGTTCGCCGATCCGCTGGCGCGCGTGGTGGAACTCTGCCGCCAGCGAGCGCAGTATCTTGATCCCGCCGCCGACCCGTATGCCGTGCTGTTCGATCTGTATGAGCCGGGGTTGACGTTGGCCGAATGCTCCGCCGCGCTGGCGCGCGTGCGCGAGGTCACGGTGCCGCTGCTCCAGCGCATCCGCGCCGCCGCGCCCATCGACACGAGTCCGCTGCATGGTGATTTCGCCGACGCGGGCGAGATGCAGCTTTCGCGCGAGATGCTGGAAGCCATCGGCTACCAGTTCGCCAATGGTCGGCTGGATCTTTCGGCGCATCCCTTCACGCAATCGCTCGGCTCGCCGTATGATGTGCGCGTCACCACGCGGCTTGATCGCCATAATATGGTGCGGGCGCTGCTGCCAGCGATGCACGAGGGCGGCCACGCGCTGTATGAACTGGGCATCGATCCCGCGCTGATGCGCACGCCGCTGGGGCATGGCACCAGCCTGGGCATCCACGAGTCGCAGTCGCGCTTCTGGGAAAACATGGTCGGGCGCGCGGAACCGTTCTGGCAGGCGCAGTATCACCACGTGCAGGCCGTCTTCCCCCAGCCGTTCAAATCCTTGCCGGTCGCCGATTTCGTGCGGGCGCTCAACGCCGTCAACCCCGACTTCATTCGCGTGGAGGCCGACGAGCTGACCTATAACCTGCACATCATCATCCGCTTCGAGCTGGAACAAGCTCTGATTCACGGCGAACTGGCGGTCAAGGATCTGCCCGCCGCCTGGAACCAGAAGTATCACGACTACCTGGGCGTGGACGTGACGGACGATGCTGTGGGCGTGATGCAAGACATCCATTGGTCGCACGGCAGCTTCGGCTACTTCTCGACCTATTCGCTGGGCAACCTCTTCGCCGCGCAGTTCACCGCGACGATGCGCCAGACCTTCCCCGACATGGACGCGCGACTGGCGCAAGGCGAAACGAGCTTCCTGCGCGAGTGGCAGCGCGAAAACATCCACCGCTGGGGCAAGATCTTCCGCTCGAACGACCTGAGCCGGCGCGTCACCGGCGAGCCGCTGAACCCCGAACACTTCGTCCGCTATGTGACGGCCAAGTTCGAGCGGCTGTACGGGCTGAGCTAGTTGTTGCAGCATCGCCCGTATGCCCAGTTACAACCGCTCGCATCCCGCATGGTTGCCCCCACTCATCCGGAGGACAGACATGTCTGCCCCACGACCATCTGGAGGACAGACATTCCTGTCCGCCCCACAACCACCTGGAGGACAGACATTCTTGTCTGTCTGGGGGCGATATTTCCGTTCGCCCCACACCAACTTTGCCCCGCGCGATCACGTCTCGTCCCAGGCTGCGCAGGCAGCCTTCGTGATCGAAGCCCAGCGGGTTTACCCGCCGGGCGGCCCCATCGGGCGATCCTGCAGTTCTTGGCCGTTCACCCTGTGCGCCTTGATGCGCCTGAGCGTAATACCCCTTGCGGGGAAAGACGGTGGTCATTGGGACCAGACAGACAGGAATGTCTGTCCTCCGTGGTGAGGGAGAACGGCGGTCCTCCGGGGAAGCGTGACAGACAGGAATGTCTGTCCTCCGGTATCCATACTATTCACCTGAAAAGGGTATCAGATAGTGGCATGATGGTGTCCCTACAGTAAGGAGTAACTCACATGGCAACCTCCCATCCTTTGCGGCTGGGCATCAAGACCTCACCGCAGTTGACGACCTATGACGAGATGTTGCGGGTGTGGCAGGAGGCCGACGGCATCGACCTCATTGAGCATGCCTGGGTCTTCGACCATTTTTATCCCATAGGCGACACCGACCATCATGGGCCGTGCCTGGAAGGCTGGACCGTGCTGACGGCGCTGGCCGCGCAGACGCGGCGGCTACGGGTGGGCGTGATGGTGACGGGTAACACGTATCGGCATCCCGCCGTGCTGGCAAAGATCGGCGCGACGCTGGATGTCATCTCCAACGGTCGGCTGGATTTCGGCATCGGGGCCGGCTGGAACGAGGAGGAAAGTTCGGCGTATGGCATCCCACTCTACGCGCCGGGCGAGCGCATCGCGCGGTTGGGCGAGTCCTGCGAGGTCATTCGTCGCCTGTGGACGGAGCGTACGGTGACGTTTGAAGGCAAATATTATCAGTTGCACGATGCCTATTGCGAGCCGAAACCCGTGCAAAAGCCTCATCCGCCTTTTGTCATCGGCGGCAGTGGCGAACGCAAGACCCTGCGCGTGACGGCGAAGTATGCCGACATCTGGAACTTTGTCGGCGGATCGGTTGATCTGCTGCAACACAAGCTGTCTGTGCTGAAAGAACATTGCGCGGTGGTGGGCCGCGACTTCGACGCCATCACCATTTCGGTGCAGCTCGCCTTCGATCCGGCGAATCCCGCCGCCACGCTCGCCCAGGCACGGCAATACATCGGCGCGGGCGCGACGCATGTCATCTTCAACCTGCGCCCGCCTTACCCCCAGCAGGTGGCGCAGCGCCTGACCGAGACGGTGTTGGTGCCGCTGCAAGCTGACGCAGCCAAGGGTTGATCCCCCTGCCGTCATCCCCTCTATCGTGGGGCGGACATTCCTGTCCGCCGTCATCCCCTGGCACGCGGCATGCAACACAGACCACCGATCCCCGATTGGTATTGTGGAACGAGGTGGGCTATGACCATGCAGCGCGAGACGCCGCAACATCCCTTGGGTGGCGAGATGGTGGATGTGACGCGGGGGCTGTTCACGCGGCTGCGGCTACCGTGGCTGCTGAAGCATCATGCCAAGTTGCCGACGCTGGCGCTGTTCAGCGGGATCAATGGTTGCCTCAGCATCGCGCTCATCGCCGTGGTGGCGGCGCTGACGCGCACGCCGCTCGTCTTCCCCTCGCTCGGCCCGACGGCGTTCCTCTGCTTCTATCAGCCGCGTGCCGCCAGTTCCTCGCCGCGCAACACGATCATCGGCCATGCCGTCGGCGTCGTCGCGGGCTACCTGAGCCTGGTGGTGACGGGGCTGACACTGGCCGGACCGGCCACGATGACGGGCGTCACCTGGCCGCGTGTGATCGCCGCCGGCCTGGCGATGTTCCTGACGCCGGCGGGGATGGTGCTGCTGCGCGCCCCCCACCCGCCCGCCGCCGCGACAACCCTGATCATCGCGCTCGGCATCCTGACGAAGCCCTGGCAGCTTGGCGTGCTGATGCTCGGCGTTGTGTTGCTCGCCCTGCAAGCCATCGCCATCAACCGCCTGGCCGGCATCGACTACCCCCTCTGGGGCCATGCCAGCAGCGGCTAGCGCCAAATGTTCGGCGGCCCCGCTGCCCCCAAACGTGGTACTGACGCAACGGCCAGCCTGTTGCCGTATGCCCTGCCCCTACAGACATATGGCGCATACGTTTTGTCCACCAAAAGATCACGAATGGTGATAGGCGATCAGCCAGTTCGTTGGATCGGTGACGTTCCACGATAGCGCGCTGCTGGCGCTCGTCCAACATTCCGCGGTGTAAACGCAGCGGCCATCGCTGGCGACTTTGGTATAGCCGGCAGCGGCGAGATAGTGGGTCATGAAGGTCGTCACGCTGGCGACCGTGCCGGCGCTACAGATGTCCGTCCCCACTATTCCGGCAGCGCTATCTGGACTGAGGCGCGAGAGTGGCGGCAGTGGCACCGGGGGCGTGAAGCCGGTGAGGAACGGGAAGAAACCGGGCGTGGGCGAGGAGGTGAAATTGCTGTTGCAGGTTGGGGTGGTCGGCGCGCTGGCGTAGACCAGGCGATAGGAGATCACACCATGCCCATTATCGGTGATGTTTTGCACCGCAAGCTGATCATTGTTGCCGGTGTTGCTGAAACAAGTCGTCCCCGTGCTGCATGCCTGTTGCAGATAGCCGTCGAAGGGGAAGGTGGTCGCGTGCGCCCAGCCCTCGAAGAGCAGCGCCGCTAAGAACGACACCGAGCCGTGACCGCCGGTGACGGTCAATTGGGTCGTGGAATTGTTGGTGCAGAAGTTCGCTCCGACGATTTGAAATTGTCCGGCGGCAGCGGTCGGCGGGATCACCCCGTCAGCGACCGTGTTTGCTGGAAACTGGATGCCGAAGAAATCACCCACTGGCGAAGCTGACACAAAGTTGGGCAGTTGGTTACACGCGGTGACGGTTGGCGCGGCGGTTGCCGTCGCTGTCGCTGTGGTGGTGGATGATGAAGTGGTCGAAGATGTACTGCTGGTTGAGGATGATGCTGTGCTGGATGAGGGCGAGCCGCAGCCGACGAGTACGAGCGCGGTCAGCGCCCCTGCACTAACGAAGCTGAGCAGCCAGGTAAAACGTTTCGACATACACACCTTATCCTGTGGTTGTTATACCCAATTCGGACGATCACGCTATCACTGGAGGACAGACTTTCTTGTCTGTCATGCCCCGCTGACCACGATCTTTATCCGCAAGGGGTATTAGGGAGCAAATGGTATCCCACACATTCCGCCCCGCATAGATGATCAACGTATAGAATCTAGTTTTACAGGCATAACCCATGTATTTCCTGCAAAGATCGGCTGAGTATTGGCATTTAGCGCTTGCTTTGTATGTACCTATCGTGTGTATACTAGGGGCAGTAATCCTCTTTGCGCGTGCTCACGGGTGTTTTCAGGGCGGGTATGGCAATTGTTCAGACGAGCCGTTGTTCGCGCAGGCGCTGCATGAAACTCGTGCGCTTCTGGTATTGTTGCACCAGATCTTGCAGCCGCTCCATGAAGATCGGCATCTGGTGCTGATGACGGGCGAGGTCGCGCAGGGTGATGATCTGCGCGACAGCGTTATCATAGCGCGCACTGCCGGGCTTTGCCAGCAGTTCATGCACTGCGTGCCAGAGGCGGTCTTCCTGGCCCACCAGGCTTTCCAGCCGGGCGATGTGTTCGCGCCGGATGCGTTCCTTCTCCGCTTGATCGTGCTCACGCTGCAAAACGGTGGCGCGCTTCTGCAACGCGCTGAGCGTGCGGGGCGCGGGCGGCGTTGCCGGGGGGGTGGGGTCCGGCGCTTGGCCCAGGGCGCGCAGCCGATGCGCCAGCCGCAGGTCCAGCCCCACTTCGCCGCGCGCCAGCCGCACGAGATAGTCGCGCTGCTCGGCGGCGGGAAGCAAGGGAACCCATGCGGCGAAATCGTCCTGGTATTCTGCCAGAGGCGCGCTGCCCTCGCCAGCAGCTTGTATCAGGAACGGATCGAGTTCCAGCAATGCGATCAGCGCCTGCTGGGCCGCTGTGGGGCTGGCCAGGCCGGGCGGTAGCGGCGGCTCATGCCAGGGGGCATCGGGCGTGTCCTTCCATGCAGTGAGTTTTTGCGTCCCCATCCAGGCGATATACAGCCCGCGCAAGTCGCCCTGCTGGATCTCGCGGCGCAAGCCCACCAGTGGCCCCAGCAACGCCGCCATCTCATAATCGCCGGGTTCCATTGCCTGCCAATCCATATTCAGGATGTCATAGTCCGTGCCGGACGTGAACGTCACAAACTCATCATCGAGGTAGGGCGCGAGCGCGGCGGCCTCCACCGTGCCGTGGGGAAAGCGGAAAGCGAGCTGGCGCGATCCCCAGTTGGCATAATACAAGAATGCATCGAAATACTGTTCCAGCACGTCGATGGCGTCATGCTTGAAAGCGCCCCAGTCATATGTCACCAGCGCGTGGGCGGGACTGACGGTGATGTGGCTGGAAAGCGCGTTGACGGCATGCTGCTCGGCGGTGCTGAGCGGGCGATCCACCGCCTGCCACTCATACTGTTGAAATTCACTCATGTCCGCCTCCTGCTAACGTAATACCTGTGTTCGGGTAATTACTCTATCACCCCGTAGGACAGACATTCCTGTCTGTCCCTATCCTCCGGTATCCATGCTAATCATCTGAAACGGGTATGATACGATCATGCGCAATCCGCTTCATCCAGCAGCACGCGCCAGATCTGGATATCAGCGCCGGCGCGCGGCGGCAGCAAGGGAAGCAGGCCGCCGGCGACGGTGGAGGCGTGGTTGGTGATGATCTCGTCCAGCCGCGTGCCGTCCGGCAGGCTGGCGGGCGCGACGGGCAGCGTGGTGATGTCGTCGGGCGCGCGTTTGGCGACGATGATCAGGTGTTCGCCGGGTGCCTCGCGGGCGAAGGCCAGCGTGTGTTCCGCCGCCAGCAACAGTTGGAAGCCGCCGCTTTGCAGGGCGGATGAGTGGCGACGCAGATCGATGAGTTGCATATACCAGGCGCGCAGATCGGTATCCCAGGCCGTCGGCTCCCAGGGCATGCAGACGCGGCATGCGGGCGCAGGGCCGCCGCTTAGGCCGACCTCATCGCCGTAGAAGATGCAGGGGACGCCGGGGAAGGTGAAGAGCAGCGCGGCGGCGACTCGCAGGCGATTGCTATCACCGCCCAGCGCGGTGAGGGCGCGCGGCGTGTCGTGGCTGCCCAG
Organism: Ktedonobacteria bacterium; assembly: GCA_027459785.1. Classification (GTDB taxonomy): domain Bacteria; phylum Chloroflexota; class Ktedonobacteria; order Ktedonobacterales; family JACDGC01; genus JAJPKG01. The sequence goes on along the minus strand of DAIDGU010000038.1, from coordinate 71,642 downwards.
TAGATTGAACTGTTGCAGCGCGACAACCCACGGGATCGCCGCCAGATTCGCGTGCCACTGCGCGGCGACGGCTGCCGTGGGCAGGGGGACGGGATCGGCGTAGGGGCGGCCTTCGAGGAGTTCGGGATCGGCGGGGGCCAGCCAGCGCATCACCGGGAACATGAAGCCCTGGTAATTCATCGTGGCGTCCAGTTCGTCGCCCTGCAACTGCGGCGTGCCATCGAAAAAGTTTTCGCCCAGCAGATACGTCTCCGGCGCTTCCGCTTTCACCGCCGCGCGGATGCCCTGGATGACCGCATGGCCGAGCTGCGTCGTCCCCTGGCGACCGAGCATATTGGCGACATCCATGCGCCAGCCGTCGATGCGATAGGGCGGGCGCAGCCAGCGACGCATGATCGCATCCGAGCCGGCATACATCACCTCGCGCAGCCGTTGGCTACGATAGTTCAACTTAGCCAGGCTGCGCACGTTCAGCCATGTGGCATAGCCATGCGGATAGTCCGCGCCGAACGAGAAAAACTCCGCCGTGGGTGCCTGGGAATCGGCCTGAGCGGCCAGGAACCAGGGATGCGTGTTGCTGCAATGGTTGGGGACGATATCCAGCATCAGCCGCATGCCGCGCGCATCCAACGCTTGCCGCAACGCCACCAGCGCCGCATCGCCGCCGAAGTGCGGATCGACATGGTCGAAGTCCTCGACATCGTACTTATGGTTGCTGGGCGAGACGAAGACCGGCGTGAGATACAGCGCCGTGACGCCGAGATCATTGAGGTAGCCTAGCCGTTGGGTGATGCCAGGCAGGTCGCCGCCGAAGAACTCGGCGCTGCCCGCCCCGCCGGAGCCGTGCCGCGCTGGTTCCGCGCCCCACTCGCGCGCGACGGTCGCGTGTCGATGCACGGTATATTCGCCGGTACGCACGTTGCTCGCCGGCTCGCCATCACAGAAGCGGTCGGGAAAGATTTGGTAAAAGACGGCCTCCCGCACCCAATCTGGCGCGGCATAATCCGCCAGCAGGACGAAGTCGTCGTGGTCGCCGGGCGTATGGCGCAGTATACCAGCGGCGTTCAGCGTCCACACGCCATCGCTGGTGCTGAGCAGGAAGCGATAATTTGTGCGCGGCGTCAGCAGCGTGACGGCACCTTCCCACCACTGGCAGGCGGCGTCATCCGCGCGCCGCTGCAAGGGCGTCATAGCCTGCTCGCCGTCGGGGCAGGTGCGCAGGAACACCGCCCGGATCGGCGCAGCTAAACCGGCGCGCAGCCGCAACTGGATCGCAGTGCCGATGTTGCCGCTTTGCGTGCTGACATAGCGCGGTGAACCATCATGATGGACGCTAGCGGTCCAGGAAGGTGGCGACATGGGGACGAACCTCGTTGGGGAGATGGAGAGCGGTGCTGCACGAACACGTGTGTATTCTAGCATATACCTGTCTGTCTAGTGTATAGCGGGCGCGTGATCGTGGTCGGCGCGGGCCATAACGGCTTGATCGCCGCTTGCTATCTGGGGCGGGCAGGGCGCGATGTTCTGGTGCTGGAACAAGCCGACGTACCAGTGTCGGCGCTGCACGCCTGCGATAACGATTTGCTGATATCCGGTTATGGATGTGGACATTCGCTGTTTTACAGATAGCCCGTAAAGCCGCCGTCCCTTGAGGGCGTGCGGATGCAAGGGCTTGCGTCGGTTTTAACCAGGGGTTGATTTCGTGCTGATGCTGTGCTATACCTAGTACGAAGTCTGGCGAAAAGAGGCGCAAGCCGAAGCATTGTCTCCCTAGCGGGTGATCGGACTTCCTGCAACACGCGCCTTGCTGTACCGTCGGGCATACGGCAACAGGTTGGTCTTGCACCAATAAAACGCTTGGGGACAGAGGGACCACTGGCAGTGTCCTGTGAGGGACACTGGTACGTCCGCTGGCTGAACCAAGAATCTGCTGCGGCTGTAGCCCATGCGGAGTGTCAACTCCCGTGGTTGCCCATGAGCGCGCCACTGCGCTCAAAAAGCCGGGCATGCCTGGCATGTGCAACGTGTTCATGCAATAGTCATGACGGGAACAGTGTACGCCCGCGCCCTACCAACCGTGCATAGTGATGATTGTGAGGTATCAGGGATGCGCATGAACCGCGGGATCGAGTGGCACGGTCATGGGGTCAATCTCACCCGTTTCACTGGGCAAACCGGCGGCGATCCAGTCCGGCATCCCGCCCTGCACGGCCAGCACTGGGCGGCCTGACGCCGCGATCATGCTGGCACCGATGCTGGCGCGTTGCCCAGTGCGGCACATCACGGCCAGCGGCGTAGCGGTGGGCAACCCCTCGATCAACTGTGGCAGATCGCCCAGGTGGGCAGGGATCGCGCCGGGGATATGTCCCGCCTGCCACTCTTCGGGCCTCCGCACATCGACCACAGTGAGTGGCTCGCCATGCTGGAGGCGCTGCGCCAACTCCGGTACGTCGATGCGTTCGTAGTGTTCGGTAGGCAGCGCCGCCGCTTCCCAGGCGGTGATACCGCCCGCCACATAGCCTTCAATCTGCTCGTAGCCAATGCGCACGAGTTGCACCACGGCCTCGCGTCGGCCTGCCTCGTCTTCAACGAGCACCATGAGTGGCACGTTGAAGGGCAGCACCCAGCCAACATAGGTGGCGAAATCGTCATTCAACTCAATGTTAAGGGTGCCGGGGATGTGCGTGGCGGCGAACGCGATGCGCGAGCGACCATCGACGAGGGGCGTCCCCGCCGCCAGGCGTTGCTGCACCGCCTGCGGCGCAAGCGCCGGTGGCGCTGGCAGGTGTCCTAACACACGTGGCCCTTGTTGGTTGATAGCGTGCATGGAGTCATAGTAGGTCGGATAGGCACCGTAGCCAGCGATCTGCCGTTGCACGAAGTCGTCTTCGCTCGGCGCCGTCGCGGCGGGGTTAGTCTGCCATTCTTGCGCAATGGTGCTGAAGCGCGTAGGGGTGATGGCGCTGGCCCCACAAAAGGAGCCGGCCCCGTGAGTGGGATAAACGAGAACCTGGCCGGGCAGAGTGGTGAGCAGACGGCGCAATGACTGATATTGGTCGCGCGTCAGCGACAGCGTCATGCCCGCGCCCAGCAGATCAGTGCGCCCTGCACCGCCGACGAGCATACTGCCGCCGGTGAAGACCGCTGTCGGTTGCCCCTGGCCGGCCTCAGTCAGCGCGTAGCTGACATGTTCGGGGGTGTGGCCGGGAGTCGCCAGCACGGTGAAAGTGATCGAGCCGACGGTGATCTTATCTTGATCGCGCACAGAGAGATCGGCATAAGCGACATTGCCGGCGGCGTTAGTGACGATCTGCGCGCCAGTGCGGGCCGCCAATTCGCGCGCCCCGGTCACGTAGTCGTTGTGGATGTGAGTTTCGAGGATGTGGGTGATGCATACGCCCTGTGCCGCTGCCGCTTCCAGGTAGATGTCACCGTCGCGGCGCGGATCGATCACCACCGCCTGGCCGCTCTCTGGATCGCTGACAAGATAGGATTGATGGCCTAACCCACCTACATAGAACTGCTCGATAGGCATAGCAACTCCTCCTTTGCCTGTCGCTGGTTGGTGAAACGCTGGCGCTGGGTCTGCGTAATCACCACGAATAGGAAGACGGCAGCTTACATCACGATGGGCATTAAAGATACCGGATGCACCGTGAGCGCCAGGATCGTCTTCCTTATAGAAGGGGATACTCGCTCCGCACGTTCTGCTAGCCAAGGGGTAGGTGATGTAAGCGCCAGGCGTTGGTCCCCCCGCTCACATTGAAAATGCGTGTGTAACCTGCCTGCATCAAGGCGTGAGCGGCGTTGCCGCTGCGGTTGCCGCTTTGGCAGATCAGCAGCACATCGCGGTCCTTGGGAATCTCCTTGAGGCGTTGCATCACCTGCCCCAGCGGAATGTTCCGTGCGCCGCGTGCATGCCCGCGCCCAAACTCCCATGTTTCGCGCACGTCAACCAAAACGGGCGGATCCTGTTCTTTGCTCAACCGTTCCCAGGCATCTTGGACGGAAATCGCAGGGATGCGGCTGCCGGAGCCGCCGAATAGCCAGTCCACAGTAGGATTCTCCTTAAACCGCCGGAGATGCATAGCACCTCTGGGGCAACTGGGGTGGGTGGTAGCCACCCCCTTGACAATCTCTATTGATTATATTACCATATAGTCATACAGGGTTGTCAAGGGCGGAGGCAAAGCGCGCACGCCGTCACACGACACCATACGAGGAAGGTGATTCCATGCCCACTGGTCCATTTTCTTTCACGCCTCCCGATCCGGTTCCGACCCCTGATCCAGCGACCGCCTGGCAACACTTCAGCGAAGAAGGATTTCCTGATCCGCTGCTGGACCTGATTGCCGAGCGATTCCGCCTGTTAGGCGAACCAGTGCGCCTCAAATTGTTGGCGATCCTGGGGCAAGGGGAACGCAGCGTGAGCGAACTGGTCACTTTGACCGGTGCCAGCCAACCGAACATCTCGAAGCACTTGCATGCACTGGCACACGGGGGACTGGTGCAGCGCCGCAAGGTAGGGACGAGCATCATCTACACGGTGGCCGATCCGAGCATCCGTACCCTTTGCAGCATCGTCTGCGCCGGCGTACAAGAACGCCTCCATGCTCAGGCGCGCTTGGTGGTACGTCCCGCGCCGCCCTCTGCGGCAGGGTACACAGAATAATAGGAGTAACAGTATGTCACAACCATCGCAAGAGAACACGACCTATGGCTTCGGTGTTACCGTTTCCCTCCCCTTCACGGCTGCGGTGACGCGTGTTACCGATGCCTTGCAACAGGAAGGATTCGGTGTTTTGACCACGATTGACGTTCAGGCAACAATGCAAGCGAAACTACAGGAGCAGTACTCCCCTTACACGATCCTGGGAGCGTGCAATCCCGCCTTGGCGCATCGCGCGCTCACCATCGACCCTCATGTGGGACTGTTGTTGCCCTGCAATGTGGTCGTCCGCGAGACTCCCACAGGCGTCCGCGTGGATTTTGTGGATCCAGCGGCGATGTTGGGGGTGGTGCAACAGGCCGCGATGCAAGCCGTGGCCGACGAGGCGCGGGCCAGGCTACAACGGGTCGCCGCCGCCTTGTCAGCCGCGTCACCTGCGTAATCAGCGCGGCTAGGTCCTTCCTCGTCACCACGCCTTTGCCCTGATGGAGGTACCATGATGTCCTATGATGCTCTGGTCATTACTGCGCATCCTGATGATGCGGAGGTGCAGATGGGTGGCACCATCGCCAAGCTCGCCGACCAGGGGTGGCACATACTGATCGTTGATCTCTGCAATGGGGAACCCGCAGACTTCGCGGAGGCCGGGGTCCGTACTCAACAGGCCAGCCGTGCGGCGGCCATCCTTGGAGCACATCGGTTGCTGTTGGATCAACAGGATCGCTTCATCCAGGATACGCTTCCCCTGCGCTTGCAAATCGCTGACTTGATCCGTCTCCATCAGCCGCGCTGGGTCTTTGGCACCACCGCCGCTTGTGTCCACCCCGACCACGCCGCCATTGGCCCGTTGGTGCAAGCGGCAGTCTTTTACGCGCGGCTGGCCAATTGGGATCGCGTCCCTGGCGGAGAGGCATTGGCCACGACTGCACCATGGAAAGTGGAGCGCCTGTTCTTCCCGCATTGCAAGATGGAACCCGCCTGGGGCGATGCCTTCGCCTTCGCGGTGGATGTCAGCGCGACCTATGCCCGCAAAAAGGCGGCGCTCGCGGAATATCGCGCCATCTTCACCGTAGAGGCGGGTGACACGCTCCTCGACCTCTATGAAGCGGAGGATCAACATGCCGGGCGCATCTTCGGGGTCGCCTATGCAGAAACCTTTCGTGCGCACAGCCCGCTGTTGATTGACGACCTCACCGCCATCAAACCAGGACTCCATGCCTGAGCGGGAGATGGGCGACGCGATATCCTTGCCGCTGCGACACCTGAATTGTATTCTGTCTGGTGTGCTGCTTGGGTATACCTCCATCTCATCTTTAAGCGGGGAACGGACACGAGTGAGAAAACTTCGTCATGGGGCGCACATTTTGCAGAAAGCCAGGAAATAACTGATGGAACCTCGCTATCGCGTCCTCATCCATGTCGATGAGGGCGATCCCGCCAAACACGCCGCCGTCTTGCGCAACGTGGCGAATCTGCTCGACGACCTGGGGGCAGACCAAACGCAGATCGAAATCGTGGCCCACGGGCTGGGCCTGGATCTGCTCACCAACGCGAGCGGTTACGCTGCACAAGTCGGTGCGCTGCACGCGCGGGGTGTGATGTTGGCCGCCTGCCACAATACACTGCGTGAGCGGCAGATCGATCCCGTGACGCTCCTGCCCGGCGTCATCATCGTCCCCTCTGGCATCGGCGAGTTGGTGCGCCGCCAACAGGGAGGTTGGCTATATGTTCGTCCCTGATATCCGCGAACCCGTTACTTTCACCGTTCCCCCCTGGAATAGCGTGACCGATCTGCATGGCAATCCGATCAACGCTGAGCTGATCGCTTTTGTTAACGGCAATCAGTTCATGGTCATGGACGATCTCTTCACCGCGTTTCGCGCGGCGCATCCCGCCATACAGCACATCTTTTTCGAGACGTTGCCGCCGGGCATCCTCATCGCACAGGTGCGCCAGGGCGCGTTGCGCATGGGAGAATTGCTGCTGCGCGTGCAGGCCGATGTGCTGGCTGCCGGCCTTGACCAACTTACCGAGTTGCATACCGCTGGCATCAGCGAAACACCCATCACTTATGCTGCAAATGATCTCGCTCTGCTGGTGACGGCAGGCAATCCGCTGGGGTTACACACACTGGCGGACCTGGGCCGCCCCGGCCTGCGCGTAGCATTGCCCAATCCCCAAACGGAAGGTGTGGGTCGCCTGATTCTGGATGTCTGTGCCAAGGCTGGCGGTGAGGCGCTGGTCACTCACTTGATGGTGGAGAAGGCCCACTTGGGCGAGATGCGGCTGACACAGATTCACCACCGCGAAAGCATTGCCTGGCTGATGCAAGGAGTGGTGGATGCTGCTCCGCTATGGACGACGGAAGCGCAATTTCACGTGCGCGCGGGCGCACCAGTAACACAGGTGAAGCTACCGCCGGAGCAGAATCTTCAGGGCCAGTATGCGCTGGCTGCATTGCGTGAGGCAAGGCACCCTGTCGCCGCCCATGCTTTCGTGCGCTTCATGCAGAGCGCCGCCGCCCGCGACGTGTATGCGCGCTTCGGTTTCGCGCCACCTCCCACCAATGCGTAAAGGAGTCACCATCATGACATTTGGATCACACTCGCCGGTGATGCTGAGCCATCAGCGTTCTCTTTGGAACATCGCCCGACAGATAACGGGCGTCCTCCTCCTGATCGCTATCGCTGTGATTCACCTCGCTATTGTGCCAGTGGGTTTGCACCTGGCGACCTATTTGGGGGTGCTCTTTGTAATCGATTGTGTGGGTGCCGTTGTGGCGGCAGGCTGGATCGCCTGGAGCGATGATAGAGTAGGTTGGACCATCGGCGACGTCATCGCTGGTGGATCGCTGCTGGGGTACGTCTTCAGCCGCACCTTTGGGCTGCCCGCGTTGCATCGCTTACCCTGGCAATCTCCCAATGGCCTGCTGTCCCTGGTGCTGGAAGCCATCGTGGTGGTACTCGCGCTCACCGTTTTGGTGCCATTCTCCTCGCCTGCATTGAGGCGCTGAAATCGTGCTCAATTATCTAAAGGAGAGTATTTATGACCGCATCCCTAGAAGAAACGGCTTTTACCGCTGAGTCGCGCCACAATGACGCACTGGTACGGCAGGCAGAGGTTGCGATCAGCAACGTGTTGCGCGGTGGCGTACTGCTGAGTGCCGCCATCATCGTGCTGGGGCTGATCCTGCATCTCGCACGCGGCGGACCCGCCGCGTTTCCCCACTCCCTGCCCGCCGTGGCGCAGAGCGTGCTGCACGGCGATCCACTGGGGATCATCGTGCTGGGGCTACTGGTATTGTTGCTGACGCCAGTGCTGCGCGTGGCGGTCTCAATCTTCGCTTTCGCAGCGGAAGGCGACCGGCGCTATGTGGCCATCACCACCCTTGTCTTGGTGATCTTGCTCATCAGCATCATCGCGCTGGGTGCGGTCTTCGGGGGCCATGTCAAGACGGTGACGCTTACACCGAGCTTCGGCTTCTTCGTGCTAGTCTTCCTCGCCGCCATCGTGGCCGGGCTGGTCGGCGCACTGGTGGGGCTGGGTGGGGGCATCTTCGTCGTGCCACTGCTGACCATCGCCTTCGGCCTGCCGATTGATGTCGCAATCGGCGCATCCATCGTCTCAGTCATCGCCACCTCCAGTGGCGCGGCGGCGGCGTATGTGAAGGACCATTTGACCAACTTGCGCGTGGGGATGTTCCTGGAGATCGCGACCACCATCGGCGCGATCAGTGGCGCGTTCCTGGCCGTGGTACTGGCCCCCAACTTGCTCTTCATCATCTTTGGCCTGGTGTTGCTCTTCAGCGCCGCGCCACTCATCACCAAACTGGGTGAAGAGTTGCCCCAGGGTGTGACCAATGATCGCTGGGCCGACCGCCTGGCGCTAGCCAGCACGTATCCCGATGCCCAGCAGGGCGGCCAGGTGACCTATCAAGTTACGCATGTGCCACAGGGTTTCAGCATGATGTACATCGCTGGACTGATCTCCGGTTTGCTGGGCATTGGCAGCGGCACGTTCAAGGTGCTGGCAATGGATACTGCCATGCGCCTGCCGATGAAAGTCTCGTCTACCACCAGCAATTTCATGATTGGCGTGACGGCGGCGGCCAGCGCAGGGATCTACTTCCAGCGCGGCGACATCCATCCCCTGGTGGCCGCGCCCGTGGCACTGGGTGTGCTGATCAGCGCACTGATTGGCGCGCAAACCCTTGCCAAGCTCTCCAACAGTACGGTGCGCAAGATCTTCGTCCCGATCCTGATCGCGATTGCCGTCGAAATGCTGATACGCGGCTTTGTCCATGGTTAAGCATCCCCCCAATTTCCATCAGAGGGGTACTGATGAAGGGATAGATGGCGTAGGAGAAGGCATATGGCGCGACAAGGTGGGCGCGTGATCGTGGTCGGCGCGGGCCACAACGGATTGATCGCCGCGTGTTATCTGGCGCGGGCAGGGCGCGATGTTCTGGTGCTGGAACAAGCCGACGTACCAGGCGGCGGCTCACGCACCGCCGAGCGCATCCCTGGCTATCGCTTCGACCTGCACGCCGTCGCGCACAACATTATCAATATGACCAGCATTCCCCAGGAATTGGATCTCGCCGGGGCGGGGCTGGCGTATCAGGAAATGGATCCCTTTTCCGTCGCTATCCGCGCCGATGGGCGTATCGTCCGCTTCTATCGCTCGATTGACGCGACGGTGGCGAGCATCGCGGCCAGCAGCCCGCGCGATGCCGAAGCCTACGCCAGTTTTATGCGCGTCGCCGTGCCGATCATTCAGTCCGTGCTGCCGACGATTCGCGGTACCTCACAGGTGCGCACCGCCCTCGGACGACTGGGCGAACTGCGCCGCCTGGTGCGGCAGCAGGATTTTTTGCAGCTAGGGCGCGATCTGCTGGGGCCGTATGCCGCGTTGCTGGAGCGCGATCTGGCCAGTGATCTCGTGCGGGGGCCTGTCGCGGCCTTCGCCGCGCATGCCAATGTCAGCCCGCTCGTCCCTGGCGGAGCCATCTTCGCCTATTGGCAGGCAGCTTATCACCTCTTCGGCCAATGGCACCCGCGCGGCGGCTCCCAGGCGCTCATCGACGCGCTCCTGCGCCGGCTAGCGGCGCTCGGCGGCCAGGTGCGCTGTAACGCGACGGTCGCGCGCATCGTAGCGTCGGGAGGCCGGGTGGGTGGGGTGGTGCTGGCCGATGGCGAGCAGTTGCCCTCCGCCGCTGTCATCACTGCCATCGATCCCCAAACCGCCCTGCTCCAGTTGCTGAACCCGCCGCTCGCGGGGCCGGTGGCCGCCGATCTAGGGGCCGCACATCGTGCTAATGTCGTGCAGGCGCTGGTGCATGTCGCCACAGATCGCTTGCCGCCCTATCCTGGCGCGCAGCCCGCCGACTATCACGGCTTGCAAAGCTACGTCGATACCCTCAGCGAACTGGCGCAGGGTTTCCGGCAGGCTGAAGCGCAGGAATTGCCCGATCCACTGCCACTCTACGCCTTCACCACCTCCGCGTTGGATGCCACGCTGGCTCCGCCCGGCCATCATACCGTCTATCTGGCGTGTCCGGCGGCACCTGGGCGCGTGCGGGGTGGCTGGGAGGCGCGGCGGGCGGAGTTCACCGAACGCTGCCTGGCGCTCGTTGAGGCGCGTGCGCCCGGTTTCCGTGCCAGCATCCAGGGCGTGCGCGCTTTCACACCGGATGAGATGGAGCGCGTGGGCTGCTGGCCGCTGGGCCACCCGATGTATCTCGATCTCACCCTGGACCAACTGGGGCCGCTGCGCCCAACGCGACGGCTGGGCCACCACCGCACCCCGATCCGGGGACTCTACATCTCCGGCGCGGGGACCGCGCCCGTCGGGGGCATCGCTGGCACGCCTGGCAAACAGGCCGCTCAGGCGTTACTCCACGATCCGCGCTAGCATGCGGGAGTGCTACACGTTGGCAGGCTGTGCGGTATTGATTAGCGTATGCTTCACCAGAGATGAACACGTCTCGCTAGTCAGGCGAGCAGCGCCAGGAACGCCTGGACGAGCGGTGATTGCACGCGTCCCCGCACGGTGATCGCCTGGAAGACACGCTGGGCTGCCAGGTCAGCCAGCGGCACGATCACCAGGCGTCCCGCTGCCACGGCATCCGCCGCCACCAGCCGCGAGATGAGCGTCACCCCCAGGCCGGCTTCCACCGCGCGCAGCACGCCTTCACCGCTGGGCATCGCCAGCGCCACCTGCGGCACGACGCCCGCCGCGCGCAACGCCGCTTCGGCCAGGGCGCGCGTCCCCGATCCCGCCTCGCGCAGCACCAATGGTTCGCCGGCGAGATCGCGCACGGCGGCGTCGGCCAGGTGAACCAGCCGGTGTGTGGGCGGCGTGACCAGCACCAGTTCATCCGCCTGAAACGGCACGCTGGCGAATGCCTCCGCCACCACTTCGCCTTCCACCAGGGCGATGCTCACCATGCCGGCGAGTACCTGTGCGGCGATAGTCGTGGTATTCGCAATCGTCACGTGCAGGTGACTCTGAGGCCGTTCTTGCTGGAAGCGCGCCAGCAGCCGGGGCAACACATAGGTGCCGATGGTCAGCGTCGCGCCGACACGCATTTCGCCGATCTCAGCGGCGGCGAAGGCCCGCATATCACGTTCCAGTTCGTCCGCCTGGCCCAGCACCACGCGCGCCCGTGCCACCAGAAAGCGCCCGGCCTCCGTCAGCACCGGATGCCGCCCGACGACCTCGATCAGTGGCACCTGCAATTGGCGTTCGAGGGCGCGCAGTTGTTGGGTGACGGCGGGTTGGGTGAGGAATAATTCCTCGGCGGTGCGCGTGAAATTGCCGGAATCAGCGACATGCACAAGCGTCGCCAGTTGGGCGAAGGTAAAGGGCAATGGCATGGTGTTCCTCACGACCACCCCTACTCTGTGCCAGCGGCGCACACGGGGCGGCATCATAAGCTCATATTAGGATATCACGAACAAACCGTTATTGGACTGTGTTGACCACTCCTCGTATACTGCCATGCATATCCAGCGATGGCATCATGCGCCGGCGTGTGGCTGCGCGCCATTTTGAGGAGGTTGACGATGAAGTACGGCTTCGTGATCGATCAGCGTAAGTGCATCGGCTGCCATGCCTGCACCGTCGCGTGCAAGGCGGAACACGATACGCCCATCGGCGTGTATCGTACCTGGGTCAAGTATATCGAAAAGGGCGAATTCCCTAACACGCGCCGCCATTTTCTCGTCAACCGCTGCAACCATTGCGATGATGCCCCTTGCGTCGCCATCTGTCCCACCAAATCGCTCTTCAAGCGCGACGACGGCATCGTGGATTTCGACCGCGAGCGCTGCATCGGCTGCAAAAGCTGCATGCAAGCCTGTCCCTATGATGCCCTGCACATCGATCCGAACACGCACACCGCGTCCAAGTGCAACTTCTGTGCGCATCGCGTCGATCAGGGATTGCAGCCGGCCTGCGTCGTCGTCTGCCCGGAGCAAGCCATCGTCGCGGGCGACCTGCACGATCCGCAGAGCCAGATCGCGCAATTGGTGGGGCGCGAGAGCGTGCGCGTGCGCCGGCCCGAACAAGGCACCGGTCCGAACGTCTATTATGTCGGGGCGGATGAGCATGCGATCAATCCCGAAGCGTTGCCCCAGGAAGATCTTTTTATGTTCATGCGGCGGGCGCAGCTCACCGCTGATGGTACGGTGGCGGAGCCGCCACACATGCGCCCGCGCCATGTGCCGTTGCCCGTCGTTCCCGCCGCGCCGCGCCCGGCCTCGCCGCCGGCTGTGCCGGCACCAGTCGCGGATCGGGTCGCCAGCTTGCAGGCCCAGGGCGTGGTAGATCGCCGCACATATCGCGGCGCGGCCCGCGTGGCCTATGACATCCCCAAGGCGCGTCCGTGGGGCTGGATGGTGTCGGCCTACCTCGGCACGAAGTCCATCGCGGGCGGCGCGTTCCTGCTGACCGCGCTGGCGCTGGGCCTGGGGCTGGCCCCCGTGCGGGCGCTTTTCGGCATCGCCGCGCCACTGGTGGCGCTGGCCTTCCTGGGCATCACCCTGCTCTTGCTGGTGGTCGATCTCAAGCGCCCCGAACGCTTCCTGTATCTCTTTCTGAAACCAAACTGGACTTCGTGGCTTGTCTGGGGCGGCTACATCCTAGCGGCGTATGGCGGGCTGCTCACGCTCTGGTTCGGTGGCGAACTTTTCGGCTGGCATGGTCTGGTGCGGGCGCTCCTGTGGCCCACCGCGCTGCTGGCTGCCGCCGCTGCCGGCTATACCGCGTTCCTCTTCGGCCAGGCCGAAGGGCGCGACTTCTGGCAAAGTCCGCTACTGTTGCCCCACCTGCTGGTGCAAGCCGTGCTGGCGGGCGCGGGGGCGCTGGCTCTGCTGGCCGGACCCTTGCGCGCCGGTCCTGTTGCCGCCCACCTCCTGGCGGTGACGCTGCTGGTGGCGCTGGGCGCGCAGGCGCTCGCCTTTGGCAGCGAACTGTTTGTGCCGCATGCGAATCGGCAGGTGACCGCCGCCGGCCATATCATCACCCACGGCGCGTTGCGCGGCATCTTCTGGGGCTTGGCCGTCGGTGTGGGGCTGGGGGGCGCGGCACTGGCCGCGCTGCTGGCGCTCGCCACCGGCGCGCTGGTCTGGCTGGCGCTCGCGGGCGTGGCCGCCCTCGTCGGCCTCTTCGCGTATGAGCAGTGTTTCGTTGTCGCCGGCCAGAGCGTGGCCATCAGCTAACCAAAGAAGGAGCAAGCGATGTCACGCCAATCACCGCGCCGCCAGCCGGCGCAGCCAACGTCGCCCAAGCCGCCAACTCCGGACGCAACGATCGCGCCCAGCGGCAAGCCGTTTCAAACGCGCGAATTGGCCTCCTGCCCGCCGCCGGATCGCTGGCACGACTGGACGGAACTCGACGCCAAAGCCTGGCCCAAGCGTGTCGAACGGCACTATACCCTCGTGCCGACGATTTGCTTCAATTGCGAGGCGGCGTGCGGGCTGCTGGCCTATATCGATCAGCAGACCGGGCAAATCCAGAAGCTGGAAGGCAACCCCTACCATCCCGCCAGCCGGGGCCGCAACTGCGCGAAGGGACCGGCAACTATCAACCAGATCCAGGATGATAACCGCATCCTCTATCCCTTGAAGCGCACCGGGCCACGCGGCGAAGGCGGCTGGGAACGCATTACCTGGGATCAGGCGCTCGACGAGATCGCGGCTCAGGTGCGCGCCGCGATTGTGGAGGATCGGCGCGACGAGATTATGTATCACGTCGGGCGGCCCGGCCACGACGGCACGATGGAGCGGGTGCTGGGCGCGTGGGGCGTGGATGCCCACAACAGCCATACCAACGTCTGTTCCTCCTCGGCGCGCTTCGGCTATGAGATCTGGATGGGCGTCGACCGGCCCTCGCCCGATCACGCCAACGCGCAGTTCATCCTGCTCATCAGCGCCCATCTGGAAACCGGCCACTACTTCAACCCCCAGGCCCAGCGCATCATCGAGGGCAAGATGAAGGGCGCGAAGCTGGCCGTGATGGACCCGCGCCTCTCGAACACCGCCAGCATGGCGGATTACTGGCTGCCCACCCAGCCCGGTAGCGAGGCGGCGGTTTTGCTGGCGATGGCGAAAGTGCTGCTGGATGAAGACCTTTTCGACCACGAGTATGTGCGGCGCTGGGTCAACTGGCCGGAGTATTTGCGCGCCGCGCATCCCGACGCGCCCCAGACTTTCGACCAGTTCATCACCGTCCTGCGCGCGCAGTACGCAGCATATACGCCCGCCTTCGCCGAGGCCGAGAGCGGCGTGTCAGCGGCACAGATCGTGGAGATCGCGCGGCTGATTGGCCGGGCGGGGTCGCGTTTCGCCTCGCACACCTGGCGTGCGGCCAGCGCGGGCAACCTGGGCGGCTGGCAGGTGAGCCGCGCGTTGTGGTTCCTGCAAGTGCTGACTGGCAGCATCGGCACTCCCGGCGGCACGGCCCCCAACACCTGGAACAAATTCGTCCCCAAGATGCCCTTGGAGCCGACGACGCGCCCGAACGTCTGGAACGAACTGCTCTACCCGCCGGAATTTCCCCTGGCGCATTTCGAGTTGAGCATCTTGTTACCACACTTCCTGAAAGAGGGGCGCGGTAAGGTCGCCGCCTACTTCACGCGCGTCTATAATCCCGTCTGGACCAATCCCGATGGCGCGAGTTGGGTGGAGATGCTGACCAACGCGCAGCAGATCGAACTGCATGCCGCCCTGACGCCCACGTGGTCCGAGACGGCCTGGTATGCCGATTATGTGTTGCCGATGGGCCATGCTCCCGAACGCCACGACCTGATGAGCCAGGAGACGCACGCGGGCCGGTGGATCGCCTTCCGCCAGCCGGTGCTGCGCGTGGCGCGCGAACGCGCGGGCGAGACGATCACCTATACCTATGAGGCGAACCCCGGCGAGGTGTGGGAAGAAGACGAGTTCTGGATCGAGCTGTCGTGGCGCATCGATCCCGATGGCAGCCTGGGCATCCGGCGCTACTTCGAGTCGCCCTATACGCCCGGCGCGAAGCTGACCGTCACCGAGTATTACCGCTGGATCTTCGAAAACAGCGTCCCTGGTTTGCCCGAAGCCGCCCAGGCCGAGGGGCTGTCGCCCCTGGACTACATGCGGAAATACGGCGCGTTCGCCATCCCGGAGGAGCGCGTGCCGGTCTTTCGCCTGAATGAGCGCCCGCTGAGCGAGGCGCAACTGGCCGATGCCGTGACCGATCCGCTGACGGGCGTGGTGCGCCAGGGCGACGCGACCATCGGTGTGCTGGTGGATGGCGTGGCGCGCGAGGGTTTCCCCACGCCATCGCGTAAACTGGAGTTCTATTCGCCGACGCTTGTCGAATGGGGCTGGCCGGAATATGCCCTGCCCAGCTACATCCGCAGCCACGTGCATCCGGCGAACCTGAACCGCGACGCGGGCGAATATGTGCTGGTGCCGACCTTCCGCCTGCCGACGCTCATCCACACGCGCTCTGGCAACGCCAAGTGGCTGTATGAGATCTCGAACATGAATCCGGTGTGGGTGCATCCCGACGACGCGGCGCGCATCGGCATCGCCACCGGCGATCACATCAAGATCGCCACCGCCATCGGCTGGTTCATCGATCTGGCCTGGGTGACGGACGGCATCCGGCCCGGCGTCGTCGCCTGCTCGCACCACCTGGGTCGATGGCGCATTCAGCAGGATGGTGGCACGGACCGCTGGGCCTCGGCGCTGGTGGACTTCCGCCAGGTGGCACCGGGCCAGTGGCGCATGCGGCGTTTGGAAGATGTGCAGCCCTTCGCCAGCACTGATCCCGATTCGGAGCGTATTTTCTGGCGCGAGGGCGGCGTGCATCAAAATCTGACCTTCCCGGTCCATCCTGATCCGATCTCTGGCATGCACTGTTGGCATCAGCAAGTGACCATCACGTTACCCGAACCAGGCGACGAGTATGGCGATATCTTCGTGGATACGAACAAGGCGCACGAGGTCTATCGTGAGTGGCTGGCGCAGACGCGCCCCCAACCGCGCGCCGACGGCCTGCGCCGCCCGCTGTGGCTGGCCCGGCCCTACCGTCCGGCGACCGCCGCGTTTTATCGCGCCTCGCCGCCCGCCGATGCGCCGCCAGCGCCACACAGCGCTCACCCTGAAGGCCAGTAAATCGCTCCACGCTGGCCGTATATCGTAGGATAGAGCATCCATGCTCTTTCCATTCCAGTCCGCGACGGCAGGGCGACCACAAGGGTACGCCCCTACAGCGTCGCCGCTAGGCGCTTAGGCGCGGTTTATGCCCTTTTACAATTTACCTTGGACACGCTCGCTTCTAGCCCGAGGGGTTCCTTTTCCGAGCCGGGACGATTGGTACTTGCAATCGATGCTCCCGGCGTGCTGGCGGCGCATGTCCGCCCAATTTTGTAAAACCTCATCAACCGCCGGCAGTGACGAGCGCCTGGGCGGCGAGGACGGCGTCTTCGTAGATGTGGTCGTAGCGGAAGCGGGTGAGTTGGCCGGCGAGCAACTCGGCCTCGCTCTGCGCTTCGATGGGCATCGTGCGCGGCGGCGCGTGTTCGCCGTCCAGGCGGGTGGTGGTGGTGGTGAGGCGGCCCGTGTCGTCGGCCAGGGCGGTACGGAAAAGCATCTGCTCCCCGTTGACCAGCGTGATGAAATCAACGAAGAGCAGCGCGCCTTGCAGCACGGTCGGCTGCGCGGGCGGTGTGGCGATGGTGGCCGCGATCTGCGCGTGCGGCGCGGTGTAGGGTGCGATCTCGATGGCGATGGGCGACGCCTGGCGGGGTGATTGAAAGCGCCCCTGCGCGCCGCCGGGGCGTGTCTGGTACGCTGTCGGCTGCCAGTTCAGGCGCGATGCCAGCCAGCCGGCGAGCAGATAAGCCTGGGCGGGCTGCGGCGTGCTGTTGGGCGCGAAGTCATGGGCGAAGCCCAGCCGCACCTGAGTGATGTGCGCCAGATTCGTGAGATAGGGTGGATCGAACGCCTGGGCGAGCGCGGCCCGCCAGGGCGCGAGGCGTTCCCAATTGAAATCGTGGAAGGCTTTGTAGTTCACTGTCGCGGCGCGGCTGCGGCGTATGATGCCCGCCAGCACGGCCAGGTCGCGGCCAGGGTCGGCGAAGGTGGCGCTGTCGAACACGACATGATCGCCCAGCCCGACGAGATCTTCGATCAGGCGCATATTTTGGGGCGGCGCGCCGGTGAGCCAGACGAAGACCGGCATGTCGCTCAGCAGCAGCGGGCGCACATCATCCGCGATGCGGGCGACCTCGGTAGCGGGGATATACACGACGATCTGTTCGGACCCGATCAGGCTGGCGGTTTGGCCGATGGCGTAGGTGTGCAGTTCGACGGTGGCCGCTGGCGTCGGGCGCTGGGCAGCGGGTTCGACAGCGACGGTGATGGTGCGCGAGGGATGCTGGCCGGCGAGGGCGTCCAGGATCGTATCCACCTGCGCGGCGCGGTCGGCTCCGGTCGCATAGGCGACAAGCGTCAGGACGCTGCTGCGCGTGACCTCGTGCCACTGGTTCGCAAGGGCGGCTTTGATCTGCGTCAGGGGGATGGTGGTCGGGGTGGTCATAGTCGCCTCCAGGAGCGTCCGTCGCGGCGCAGCATCTCGCCGGCGGGGCGCGGCCCCCAGGTGCCGGCTTGATAAAATGTCAGATTGGTTGGCCCTTGCACGGCCCAGCCGCGTTCGACGGCCTCCACGATGCCCCAGGCCAGTTCCGTCTCTTCGCGGCGGGTGAACAAGGTCGAATCGCCGTGCAGCGCATCATAGAGCAAGCGTTCGTAGGCTTCGGGGGTGAAGGTGTCGAACTTGCCATAGGCGAAATCCATGTTCATCGCGCGCAGTTGCATCTGGGGACCAGGCAGCTTCACATCGAAACGCAGCGAGATGCCTTCCGCCGGCTGGATGCGGATGAGCAGGGTATTCGCCGGCAGCGCGTCTTCGCCATATTCCTTAAAAAGCGCGAAGCGCGGGCGCTTGAATTTGATGGCGATCTCGCTGATGCGTTCCGGCAGCCGCTTGCCCGTGCGCAGGTAAAACGGCACGCCGGCCCAGCGGTCGTTGTCGATCAGCAGTTTCAGCGCCACATAGGTTTCCGTGATGGAGTCGGGGGCGACGCGCTCTTCCTCGCGGTAGCCCTGCACCGGCTGGTAATTGATCGCGCCAGCGGTATATTGCCCGCGCACGACATTTTCCGCCACCTCGGCGGGCGACATCGGGCGGATGGCGCGCAGCGCCTCGATCTTGCGCTGGCGCACGTCGTTCGCGCCCAGGCTCAGCGGTTTTTCCATTGCCACCAGCGCCAGCAATTGCAGCAGATGGTTTTGCACCATGTCCTTCAGCGCGCCGGTGTGGTCATAATAGCCGCCGCGCCCGCTCTCGATGCCGATGCTCTCGGCGACGGTGATCTGCACGTTGTCGATATGCTCGGCGGACCACACCGGCTCGAAGATGCGGTTGCTGAAGCGCATCACTAGGATGTTTTGCACCGTCTCTTTGCCCAGATAATGGTCGATGCGATAGACCTGGCGTTCGGCGAAGACGCGATTGAGGGTGTCGTTGAGGACGATGGCGGAATTGAGGCTAGCGCCAAAGGGTTTTTCAATGAGCAGCCGATGGAACTCAGCATCGGACTCGTCGCGGCGGGCCAGGCCGCTCGCGCCCAGGCGCTCGACGATGGTTTCATAATATTCCGGCGCGGTCGAAAGGTAAAAGATGCGGTTGCCCAGCGTGCCGCGCTGCTCGTCCAGGGTATGTAATTTCGCGTGCAAGGCATCGTAGGCGCTGGCATCGTTGAATTCGACGGGCTGGTAATGCAGGTTGGCGGCGAAGCCTTGCCAGATGGCCGGCGCATAGGGATGGCGCGCATGTTGCTTGATCCCCTGCTCAGCGAAGGCGGCGAAATCGGCATCCGACCACGGTTTGCGGGCGACGCCGACGATGGTGAAAAACGAGCGCAAGGCGGGATCTTCCGCGTACAGGCTATACAGCGCGGGCAAAAGCTTACGCTGGGTGAGGTCGCCGGTCGCACCGAAGATGACGATGATGCACGGCGCGGCGCTGGCCGCGAAGAGGCCGGTGCGCAAGGGATTTATGACGAAGGGCTGGTCCACGCGGGACACTCCTTTGACGGCGCAACGAGATCGCATATCTGGGTATAGTATATCCCCTGGCGTGTGGGGATTGCCAGCCGCAAAGGGCAACTGGTGACTCACTACACACCTTGGCCTACCATATATCTTCTTCTCATACATCATATCTCCTTCCATACATCTTATAACTTCTTCCATACCTCTTGGCCCTTGCCGCACGCTTCATCTTCCATACGCTTTGATCTTTGTTGCGCCCTTGGTGCCTATATCTGTGCATCCTATGCTTGCTCTGCCGGCGCTAACCTTCCCCCATCCTGGCTATTGCACCCCCATGTAGACGCCATCTTCGCAACTCGTGCGAACGCAAGATAAACACCACGCTCATAACCGCACCTGGACGCCGCATGTTCGCTGTAAAGTGTGGCCCATAGCTCTTTCATCGGTTCGCAACTCCCCCCCCATTTGACACAAAAAACGAGTTGCGTGCCAAACCATCTTAATTTTGCTGACCCTTTGCTAGACAAATACTCCTCGACCGCGTATACTGTTCAAGAGAGGCCATGCAATCCCCAGATAGGTAAAACGTTTTACTCATTCCCCACCCACTCTGGTCGGCTTCATTGGTCATCGATCCGTTGAGGATACTGAAAGTGTCTGCGGCTGTGTGTGGCGGCGGGTATCGCGCGCGGCTTCATTGGTCATCGATCCGTTGAGGATACTGAAAGGATTGCTCAGCCAGGACCAGGGATCGACGTTGGGGGCTTCATTGGTCATCGATCCGTTGAGGATACTGAAAGGTTATTCGTCATCTTCCTCGTCAACATCAAAAGTCGCTTCATTGGTCATCGATCCGTTGAGGATACTGAAAGCATCAGCCGGTTCGCCGCGACGGGATCGTAATCGCCGCTTCATTGGTCATCGATCCGTTGAGGATACTGAAAGCAACCAGGGGCCAAATTGCTTCTGTTTAGCTACCTTGAAGGCTTCATTGGTCATCGATCCGTTGAGGATACTGAAAGCGTTACGTTCCTATCTTTCCAAAAGTAAACCTTTTGGCTTCATTGGTCATCGATCCGTTGAGGATACTGAAAGACCGGATAGTCACGTTCCATGACGGTCTCAGTGCCGCTAGCTTCATTGGTCATCGATCCGTTGAGGATACTGAAAGCCTGATGCAAAACGGCGGTGGCATCGAGAGCGGCGCGCTTCATTGGTCATCGATCCGTTGAGGATACTGAAAGATTGCTCCACACAGGCATGATTCTCATGCCACGGTGCTTCATTGGTCATCGATCCGTTGAGGATACTGAAAGTCCCCGCCGTCACGTCCCACAGCATCAGCGACCATGCTTCATTGGTCATCGATCCGTTGAGGATACTGAAAGCTCAAGAAACTCCTCGAACTCAATAGTTATCCGATTCGCTTCATTGGTCATCGATCCGTTGAGGATACTGAAAGGCGCAGCCGCATGATCGTTCTCAGCCAACTCAGTGCGCTTCATTGGTCATCGATCCGTTGAGGATACTGAAAGTTTTGGTCGCGCACGTTCGCCAGTTTCAGGGTTGTTGCTTCATTGGTCATCGATCCGTTGAGGATACTGAAAGCAATCGCCGGCGCAATTGGTGGTCAGCGGCTTGGAGGCTTCATTGGTCATCGATCCGTTGAGGATACTGAAAGGCTGAAAGCACTGCACCAACCAGCGCATCGCAAGTTTCGCTTCATTGGTCATCGATCCGTTGAGGATACTGAAAGTCGCTCAGGCATTCGCCACGTGGGGACCGATCTTAGGCTTCATTGGTCATCGATCCGTTGAGGATACTGAAAGATGTGTGGAGAGGGCTGGTATTGGAAACCTGAAATAGCTTCATTGGTCATCGATCCGTTGAGGATACTGAAAGGCAGCAGGTTGGTGGTGGCGTTGCACACGTCAATGGCTTCATTGGTCATCGATCCGTTGAGGATACTGAAAGTGCCGAACTGTTGGCCGTAGACCGGCTGGCTATTGGCTTCATTGGTCATCGATCCGTTGAGGATACTGAAAGACTGGATACGACGCTCTGAGGAGGTGGTCCTATGCGCTTCATTGGTCATCGATCCGTTGAGGATACTGAAAGATGGTGAGTTCGACAGCGCCCGTATCCGGCGCGGCGCTTCATTGGTCATCGATCCGTTGAGGATACTGAAAGATGGAATCCGTGGATTGGATCGGGCAATTGTAGAGCAGCGCTTCATTGGTCATCGATCCGTTGAGGATACTGAAAGCCCAGATGCAAATCGAGCGCATCAGGGGTGATACACGCAGCTTCATTGGTCATCGATCCGTTGAGGATACTGAAAGCCTTGACCCCTGCCCAGCTGCGCACACTGCGCACGGCTTCATTGGTCATCGATCCGTTGAGGATACTGAAAGTTCTGTGCGATGCCCAAAAGGCGCTTCTGCATCTCTTCGCTTCATTGGTCATCGATCCGTTGAGGATACTGAAAGTAGCAGGTGCCAGCGGCTTACTTAGGGGGTGAGGTTACGCTTCATTGGTCATCGATCCGTTGAGGATACTGAAAGGCGCTGATCTCGTCAATGGTGATACGCTCGTAGTAGTGCTTCATTGGTCATCGATCCGTTGAGGATACTGAAAGCCGTCAGCGCGTTTCACAACAATACTATCAAAACCGCTTCATTGGTCATCGATCCGTTGAGGATACTGAAAGACCGTGAACCAGAACGCCGCCACGATCAAGGACGGCTGCTTCATTGGTCATCGATCCGTTGAGGATACTGAAAGCCGCCCACGGCGATGACTTCACCAACTTCTACATCGGCTTCATTGGTCATCGATCCGTTGAGGATACTGAAAGCAGTACGCCGTTATCGCCATATGCTTCGTAGTTGTGCTTCATTGGTCATCGATCCGTTGAGGATACTGAAAGCAATGATGAGTATTATCTCTTTGACATAAAAACTAAGCTTCATTGGTCATCGATCCGTTGAGGATACTGAAAGCTATTGATTATTATTTTTTGGGGTATGTCGCTTGTGCTTCATTGGTCATCGATCCGTTGAGGATACTGAAAGAGGCATTGTTGCAGGTGTGGGGGCAGCATCACCTACCGCTTCATTGGTCATCGATCCGTTGAGGATACTGAAAGCTAAAACGTTGGCATATGCGGCCTTGAATGCGGCTTTGCTTCATTGGTCATCGATCCGTTGAGGATACTGAAAGCCGGCGCTTGGCACCCGGCGCATAATGTGCTATACTATGCTTCATTGGTCATCGATCCGTTGAGGATACTGAAAGTCGTGCGGGTTGATGCGACGCAGCGCATGGTTGAAGCTTCATTAGTCATCGATCCGTTGAGGATACTGAATGCGCCACGTGATACTTACTAGCCGTTCCTTCATTGTTCAAGATTGCGATGCATTCCCCATGATGCCTCGTCCTAGCCCGGAGGGGTTCGTACTTCCGAGCCGGGGCAAATGTGTTTGCAGTACAGCCCCCGGCGTGCCGGCGGTGCTGCGTCCCCTGCCCCCCGGCGTGCCGGCGGCGCAAATCCGCGCTATGTGGTAAAACATCTTGCCCGCTCGCCGGTGCGGCGACTGTGCCGACGCCCGGCCCCTGGTGAAAGCTAACCAGGGGCGTTGCGGCTGGGGGACGCGGGATTAGGCGGCACCGACCGGCGCTTCCAGGTGGAGGTGTGGCAAGACATCCTGGCTGAAGCGTTGCAGAAAACCGACCTGATCCTGGGCGGCGGAATGGAGGTAGATCTCCGTGAAGCCCAAGTCGATGTGACGTTGGATGAACTGGATGTGATCTGCCGCCTTGCTAGAGATGCAGGCTTTTTTGCGCAACGTATCGGGGCCGACCACTGCACCGTTCTGGGCCGAGAGTTTGGGCGTGTAGATCTTCTGATCAAAGAGCGCCGGCACATAGCTTCCCGCCCAATATTTCAGGTGATTCTGGATCGCCGCATCCAGGTCGTCGCTGTATTCCACGCTCAGTTCGATGGCGCGGGGCAGGTTGCCCGGTTGTCTGTTGACAGCGCGTGCGCCCTCATCGAAGTTCTGGAACATCTGTTGATAGAGTGCCGGTTCCTGGCCGCCGACGGTCCAAAGGCCGTCCCCGTGGCGTCCTGCGAATGAGGCGCTTTCCGGCACCATTGACGAGATATACAGCGGGATCGGTTGGGCCGGGCGGGTGAAAAGTTTCGCCTTGCGCGTCTGATAATAAATCCCGTCGTAGCTGACTTCATCGCCCGTCCAGAGCGCGCGAATCAGCTCGATCGCCTCGCCCATGCGTTGCTGGCGCTCCTCGTACTCCGGCCATGCAGCGGTCGCGGCATACTCATTCAGCGCCTCGCCGGTACCAACGGCCAGGTACGACCGGCCCGGAGCCAGCACACCGATGGTCGCCGCTGCCTGCGCGATGACCGACGGGTGGTAGCGCAAGATCGGGCAAGTCACCCCCGTCCCAATGCGAATCCGTGAGGTGCGCGCGGCCACCGCGCCCAGCCAGGCCCACGTGAAACAAGCCTGACCGGCCTCGCTCCATGGCTGAAAATGATCACTGACATCAATCGTCGTAAATCCTGCCGCTTCGGCGGCGATGGCCGCTTCCAGGAGCACATCAGGGGCGAACTGTTCGGGGCCGGCTTTCCAGCCAATTTGTGCTTGCATCAGAAAATAGGTCTCCATTCTGGCGGCAAGATGCACCCACCTTGCCCGGTGTCAGCATATCTTCCTCTTGCACGGCATGTAACGGACCAAAGCGCGGCGCATACCCTCTATTTCAAATGGAAGCTACTCGCAACTACGCCCGGTCGTTTTCCATCCCACTTAGCGTGTGGCTACACGATCTCCGGCTTACACGCTATTGCCCGTTCAATCTGAGCGCAAACCACCTTAGTCATTCGCGCTGCTTTGCGGCAAGGAAGGCGCATGGCTCTGGGGGACATAACTATGTACCAGCCACACCTGCGCTAGCATGCCAGCGCACAAACCCAATGTGACGCCGGCTATGATATCCAGCAGATAATGATTAGCCGTCATCAGCACGATCAGGCTCATTACCACAGGCCAGAGCAGGCCGCAAATGCGCAGCCAAGGCGCGCGGGCGAAGCGAACGAGCGCACTCCCATTGAGCAGCGCCCAGGTGACATGCAGACTGGGCATCGCGGCGAAGGGATTATAGAGGCTGGCGACTAGCGAATCATCGAGATCCATGCCGCCATGTTTCATCGTGTCCACGAAACCGGGCAGGTAGCGCGGCGGCGCGACGGGATAGAGCATGAAGATCAGCAGCCCGATAGCTCCCGACCAGAGGAAGGCATTGCGGAACCAGCGATAGGCGACGGGATGCGCCTGATGTAGCCACACGGCGACGATGATCACGAAAGGCAGGTGTGCCAGCATGTACAACCAGTCCGCACTGTCCAGCAGATCGGCATGCTGCAAACCAAAACGTTGCAGCGTCGCTTCGGGTGCGAGGTGGATGGTGTGTTCGACAGTCAAGATCGCGTTGCCATGTGCGAACGCGGCAACGGTGCCGCCCAGCATCAGCCAGCGCGTGGCGCAATAGCCGAGGAGCACGCCGATGGTGGCGATGACATCGCCAGGGGGCAGCCGTAGCGCGCGCATTAGTATTATCAACCGATCAGCGATAGTGACGCTGGAAGCAGGTGTGGCAGCGGCGGCAGCCGGCAAGGGGGCGGGGATGGTCGGGTGACGTGGTGGCATAAGCTTGTCCTCGCTTCATGACGGTGGAATCGCATATCTCTATCACGTCAATAGCCCTCTCTTGGATTCATCCACCTGTAAAATCTCCATAAAGCGGAGCGGGGTATGATTGGGCGGTGTGCCTCTCCCCTAATTGGCCGACTGTGTTGTATAAGATCTAGAGAAGAGAGCGCGGGACTCTCCGTGGTTATGACACAGAAAGCAAGGTGAAAACGATGGCATTTCGGACGGCGACAGCGCATTGGGAAGGCAGCGTCCGCGAGGGCGCGGGAACAGTGAACCTGGGCAGCGGCGCATTCAGTGGCCCCTATTCCTTTCAGTCGCGCATGAACGAGACGGCGAACACCAATCCCGAAGAACTGCTCGGCGCGGCCCACGCGGGCTGCTTCACGATGGCGCTCGCCGCGCGCCTCTCGCAGCAGAACCACCCGCCGACGCGGCTGGATACCACGGCGACGGTGCATCTGGTGCGCCAGGAAGACGGCCTGGTGATCAACCAGATCGATCTGGTGACGCAGGGGGTGGTACCGGGCATCGATGCGGCGACCTTCCAGCAAGAGGCCGAGACCGCCGAAAAAACGTGTCCCGTCTCGCGCGCCCTGGCCGGGACGAAGATCACGCTGCAAGCGACCCTGCAAGGCGCCTGATCGCTATAGGACCATCGCGCTATCCCCATCATCCAAATAGTACCTGTCGATCTCTGTAACTATGTACAATCTTGCATAATAGAGAGGGCGACAATGTAGGATGTAAAGGAGATGGCGATGCCCAAAGGGAGCAGCGAGCGCGATCTGCTGGACCCGTTCGCGGAGCGGATTCAGATCGGCGTGAAGATGGAAAAGCGCATGGTGAAGGTGCTGAAGGCGCTGGCAGAATATCACGACATCTCGCTGGGCGAGCTGCTGGAAAGCCTGGTGTTGCACGCTTTCGACCATGCGCTGCCCTTCGACGAGGCCATCTTGCAGCGCGTGGCGCAACTCAAGCGCGTCTATGGCATGGATTACGATGTCAACGTGGCCCCGCGTTTCACGGCAGTGGCGACGGTGCAGCCAAAACTGCTGGGGTGATGGCCGCGCACACGGCTGCCACGCGGAAAAGAGTAGCAGTTTTCCGCGACTTCCGTGCGTCCTTGCCGTACTTTCCGTGATTCGGATGCTTGTGTTAGGAGCAATACAACATGGCTGAGATGCACCTGAGCGCGATCACGATCTACCCGATCAAGTCGCTGAAGGGGATCGCGGTGACGGAGGCGGCGCTTGAGCCGCGTGGGCTGGTGCTTGACCGGCGCTGGATGTTGGTGGATAACTTCGGCGCGTTCATGACGCAGCGCGAATATCCGCGCATGGCGCTGGTGCGTGTGGACGTGACACCGCACGGGCTGCTGTGCGTCGCGCCGGCAGGCGAGCCGTTGCTCGTGCCGTATGCCGGTGATGGTCAGCCTTTCACGGTCGAGATCTGGCGCGATCATTGCCAGGCTGTAACGGTCAGCCGTGAAGCGGACGAGTGGTTCAGCCGCTTCCTGGGGCTGGCGTGTCATCTGGTGCAAATGCCCGCGACGACACAACGCCTGGTAGACACGGAGTATGCGCACACCGGAGAGGTCGTGAGCTTCGCCGACGGCTACCCCTTTCTGCTGATCGGCCAGGCTTCGCTGGACGACTTGAACCAACGGTTGGCCGCGCCGCTGCCGATGACGCGCTTTCGCCCAAACTTCGTGGTGGCGGGCGCGGAACCCTTCGCGGAGGACGGCTGGCAGCGCGTGCAAATCGGCGACGCCGTCTTCGCGCCGGTGAAACCTTGCGCCCGCTGTGAATTGACGACGGTGGACCCCGACCGGGGTGTGGTGGCCGGCAAGGAGCCGCTGCGCACGCTGGCGACCTTCCGCAAGCAGGGCAGCAAGGTACTGTTCGGGCAAAATCTGCTGCTGGTCGCGGGCGATGGCACCTTGCGCGTGGGCGATCCGGTGCGCGTGTTGGCGTGAGGCATGTCATTCGACGAGCGCGCGGTTGATCGCTGCGACCGCCGTTTGCACCGCCTGGATCTCCTCCGGCGGCAGGCGCTCCAGCAAGGTGACGATCTGCGCGATGCGCCGTGCTCTGCCGGCGCGGAGCCGCGCCATGCCGGCTGCCGTCGCTGCCAGGCGCACCACGCGGCGGTCCTGCGCGTCTGGCAGCCGCGTCACCAGGCCATCACCTACCAGCGCCGCCACGATCTTGCTGATGGTGGGGATGGCCACCTGTTCGGCGGCAGCGAGTTCGCTGACGGTGCAGGGACCGCCGAAGCCGATCACCGAGAGCGCCGAGAGGCGCGCGGCGCTGATCCCCGTCGCCGCATCCGCCGGGCGCACGCGCCGCAGCAGGTGGATCGCCAGCGAATGCAACTGATCGGCGACATCTTCTAAAGCCATCGTTTTTCGTTCCCCTTGTCAATGGTAGCCGTGCTATGCTAGTATATCTCATGTAGTTAGTTAGCCTAGCTAAATAAATGAAAGAGGTTCCTTCCATGACACAACCACATGCTGACCTTTTCGCCGCGCTGGCGGCCAACGACGCGGCCCGCGTGCAGGCGCTGCTGGCCGCGCAGCCGGACCTGGCGCGCGCGCAGACGGCAGATGGTGTTTCGGCGTTGCGCTACGCTTGCTATTATGGCAATCGGGAACTGGTGCCGTTGCTGCTGGCGACGGGGTACGCCCCCGATGTCTTCGATGCGGCGGTGTTAGGTGACAGCGCGCGTTTGCAAGCCCTGCTGGCGGCCCAGCCAGAACTGGCGCGCGAGTTTTCCGGCGACGGCTTCACGGCGCTGCATTATGTCGCGTTCTTCAGTGGGGATGTGGTCAGCGCGCAGGCGCTCTTGGACGCCGGAGCCGACCCGCAGGCCGTCGCGCGGAATAAACAGATGGTGACGCCGCTGCACAGCGCACTGCCGCCGCAGCACAATGCCGTCGCCCTGCTACTGATCGCGCGCGGCGCGGACGTGAACGCGCGCCAGGAACGCGGCGCGACCGCGCTGATGGAGGCGGCGCTAACCGGCAACACGGCGATGGTGGAGGCATTGCTCGCCCACGGCGCGCAGCCCGAACTGGCGCTGGACGACGGGCGCACGGCGGCGGACCTCGCCCGCGCCAAAGGCCATGCCGCCCTCGCCGACCAAATCGCCGCTGCAACCCCAGACCCCCTGTGAGCGATGCCACCCTTGCCCTACCAATCCGCGGCCAACATCCTGCCACCGCGTCTGTAGGGGCGACCCTTGTGGTCGCCCTGGCCGGTCGAATGTCGCCCTGCCCCCCTTTGCTTGCTACCTATCACGCCGCGCATCCTAACCCGCCGCGCGTCGTCTATAATTGAACTTATACGGCGTGTTGGCGCTGCGATTGTGCTGCGGTTTGGGCGGCATTGATGGTTCGGAGGTGACGGGGATGATCATGCAGTCGGTGAATCCGGCGACGGAAGACGTGATCGCCACATATGCGGCGCTGTCGCCGGCAGAGGTGGATGCACGCCTGGACGTGGCGCGGGCGGCGTTGCGTGTGTGGCGGGCGACGAGCTTCGCTGAGCGGGGCGCGTTGCTGCGGCGGGCCGCAGCGTATTTGCGGGCGCATCAGGCGCGGCTGGCGGCCATCATTACGGCGGAGATGGGCAAGCCAATTGGCGAGGCCGAGGCGGAGATCGAGAAGTGTGCCTGGAACTGCGATTATTATGCCGAGCATGGGGCGCGTTTCCTGGCCGATGAGCCGGTGGCGACCAATGCCCACGAGAGCTATGTCGCGTTCGCCCCGCTGGGGACCGTGCTGGCGATCATGCCGTGGAACTTCCCGTTCTGGCAGGTGTTCCGTTGCGCCGCGCCCGCGCTGCTGGCCGGCAACACCGTTGTGCTGAAGCATGCCAGCAATGTGAGTGGCTGCGCGCTGGCGCTTGAGGCGGTCTTCCGCGAGGCCGGTGGCCCCGAAGGAGTGTTTCAGTCCCTGCTGCTCCCAGCGTCGGCGGTGGGCGCAGTGATCGCCGATCCGCGCATCGCGGCGGTGACGCTGACCGGCAGCGACACGGTGGGGAGCCAGGTGGCCCAGGCGGCGGGCGCGGCGCTGAAAAAGACCGTGCTGGAATTGGGCGGTTCGGATGCCTTCATCGTGCTGGCGGATGCCGACCTGGATGGCGCGGTGCAGTACGCCGTGCGGTCGCGTTTTCAGAACGCCGGGCAGAGTTGCATCGCAGCCAAACGTTTTATCGTTGAAGATGCAGTCGCGGCGGAGTTCACGGCGCGTTTCACGGAGGCGGTAGCGGCCTTGCGCGTGGGTGAACCCCAGGACCGCGCGACCCAGGTGGGGCCGCTGGCGCGCGGCGATCTGCGCGACGCGCTGCATCGGCAGGTGCAAGCGTCCGTCGCCCAGGGGGCGCGCTGCCTGGCGGGCGGTGAGCCGGTGGTGGGGCGCGGCTGGTATTTTTTGCCGACGGTGCTGGCGGACGTGACGCCGACCATGCCGGTCTTCCGGGAAGAGACCTTCGGCCCCGTCGCGGCCATCGCCACCGCCCGCGACGCCGACCACGCTGTCGCGCTGGCCAACGCTTCATCTTTCGGGCTGGGCGGCAACCTGTGGACCCGCGACACCGCGCGTGCCAAACAATTGGCGCGGCGCATCGAATCCGGCGGTGTCTTCATCAACGGCATGACCGCCTCCGATCCGCGCCTGCCTTTCGGCGGCGTGAAGCGTAGCGGCTATGGCCGCGAACTGTCATCCTTCGGCATCCGCGAGTTCGTCAACATCCAAACGGTCTGGGTCGGGCCAGCGCGTTAAGTGGCGGCAGGCGGTGCGGATATCTTGCCGGTTGGTGTGGGCAGCAGGATGTGGAAGGTCGCGCCGTCGCCGACGATGCCCTGGCTTTCCACCCATAGCGCGCCCTCCATCGCTTCCGTTAGCACCATACACAGATGCAACCCCAGGCCGTTGCCGATGGTCTTGGAGGCGAGATCGCGCGGCAGCCGCACGAAGCGATTGAACAACAGGGGGATCTGATCGGGCGGAATGCCGAAGCCATGATCGCGCACCACGATCTCGACCAACTCCGGCTGTTGCTGCTTGCGCCCTTTGGTGAGCGCCGGATGCACCTCCGCGCTGATCTCCACCGGCGCGCCGGGCGGCGAATACTTGACCGCGTTCGAAAGGAGATTTCTTAAGATCTGTTGGAGGCGCACCGGCTCGCCCCAAATCAGGGTGTCAGGTGGAATCTGGATCTGCAATATGCGCGCCAGCGTGCCGCCTTCTTGCGGATTGAGGAGGATGAGCGCGGCGTCCAGCGCGGTGCGTACATCTACCGGGGCGGGGGTGAAGTCGCGCGCCCCGCGATCCTGGCGGCTGGTATCCAGGATACTATTGATGAGTTCACGTAGCCGATAGCCGGCTCCAATTGCGCGGGCAACATAGCTGGGAACCTGATCCGGCTTGCCCTGCTCCAAACTGAGATCGATGATATCGAGGTAGCCCATCATCGCCATGATGGGGTTGCGCAACTCATGGTTGACCGAATTGATAAATTGATCCTTGAGTTCATCGATCTGTTGGGCCTGATCGTATTGACGGCGCATCGCCGCCAGCCGTTGCTGAAGATGCTGCGCCTGCCATAATGCCGGCAGCGCCCCGGCCCAGCAGCCAAGGGCGATGAGCCAGGCCACACCTGGCAGCCAGGTGGCGGATGCGATGCCGTGCATTGAGGCTGCATGAACAAGGAACAGGCTAGTCACGACCACTGCGAACGCCGTCGGCGCGAGCGCCAACGTGACGATGCCCCCACGCACCACCTGTGTGCTGCGCTGTGCCTGGCGAAAGTTTTGCTCGTAAGGATGATCCTTGTGCAAAAGGGTGTATGGGGCGGGTTTCATGCGTCGCCCTCTTCCACCAGCAGGCGCAGCCGTTTGGCGCGCTCGTCCGCGTCCACCGTCAGCGCCAGGTAAATCGCTTGCGCCAGTTCGCGTGGCACGAGCGGCTTCATCACAAAGACATCCGTGCCGGAGGCGAAGCTGGCGAATTCGGCATGATCTTGCGGCAACGCGGTGAGGATGATCAACGGGATATTCGCTGTAACGGGGTCGCCGCGCAAGACGCGCACGAGTTGCTGCCCATCCATCTCCGGCATTTTGATGTCGATGACGACGCAATCAGGATGGTGGGTGTAGCAAGCCTCCAATCCTTGCGCGCCATCCTCTGCTGTAAAAACGGTGAAATTGCCAACCAGCGGCAACCCGTTGATAAAGACGCTCAGCAATTCAGGATTATCATCAACGACCAGGACCGTGATTGCCTGTGATGGAGTCATACTGAAGCCATCCCTTCTCCTTTGGGCGGTATGCAACTGTCGCGCTCTGCTATTAAGATGCTAACCTGCCGCTGCCATAATGCATAGCCGCGTGCTTCCAGCATGATTATCACATGCCAATTCTTATCGGTCAAGAGATTAGCTCACCGCTGGTGAAGGTGCGATAGTGGCGTGGCTGCTGAACCTTGTATGATGCTGCTACAATGCTAGGGGCGAACGATTTGCGTGTGGTCGTCCCTGCGATATGCATGCGCCAGTGAGCAAAGGAGATCTGTGATGCCTTGGTTTTGGTGGTGGCGGCGCAACAAGGCTGCCGGCCCATCGGCATCCGTTGCGGCAAAGTCGCGTCCACTCTTTGTGCCGGGCCGCGAGACGGTGGCGGCAGGTGCAAGCCATTATGTTGTTCCTCACGATCATCATGAAACCAATCGACTTGATCTTCAGCACTCTGCCATGCATGAATATTTCGGCACCCATGTTTTCGCCCCGGTCGCGGATCCACAGCGCATTCTGGATGTCGCTGGCGGCACCGGTGTGTGGGCGAAAGCGCTGAAGGAGCAATTTCCCCAGGCACAGGTGACGAGTATGGATGTTACCGTGCCACTGGATGTGCAGGAAAAGGGGCCGCCCAGCGCATATACCTTTGTGCAAGCCAACGCGCTGGAGCCGTTGCCTTTCCCGGATGCGGCTTTTGATTATGTGCATATGCGTTTCATGTTCACTGCCATGCCCGTTACCATGTGGCCGCAGGTGGTACGCGAGTTGGTGCGTGTCACCACGCCGGGCGGGTGGATTGAACTCGTCGAGGCGTATGTGCCGCGTGATGCCGGGCCGGCGTGGACCCAGCTCGAGATGTGGGCAAATCAGCTCTTCGCCTTGCGTGACATCGACGCCTCACTGGCCAGCCAGGTCGGCAAGTTCCTGCGCGATGCGGGGGCGACACAGGTTCACGAACGGAGCGATGCCCTACCGCTCGGCGCATATGGTGGGCGCGTCGGGCAGTTGATGGCGCTGGATATGGCCAGTGTCTATCGTCTGGCCATGCCGGCCTTCGTGCAAGGATTAGGGTTGGATCAACGGCGGATCGAAGCGACGCTGAGCCAGGCAGATGCAGAGGTGCAGCGCGGCGAATATCAAGGCATTCTGCCGATCTACATCGCGTTCGGCCAGCGGCCCAACCGCGCATAGCCGCCGCCTTGAACAGCGCCAGCCCCCCTTGGCCGCGGAGTAGCCCTAAAATTACTCACCTCGGCGAAAGCGACTTAAACGAGCGGGGTGACTGAAACGGCGAGCAGGGGACGGCGGGTGGCGATGGGGGACGGGGACGGCGGGCGGTTGAAACCGCGCCTAAGGGCGTGCCGCCACGAAGTCCACCTACGTGGACTGGAGGTAGTCCGCGACGGCGGACTTCGTCGCCGTTAGGCGCTTAGGCGCGGTTTCAACCGCCCGCCGTCCTCACCGTCCTGCAACCGCCCGCGTTCGCCGCCCGCCGGGGGCTGTGCGGTAAACACATTGCCCCGACTCGGAACACAAACCCCTGCGGGCGGCGGGCAAACGTGTCCGCGCTTACTTGTAAAACTCCATTAATCGCCTGCTCAGCCTTGCTCGGTTGTAAGGGGAAGAATGACGTATGGCACGGATGCCGCGCGTGGCGCTGGTACATGATTACCTGAACCAGATGGGCGGGGCGGAGCGCGTCTTGTTGGCGCTGCACGACCTTTTTCCCGATGCGCCGATCTACACCACCATCGCCGCGCCGGCGCGGCTCGTCCCCCGGCTGCGCGGGCTAGACATCCGCGTGAGCTTCATGCAGCGGTTGCCGGGCGTGCTGGACCACCACCAGGCATATTTGCCGCTCTATCCCCTGGCGGTCGAGCGCATGGATCTGCGCGAGTATGATCTGGTGCTGAGCGACAGCAGCGCCTTCGCCAAGGCGGCGATCACGCGGCCCGGCGTGCCACACCTCTGCTATTGCCACACGCCGATGCGCTGGGCGTGGGATTTCGCGGATTACGCCGCCGATG
The DNA here is from genome assembly GCA_027459785.1 of Ktedonobacteria bacterium. GTDB lineage: Bacteria > Chloroflexota > Ktedonobacteria > Ktedonobacterales > JACDGC01 > JAJPKG01. The sequence goes on along the minus strand of DAIDGU010000038.1, from coordinate 38,309 downwards.
AGCAGATCGCGCCCGTGGCCCGCGCGGCGCTGCCGCCCGTGCTGGCGCGGCTGCGCGCTTGGGACCGGGCCACCGCGCGCCGCGTCGATCACTTCATGGCGAATTCGCCCGTCGTCGCCGCGCGCATTCAGGCGTGCTATGATCGCGCGGCGGTCGTCGTCCCCCCGCCGGTGGAGGTCGAGCGCTTCGCCGTCGCATCCCAGCGTGGGGCTTACTTCCTGGTACTCGCGCGCCTCATTCCGTATAAGCGCCTCGACCTGGCCGTGCGTGCCTGCACAGAACTGGGGCTGCCGCTGCGGATCATCGGCGCGGGGCGCGATCTGGCGCGGCTGCAAGCCCTGGCGGGGCCGACCGTGACCTTCCTGGGCGCGCTGCCGGATGCCGCCGTGCAGGCGCACCTGGCGCGCTGCCGCGCGCTGCTTTTCCCCGGCGCGGAAGACTTCGGCATCGCCGCCGTGGAAGCGCAAGCGTGCGGCAAGCCCGTCATCGCCTATGGCGCGGGCGGCGCGCTCACCACCGTCATCCCCGGCCACACCGGCAGCCTCTTCCCCGACCAGACCGTGGCATCGCTGATCGCCGCGCTGCAAACATTCCGCGACGCCGACTTCGATCCGCATGCCATCCGCCGCCACGCCGAAACGTTCGCCACGCCGCGCTTCCAGGCGCGCGTGCGCCGCGTCGTCGCCGAGGCGCTGGGCAACGCCGTGACCCTGCCGCTGCCAAAAGTGGCGTAGCTCTCAGGCATAGAGGCTGTGGCCGTCACCGCGATAGGCATCATAGATATGCTGATAGAGCATTACGCCGATAGAACGTAGCTCATCCCATTACTCAGGGCTGATACTCGACACAGATGGCGACGCCAAGCGCGATTTCGGCGATCTCGTCGGCGGTGAGCATACCCAGCCGTCCGGTGAAGCGTTCGAGAGCGACGCAGCGCATTTGCATGGGGTCGGCGGCGGAATCATTGGTGAGGCCATTCGCTGGCGCGCTTTTGATATGCACCAACGTATTGCGACTGGCGAAGCGTGATTGCCATTTCGTGAGAGGCACGATCAGTCTCACGGGCAGTTTGGCAAGCCGATTCGTGGAAAGCACCACAGCAGGTCGCGTTTTGTTGATCTCTGAGCCAAGGGTCGGGTTGAGATTCACCCACCAAACCTCCCCGCGCTGAGGGGCGCTCCGTGCTATTCCCAATCTTCACCGTCCATATCCCATAGTTCGCCGTCTAAAGCGGTCCAATCACGGAGTTCTTCGTTGGTCGCGTAGTCTTCGGCAAAGGCTTCAGCGAATGCTTCTAGCGCCGCATTGCGTTCAGCCAGGGGCATCTGCATGAGCACTCGCGGACCGGTCGCTGGCACCGGCTCCGGCGGCTCATCCGCCAGGCAACCGGGGCATAGTTGCTCGGCGGAATCGCGCGTGATCAGCTTTTCGGCAAAAGCGCGCAACGTCATCTGTTTCAGCCGCAGTTGCGCCTCATGGCCAATGAAGGGATAGGGTTCTTCTTTGCGCCAGCCACGGCGCGAGAATTCCTGAAATAGGCTCGCGCAGATGCCGGTTGTGATGATGCCCAGATCATGAGCGCGATAAATAATCGCCTGCATGCTGATGCCAAACTTCTGCTTGAGCAAACGTAGTTCGCCGATGTCGATACGCTGGCGATGTACGCCCAACTCATGCCTGATGGCGTGTGCAGGCAAGAGGAACGACGCCGCGAAGCGGTGGGCGATGGTCTCGCTTGTTTTCTCGTCTTGTTTGTCATTCCACAACAACAGATGCCCTATCTCATGTGCCACGTTGAAACGCTGGCGATCCAGGCTGCCGGTCGTTGCGGTCACGGCCAGGGGGATATCCTGATTGATCCAGCCGGAGATGCCGTCGAAGTGATCGATGGGACGAGGAATACCAACCACGACGCCGCCATGATCTTCAATCACCTGTGTGATGCTTTCGATAGGATTATCATCCAATCCCCACATGCGCCGTAGCTCTTCCGCCGCGTGTTCGGCATCTTCCACGGTGGTGGCGGGGTGTGGCGTGGGGAACTGCGGGCGCTCACCAGGATAGAGCAACGTCGTCAGCTCCATCTGTTGTTCCGCGACATGCTGGGCATAAGCTTTCACCTCATCCTGGCGTGCTTGGGGCAATTGTGCATGTTTGCGAAACGCTAACCATTGAATGGCTACCACATCCTCAGCGAGAAAATAGGATGGGATAACCCCTAGCACGTGTGCCAGCGCCATCAGTACTCGTGCCGGTGGTGTGCTTTTATTCAGTTCATATTTCGAGAGCGCCGCCTTTGTGATTGGTTGCTGCTGCACTGCCAGGCATTGTGCCAGTTCGTCTTGCGTCAAGCCAGCCACCAGCCGCGCCTGCCGGATACGTTCTCCTACCATTGCCATGCCCCCTTGCGTTGACAAATCAGTCCCAATCACTTCATCTGTCAACACATGCAATATACCATATGGTTTATTTCGCAGCAATGGAATAGTGACCCAAAAACGACTCTATTCATATATGCAACAGCAGTATAACCGTACGATCATCTCACTTTCGTCGTCGGCACCACCCCCGCGCGGTGCAGCGCGGCGATTGCGGCGGGCGTCAGGCCCGCTTCGGCCAGCACTTCTGCGCTATGCTCGCCCAGCAGGGGCGGCGGGCGTTGGGGCGGCGGCGCGGCCTCCACGAGGCGCGGGACGGGCGCGAGCGCCTGGGTCAGATCGCTTGTTCCCAGGTCGGCGGCTTGCACCATGTGGCGCGCTTGGATCTGCGGATCGGCCAGCGCCTCGCTGAGCGACAGGACGGGGCCGACACAGGCGTCCTCATCGGCCAGCAGCGCCAGCCATTCGGTCTGCGTGCGCGTGGCGAAGAGCGCGGCGATCTCGCGGCGCAGCCCCTCGCGGCGGGCGGGATCAGCTACACCGTGCAGCGGAATCCATTCAGGCTGGCCCACGAGCTGGCAGAAGCGCTCCCAGAACTTCGGCTCCAGCGCCGCCAGCGTCAGATAGCGACCATCGAGCGTGGCATAGATGCCGTAGACCGGATCGCCGCCGTGCAGTTGCGGCTGGCCGGGACGCGGCGCGTGACCCGTCGCCAGCGCCACCACCGCCGCCAGTGGTTGCAGCGCCAATGCGCCATCCAGCATGCTCACGTCCACAACGTCGCCCTGGCCGCTGACTGATCGGCCAACCAGCGCCGCCAGAATGCCCATCACGGCGGGCAGCGCGCCGCCGGCGAGATCCGCGAGTTGCGCGGGCGGCAGCACGGGCGGCTGATCGGGCGCGGCGCGGTTCATATCCAGCACGCCGGCGTAGCCCAGATAGTTCAGGTCGTGGCCGGCGCGCTGCTGGGCCGGCCCGTCCTGCCCATAGCCCGTGATCGCGCAATACACCAGGCGCGGGAACTGGGCGCGCAGCGCCGCCGGCCCCAGGCCCAGCCGGTCCATCACACCGGGGCGGAACGATTCGATCAGCACATCGGCGGTGGCGATCAGCCGCAGCAGCGCGTCGCGCCCCGCCGGCGCTTTCAGGTCAATCGCCAGGCTGCGCTTGTTGCGGTTCAGCGCCAGGAAGTAGAGGCTGGTGCCATCCACAAGCGGCTGCGACCAGCGCGCCGGATCGCCCCCCCGTGGATCTTCCACCTTGATCACGTCCGCGCCCCAGTCCGCCAGCAATTGCGTAGCGTAGCCACCGGGCAGCAGGCGCGTCAGATCAAGGATGCGCACGCCCATGAGCGGCAACCGCCGCGCGGGCAGATCGCTCGCGTTCGTCATCGTCGCCATCCTTCTGCTTCACCTGGCACACATTGTACTCCAGCCCGTGACGACGGGCTTCGCGGCCATCGGCCCCTAGGCGCGGTTTCAACCGCCGGCTCCCGCGCACGCTGCAAACCCAATCCGTTCGCCATCCTTCTAGAAGCCCGACTGCTCTGGGCAAACCCAATAGGTCACTGGCCCGCTCTTGGGGATCTGCGCCTGCATCGCCTTGCTCTGCATGCAGCCCTGGCCACCCCAGAAGTGCGCGTTGCCGGCGAGGAAGACGGGCGCGCTGGCATTCGTAGGGAAGACCGGCGCGGCGTGATGATCGATGGCGACGCCGGGGACAAAAGTATAGAGGCCGGGGGGCGGCGTGGTCATCATGATGCCGATGGTGATGGCGGTGTGCGGCTTGAGCGTCACCGGAAACGCGCCATACATCGGCCTGATCCCGACGATAGTGCTCGCTGTCGCCGTCTCCGGCATCGTAACGGTCGTCCCGTTCGTCACCTGCGCGGGCCACGTCGCCTGAAAGATATCCGGCCCGCCGGCCATGGAACCCCCACAGCCGAGATCTCCGCCCTGGCGCGTCTGTGAATTGAATGCGACATCGCAAGGCTTAAAAATATCCGGCTGGCTCGTATCGGGCGTAACGGCAACCACGCGTAAGGCGACCTGCTGCAACAGATGGGCATGGGTGGCGGAAACATTGCAGACCGACCAACTAAGCATGCCTGCCTCGCTGTTCGCTGGGTTCGCCGGCGTTCCCGTCATCGGCCCAATGCCACTCGTCGTTGTCTGGTGCGGTTGCGAGGTGGACCAGCCATCCGGCAGCATAGTGCCAGGATACGTGAGTGGCCCTAATGTCAATTGCGCGAATGCGAGATCGCCCACCTGCACCACCTGTTGCACGCTCTGTTGCGCGAAGCCGCAGATCGCCATCAGTTGCGCCGCCGTGGCGGGCGGCGTGGTGGGGGTCGGGGTAACGGTGGGGCGGCGTGGCGTGGCCGTCGCCTGGCTCGCGCTGGTGCCGTTCTCCACCTGCCCCGGCGTTGGCACGGCGATAATGATCACGGCGAAAACGACGACCAGCACGGCGACAATCGCCAGTGCGCCGATGATGACCGCCCGCTGGGCTTGGCTCAGCCGCATAATCGCTCTTTCATCCTTTCTATGGGCCAGTGCCTAAAGACGCGCCTGTGGACCAATGGCCGTGAAGCCCGTCGTCACGGGCTGAATCCAGGCCACGTAGGTGGCCTTCGCGGCGGAACGCCCCCAGGCGCGGGTTCACCCGCCGGCCTCACGCGCTCACCCCTCGCCATCCGCAGATGGGGAGGGAGCAGGGGGTGGGGTTACTTGCCCGCGCAGGTCGAAGTGCGCGAGGGGACGAGCGCCTGGATGGCCGCGATGAGTTGCGGATCAGGGTTCACCCCTTTGCACGCCAGCACGTCGGCTTCCGTCAAGTGCAGTTCGCTCAGCACCAGCGGCGACTGCGGGAACCCGTTGGCCGGCAGCGCGACCACCTGCGAGGGCGTCAGGCCCACGCCGGGGCGGAACTGTCGCTTATTCGGCGTCAGGTATTGCCGGATGCCCAGCACCAACTCGCCGCCGGAAGGCAACTGGAACGTCACCAGCACCGTGTCCGTGCCGAAGGTGCGCTGGCCGATGGTCTGCACGTTGGGGCGGTTGTCCTGGATCGCGCCGGTCACGATCTCCGAGGCGCTGGCGGTGTTGCCGTTGACCAGCACCACCATCGGCAGCGTCAGGTGCAGCCCTTTCGGCACGGTCGAGTCGGAATCAACCTTGAGTGGCGTCAAGGTGCCACTGCGATCCTTCTCATACACAATCGTTTGGCCGGGCTGCAAGAAGTCGCTGGCGACGCCGACGGCCTCATTCACCAGGCCACCGCCGTTGTCGCGCAGGTCGAAGATGAGCGCGGTCGCGCCCTCTTTCTGCAAAGTTTGCAGTTCCTGCCCTAACTCTTTGGCCGCGCCAGCATCGAAGCCCAGCAGTTGCACATAGCCGATATGGTCTTGGGCGAAATAGATGCCGTTCACCACCTGCTCCGTGATGCTGGCACGCTTGATGGTGAAGGCAAGCGGATTCTTCACGCCGACCCGCTTCACCGTGACGGTGACGGTCGTTCCCGCCGGCCCGCGCACGAGCGTGCTGAACTGATCCAGCGAGGCGTTGACGACATTCGTGCCGTTCACCGTCAGGAATTGGTCGCCGGGCAACAGGCCGGCTCCGGCGGCGGGCGAGTTCGGGATGGTCGCTTCCAGGAGGATGACCGATCCGCTGCTCGTCTGAATCTGCGTCAGATAGATGCCGATGCCGACGAAGCTCTGGTTGTTGAGCGCCTGGTTCTCGGCTTTGGCTTGATCCGGCGTCAGGAAGGTCGAATGCCCTGTGTCACCCAAGCTGTTGACCATCGCGCTGATCATCGCATAGGTCATCTTCTGGTGATTGATGGCCGAGGGATCGACATACTGCGTGTCGATCAGGTTCCACGCCGTCCAGATGTCTTTATCCCATGGGCGGGCAGAAGCTGGCGTGGGATAGTCGCGGTTGGCGAAGTTGTTGCCCAGCCAGCCGGCAGTGAATGCGAGCGCCACCAGCAACATTGTCACGAAAAACTGGCCGTAGTTCGGCTCACGTTCCAACGGCGACGGGCGTGGCGCGGGGGGGGGGTAGGTGGTCGGCGGCTGTTCCACGATAAAAACTCCTTCAACGTAGACGGCTATGTGAGACACGAACACCGGCGGCAAAGGTGCCAGCCGGTGTTCGCGGGATTGTCACCTGAGTGGCACATCAGTTGTGCGCGGCGATGAAGATGTCTGCCCAGTCCTGGTCCGAGAGGAAGCCGCTGGCGGGCAGCGTGAAATTCTCCACATAGGGTCGCACGCGATAGAGCGCCTGTGGTTGATCATACGGTATCCACGCAACTTCGTCCACCAACTGTTGCTCGATCTGCTGATAGGCCTTGATGCGCGCCTGCTGCTCGGCAGGCGTCGCCACCGGCATTTGATCGGCGGTCGTCATCGCCGTCTCGATGGCACTCTGATTGTCGTTGCCATTCGGATTCGGGATGCCGAAATTATCGGAATTGTTGGCGGTGGTCAGGCCGAACTGATTGGTAGTAAAGTCCTGCGGGTCAACGTAGTCCACGCCATAGCCGATGGTCCAGATGGATTCTGGCGACGGCTTGCCTTGGTGGGCATACTTGGCGAGGTCGCCAAACAAATTCCCGCCGCTGATCGGCTTGTTACCAGGATCTTCGCTGGTTGAGACGTTCAAACACAACACGTTGTCCCACGCTTGCGCCGCGCCGTGCGCGATCTTGATACGATCCGCGTTTTCTTTTGCCATATAGACGACGATGGGCGTCTGGTTGGTCGTCCCATTCGCGTTCACGCCCACAGCAAAATTTGGGCATTGCGCGTTCGTTGCCCCCACCTGTGTGATCGGCGTGCGGCTTGTGCCGGTGCCGATAATGTAGGGACACCAATCATGCGAGAAATCACTCTCGCACCCTTGCGCCACCTGTTCAATCAGCTTCTTCGCTTCCGCCTGATCGCCCGTCAGGGAAACCGTGCCAGAACCTTCCGGGGGAGTGAGCAAATTGGGATTATACCCTGGAATACCGTAGGGAATGATATGGTTGGTGGGTGTATCCGCTCCTTGGAACGTCGTATCCACCAACGACTGTTTGTTCAAGGCCAGGTCGAATGCCTGCCGCACTTGCAGGTTATCGAATGGAGGATTGAAGAAGTTCATCGCGAAGAATTCAATCGTCAACTGCGGCACCGAATGAAAGTCCGGCAGGTTTTGGGCGAAGGGATAATCTCCGGCTGGCACCAGCGCGAAATCGATCTTATTCGCCCCCTCTTGCAGATACCGGTTGTAGAAATCTTCTTTGTCGGGAATCAGTGGCATATCCACTTCTTTGAGGGTCAGCGGCTTGCCCCACCAATGCGGATTCGGTGCGAAGTCGATCTGAGTGCTGTGTTGAGGATCCGTCACCCCTGGATTCGTGGGATCGAACCACTTCTTGATAATCCACGGGCCAGACTCTGATACGGGCGTCGGATCAGCGGCTTGCGAGAAGTGAGCAACATAGTTAAAGCCATATTGCTTGAACGCACTCGTCTCGATCGGCATGCTGGCGACGGTGGCCAGTTGGCCCAGGAAGAACGATTCGGGTTGCACCAATTGGATTTGCAGCGTCTGCGCATCTGGCGTGGTGATGCCTGAAATCGTGGTTGGCACTTTACCCGTCGTGGGGTCAGCCGTGGCGTTGGCATATTGTGCCGCACCCTTGATATCACTCAGGTAGCCGAGCTGCGGCTGGCTGCCGGCGCACGAGTTGGTCTTCAAGGTCGCGGGAGCTGGCGGATTCAGCGGACCGGCAGTATTGCACAGATTCGGATCCAGATCATGGCGCATGCCAAGCGCGAAATCATAGGATGTGAGCGGTGTACCATCCGCCCACAAGAGATTCGGGCGCAAGTGGAATGTCCACGTTTTGCGATCCGCGCTGATATCCCACGTTTGCGCCGCATCGGGAACGGCATTGAGGTTCTGATCGAAGCTGACCAGCTGTAACTGGATCATCGAATCAACGATCTGCGAGTAGAGATCGCTCAGAAAGGCGGGATCGAGATTGAGACCCGTTTCTGCGGGACCATTGCCGGCAGCACCACCGTCCTTACCCCATAAGGGCAAGGGATGCGCGTCGTTGGTGTTAGGAAAGACGAAGACCTGGTTGGGGTCGCGTTGCACGCCAGCGACGTTGCTAGCGCAGCCCGTGAGCAACAGGCAGAAAAGCGCCAGCGCGCCCGCGATGGTCGGCAGACAGCGCACGCGCGGCTTCTGAATTATCATCATGGCTTCTTTTTTCCATTTTGTTGATGAGGATGGTCGCGCCGTTTCGGACATGCGCGAAGGCATCGAGGCGCTTTCTCGGCCCATTGTAACGAGCGCCAGCGAATCTGTCAACGGTCGTGGGTCATTTGGCGACAGGCAATCTTGCCCCCTTAGCTGAAACCATGCTAGACTGGCACCATCACGTATATGGGGAGGCTTGCGATGGCACGGCGCAGAGCGATCAGCGTGGGCATCACTATCTTCATCTTCGCGTTGGTGTTCGTGGTAATAATCGGTCAAAATGACGGCCTCCATTGGGGCGCGTTCACGCCGCTCGATCTCCTGTTCAGCAGTCTCCTCCTCGGTTTGCTCGCGCTTATCGGCTGGACCACCTTCCGTGGCCGCGCCCGAATCCGGCGCATTCGTGCCGCTGTGCTGGCTGGCGACGATGCGCAGGTGCCACCAATGGCTGTCCCCGATCTGGCGCTCGCCCTGGTGCCTGGCACATCGCTCACGCTGGCGCGTCGGCGCACCGGCTGGGGCAACTACTTTGCGATTGCCCTGACATTCGCGTATCTTCCTGGCATCGTGATAGTTTCGCAAAACAATACGATCACCGACATCGCTCCGTTGACAGCGATGTTTCTGTGGCCTGGTTTGCTGATCGTGCTGTTTTTGCTGCTGATCTTATTAGCCGCTTATCTCATCGATACCAGCCGCGTGACGATCACCGTCGATGACCAGGGCGTGCGCGTGCGCAATCTGGTGACGCACCAGGCGCTGGCATGGCATGATATCAGTGGCATACTGGCCCTTCCCACCTTGACGACCGGCGTTATGGCGCGCACCTATCACCTGATCGGCGTGCGCCGGAAGCTGGACCTCACCTTCGCCGAAAGCGAGTTGAGCTTCACCCAGCGCCGGTTCGTGCGCGAACGCTTCATAGGAGGCACCGCGGCCTATGAAGCCGGCATGCAGCGCGTGCTGGCGACGCTGGTGGCGCGTACCGGGCAGCCGATCCGGCGCTATCCGCTGGCACTGGGCCAGCTTACGCCGACGCAGCGCGCGATCTTCACCATCCACGATGCGCCGGCCCTCCCCCTGGCACCGCCGGAGTTGCAGCCACCAGCGTTCATCCCTGATGCTGAGTATGCGCGCACGGGGCGGCTCATCCTGCGCCCGCGTCTGCCGTGGTTCGGCATCATCTTCGGCACCTGCGCCGCCACGCTAGGTCTGCTCGTCTTGGATTTCGGCCTGGTGATCATCAGGTATGGCATCCAAGGCAGTTCAGCGAATGGCACCACACTCAACGATTATCTTATCGTCTTCGCTATTCTCCTGCCATGCATGTTGCTCCTGTTCGGGCTACCGGCCTGGGCGCTCGTGCGCGCCCTCCGGCTGCCCGTCCGCGCCGATGATGCCGGTCTCCAGCGTGGCACGCAGATGATCGCCTGGCAGGCCATGCGTGGCTGGGCGCTCATTCCACACCCTGGTCGCCCCCATTTGCGGACCTATATCATCTACGGCAACTTCGGGCGCATCGCCTGGAACGAGCATGCCACCTACGCGCTGGCCGGGCGTGGCATCCACGGCGACCGGCATGCCGCCTACCGCGCCCGCGCCGAGCTTTTGCACGCGCTCATCGCCACCCGCACGGGACAGCCGCTGCGGCGCATGCCCTAGTCGCTAGCAGCATGAAGTTGGTCATTATCATTCACCCTATTGTCCCTGGCACCTTCGCGCCGTCATATGCCATACTGAGATGATCGACAGCGACAGACGTATGGGCCAGGAGGTGCTGAGCATGGGCGAGCAGCCCGACATCCAGGCGGCGTACCTGACGGCGACAACCGCCGCGCACACCGATCCCGCGCTGCTGGACTGGTTCCTGGCACACGGGCTGTGCCGCGTGGCGGTGGAAGGCGACGCGACGGGGGCGATCATCGAGGTGATCGCGCCACCCGTGCTGCTGCTGGGGCGCGGCGCGGCGGACGTGCGCGCATGTCCCCATCCCGACCGGCTGGGCTATCCTGCAAAACCCCTGGCGGCGATGACGCTGGACGATTACCATATCTTCCTGCTGCGCTACCTCACCCGCGCGGTGGCAGCCGGCGCGTGCAGTTGCTTCGTCTGCCGGCAGCCCATTCACGCCGACCAGCCGGCAGCACCGTGGGACGGCATCTTCATCGACAAAGAACTGGTGTGCTGGCTGATCATCCACTTCGACTGCAAACGCGGCCTGGCGCGCGAGTTCAAAGGCTACCACCCCTTCGAGTTGGCCGCCCTGCCGCCGGAACCCTATGACGTGTCGCACGACTGAGGCGCTGTGCTATACTATGGAATAAGCGTTCAAAAAGGAGGCGCGGAATGGCTCTCGCATATCCACACGTGGAGGAGCGCGACGGTTCGTACTACATCCAGGGATCGCGCATTCCCATCATCACCCTTATCTATCATTGGAACATTGGCGAAGCTCCAGAGTCCATTCAGCGAAAATATCCCACGTTGACTCTGGCTGAGGTCTATGGAGCAGTCGTGTTCTATCTCGACCATCGAGAGATGCTGGATAAGCATTTCGCGCAGATTCGCCAGGAAGAGGAGGCTATTCGGGCGGAATTCGAGGCGCGCAACGCGCCATTTCGGGAAGAGATGAAACGACGCTTCGCTGCCCTGAAAGCACAAGATGAGGCATCCGCTTCATGAATGGAAAACCTGTCCGCTTCTTAGCTGATGCTAATCTAAATGAAGATATTATCTTTGGATTGCATCGCTTGCAGCCAGATATCGTATTCCTTGATGCACAAGATATCGATCTCAGAGGCGTTCCCGATGATGAAGTGCTGGCTATCGCGGCAAGAGAGGGATGTGTTCTCGTGACTCATGACTCCCGCACGATGCCTACGCATTTCGGCAATTTCCTCGCCGCTGGGCAGCATAGTTCTGGCGTCATCATCGTGCCTCAATTGGCTCCGATGCGTGCCGTGATCGATACCTTGCTCCTTATCTGGCGCGCAGGTGATAGTGAAGATTGGGTCGATCGCATTGACCGGATACCCTGGTAAGGCAAAGGAGCGATCATGGAAAACAGTCGCATCGCCGGCATGCTGGACGAGGTCGGCACGCTGATCGAACTGAGCGAGGACAACGCTTTTCGGGCGCGGGCCTATCACAACGCGGCGCGCGTGGTGGAAAACCAGACCGAAGATGTCGCGGCGCTGCAAGCCTCTGGCAAGCTGGCGAACGTGGCGGGGTTGGGCAAAGAGATGCGCGCCCACATCAGCGAGATCCTGGCGACGGGGCGGCTGACGCTGCTGGACGAACTGATCGCCGCCATCGAGCCGGGGCTGATCGCCATGCTGCGCATTCCAGGGCTGGGGCCGAAGCGCATCCGCCTGTTGCACCAGGCGCTGGGCGTGAAGACGCTGGATGAACTGGCCGAGGCGTGCCGGACGAACCGCGTCGCCGCCATCAGCGGCTTCGGCGCGAAAAGCCAGGCGAACATCCTGAACGGCATCGAGTTCCTTTCATCACAGCAAGAGCACTTCAATTATGCCCCCGCGCGCGAACTGGCGGATGTCGTCATCGCGGCGATTCGCGCCATCCCTGGCGTGCTGCGCGCCGAGGTCGCGGGCAGCTTGCGGCGCAAGAAAGAGGTCGTGCATGACCTGGACGCGGTAGCCAGTGTGGCGCAAGACGGCGACCGCGCGGCGGTGATGGCTGCCTTCGTGGCGCTGCCCCAGGTGCAGAGCGTGATCGCGCACGGCGAATCGAAATCCGCTGTCGTGCTGGAAGGCGGCGTGGCGATGGACCTGCGCGTGGTGACGGACGACGAGTACGGTTCCGCGCTGCATCATTTCACCGGCTCCAAGGAACACCACATCGTCCTGCGCGGCATGGCGCTGGAGCGTGGCATCAAGATCAACGAATATGGCGTGTGGCGCGGCGATGAGCGGCTGCCCGTCGCCAACGAGGCCGATGTATATGCCCTCCTAGGCATGGACTATATCGAGCCGGAACTGCGCGAGGAGCGCGGCGAGATCCAGGCGGCGCTGGACCATACGCTGCCACATCTTGTCACCGCAAACGATATCCAGGGTGCGCTGCACTGCCACTCGACCTGGAGTGACGGCCACGCGAGCATCCGCGAGATGGCGCAGGCGTGCCGCGCGCTGGGCTACCACTACCTGGGCATCTGTGATCACAGCCAGCTAGCCGCCTATGCCCACGGGCTGACGCCCGCCGATGTGCGCCGCCAGCAAGCCGAGATCGACGCGCTGAACGCCGAGTTCGGGCCGGACTTTCGCATCCTTAAGGGGACGGAGTGCGACATCCACAAAGACGGCGCGCTGGATTTCGACGACGCGACGCTGGCGACCTTCGATTTCGTCGTCGCCTCGATCCACAGCAACTTCAATCTGAGCGAGGCCGAGGAGACGCAGCGCCTGATCCGCGCCATCCAGAATCCCTATACCACGATCATCGGGCATCCCACCGGGCGGCTGCTGTTGCAGCGCGCCGGCTACCCCGTGGACCTACCAGCGGTCATCGCGGCGGCAGGGGCGCGCGGCGTCGCCATCGAACTCAACGCGAACCCCGCCCGCTTCGACCTGGATTGGCGCTGGCTGCGCCTGGCGACGGAACACGGCGTCCCCATCCCGATCTGCCCCGACGCGCACGCGCCCGACGGCCTGACCGACATTGCCTACGGCGTTGGCATCGCCCGCAAAGGCTGGCTCACCCCTGCCAACGTCCCCAACGCCTGGCCGCTGGATCGCCTGCTGGCCTGGTTCGCCGAGGTGCGCGAGCGGGGACGCGCCGGCGGTTGATGAGGTTTTACAACATAGGGCGGACATGCGCCGCCAGCATGCCGGGGGCTGAACCCCCCGGCTCGGAAAAGGAACCCCTTCGGGCTAGAAGCGAGCGTGTCCAGGGTAAATTGTAAAAGGGTATAAACCGCGCCGGGGACGGCGAACGGTTGGGAGACAACTGAGACGCGCGAACGGTTGTAGATATCGACGGGACGGGCCGGCGGTTGAAACCGCGCCTAAGAGCCTGGCGGCTACGAAGTCCACCTGCGTGGACTGAGAGCCTAACCCGCGACGGCGGGTTTTGTGGCGGCACGCCCCTAGGCGCGGTTTCAACCGCCCGCCGTCCCGCTTGCCCCCCGTCTCGCCCGCTCGTCATCGCCCCGCTTGCCCGCCGCTCCACCCCGCTATTCCGCGTCCAGCGGCAGCGGCACTGCCGGATGCTCCGCTTCGTCCAGCGGCGCGGGCGGCACATCGCCCCAGGAGACATGGTCATTGCGGCCCACGGCGCGCAAGTGGGTGGCGTCGTTGTAGCCGAGCAGCGTCCAGATCAGGTGGCCATCATCGCCGGGCGCGCGTCGCCAGTGGGTGATCGAGGTGTTGTGCGTATCCACACGAACGGTCGGCGGCAGCAAGATCGGCAGATTGAAGTGCGCGATGAGCGAGCTATCGATGACGCCACCGTGACAGACGACCACGATGGTTTGGCCCGCGTGTTCGCGCGTGATACGATCCAGCGCCAGCGCCACGCGCATGACGAACTGGCCCCAGAACTCGCCGCCGGGCGCGATAGGGCGAAAGGGTTCAGCACGAAAATCCGGTAGGCCGAAACGCGCCTTCAGTTCGCCGACGCTCATGCCGTCCGCCTCGCCCACACGCATCTCCTGCACGTCGTCATCGAAGATGATCGGCAGCCCCAGCGCGGGCGCGATGATCGCTGCCGTCTGCTTCGCGCGCGGCAGGGTGCTGGCGATCAGCACATCGGCGGCGATCTCGCCGGTCGCCGCCAGGCGGTCGCGCAGCGCCTCCGCCTGGGCCACGCCCAGCGGCGTCAGGCCGGCGTCGCCCTGCATGCCAGCGACGATAGGTTCGACATTGGCGACCGCTTCGCCATGCCGAATGAGATAGAGTTCGGTCATGCTGTGAAACCTCTGGCAAGTATTACAAAGGGAACGTTGGCGCGCTCCCATGTTTGGATGGCCGCGTACAGCCTAGTTTGCTGAAAGTGGTTGGTTTCATAGGCAACGCGCATAATACGCTCAAGCGCGTCGGCGGGTAGTTCATGTGCATCATACGACCCCCACACTTTACACAAACCCAGTGCGAGAATGGCGATGACATCATGCCCGCAACAGATCTGGGCAAGATCGTGACCAAGGGCCGTTAGCTCTTGGAGCGATTGCTGCAATTGCGCTTCGTCAAGTCCTTGTTTCTGGGAGTGATTTTTCGCGGTACGAATCATAGCTGTATGGTTGATGCTCATGTCGCTGCGTGTGATAAATTTGGTGTAATCCAAATCCTCAAATTTCAGTGCCAGGTTTGCCTGCAACGAGTGCCAACGCAGATAACCCAGGTGCGCCCCCAGTTCCAGCAGATAGCCTCGCACATCCTGGCCGGTTCGTTGCGCAAACTGTGCAATCTTTGTCGCGGAACCATATTCTTCCAGCACTTTACTGAAGGCGGGCGAGAGTATGATCAGCATTTCCAGATCGTGAAAGTCCGTCAGCAAAATATTGGGCGATGGGGGAATAGCTTGCTCCACGAAAAGGAAATCCGCGTCGAGGATCGCCAGGATGCCGGCGAATTGATCGCGTTCGAGGATATCCATGACCTTGAGCGCCTTCTCTTTACCATTCGTCACGCGAATCTGACAACTTTCCTGATCGACAAAACGCTTAAATAATCGCTGATCGGTATCCCCTTCAACGATAAGGAACGCGCCCTGGAACTGCGAACGGAGCATGCGGATCTCGTTTGCATGGCCATGCTCATTGAGAAACTGCCTCACCCGCTGATCCTTTCAATTCCACCGTCAGATCCCACCGATCATTAATAATTTGGGGTGAGTGGGTCGCCAGCAGGATATCCACGTCTGCCAGTCGCACAACCTCTTGCAGATCGCGCAGAAATTCGACTTGCCACGCGACGTGCAACGAGATCTCCGGTTCGTCGATGAGAATCAGCGACCCCGCCGGCATGCGAAAAAGCAACTCGTAGAACAAGATCAACTCATGCTGTTCGCCCGAAGAAAGATCTGCGGGTGCCAGGCGTGTGCCATCTTGCGTTTCAAAAATGAAGCCTTGCTCTTTGTCGATAATCATCCGCTTATTCAAAAACCGTTTGTTGATGATCGTCCGCAATGTGTTGATTTTGCTATAGAGATCATCAAAGACCGCAAGCTTCTTTTGCGTATCTTCCAGGTATACCGCCAGAACTGCTTGTGTATTCTCGTCGAGTCCTTGCTGGCTTAGCAGCGTGTCATCTTGTGATCGTGCAGAATCAAGCAAACTAACACTGATTAAGCGTTGGCGTTTTTCTTCGAGATCATCCAGCCTGACGCGCAAGTCACTCTCCGCTAAATGACCGTGAATGCCATTTTTGACAAACCGTATTGGGAAAGTGCGATCTAACTCTTGTGCCAGCGCGACAGACTCAGCCAGCTTTTTTTGCATAGATTGGGCGAGGTCGCGGGATAAGAATATTACTGTTTCTTCCCACTTTCGTGCGTTGTTTCTTGCGGAACGACGATTATTCAATTCAGGAGAAAAATTTAATAGCCGTTGCGTTTCGATCAAAGCAATGGGGATCGATTGACACAATGCTTGTAACCACGTTGCTAAAGTAGCATTATCTTGTCTGGACACTCTTCCCAATCGCTGAAAAAATTCAGGATCATTCAACGATGATGAAATAAATACATTTATTCCTTCACTACCATCTGGTAACAGCTCCCGCGCTGTAAAAGGATGGCTTTTCCATTTGGTGTACTCAGTTTCCTGCTTGTTTTTCTCATAAAAGAATTCAAGGACTATCAAAGGCGATGAATTTTCCTCCACTTGCTGCTTGATGATACGCAATGTTGAAAGATCGGTGAACATGACTTGAAGCTCTGCAAAAAGAGTCGTGGTCAGAACAGAAAAGTTACCATTAAACACGTCGTTCACCAGCCGCAAGAGCGTTGTCTTGCCTGTCCCGTTCGGGCCATGCATGATAGTGATGCGATCATCCTGATTGAGGGGGATCGTATGGTCGTACATGCCGAAGAGTTTTTTGACCGATATGTGGGTGATTCTCATAGTAGTTATCCTCTAGTTGCCTTTTCGTTTTCAGCATACCACCTTGCCAAGCCCAACGCAAGATTATTCAGGTTGGCAGCGCGGGCAGAAGCGCGTGCCGCGCTGGGCCACGACGATGCGCTGGATGGGTGTGCCGCAGGTGGCGCAGGGCTGGCCCTCGCGCTGATACACCCGCAGGTGATCGACGTTGCGCCCCGCTTCGCCGAATAGTCCCTGGTGGCGGCCAAAGGTCGTGCCGCCGTGCGCGATGCCCAGTTCCAACACGGTGACGATGGCGTCGCGTAGCCGCGCGATCTCAGCGGGCGTCAGCGTGTCGGCCTTGCGCAGCGGGTGCAGCCCCGCGCGGTGCAGCGCCTCGTCGGCGTAGATGTTGCCCAGGCCGGCAATGTGCGCCTGATCCAGCAGCAGCGGCTTGAGGGCGCGGACGCGACCATGCAGGATCGCCGCCAGCCGTTCGGGTGTGAAGTCCGCCGCCAGCGGCTCCGCGCCATACTGCGCCAGCGCCTGGGGCAATTCATCCCAAGTCCAGAAGGCCAGTCGCCCGAACTTGCGCGGATCGCTATATTGCAAGCGTCGCCCGTCCGCCAGGCGCATATCCACGATGAGATACCGCTCGTCCGGCTCCGCCGGCTCCAGCAAGCGCAAATTGCCTGACATGCGCCGATGCACCGTCAACCACCCCTCCTCGGTTGTCTCCCCCTCGCCATCCGGTCTGTAGGGGCGCCCCTTGTGGTCGCCCTGTTCCCCCGTCCGTCTCCCCTCTCCATCGCCGATGGGGAGGGGCTGGGGGTGGGGCCGACCCAGCGCCACCAGCAGCAGCTTGCCGCGCCGGTCGATGCCGGTGATCTTGCACCCCACCAGTTCAGCCACGAAGTCTGCTGGGGATGGATGACTGATCGCGCGCGGCCAATTGATACTCACGGCAGCGATCAGCGCGCCGATGGCGCTGGCGCGCAACTGGCGGGCGACGTATTCGACTTCGGCGAGTTCGGGCATGCGTGTTGTACCTGTTGCACTTCTAGGCTATTGCTTTCCTTTCATTATGCCACATGGATCGCCCGCCACGATCACCGCCTCCCTTGCCCACGGCACAGTATGCTATAATGCGCGCATAACCAGACGCGCGATTGACGGCATACAAACCTGTAATTGCATAGAGGGATAGGCGAGGTGCAAGCTATGGCGACACGAGTGGTAGTGACAGGCATCGGCATGGTGACAGCCGTGGGCAACGACACGGCAAGTTCCTGGGCGGCGATCTGCGCGGGGACGCCAGGCATCCGGCGCATCGAAAACTTCGATCCCGCCGGGCTGGACGTAACCTTCGCTGGCGAGGTGCGCGGGCTGGATATGGCGCGCTATATGGACCGCAAAGAGCAGCGCCGCAACGATAAAGTGGTGCATTTCGCCGTGGCGGCGGCCCAACAGGCGGTGGCGCAGTCCGGCCTGGATGTGCGCGCAAACGGCCCCGATGTCGGCGTCATCGTCAGTTCCGGCGTTGGCGGGCTGGATACTGAACACGAGCAGTTCCGCACGCTTTTCGAGAAAGGGCCGGAGCGCGTCAGCCCCTTCTTCATCAATATGGATATCGCCGACGGGCCAGCCGGCGTCATCTCGATCATGACGGGCGCGGGCGGGCCGAATTACGCTATCGTCTCCGCGTGTGCCACCGGCGCGCACAGCATCGGTGAGTCGTTCGAGATCATCCGGCGCGGCGACGCCAAGGCGATGATCGCGGGCGGCACGGAGCATGCAATCACGCCGATGGGCATGGCGGCTTTCGACCAGATGCACGCGCTTTCCACGCGCAACGACTCGCCGGAAACCGCCAGCCGGCCCTTCGACGCCACCCGCGACGGCTTCGTGATGGGCGAGGGCGCGGGCGTGCTGATCCTGGAAGACCTGGAATTCGCGCAGGCGCGCGGCGCGACGATCCTGGGTGAAATCATCGGCTATGGCGCGACAGCGGATGCCTATCACATCACCGAGCCGGCGCCGGCGGGCGAGGGCTTGCAGCGCGCGATCCGCCGCGCCATCGCCAAAGCGGGCATCGCGCCGACCGACATCGGCTACATCAACGCGCACGGCACGGCGACGCCGTATAACGACAAGTTCGAGACGGAAGCGATCAAGGGCTATTTCGGCGAACACGCCTACAAGATGCCGATCAGCTCCACGAAGTCGATGATCGGTCACACGCTCGGCGCGGCTGGCGGCATCGAGGCGGCAGTGACGCTGCTGGCGCTGCGCGACGGCATCTTGCCGCCGACAATCAACCTGCACACGCCCGACCCCGAATGCGACCTCGACTACATTCCCAACACCGCCCGCCAGGCCAACGTGCGGTATGCTATCTCGAACAACATGGGGTTTGGTGGCCATAACGCCTGCCTGGTAGTGAAGAAGTGGGAAGACTAGGTGGCGGGAACGTTAAGTCGATCCCACATAGCATATCCCCTGACTTAGCATGCGAACATCAATTGATTGGTAGAGGAGCGGCGCAGTGAGTAACCGGCGACCGGAAGAGGACTGGGCAGGCGGCACCAGCCCCGATGAGCCGTCCTTAGTGGAACAGATCACGCTGCTCAGCGAGGCGCTGAGCGGCAGCAATGTGACGGAGCTAGAGTTTGAAGAAGAAGGGGTGAAGATTCGCTTGCAGCGCCGGCCCATGCAGGTGTTGGCCGTAACAGCCCCGCCCCCCGGCACCCTGCCCGGCGGCGGTGGAGAAGGGGGCAAGAGCGCGGCGCACGAGGCGGCAGAGATGTCGCTGGCGGTGCTGGCCCCGCTGACGGGCGTCTTTTACACGGCAGCGTCTCCTGCCGATCCGCCCTTCGTGCAACCGGGCGACCTGGTGCAGCCGGGCCAGGTGGTATGCATGGTGGAAGCGATGAAGGTCTTTAACGAGATCAAGACGGAGATCGGCGGGACGGTCGTGGCGATCCCGCCCAAAAACGGTCAGTTGGTTAAGAAGGGCGATCCGCTTGTCCGCATCAAACCCATCTGAGATCGCGGGCATCTTCGCCATCGACAAGCCGCCCGGCTGGACCTCGCACGATGTCGTCGCGCGCGTGCGCCGGCTGGCGCGGCTGAAGCGTGTGGGCCACGCTGGCACGCTGGACCCCGCCGCCGTCGGCGTGTTGCCGGTCTGTCTGGGCCAGGCGACGCGCCTGGTGGAGTACCTCAGCGCCACCGGCAAGGAGTATCGCGCCACCATCACCTTCGGCGTGGCAACGACGACCTACGACGCGGAAGGCGAGGTCGTGGCGACAATGCCCCTGCCGCCCGATCTGGATGAAGCGGCCATCGCGGCGATCCTGCCGCGCTTCCAAGGCGTGATCATGCAGGTGCCGCCGCTCTATTCCGCGCTCAAGCGCGACGGCCAGCGCCTCTATGACCTGGCACGCGCGGGCGCGCAGATCGAGATCGCGCCCCGCCCGGTGCGCATCGATGCGCTGACGATCATCGCCTGGCAGCCGCCGACGCTGGTGCTGGATGTCGCCTGCGGCAAGGGAACTTACATTCGTTCGCTGGCGCACGACCTGGGCGCGGCCTTCGGCTGCGGCGCGCACCTGGCGGCGCTGATCCGCATGCGCGTCGGCCCCTTCACCCGCGCCCACAGCATCACGCTGGATGACCTGGCAGCCGCCTTCGCCGACGACACCTGGCGCGACCACCTCTACGCCCCCGACGAGGCCGTCCTCGATCTCCCCGCCGTGATCCTGGGACCGGCCAACGAGCAGCGCGTGCGTAACGGCCAGGCCGTGTCCCCACCCCACCTGGGCGACCACATGGAGGACCAGGCCGACAACAAGGGGGACCAGGGCGACCACAAGGGTACGCCCCTACAGACCAGCGGAGATGGTGGGAGGGAGAACGTGCGTGCGTATACCGCCGATGGGCGCTTCCTGGCGATCCTCGCCGCACACGGGCCGGGGCAGTGGCAGCCGGAGAAAGTGTTCGACGTGACGCCGGTGGAATAGTAGACCCTTTGGTTTAAGTAAGGAGTCCCTGTATTACCATTGCTCAACGGTCAGTCCTTGAACACGCTGAAAAATTGTATCAAAAAGATAGGTCGTTGTCATCTGGCGCTACCTGCTCACATTCTTCTTGAATGATACGAGCCATCTCATCAACGGTAGCAGGAGAAAGCGCCGGTTGAAATGCGCGCAAAGTATCGAAGGAAGTTCCAGGTGGCAAGTTAGCGCGGGCGGTTATTCGCCCATATTCCAAAGTGTGCGCGAAATCAAGCAGCTGCTGTTGTTGAGCGGGGGATAGGCGATGAGCAATATCAGCGATTTCTTCAGGTATCGTAGCCATAACCATTTCTCCTTACTTTCTTGTAGATAGTGTACCATATTCAGAGCGTACAAAGAACGTGTGGAAAGGAAACACCCATGACCTGGCGCATTACCCCGGATGCCGACGAGACGGCAGTGTATGCCCTGCTCGCTCAGGATCGCATCTGGAATTGTTTCGCCATCGCGGATCTCGCGTCGTCGTTCCGGCAATACTGTCGTTTCGCGCTGGCATGGCGGGATGAGGCGGCGGAGCCAGTGGCGGCGTGCCTGCTGTTGCAGCATCCGGCCTTCGCGGTCGTCAGCCCGTTCGGCGACCCGGCGGGCGTCGCGGCGATCCTCGCTGCCGTAGATTTGCCGCGCGCGGCGCAGATGCAGGCGTTGCCGGAACACCTGGCGGCGATTGAGCAGCACTATCGCTTCATCACCGGCCCGAATGAGATGCTGCGCATGGCCCTACCAGCGGGGCGCGATCCCCTGCCGCCCGCGCCGGATCGCCCGGTGGAACGGCTGACGGCGGCGGACCTACCTGCCCTGCGCGATCTGTATCGCGGCTTTCCCAATGGTCATTTTCGGGATGATCTGATCGACCATGGTATCTTTTGTGGCGTGCGCGACGGCGGCGACCTGCTGGCGGCGGGCGGCACCTACGTGATCGCACCGCGTCAGGGGATCGGTGTGATCGGCAGTGTCTTCACCAGGCCGGCGGCGCGCGGGCGCGGCTATGCGGGCGCGATCACCGCCGCCGTCGCCACGGCGCTGCACGAGCGTGGCTGCCCGGATGTCGTGCTGAACGTCTACACCGACAATGCTCCCGCCATCCACGTCTACACACGCCTAGGTTTCGCCTCGCATGCCCACTACCATGAAGGCCAGGCGGAACGACGGTGATGATTGACAAGAGCGGAGGTATCCCATGCAGCCCATCGCGTTTATGATGAATGCGCCGGTGACGGCGGGCGAGGTATGCGATCTGCGAGAAGCGGTCGGCTGGGGGCGACAGGAAGGGGATTATCCCGCCGCGTTCGCCGGCTATTGGGCGACGGTCAGCGGACGGGACGACGCGGGCGCGCTCGTCGCCTGGTGCGCCGTGCTCAGCGATGGCGTGTGCCATGCCGTCCTGCTGGATGTCATCGTCCATCCCGCCTGGCAACGGCGCGGGATCGGGCGGGCGCTGGTGCAGCGGGCCATCACCCATTGCCGGCACCATGCTATCACTATCATCCATGTCGATTTCGTTCCTGAACACCAACAGTTCTATGAACGCTGCGGCTTCACGACCGGGCTGGGTGGCATTATCCATTGATCCGCCTACAAATCCTGCTGGCGTCCGCAGGCGGAGAAGCGGTGCCGCGCATCGCCACCGCCCTCTCCTGCAACGAACAAACGGTGCGGCAGGCGATCCACGCCTTCAACCAGCAAGGCCGTGCCGCCGTGCAGGCCGAGTCCAGTCATCCCCACCATCTGACGACCGTGCTACGCGGGGATATCACCGCCAAGATGGTCACGGCGCTGCTGCATCGCTCCCCGCGCGAGTTCGCGTTCCCCACCAGCGAGTGGACGATCGAGGGGCTGGTGCGCCTGGCAAGTATCGAGGCCATGCGCCTGATGCTCTGCCGCGTTGGCATCCAGTGGAAGCGACCCAAACACTGGATTACCCGCCCCGAACCCTGGCATCGGCAAAAAAACGGCGTGGGATCGCTTGCTGCGGTGGGTCAGGCAAGCTCCGCAAGCTGCCACGTGGGCGATTGGCTTCATGGATGAGGTGTGGTGGAGTCGCTTCGCGCTGCCCAACGCCTGTGCCTGGCAAGCTCCCGTACAACCGCTAAGCCTGGTCGAGCAACCCTGGCAAAAAGGCTGATCCTGATGCCAAAGCCCTGGCATGCTATGGCGTCCTGTGGCATCATGAATGACCGCTACGCGACCAGATGGCGCTGCGCTTTGTGGATGGGCGTCCGATGATCCCTTGCATGATCCAATTTCTGGACTGAAGCTGCACCCAGCTGGCAGCAGCAGGCAAACGGGCGTGGCTGCTGATCTGGGACAATGCCTCCTGGCATGTCAGCAAGCAGGTTCGTACCTGGATTCATGCCCACAAACCTGTCGTGAAGCGCGACGGCTTGAGTCCCCGTATCGTGGTCTGCCTTCTTTCTTGCTATTCCCCATGGTCATCCTTGACAACGCGCTAGCCGCGGTTTCAACCGCCCGCTGTGACACTGCCCCGGCAGGGCATGTCCGCCCAATTTGGTAAAACATCATCAACCGCCGGCAATCTGCGCCAGGAAGCCCGCCAGGTCAGCCGGCAGGGGACTGGTGAAGGTGAGCGGCACGCCGGTGGTGGGGTGGGCCAGCGCCAGGTGCGCGGCGTGCAGGAAGATGCGCGGCGGCTGGGGTGGCTGCGCGCGGCCATACAGCGGATCGCCCACGACGGGATGCCCCACGGCGGCGCAGTGAACGCGGATCTGGTGCGTGCGGCCCGTTACCAGCGTCAGCCGCAGCAGCGACCGCCCGCCGATCACGCGCTCCGTGGCATAAAGCGTGCGCGCCACCCGCCCGCCCTGCGCCACAACGGCCATGCGCTGACGAAAGCGTGGATCGCGCCCGATTGGCGCTTCAATCGCGCCGTTCGGTGGCTCAAGCCGGCCTTCGACCAGCGCAAGGTATTGCTTGGTGACGGCATGCCGACGCATCTCAGCACCTAAAGCGGCGAGGGTGGCATCATCCTTAGCGACGAGCATCAAGCCCGATGTATCTTTATCCAGACGATGCACGATGCCAGGGCGCGTGCTAGTGGCGTTGCCCAGGTGCGCGGTGTGCGCCAGCAGCGCGTTCACCAGCGTGCCGCCCGCGTGGCCGGGTGCGGGATGCACCACCATACCGGCGGCTTTATCGAGCACGATCAGATACGCATCCTCGTAAACGATGCGCAAGGGGATCGCTTCGGGGGCCGGCGGAACTTCTGCTGGCGCAGGGCCGGTAGCGCCTGCCACGGCCACACGGTCGCCCGCCACGGTCGCATAACTGGCCTTCGCCGGCTTGCCGTTTACGCTGACGCCGCCCGCCTCGATCAGCCGTTGCGCCCGTGATCGTGTCAGGCCCGGCACAACCGCCGCCAGGTAGCGGTCCAGGCGCAGGCCGGCATGTTCTTCCGCCACAAGGCACGGTTCGTTCGGCACAGGTGCCGTATCATCCGCCATCAATGGCGCTTCCGTTTACTCTTAGTGCTGGGCCGGTTCGTGGCGGAGGCGCGCGGCACAGGAGTGGAGGTCACGCGCGCGCTGGCCGGCCTATTCGCGCTCGGCATGGGCGTCTTCACAGGGCTAGTCGGCGTCTTCGTCGCGCCCGCGCTGGTTTTCACGGGGCTGGTCGCCGTTTTTACAGGATTGGTCGGCGTTCTCGTCGCAGCAGACGGCACGGGGGCCAGCGCCGTTTTTGTCGCCGTGCTGGTCGCCGGGCGTGCCGGCATATTATGCGCGGCGGAAGCTGATAGCTTGATCGCCTGCGCGCCAGCAGGGACGCTTATGTCACGTTCGTTGGTGCCGGCAACTTCCGGATCGGCTTCACGCGGGAGCGTCCAGAAGATGATCGCCAGCAGCACTACCCCGACGGAGATCGCTGAATCTGCCACATTGAAAATGGCGAAGTCAAAGCCGATGGCGGGGATCTGGAAATGGATGAAATCGACGACATACCCCAGGCGCACGCGGTCGATCAGGTTGCCCACCGCTCCGCCGATGATCATGCCGAAGGTGGCCTTCAGCCAGGGATTATTGCGCGGGCGCGTGGACCAATACAGCCAACCAATGACGCCGACCGCGACAGCGATCAAGAAGGCCAGCAAGCCGGGCGACGATGTGAAGGAACTGAAGGCCGCCCCCCGATTGCCGGTATACTCCAGCGACAGGATCTTGCCAAAGATTGGCACGACATCATATTTGTGCTGCCCGCTGAAATGGGCGACGACGAGATGTTTGGTGAATTGGTCGATGAGGATGACGCCCAGCGCGATCGCGCCGACGATCAGATCCCAGCGCGTCTGCGCCTGGGGGGTCAGGGTTTCCTGGGGCTTAGGGGGTTTGATGGTTGAGCGCGATACGAGTGACATCGGTTTCCTCACAGGCGGCGAAGTGGCAACAGATGATACAAGCGATCCTGGTACAGAGTTCACGCACAGTATACCACGCTGCTGCAAAACCGAATTTGTGGTTAGATCCCGGCTATGTTGGACCAAAGGCGGCGCAGGTGGTGGCGGACCACGACGATATCACGCATGCGTGTCTAAGCGGGAAGGATGCGGTGAATGCACGGAGCAGTGTCCCCACCAATAAACTATGTCGATGGAAGGAGATCTACTGAGCTTGTGGGGTGTACTTTTAGCAGGAAATCAGCAAGTGCTAAAATGAAAGAAAATGCCTGAGAGGCTATACAAGCTAGAGCAAAGGAACGCTCGTGCGGTACATCTTTCAGGCCGTTCTTAAGAAATTGGCACTGAAAACTGCATGTGGTGCGGAAGGTTGAAGCAATGAGCTTGTCCCTGGTGCCGCCGACGGACTACAGTAAATTGCAGCGGATTTGTGCGCCGTTGGACAACCATCTCGCGGTAGCCGCAATCCTTGCGGGGGAAACCCCTGCGCAAGTCTATGTCGATGATGTGGCTAGCCCGACGGTTGCGCTGCTTCTGCCGTGGAATGGTCATCGGGTATTTTTGGCTGGCGCAACCAATGACCAGCGCCTTATTGCGGACATCAGAGAGCTGCTCCGCGCAGCGCGATCCTCTCCCAGCAGTCTGAGAAACCCCTCAGATTTCCTCATATATTACGTTCCCTCCACGTGGGAAGCGAACTTAGCGGTGTTATGTCAGGGCATGGAAACGACACCAGCAATGCGACAGTATTACACGCTTGCGCATGCGCCTCCCGATTGGCAGCGTCTTCTCCCCGCCACCTGGCAATTGCGCAGGGTTGATGCCGGGCTGTTGGCGGAACACGAGCTTAAGTACCTACCGGAGTTGATCGAAGAGGTGCATGCCGAAGCACCGTCGCGCGAGGACTTTCTGGCCCATAAATTCGGCTACTGCCTTCAGGAAGACCAAACGTTGATCGGGTGGTGCCTCTCAGAATATAACCATGCGGATCGCTGCGAAGTCGGCATCGCCACCGCGCCGGAATATCGGAGACGCGGCGGCGCGTTTATCTTGGCATCCGCGCTGATCGCTCACGCCCTCGAAGTCCGGATAACGCACATCGGTTGGCATTGTTGGAGCCGAAATACCGCATCAAGCCTGTTGGCGCAAAAACTTGGGGGATCGTTGGCGGCAGAATATCCCGTCCGCTTGTGTCGATTTTCGTGACTATGTGCGGCAGCATCGACCACCAGGGCGACCTAGCCCATGTATTTATACCAATTGCGGGGAAAGACGGTGGCCAGGGGGGGCCGGACAGACAGGAATGTCTGTCCTCCGGTGGTATGGGAAATGTCTGTCCTCCGGGAGAGGGGAGTGACAGACGGGAAGGTCTGTCCTCCGGTATCTACACCCGCAAAGCATTTCACAGGTTCACAGCGGGATGTTGCCGTGCTTCTTGGGTGGATTGCTGTCGCGCTTGTTTTTGAGCATATCGAGCGCAGCGATGAGCTTGGCTCGCGTCGCGTGGGGCTCGATCACCTCGTCGATGTAGCCGCGCGCGGCGGCGACATAGGGATTGGCGAACTTGGCCTGATAGTCGGCGACGAGTTCCTTGCGGCGCGCTTCGGGATCGGTGGCATGGTCGATCTCGTCCTTGAAGATGATATTGACCGCGCCGTCCACGCCCATCACGGCGATCTCCGCCATCGGCCAGGCATAGTTGATGTCACCGCGCACGTGCTTGCTGGACATGACATCATACGCGCCACCGTAGGCTTTGCGCGTGATCACCGTCACCTTGGGGACCGTGGCCTCGCAATAGGCAAACAACAGTTTCGCGCCGTGGCGGATGATGCCGCCGTGTTCCTGGCCCACGCCTGGCAAGAAGCCGGGGACATCCTCGAAGGTGACGATGGGGACGTTGAAACAGTCGCAGAAGCGCACGAAGCGCGCCGCCTTGTCGGCGGCATTGATATCCAGCACGCCGGCGAGGACGGCGGGCTGCTGCGCCACGATGCCGACGGCGCGGCCACCCAGGCGCGCGAACCCGACGAGGATGTTGCGCGCGTAGTCCGGCTGCACCTCGAAGAAGGTGCCACCATCCACCACGCGGCGGATGATCTCATGCATATCATAGGGTTGATTGGGCGAATCGGGGATGAGCGCGTCCAGGTCTTCGTCCGCGCGGTCGGCGGGGTCGTCCGTGGCGACGAAAGGCGGATCATCGACGTTATTGCCGGGCAGGTAGCTCAACAGGGTGCGGATGCCCGCCAGGCACGCCGGCTCGTTTGGCGACGAAAAGTGTGCCACGCCGCTGATCCCGTTATGCACCGCCGCGCCGCCCAGTTCGTCGAAGGTCACGTCCTCGTGTGTCACCGTCTTGATGACGTTAGGGCCGGTGACGAACATGTGGCTGGTGCCTTCCACCATGAAGATGAAGTCGGTGATGGCCGGCGAATAGACCGCGCCGCCCGCGCACGGCCCCAGGATCGCCGAGATCTGGGGGATGACGCCGCTCGCCAGGGTGTTGCGCAGGAAGATATCGGCATACGCGCCCAGGCTGACGACGCCCTCCTGAATGCGCGCCCCGCCGGAGTCGTTCAGCCCGATCACCGGCGCGCCGTTCTTCAGCGCCAGATCCATGATCTTGCAGATCTTCTCGGCGTTCGCTTCGGACATCGAGCCGCCCAGGACGGTGAAATCTTGCGAGAACACGTAAACCAGCCGCCCGTCGATCTTGCCGTAGCCCGTGACCACGCCGTCGCCCCAGATGCGCTGCTCCCCCAGCCCAAAATCATTGGAGCGGTGCGTCACGAACATATCCAGCTCGTTGAACGAGCCGGGATCGAGCAACAGATCGATGCGCTCGCGCGCCGTCAGCTTGCCTTTTTTGTGTTGCGCGTCGATGCGCTTTTGGCCGCCGCCTGCCAGTGCTTCCGCGCGCAGCCGCCGCAGTTCCTGAATCCGTTGCCGTGTCGTCATGAACGTTCCCGCTCCCATTCAACGCAATCTTCGCCGGCCCCACCCCCCGGCCCCCTCCCCATCTTTGATGGAGAGGGGGTGATCAGTCGTGCTGACTGATCGGCATGATCAACGCGATCAGCCTGTACTGTCTGCTCTCCCCTCTCCATCAAAGATGGGGAGGGGCCGGGGGTGGGGCCGCATGTGATCTTAGCATATACTATGCGTGCGGTCGGATCAATGGACGACGCAATGGATGAGGTTAGTCGCTGTAGTGACAGATACGCGCGCGTGGTCGTTGTATCTTTAGCATGGGTGTGATATATCTTAAACCGTGCTCGCCCAGGCCGGTCGGATGATACAGCCGCCGGTAGACGCAAAAAGGATGGTGGACCCCGTGACGACAACGGTTTTGTCAGCCCCGGCCCGCACGGTAATCCCTGGCCCGCCCGATCTCGCCCTCTTCTCCAATCTCCGCAAGCTGCAAGACAACCAACTGACCTTCCTGACAGACATGGCGCGCACCTATGGGGATGTCGTCAAGTATCGGCTGGCGCACCTCACGATCTACCAGATCAACAATCCTGACGGCGTCGCGCAGATCTTACAGGGCAACCATAAGAATTACGGTATCGAGGGCGTGCCGGGGTTCAAAACGCTCAAACTCGTCTTCGGCAACGGGTTGATCACCATCGACGGGGACCGCTGGTTGCGCCAGCGCCGCCTGGTGCAGCCACACTTTCACCATCGCCAGGTGGGGCTGCTGGGCGACATCATGGTGCAGTCCACCCTGGATGTGTTGGCGCGCTGGCAGGATCAGCCGGTGGACGTGACGCCGGTGGAGATGAACAGCGAGATCAGCCAACTGACGCTGCGTAATGTCATCCAGGCACTATTCAGCATGGATGTCAAAGACAACGTCGCCTACCTGGACGCCCTGACGATGGAGCTTTCCGAACTCGTCTCCGAACGGTTCGCCAACCCGCTCTATCCGCCGTTGCGCGTGCCAACCCGTGGCAACCGGCGCTTCATCAAACTGCGCGGTGACTTCGACGATATCATCTATCAGGCCATCCGCCAGCGCCGGGCCAATCTGGCGCATGGCATGGAGTTTCACGATCTGCTGGCGCTGCTGATGTCGGCCAAAGACGGCGCAACAGGCCAGCCGCTGACAGATAAAGATCTGCGCGACGAGGTCTGCACCTTCACCAGCGCGGGCAGCGGCACGGCGACGCAGGCGCTCACCTGGTCGTTTTACCTGCTGGGCGCACACCCCGACGCCGAGGCGCGCGTGCGCGCGGAACTGGCTGAGGTGCTGGGCGACCGCCTGCCGACGGCGGCGGATCTGCCGAAGCTGGTGTATATGCGCGCGGTCATCGACGAGGCCATGCGCCTGTATGCCCCGGTGTGGGTGCTAACGCGCCGCTCGCTGGCCAGCGACAACGTGCTGGGTTATCCCATCCCCGCCCATGCGAACGTCCTCGTCAGCCCCTACGTGATGCACCGCGACCCGAACTACTGGCCCGATCCGGAGCGGTTCGACCCCGACCGCTTCCTGAATGGCAATACACTGGGGCGTCACCCGTTCGTCTATTTCCCCTTCGGCGGTGGCCCGCGCCTGTGCCTGGGCAAAGACTTCGCGCTGGTGGAGGCCGTGCTGGTGCTGGCGACGGTGATGCAGCGGTACCAAGCGCGCCTGGTGCCGGGCCACCCCGTCGAGCCGCATACGCGCGCGGCAGGGCTGCACCCGCGCGACGGCCTGCTGATGACGCTACACCGGCGCTGAACGGCCCCACCCCCCGACCCCCTCCCCATCGACGATGGAGAGGGGGAGAGCAATCCTTTAGGCTACTCGCGCATATCTTGCCGATCAGCCCGAAGCGTCTTGCCATTTTGATCGCGCCCCACGTCTGATCTCCCCTCTCCATCCGCCGATGGGGAGGGGCCGGGGGTGGGGCCGCCGCCAGCCGGTCTTAACGCCCTGGCTTTTTGGGGGTGGTTTTCGCTGACACGGGCTTCTTGAGCGGCGGCTTGGTTGTGCTGGCAGGCATACTCACGGGCCGCGTGATCGGTTTTTTCGGCGCGGGCTTGGGCGCGGCGATGGCGTAAGCGATGAAGCCCGGATGTTGATCCTGGAAGACGACCGCCGTGGTGGGCTGGCGGAGCGCGACGACCAGCGACCAGAGATCAGCGCCGGCCATGACGGCATTGACGGCGGCGGGAACGACCAGGAAAGCCGCGACGGGCGGCAGCGCCGCGAGGATGATGAGCCACAGCGCCGCGACGATCACCAACGGGGCCAGCAGCACAGCGGCATAACTGGCGCGGCTGAAGCCCTGCGCGCCGGCGGACCACACCACGCGCGTCGGCGCGCTGGCGGGCAGGAGGGTGGGCGTGCCACCCAGCAGCCGACACACCGCCGCGTGCAGCGCCTCATGCGCGAAGAGCATCGCATAGCCCAGCCCCAGGTTCACCAGAATCAGCGCGCCGAACGCGAAGCCCTGCAACTGAAAGTGCGCCTGGTGGGTACGCGCCAGCACATTCGTCACCACCAGCGGCACGGCGGTGAGGAAGGTGAAAAAGCCGATGATGCCACCAACCACGTTCACCAGCGAGGCGCGCGGCAAAAGTTCCGCGAAGGTGTATGCCGTGACCGGCGTCAGCCGGTCTTCTGCGGCGGCGCGTTGCGCGGCGGTGCGCTGGGCGGTGTCGAATGCGTCAATGACGGTTTGGATGCGCGGCACATCCACAGTGAGCGGTACGGGGGCAGATGGCGCAGTCATGATGATGATTCCACTCCTTATAACATGCTTAGTGATGTTACACGTCGTTGCGGTGGGTCTTGCGATTGCCTCTATTATAGATCAAGACATGGGCAAAGCCTACCATGTGGTGGGAAATGGGCTAACGCAACAGACGAGATCCCTACCATATGGCGAAATGCTTGACGTGGCGCGATAGCTATGTTAGGCTTATGGCGAACATACTCCATAGACGGAGATTTCCCCCTATTCTTCTTGTACTGGAGCAGGTAAACATGACGGAAAAAGAACTCTTGCGCATGCAGATTCGCAGCTACGAGTTCTACGCA
The DNA here is from genome assembly GCA_027459785.1 of Ktedonobacteria bacterium. GTDB lineage: Bacteria > Chloroflexota > Ktedonobacteria > Ktedonobacterales > JACDGC01 > JAJPKG01. The sequence continues at coordinate 7,121 of DAIDGU010000038.1, read as the reverse complement.
GATCTCATCGAGCGGGCGTCTGGCGGCACCAGTGACGAATTGCCGCGCTGGAATACGGAAAAAGCGCAGCAGTATCGTCGGCTGGCAGATGAATATCGGCGTCGCCTGGCGGAGATCGAAGCTGCGGAAGCCGCCACGCCCCAGGCTTAATCCAGCATCACACCGCGCAAACAAGTGGATTGCACTTCCTGGTAGCCGTTGTGGGCGCGGAGCGTCTGGCGGTGGCACCGCTCAAGCACATGACAGCATGCCATGCGCATGTCACTGAGGAGTGGACCTATGGGTGAGCAATATCTCTCCACCAGCCGACTGGGTAATGTCATGCGCTTAATCGCCTTGGGTAGGCAAACAGGTCTGCTCCGAGTCGTGCGCGGGCAGGGAGCCAGCCGCGAAGAAGGCGAAGTGCAGTTCATTGATGGGCAGATCGCCATGGCCACGGTCGGCCAATTGACCGGCGGCGCGGCGGTCGCTGTTTTGCAAAATTGGGGCGAGAGTTATTACGTGTTCTTGGATGGGGTCAATCGGTTGCAACAGGGTTCCACCAGCAACAGCCTGGGTTGGGCCGGTATGACGAATAGCGATGCGTTGCCGCCCCCTGGGTCCGGTTCGTTCCCGGCAAATTCGCTGGGCGGCCAGTCATCCGGCGGGGGAGCGGGCTATCCCGGCCAAGCCAGCTACATGCCACAGTCGGGCTACCCGTCACAACCAGGCTACGCGCAGGACTATCGCTCGTCGAACCCCAATACCAGTTCGTCGAACTATCCATCGGGGTCGATGCCCAACGGCAACGGGCGGCAGCCGTTTGATAGCGGTTCGCTACCCAGTCAGCCTTATACCGCACCGATTCCGCCGCAGGTCATGCAAAAACTCGCCAATCAGAGCTACATCCTGCGCCGCCTGACGGCGACGAATCCGGCTGAGATGCCTTCATTGGATCGCCGGGAACGCCAGATGTTGCTCCTGGTCGATAGTCGCCGCACCATCGCTGATCTGATGCGTCTGACGCGCCGGGGCGATGATGAGATACGCAGTATCCTCGCTCACCTGATCGCCCTGGGGTTGGTCGAATAAGCGGGATGATTCATAAAGGTTCCTGGCATCGGGGAGGTTGTTGTTATTATGTCTCGTTGGATACGCGGAGGCATCCGCACCCAGATCACCGTTATGGTGTTGATCGGCGCGGTGCTGACGACAGCGGTCACGCTGCTCATCGCCGATGCCTCCATTCAAGGCTACGCCATTCAGCAGGCCCAGGCGCAAGAGACGCGCAACATGAACGTGGCCTTGCTGGTATGGAAGCGCGCCTATGGCGGCAGCATTTCGGTGGATTATCAGGGCGAGTTGGTGATGGACTCGCCCAAAACGGGTAACAGCAACGCCTCATCCGATCCCAATTTCGGGCGGTTGTCGTTGGAACAAGACACCTCATATGTCGATACCGTGCAGGCGCTGCTGACCGATGTTCAGGTCTCTGTGTATCAGTGTGCCAATGCCCAGAATCAGGCAGATCCAGCCTCGAATCACGAGCTATGCCCGCGCGTTTCCACCACCCTGCAATATACCAGCCAGGGCAACACCGTCCGTGAAGACGACACGGCGGGACATCCCGAAGCGCTTTCGCCCACGATCGTACAGCAGTTGGGCTTGCAATCCTCCGCGACCGGCCTCGTCGCCAGTTCAACCAATAAACTGCACCAAGAGACCATCGATGGCATCACCTATCTGTCGGCCTACCAGGTCTTGCAGGATCCGCAACATCACATCGTCGCAGTCCTCTCCGTTTCAGAGCCACTGACCGACCTCAACGCCCTCATCAATCGCACGACGCTCGAATTGATCATCAGCGGTGTGATCATCATGTTGGGTGGCATCATCCTTGCCCTGCTGGTGGCATCGACGATCAGTGGCACGCTGCAACGCGCCGCCACGCAGCTATCGCGCGCCTCCACGCAGCTCACCGGCATCGCCGATACCCAAGCCGCCGGCTCACGCCAGCAGGTCTGGGCCATCAACGCCATCAACCAGGCGCTGCAAAATCTGCAAGAGACCTCAAACGATGTTTCGCAGCGCACCGATCAGTTGGCGCAGATCGGCACGCAGGTGGCGATGCGCCGCTCTGAGATCGCACCGGCCCAGTTCGAGTCGATCATGGCCTATATGACGCGCTCCGCCGGCGACATCAGCGTCGCCAGCCGCCACCAGACGACGACCATCGACCGCATGGCCAGCGCGATGGAGGCGGTGGTGGAGATCGCCGATCAGGTGTCGAACAGTAGCCAGCAAACGACGGACAGCGCGAAGCGCCTGGATAGCGTCATCGGCGAACTGGAGCAACTGGTGACGGGCAAAACCAAAAATGGACGGCGCACGGTGCGGTCCCCGGAAACGCCATCTTCCGGGCCGATGAACTCCGGGCAGATGGCGGGGAGCGCGCAGCCTGCCGGCATGATGGCTGCCGGCAGCCAGATGCCGATGAATGGCGGGATACCACCCGCCGCCAACGGCTCGCGCCCGCGCCAGAACGCACCGGGAGGGATGCCGATGAACGGGCCGCCGAACGGGCCGCGCCGCATGGAAGGCGACTTCGCCGGCACGAACGCGGGCTATGGCGCGTCCGCCCCAGGGCGTATGCCGCCCCAGCCCGCCCCGCCGCCGATGGGGCGCCCGATGTTACCCAGCGCGGATCGCCCACCGGGCCAGTCGCGCCCACGTCCACCACAGCAAGATGGCTGGGGTCGCACGAATGCGCCCCCCGACCAGGGGAATTATCCATACGGCTACGGTGAGCAATCATCCTGGCCCAACCGCGACCAAGGGAGGAATAATCGTTGAGTTCCGTTGATTATCTGGCAAAGGTGCCGTTGTTCGCTTCGCTCGATCATAAAGATCTGCTGACGCTGTCGGCTTCGGCGCGGGAGCGTCAATATCAGCCCGGTGAAGAGATCGTCCGCCAGGGCGACACCGGCGTGGGCCTTTTCGTGCTGACGAATGGCCAGGTGCGCGTGACCCAGGAGCGCCAGGGGCAGTCCTTCGACCTGGGCGTGCTCGAACATGGGCAGGTCTTCGGCGAACTTTCGCTGCTGGACGATCTGCCACGCACCGCGACGATCACCGCCATCGAACCAAGCATGGTGATCATCGTCCCCATCTGGGATTTCCGCGCGGCCCTGCGCGACAATCCTTCGATGGCGCTGAACCTGCTCGCGTCGCTCAGCCAGCGCATCCGGCGCATCGAGCAACAGCGCCAGCAGCAGCAAAGCTAATCCTCGCCGGTTGTACGGTGATACGCGCTGCCACTGCTAGACCCAGGCGACCCTAGCCGAAAACTGGTAGTTGTCTGGGTCTCCTTTTCGGGTACAGATGGGGGTCATTGGGGCCGGACAGACAGGAATGTCTGTCCTCCGGGTGGTCGTGGGGCGGACATTCCTGTCCGCCGCGTGACCGACAGGAATGTCTGTCCTCCGTGGTTATGGGGAATGGCTGTCCTCCGGTACCCATTCTGATTACCCGCATAAAATGTTATACGCTTTTCGGGTGATCAGTAAGGGTATCGGAGGACCGTCATTCCTGTCGGTCACGCTTCCCCCGGAGGACAGACATTCGCCCTCACCCCGGAGGACAGACATTCCTGTCTGTCCGACCACAATGGCCACTGTCTTTCCCCGCAATGGGTGTTAGGTACCAACCCCGGCAGCCGAAGGGCGTGCTTGCCTAGCCCATTTTGGTCGTGTGTTCGGGGGCGACCACGATCACCACGCGCTCGTCGCCGGGGCGGTGGTTGCCGTATTTGGGCTGGTTCAGGTACTTTTGCGTCATCGCATTGATGAAGTCCAGATTGGGGTCTTCGTCGATGCGGGCCACGGTCCCACGAATCTCCAGGTAGCGATAGGGATTGGCCGGATCGACGAGGGAAATGGCGATGCGCGGATCGCGGCGCAGGTTGCGATATTTCTGGCGCGTCTTGGTGAGGCTGAATAGGAGATGCGTGCCATCCCACCCAAACCAGACCGGCGACGATTCCGGCTCACCTTTTGGCCCGATGGTGGCGACATGCGCCAGTGCCTTTGATTCCAGCAAATCACGATGCGATGCGGGGATTTCCATAAGAGAGGCTCCTTGTCAACTGATAGGCTGTTGCCATTGCTTCATAACATGAAGCGTTACTGGTAGCATAGGCTCTCAGGGCCGGCCACGTCAAGGATATTCAGCAGGCAGCGGCGGGGCGGCATGCTTGACGCGCGGTGCCAGCCATTGGATGGCGATGGGGCCGCCGATGACGATGGTGAGGACGCGCACGAGTTGCAGGGCCGCCACGAAGGGAACGTCCGCGCCAGCGGCCAGGGCGGTGATGGCGGAAGAATCGACGCCGCCGGGCATGGTGGCCAGGTAGGCTGTCAGCGCGTCGATGCCCACCACGCGCATCAGCACCCAGCCCGTGAAGCCGCAGCAGAGCATCAACGCCACGGTGAAGCCGATCATGAGGCCCGCCAGCCGCCCGGCGCGGCGCAGCGCGGCGGTGTCGAAGATCGTGCCGATGCGCAGGCCGTTGCAGAGATACGCCGCTGGCAGCACGCCAGGCGGCAGCGCACCGTGGGGGATGCCCACCACGCCGCAGGCCAGGCTCAGCAGCGTCGGCCCCATCAGCGCGCCGACCGGCAGGCGCAGTTTCACGCCGGCCCAGGCACCCACCACCGCGATCAGCGCCGAACAGCCATACGCTTCCCACCAGGGGACGGTGCGGCCCGGCGCGGTGGCCGTGACGACGGGATGGGGATGCCCATTGAGTTTCACTAACACCTGGGTGACGACGGTCATCGTCAGCAGCACGATCAGCAAGCGCAGGTATTGCATGAAGGCCACCAGGCGCGGATCAGCAGCCAGGTCATCGCTCATCGCCACCATGCCCGACGCCCCGCCGGGCAGCGCACCCAGTGATGCCGTCACGGGATCAAGCCGGCCCAACCGCCCGATGATGACGCCGCCGACCAGACTCAGCACCAGCGTGACACACGCCGCCACCAGCAATGCCAGCCAATAATGGCCGAGCAAGAGCAGTGATGAACGCTGAAACGAGGCGCTGATCGCCGTCCCAATGATCGCCAAAATCGCCACGTTCACCTGGGGCGGCGCGAAGGGACGGCTGCCGCGCAGCAGCGCGAACGCCAGCCCCACCAGCAGCGGCGCGATGAACCAGGCGGCAGGTAAATCGACGGCGCTGGCGGCGAAGCCCGCGCCCCCCGCCACCAAGACCAAGGGAACCTTCCATGCCTGGCGGCGCAACGCCACACCCCAACGCGCGCTGGTCACGACTAGCTCCCTCTCTGCGCCAAGACCAACCGACTGACAAGCCGACGCTGGCAAAAGAGCAGGGGCCGGACCGTCACGTTTGACGCGCTGTAAAAATAGAGTATAGTCTATATAGCACAGGCGATGCTCAGCGTCAAGTCGTCGGCATACCTGTGGTTGCCATTTGCTTCTGTTCCCTGAATGGCATATAGTGTAGACGGTTGAGACGCGGCAACGTCCCCCGCATTTTTGGTGCAGCACATCGGCTGCGCAACCACATCAACAGGAAAAGACACAGGAGGTCGGCGCACTCCACTCCGCTCTCGCAGAGCGCCTGCGCGCCGAAAATCGGTGAGCACCAACTTTTACATCACGCCAGAAGGCAAAAAACTTGTCACGGTCATCCCCGGCGACGGCATCGGTCCCGAAGTCGTCCGTGCCGCCCAACGCATCATTGCAGCCACTGGCGCACCCATCGCCTGGGAAGAACGTTTCGCGGGCGAAAGCGTCTTCAAGCAAGGCATCGCTTCCGGCGTGCCACAAGATACCATCGAATCCGTCAGCAAGACGCGCGTCGTGCTGAAAGGGCCGCTGGGAACGCCCATCGGTTATGGCGAGAAAAGCGCGAACGTCACGCTGCGCAAACTCTTCGAGACCTATGGCAACATCCGCCCGGTGCGCGAGTTGCCCGGCGTGCAGACGCCCTACAGCGGGCGCAATATCGATCTGGTGGTTGTGCGCGAAAACGTCGAAGATCTCTATGCCGGCATCGAATATATGCAGACGCCTGGCGTGGCGGAATGCCTGAAGCTGATCTCGCGCAAGGGGTGCGAGAAGATCGTGCGCCTGGCCTTCGAGTTCGCCCGCTCCGAGGGCCGCAAGAAGGTCCATTGCGCCACCAAGGCGAACATCATGAAGTTCACCGAGGGCATGCTCAAGCGCACTTTTGAGGAGATCGCGCCAGAGTATCCAGAGATCGAGGCGCAGCACATCATCGTCGATAACTGCTGCCACCAGCTCGTGCGCCGCCCGGAACAGTTCGACGTGATCGTCACGACGAACATGAACGGCGACATCATGAGCGACCTCACCTCCGGCCTGATCGGCGGCCTGGGCTTCGCGCCTTCGGCCAACATCGGCAACGAGGTGGCGATCTTCGAGGCCGTCCACGGCTCCGCGCCGAAATATGCCGGCAAGGACTCGATCAACCCCACCGCGCTGATCATGTCGGCGGTGCTGATGCTGCGCTATCTGGACGAGTTCCAGGCCGCGCAACAGATCGAGAACGCCGTGCTGGTGACGATGGAGCAGGGTATCCGCACGCGCGACGTGGCGGGCGACGAAGGTGCAGTCGGCACGACCCAATTCACCGACGCCATCATCGGCAATCTGGGCAAGCGGGCGAAAGATTGGTCGGTGCGCGACTATAAGCCGCTGGTGTTGCCGCAGGTCTCGACGGCGCAAGACTTCGTGCAGGCGCAGGAGCGCCGCACCGTCGGCGTGGATGTCTTCATCGAATCCGCCCTGCCGCCGGAAACGCTGGGCAAGAGCCTGGTGGGCATCGGCGAAGGCACGCCGCTGCAATTCAAGCAACTGGCGAACCGTGGCACGAAAGTCTTCCCTTCGATGGGCGCGATCACCGATTCGACCGATCATTTCAGCGCCCGCTTCATGCTGACGGATGCCACCGGCAACCTCAGCGACGACGCCCTGCTGGATCTGCTGGCGCGCATCGGCAAGCAGCATCGCTGGATGCACATCGAGAAGCTGCAAGAGTTCGACGGCAAGCCCGGCTACTCCAAAGCGCAAGGCGAAGACTGAGCGCGCGTGGCCCC
>DAIDGU010000037.1 GCA_027459785.1 Ktedonobacteria bacterium | reverse complement strand
CGCCCACCCCGGCGGATCTTGCGCCTGACGGCGGCGGGCGGTGCGGCGCTCGATGGCTGGCTGGCGACGCCGGTGGCCCACGGGCGCGACATCCGGCAGGAATTTCTGGCTAAGCTCTATTTCGCTGCCCAGCGGGATCCCGTTGCCGCGCGTCGGCTGATCGCAGCGCAAGAAGCGGCGACCCGCGCCTGGCAGGCCGAGGTGCAACGCCAGATCGCTGCTGCTTCGCCCTTCGGACACCTGGTGCTGGACTATCGCCTGGGGCAACTCACCGCGACCCTTGCCTGGCTGGCCACCTGTGCCACTGCCCTCGCCCAATCACCCGCCATCTTCCCATAAACAGAAAGGGATCATCATCGCATGCGCTTGTTCTCACATCGCCTCATGGCCCTGCTCCTCCTGCTGGCCCTGCCCGTCGGCATCGCCGCCTGTGGTAGCACTCAACCGACGGGACCAGTCACCCTGAATGTCTTCGCCGCCGCCTCGCTGGAAGGGGCGTTCAATGAGGCCGGCCAGGCATTCACGCAGGCTCATCCCGGCGTCAACGTGACCTTCAACTATGGTGGCTCGAATACGTTGGTGACGGAGATCATCCAGGGTGCGCCCGCCGATGTCTTCGCTAGTGCCGACCAGACGCAGATGACCAATGCCATTCAGGGCGGGGTGGTCGCGCAAAATGCCGCGCAGGTCTTCGTGCATAACCGCCTGGTGGTCATCACGCCGAAAGGCGATACCAAGGTAGCCCAATTGCAGGATCTTGCTAACCCCGGCGTCAAGATCATCCTGGCAGCCAGCGCGGTGCCGGTGGGCAAATATGCCCTGACGTTCCTGGATAATGCCAGCAAAGATCCCACGTTCAGCCCCGACTACAAGACGAAAGTGCTGGCGAACGTCGTTTCTTATGAGCAGGATGTCAAATCGGTCTTCACCAAGATCGAACTGGGTGAGGCCGATGCTGGCATCGTGTATACCTCAGATTATATCGCCGATGCCGGCGCGAAGAACGCCCTGACGCAGATCACCATTCCTAGTAACCTGAACGTCCCTGCGACGTATCTCCTCGCGCCGGTCAAAGCCTCGGCGAATGCGGCGCTCGCCAACCAGTTCGTCGCCTATATCCTCTCGTCTGCCGGCCAGGCGATCATGGTGAAGTATGGTTTCATCGGTGCCAATGGCTAGGCGCAGGATCGGGCGCATGATACGGCGCGCATTGCCGCTGTGGGTGGCGAGCGCGCCATTCCTGGCGTTCCTGGCGTTGCCGCTGGCGACGCTGGCCCAGCGCAGCGCGCTCGCGGGCGTTGTGGCGCAGGCGACCGATCCCGCCGTGGCCCAGGCCGTCGCGCTGAGCCTGACGACCTCGCTGCTGGCGCTGGCGATCACGTTGCTGGGCGGCACGCCGCTGGCCTTCATGCTGGCACGGGGACGCTTCGCCGGGCGCGGCATGGTGGATGCGCTGGTGGACTTGCCGGTGGTGTTGCCGCCGGCGGTCGCGGGCATCGCGCTGCTGGTGACGTTCGGGCGACGCGGGTTGCTGGGCAACGCGCTGGCGGCGGCGCATATCACGCTGCCTTTCACCCCCGCCGCCGTCGTCATGGCCCAGGTCTTCGTCGCTGCACCGCTCTATATCAAAGCCGCCAGCAGCGCCTTCCGCGAGCGCCGCCACGCGATTGAGGAGGCGGCGGCACTCGACGGTGCCTCTCCGCTCGTCGTCTTCCAGCGCATCACCCTGCCGCTGGCGCTGCCCGCGCTCATTTCTGGCGCGGTGATGACGTGGGCGCGGGCGCTCGGCGAATTCGGCGCGACGATCATCTTCGCCGGCAACTTCCCTGGTCGCACCCAGACGATCCCGCTGGCCATTTACCTCGGCTTCGAACTCAATTTGCAGACGGCGCTGGCGCTGGCCGGTGTGCTGTTGGCCGTCGCTTTCGGCGTGCTTCTGCTCGTGCGCGGCGTCTTGCATCGCCAAATCGCCGGCAGCGTCTGATACCCCTTGCAGGGCAAGACGGTGGTCATTGGAGCGTGACAGACAGGAATGTCTGTCCTCCGGTGTTCTGGGGAATGTCTGTCCTTCAGGGGGCCGGACAGACAGGAATGTCTGTCCTCCGGTATCTCTATGTCTGGTTCTCCGGTATCTATACAGTCACCCGAATAGCGCCCAATTCGCTGTTGGGCAGTATACTCACCCTTCCCCGGCGGACCGCCATTCCCCCTAACCACAGAGGACAGACATTCCTGCCTGTCACCCTTCCCGGCGGATAGACATTCCCCTAACCACGGAGGACAGACATTCCTGTCTGTCACCCTTCCCGGCGGATAGACATTCCCCCTAACCACGGAGGACAGACATTCCTGTCTGTCCGGCCTCAATGACCGCCATCTGTACTCGCAACGGGGATTACGCGGTCAGCAGCAGATAGGCCGCCAGCAAGATGCCGACCAACAGCAAGGAGACGGCCAGCGCGATATCCAGCGCGGGCGACCAGTGATAGAGATTGGCTTCGATGGCCTTGCCGATTTTGAGGAAGCGTGCCAGCGCCAGCGCCATCATGGCGACGCCGGCGGCGACGATGACGACGCCCAGCACCGTCGATGCGCCCGGCAAAAGGTGGTTGTGCGGCACCTGATGGCCCAATTCGCGGATGAGGAGTCCGAAGCGGGCGACGACGAAGCCCAGCGCGATGATTGCGATGCCTGTGCGTGACCACGCCATCAGCGTGCGTTCGTTGGCGAGATGATCGCGGGCGCTGCCGCCCTGCTGGCCCTGAATCGGTTTGTTCGACATGGTGCTGTTTCTTTCCGGCTGGCGAGCCTTAACCTGAATGAATGTAGTTATCCAACCAGATGATACATGCGCCATGCCAAATCGCAGATGCTCAGGCGAGCTTAAAGCGCGCCAGCAGGGCCAGTAAGCGATCGATGGGCTGGTTCAGCCGCCCACCAAGCCAGGTGGCCACACATGCGCTGAGTGAACCGGTGCCGGCCCCGCCCAGGATGTCCAGCGGGTAATGCACGCCGACGAAGATACGCGCGAAACCGATGGTGAGCGTCCCCAACAGGGCGACGACCGCGAAAGCTCCCACCAGCGCGTAGCGGTCGCGGAACACATGCGTCGCCGTCGCGCGCCATTCGGCCAGCGATTTGCGCTCGGCGCGGCGTGCGCGCAGTTGGTAGCGCACCAGCAGCCCGACGTACAGCAGCAACATCAGCGTCACCGCGCTGGCGACGGCGGCGTGATCGCTGGGGAACGAGCCATCGGCGGGGTGGCTGATCAACTGGATGTCGTCACCCGGATGCGAGACGAACGGGCGCGGCTCGAAGATGAACCGCTCGATGGTCAGGTTGGCGGCGACGGCCAACACCACGGCGACGGCGGTCATCACCAGCGTGCGCAGCCCCAGCCGCCGCTCGAAGGCGCTCAGCCCGCTGAGCCAGCCGCGCACCGGCGACCACGAAACGAAGACGAGCCACCACAACAGCACCAAAAACGCCATGACGAATATCAGGTCGTTGGCACCGAAAACCATGACATGATCCAGCGCGGTGTTTTGCCCCGCATGATCGTTGATGCTATCAAACAGTTGCCAGTTGCTCGCTAAAAGTTGTTGCATGGGCATCTATATCCTCTGCCTGTTTCTGCTTGGGCTTAACAGCAGTTTAACATACCATGCCAGCGCATCTCTGCGAATGATTACCAGTCCTGGGATGAAGGGGCTATGCTAGCTGATATATGATCGTACAAGCAACTCGCCGGCTTGCGTGCCGTCGTTATGGAATGCCAGGATCGTTTGCATCTCTTCAGTTGTGCAGTCAAGGAGGATCTTGATCTCGCTGTCGCGCTTCGCCAGGTCCACGGTGACAATAACGCCCGTCACGTCCCGCGTCGCCACGCTGCCCACCCACACGTCGATACCCCCGCTATCGCCGGCAGTCGTCCCGCGCAGGTAGCCGTAATCCAGCGGATAAACGGTAGCAGGATAGCGTGGGTGCGCCGAACCGCGCGGGCGGTCGATGACGACCTCGGACGCCGCCACGAGGGCATCAATGGTGGACCAGAAAGACATGCGGGGCATCACCAATTACTCCTCTCGACATTTTCTTGCTTTGCATGTATACTTGGTTTCTACGATAACACAAACAAGAGGTGGTAATCATGCTTTTTCCATTGAGTCAGTTGTTGGAAGGTCGTCAAGCACCGATTTGTGCAAAGCCAACGGAAACAATCCAAACCGCACTAGATCGCATGATTGAACACGATTTCAGCCAGCTACCTGTTGTCAATGAACAGGGCAATCTGCTTGGTTTCGTCTCAGAACAAAGTATTGTCAGGCGTTATTATAACCTTACGGGAGCCGATTACCTGTTGTCATTATCTGTTGAACATTGCATGGTTCCTGCAACCACGCATCGAATGGAGGATGATCTCTTCGATGCACTGAATTCCTTGAAAGATAGGTATGCAATTACCATTGTCGATGATGATGATAAAATCGCTGGTGTTTTAACAAACTACGATACAACATATTTTTTTAAGGACATCACCGAAGGCCAAATATTAGTGCAGGACATTGAGTTAACCTTACGCCAGTATATCGAAAAAATATTACCAACAGATGAACTTCGCCAAGCAGCTATTGCTAATATTCATAGCACAGGTCATCATATGCCTGATTTCGAAAAAATGTCCTTTGGCAATTGCATTCATTTTATCACTGCTGAAAGCCAATGGGATAAATTCGCTGATTTTTTTGCTCCCAAAGAGATGTTTGCAAGACTTATGGAGAATGTGCGTGAAATCCGAAATCAATTAGCCCATTTTCGTGGAAAAGAGAGTAGGATTCAACTTGAACAATTAGCTGATGCACGCATCTGGCTTGAAAATCGTCCACGTCCACAAATAACGGTGCCAGTGCAGCAAGGAGATATCAAAGTCGAGACGCTCGATAACCAACCGGCTATCATTCAGGCTCGTCGCCGAGGAAAATATGATGCTCTCAAAGAATGGCTGGCTGATGTAGATCCCAGTACCCAAGATATTCGCCTCTTTTTTGCTGATATAGAAAAGATATTGGGTAAACCCCTTCCACCTACCTCCGTCTATCGCTTCTGGTGGGCAAATGATAATGTCAGCCGCAGCCAATCGAAAGCATGGTTGGGAGCTGGGTGGAAAGTCGTCGATATTGATTTTGCAACGAAAGAAGCTATATTTCAACGACTGAAGCAACCAAATATACAGGATCAAGTGTCATGAGTATTGTTGCTCAATGAGATCAAGGGTGAACGCCCTCCATCGGTTGTCTCCTTTTCACTCCATGCCTAAATCGAGGTTTCGCAGCCATCGGCCCATAAACGCGAATTCATCCGCCGGCTGGGCCATTACTGGGCCACCACACCGATGACCACATCTCACTGGCCGGCGAACCACTCCTCCAGCGCGTCCAGCAGCGGCGCGGAGCCGAAGCGCACGGGGTCGGTCGCGGGCAGGCCCGTTGCCGCCGTCGCCGCCTCGATGGCCGTGCGGGCGTCCGCTTCGTTCAGGTGGACGGTGTTGAGGGCGAGGCCCACCACCGGCGCGGGATGCAGCCAGCCCGCCGCCGTCTCGTACATCGTAATCAGATCGCGTAGCGACGGTAGCGGATAGGTCGGGTATTCGTTGATGTGGGTGCGGCCCGCCTCGTGGCACATGATCTGCACGTCGGGCCGCGCGCCGTGGAGCAAGCCCAGCGTCACCGCTGAATAGGCCGGGTGGCACAGCGTCCCCTGGCCCTCCACGAAGATCCACTGATACTCCGCCGCGAGATCCAGTACCAGCTTTTCCACCGCGCCGTTGACGAAATCGCTGATCACACGGTCCGTCGCCACGCCGACACCGGCGATCATGATGCCCGTTTGCCCGGTGGCGGCGAAGACGGAGCGCCAGCCCCGCCCCCGCGCTTCGCGGTCCAGCGCCAACGCCTCGGTCATCTTGCCCACGTTGCAATCGCTGCCCGCGAAATAGACCGTGCGGCTGCCGGCGGGGTGCGGCGTTCCTTGGCCGATGCGCATCGCATAGTCCGGTAGGGGGCGGCGCACGTCCCAGATGGTGACGCCCTGTGTCGCCGCCGCTGTCTGGAGCTCAGGATCGTCGTTCAGGAAGACGTGCAAGCCGCTGATGATATTGAGCTTAGCCGCCAGCGCGTCCAGGAGGATCGGACGCCAGGCGTCCGGCAGACGCCCGCCGATGGGGGCGATGCCGATCAGCAGATCCGTCGGCCCGTAGGGCAGGGCGTCCGCGATACTCGCCACCACCGGCACGCCCGCGCCGACCTCCGGCAGCCCCAACACGGCGGCGGCATCTTGCCCCGCGTGGGTGCTATCCAGCACGGCCACGGTCTGGTCGGGGCTGAAGCGCAACACACCCACCGCCGTTTTCGCGCCATGCACGCTGAACCGGCCCTCGGCCAGAATCACCAATCGCCGCATCAGGGGGATACCTCTCACTTATTATAAACTGAAAGAAATGGATGATTGACATCCATCACGGTAATTCGATCGCAGCCCGAAGGGGTTTGTATTCCGAGCCGGGGGGTTTAGCCCCCGGCGACCGCACGGCGCTGGGCATGCTGCCCCCGGCGACCGCACGGAGACTCGGCTCGCCCCCGGCGCATCGCCGGTAGGGATTACCTCTTCAATCTACCACATATGCGCGCCCAATCACTTGCCGAAGAGCAGTGGCACCACGTTCCCCAGGAAGTAGCCGCCCAGGCCGGAGATCGTGCCGACGACCGCGACTTCCAGAGCGCTGCGCAGGATGTTCATATGCGCCAGCGTGCCTTTAACATAGCCGATGATCAGCAGCGCCACCAGCGTCGCCACCAGGGAGACGATGAAGGCGTCCCGTAGTGGCAAAAAGAAGTAGGGCAGCAGTGGCACGGCGGAGGCGACCAGATAGGAGACGCCCATGTACAGTGAGTCCAGCCATTGATCGGTCGGCGCATCCACCGAAAGTCCCAGTTCCTTTTCGGACATCGTCTTCAGCCAGGCTTCCGGGCTGGTGGTGATGAGCCGCGCCACCGTGCGGGCGCTTTCCAGCGGTAGCCCCTCGCGCTGGAAAAGCGCGATGATCTCGCGCCGCTCCACTTCTGGATTGCGCACGATCTCGCGGCCCTCGCGCGCGATCTCGTATTGCTGCACCTGTGTTTCCGCCTTGCCCGACAGATATTCGCCCGCGCCCATCGAGAGCGCGCCAGCGAAGGCTTCCGCCAGGCCGGCGACGATCACGGCGTGGATGTTGCCCGTACCACCCGCCACGCCGGAAACGACGCCCAGCGGCACCAACAGGCCATCCAGCGAGCCGAAGACGAACTGGCGCACGCGCCCCCGCGCCGCGATACGCGCCTTCTCATCGAAAAGGTGTTCGCGCACTTCGTCGTCGCTCATCGGTTTGTTCCGACGCAATGCTGGGATCATCGGCGTGCTTTCCCCCTTTTTGCTTTGCAGTAAAGGTCGCAGGTATTTCCTGATAGGACTGTCGGGCTTTTTCAGCATGACAGGACTCATCGAATATGATAGCATGAAGGGAAGAGCCGTTGGCTCACGCATGGGATGTTGTTGCTGAGGGATGCTGCTGTGAAAGTTGGCCGAAAATGAGCGCCGTGCGCCGCTTCACCCCGTTGCCCTATACCCTGACGCTGTCGCCGCAACAGATGTTGGTCGGCATGCGCTGGCTGGTCGTGGCTGCCGCTGGTTTGCTGGCGCTGCGCGCTGGTGCGCCACCACATCAGATGTTGCAGGCGACGGTGGTACTGGGGCTGCTGCTGAGCCAACAGACGGTGGACCTCTGGCTGGCAGCGCGCGGGACGGGCGTGCAGCTCAATCGCTGGCTACTCTGCGGCGACCTCGTGTTTGTCAGCCTCGCCACCGCGCTCAGCGGACCGGATGCTGCCAACTTCTTCCTGGTGTATCCCCTGCTGCTGGTCGAGGCCGCGCTCACTTTCGCGCCGTCCGGTGTGTATGGTTACACGGCGACACTCAGCGGCATCTATGCTGTCGCGCGCCTGGCTGGAACGCCGCAAGGGATGTTGGACTGGCTCGCACACGGCCTGTTGCTGACACTGCTGGAAGTGATGCTCTTTTTCATCGTCACTGGCATCAGCATGAACATCGTGCGCGCGTGGACGGCGGAGCAGGAACACATCGTACAGCTTTCGCTGTTGGATGACCTCTCGCTTTTGCTGGCCGACACACACCAACTGGACGACGTGCTGGAACGCCTGGTGGATCTGGTGCCGCGTGCGCTGCATGTGCAAGCGTGCGCTGTGGCTGTGGATGAGCCGGGCAGCGGACGGCGCATCTGGGCGAACCTGGGCGCGGACACGAACGCGCTCATCGACGAAGCGTTGCTCTCGCGCGAGACCGCCGCCGCCGTGCGCCGCCAGCCCCAGCCGGGATTGATGCGCTTCCCCGTCGCTCACACGGAATATGGCGCGATCTATACCCTGCCGCTGGCGATTGATGAGCGTTCGGTGGGGATGCTGAGCGTGGCGCGGCTGACGCCACAGCCCTTCGGCGAACGGGACCGGCGGCTCTTCGAATCGCTGGCTCGCCATGCCGCGCAGGCATTGCGCAACGCGCGCTTATATCGCCTGGAAGCCGAGGCAGCGGAGCAATCGCGCGAATTGGAACGCTTCAAGAGCGAGATGCTCGCCAGTGTCTCCCATGAATTCCGCCTGCCGATCTCCAGCATCTCCCTGGCGGCGGAAACGCTGCTGGCGCAGCACGCCGATGACGCGCCCGACGCGCCGGAAGTGCGGTTGCTGCGCAATATTCAGCGCAGCGCCCTGCGCCTGAGCGGCTTCGTGCAAGACGTGCTGGATCTCGCCCGCCTGGACGCGCACCAACTGGAACTGCGCCTGGCGTGGTGCGATGTCGTCGCGCTGGCCCGCGCGGTGGCCCAACATGTTGAACCGCAGTGCGAGATGAAGCGCCAGCGCCTGGCACTCGACGTGCAGCTTACGTCCGGCTGGGTGCAGGGCGACGCGAAGCGGCTGGAACAGGTGCTGAGCAACCTGCTGACCAACGCCCACCAATATACGCCGGAAGACGGCACGATCACCCTCATCCTCGCGCCAGCGGAAACGATCCACGCCGAGGGGCCGTGCGGACCGGAGCCAGCGGGAACATCTGTCGCCATCGGCGTGCGCGACACCGGACCGGGCATCGCGCCGGAGGAACGCGCGCACATCTTCGAGCGCTTCCAGCGCGGCGTTGCCGGCAAGCGCCGCAGCGCGGGGGCCGGTCTGGGGCTGCACATCGCGCGCTCCGTCGTGGAACTGCACGGCGGCTGCCTATGGGTGGAAAGCAATCCGGCGGGTGGCAGCACCTTCTGGTGTATGTTGCCCTTGGCCCCACCCCCCAGCCCCCTCCCCGCTGCGGCAGAGAGGGGGGGACCAGCAATGAAACGTGATCAGCAAGATCGACGCGATCAGCCGCGAACGCTTGTACTCCCCTCGCCATCCGCAGATGGGGAGCAGGCTTCCCGTGAAGCGACGGGAGGGTTGGGGGTGGGGCCAATCCTTGTACCATCGAATGCGCTAGAGGCAGGAAACGTATCATGAAATTGCTGATTGCTGATGACGATCCCGATCTGTTAGAGGCTCTGACGCTGAGCCTGTCGTTGCAATTGAAGGATTGCGAATTGCTGACGGCACGGTCGGGGACGGAGGCGCTACGCACCTTCACGGCGAAGGGCGCGGATGCTGTGCTGCTGGACCTCGTGTTGCCGGATATGGACGGCTATGAGGTCTGTCGCAAGTTGCGTGAACGGTCGGAGGTGCCGATCTTGCTGCTGAGCGCGCGGGACCAGGAATTGGACAAGGTACGCGGCTTCGAGATGGGCGCGGATGACTACATCACCAAGCCCTTCGGTCAACTGGAATTGCTAGCGCGCATCAAGGCGGCGCTGCGCCGCCGCCAGTTGTCGCCGGAAGCGGCCATCCCGTCCTTCATCAACGGACCGCTCACGATCAACTTCGTCACACACGAGGTGCTGGTCAGCGGCCAGCCAGTGCGCCTCTCGCCCATCGAATATAACTTGCTGGCGCAACTGGCGCGCAACGTGGGCCGCGTGATGACGCATAAGACGCTGCTGGCGACGGTGTGGGGCGAGGAATATCTCAACGAGGTTGATTACCTCAAGGTCCACATCCGCCACGTGCGCGGCAAGATCGAGGAAGATCCGGCCCGCCCGCGCCTGGTGCTGACGGAACGGGGCTTGGGCTATCGCATGGCGCGGCTGTGAGTGGGGCGCAGAACGGTCAGCCCATGTGTGTCGCTGTGAGAAGCATCGGCGGCATCTCCCTCGCCTGGCATGGCATCTGCATCCCTTTCGCTACCACGGGCGCGCTGTGCGTCCCCAACGAAAGGACGAATGACCATGTCGGAACCAACCTCGCAATCTGCCTCCGATCCTTATCAGCACGACCTGACGCCGGATATGCGGGCGAGCGTAAACGACGGCGCGCTGGCACCGCAGCCGGGCCAGACGGCATATGACATCAAAGCCGTCAACCAACACCTGACCGACCTGGAAGACCACGAGTTGAAGCAGATCCCGATTCTGCCGGCGGGGACGCGCCTGAAGCAGGGCGCGACCTATATCGATCTGCATGCCGACCAGCCCCAGGAGTTCACCGCGCGCTCGAATATGGTGGCCGGGCCAGACAACTGGTACGCGGCGAAGACTGACGTGCCATACCCACTCTGGAACTACCTCAATGGCGTGCGCGACCCCGCGCGGCTGGATACGACGCAGCAGACCATCGACGAGCAGTGAACGGCCCCCCCCCAGAGCGACCACCTTGTAGGGGCAGGGCGACCACAAGGGTACGCCCCTACAGGTTGGCCCTCCATCCCATCTGTGGATGGCGAGGGGGAGACGCGGGCGCAACCATGCAGATTGCCGAATCGATCGGGTATATCGTCTCCTAGCCCGGTAGGGGTTCCTTTTCCGAGCCAGGGGGTTTCAGCCCCTGGCGGCCCAGCGGTAACAATGACGGTATAATATTGCTAACCTGCCTTATTGCGCCCCGACAAAGCTGCTTGTGGAACAGTCAGGCCCGCAGACAAGCCTATTGCGCGCATGCCCCCCTCACCGAAGAGGAATGGCTACAGGCCAACGCGGCGACCCTAGTGCAGCACGCGCTAGCCTGGCCGGTGGTGGCATAAGCTCTGATGCCAGCTTGCGCCCGGTGAAACAGGCGACGCAAGCCAGCACGCCTGATGTTCCCATCACGTAATGTTTTGGCAGGTAATCGCCACCGTACCCCTGTAAGGTTCGTTACCGGGCGAAAGACCCCAGGTGATCGTGATGGTGCTGTAGTTGGCGATGCCCTGGAAGTACTCGTTTTGGGTGTCACCCTGGAAGGGCTGTGAGGTTCCCGTCACGGGATAACCCGCTTCCAGGGAGTAGCCGCGCGGCATTTGCACAGCCCAATAGATCGTCGTGCCGCCATTATTGGTGAACGAAAACTCCGCCCCGGTGAAGTTCGTGCCGCAAAAGGCACCAAGGTTGGTAGTGAGGTTGACGGTGGGCGTCTTCACGTATAGGTTGCCAGGCAGCACGTTGCAAGAGACCGTAACGGTCACGTGTTCGTTCTGGTTGGTCGCCGCAGCACCCCAGGCGATGTTGATGGCATCGTTGGCCTTCGTACCCATGAACGTTTCCGTTTGGGTAGAGCCAGGATTCAACACGCCAGAGGATGAGGATTGCAGTTGGAATGGCCCAGGAACCGCCACGGTCCAATAGAGCGGCGCTTCCCCAGTGTTCTCAAAGGCGAATGAGGCGGCGGAAAAGCTGTTGCCGCAATAATTCCCTAACTTAACGGTGGCCGGCGATTGCAGGCTTAGTTTGCCTGGCACGGGCGTGAGTGTCGGCGCTGGTTGTGGCGTGCTGGTCGGTTGCAGATGCGGTATGTTGGTCGGCTGCGGACGCGGCGCACTGGTTGGCTGCGGTGCAGGCGTCGGCGTGGCGCTGGTGGTACCGATCGTGGTGCTGGTCGTGGTAGTGGGCGATTGCAGCAAGGCCGGGCCGTTGATGCCGAAGAGATGCAGCGGCGACGGCACGTAGGTGAACAGGCAGCAGAGCAAGCCTGCGCCAAGGACGCCCAGCGAGAGGCGCGACGAACAACCAAATCCCGCGAGGCGTTGCAAAACGTTGCCAGCCTGATCCATCGCCTGGCCTTTTGCCTCTTCGCGCGCGTTCAGGTGTTCGCGCCGCCGCACGATGCGCGACCAACCGTAATAGGTACTTGCGGTTGAGATGCCACCCAGAATCGTAGCGACTATCGGCCCCTGGTTGATCGCCAGCAGCAGCAGGAGATTCACCGCGACCGTGAAAAGACGCACCAGGACATTGCCCAACACGATGGCGGACAGGACAACCAGCGCGCTGACGGAAGCGTACCAACCCAGCCGTGCCAATCGCTCGGCCAGGGCATCTTCGACGGTACGTGATGGTTCTTCAGACATTATCGCTTTCTTTCCCTTGTCTTTTTGGGGCAACAAGATCGCACAGGTGTGTGCCAGCGTGCGCCTTGATTACTATTCGTCATCCACTCATAAATAAACGTCATTATGCCCGTTTTTATGGCATCTTGTGTACAATCTCGTCATTATCCTACAAATATTTTATTGTGGGCGCAAATCGATCACTTGCGGCACTGGGTGAGATGCATCAATAGTTATAGCCGCCGTGGTAGCACACAAACTAAGGCGGCGGACAGGCATGTCCGCCCCACGCCAGTGTACGGGCGCGATGAATCGCGCCCCCGTCCGCCCCGCGTTGCCCCACGAGCCCTGTGCCATTGGGTCTGTAGGGGCGTACCCTTGTGGTCGCCCCACCGTGATCCGCCGTGTCCTCGGCCCCATCTACTGTTGGAAGCTGGCCACCACCCGCGCATAGCGGTCGGCCAGCGCCTGGGCCTGGTCGTGGGAGCGCGCTTCCGCGAAGATGGTGAAGACCGGGCGGTCGGCGTCGGGCAGCACCAGCACCCAGTCGTTCTTGCCGTTTTGGATGCGCACCCCGTCGGCGGCATGCGAGTCGCGGTAGTTCTCGCTGAGCAGGCGCATCACCTTGCCCTTATACTCCCAGGGGCAATCGACGAACTTACGCACCTGGAAGAAGGTCGGCAGATCGTTGACCAGATTTGCCAGCTTCACGTCGAACTTCGCCAGCAATTCCAGCAGCTTCGCCAGCGAAAAAAGCGCGTCGAAGGCGGGATGCAGTGAGGGGAAGACGAAGCCGCCCATCGCGTCGCCCACCAGCACCACGCCGGCTTGCGTGGCCGCCGAAGTCAGCACCTGCTGCGCCACGCCCACGCGCTTCACGGTCCCCTTGGCGCGCTCGGCCACCTGCTCCACCACACCGGAGGCCGTCACCGGCACCACCACCGTCGCGCCGGGATTCGCCCGCAGCAGCAGATCGGTCATGACCGCCAGCAACTCGTTGTTATCCAGCAAGCGGCCTTGCTCATCCACCACGAAGAGCTTCTCGCAGCTCGTATCCAGGCTGATGCCCAGGTGCGCGTCCAGCGTCTTCGTGATCTCGGCCAGGCGCTGGCGGTCGCGCGTGATGTCATCGATTGAGCGCGAATAGCGCGATTCGTCCATCGTGGAATTGATGGCGATGACCTCGCAGCCAAGCTGGTTGAAGAGCGGCGCGAGGACGTTCACGCCGCTGCCGTGGCCGTAATCGGCTACCAGTTGATAGTTGCGGCTGCGGATCGCCTTCACGTCCAGCGCCTTCAGGTAGGCATCGCGGTAGCGATCATTGACGTTGGGCGCATAGGCGATGTCGCCGATCTCGTCCAGGTAGACGCGCCGGAAGTCCTCGCGGAAATACATGTTCTCGATCTTGCGCTCGGTCGCCTTGGAAATATCCATGCCATTCTGGTCAAAGAACTTGATGTCGATGGTGCGCGGATCATTGGGGGCCAGGCGAATGTGGACGCCGCCCACGGCGTCGGTCGTGCGCACGTAATAGCGTGCCACCGGCAGCGGCACCGTTTCGAGATCGTGGACGTTGATGCCGGCAGAGGGCAGGCCGGCGATCATCGCGCGCTTGATCATGCGCGGCGTGCGATGGGCGTCGCGGTTGACACAGACGCGCGTGCCTTTCTTGAGCGTCGCGCCATAGGCCGCGCCCAGCTTGGCCGCCAGTTCCGGCGTGATGTCGATATTCACCAGCCCCGTGACGCCGAAGCGCCCGAAGAGCGTGCGCCGCCCCTGGTTGCCCCAGATGATGCTGCTGGTGACGACCGCGCCATTCTCGATGGCCTTCTTCGGCCAGAGCTTCACGCCGGGCTGGATGATCGCGCTCTCGTCGATCAGGCAGTCGTCGCCGACGACCGCGCCCTCGAACAGCACCGCTTTCGTCTTGATGCTGGTGTGCGAGCCGGCGATAGCCCCGCGCAGTTCGGCATATTCGCCGATGTAGGAGCTATTCCAGACGACGCTGCGGTCCACCTTGGCGTGGGCATCGACGATGGAATAGTTGCCGATGACGCAGGGGCCGTGAATCTGCGCGCCAGGCAGCACCCGCGCGCTCTGGCCCAGGTAGATCGGCCCGAAGAGTTGCGCGTCTTCAGCCAGTTCCACGCCTTGCTCCGTCCAGATGTCGCCACCGATGTTGTGGCCGGGGATCTTGAGTTGCACATGGCCTTGCAGCGCGTCGGCATTGGCGCGCATATATTCGCTCAGGTTGCCGACATCGCACCAATAGCCGTCGGAGATGTAGCCATATAACGGATCGCCTTTCTTAAGCAACATCGGAAAAAGATCCGTGCTGAAATCAAAGACGATATCGCGCTCGAAATAATCAAAGATAGCGGGGTCCAGCACATAGATGCCGGTGTTGATCGTGTCACTGAAAACCTGCGCCCAACTGGGTTTTTCCAGAAATTGGGTGATGTGGCCTTCGTCGTCGGTGATGATGACGCCATATTCCAGCGGGTTCGCTACATGGGCCAGCGTCAGCGTCGCCATCGCTTGCTTTTCGCGGTGAAACTCAATGATCTTGGTCAGGTTGAAATCGGTCAGCGCGTCGCCGCTGATAACCAGAAACGGCTCGTCACGCAGCCACTCCTCGGCGTTCTTCACGCTGCCAGCGGTCCCCAACGGCGATTCTTCGCGCGAATAGCGGATGCGCATGCCGAATTGCGCGCCATCGCCGAAATAGTCCTCGATGTTGCTGGCGAGATACTGCACAGTCATAATGACATCGGTGATGCCATGCTCTTTGAGCAGATTCAAGATATGTTCCGCGACGGGCCGGCCAACAATCGGCACCATCGGTTTGGGACGCGAGATCGTGAGGGGTCGCAGCCGTGACCCTTCGCCGCCAGCCATCACCACTGCTTTCATAGGCGCACTCCCTTTCCATTGCCAAGCATAGCAGCAGGCGCGCATGCGGCATGCCACACGCGGCGCAAGCGCAACGCTCCTCCGGGAAAATTATGACGGATCACCTTCTATTGTAGCACGTCAAGCGGCAATGGCCTGTTTGTGCTACTCAACGTGCCATCCTGCATGCTATAATAGGACTACTCTAGGAATGCTACGGAGGAACGACCTGATGGAGTTTACGCGCGAAATCGCCCCCTTTCTGCTGGGTGGCCTGGTCTCGTCCGGCTTGACTTTCCTCTACCGCAAGGCGGGGGAACGCGCGCGGGCGCTGGGGACGGTGTTCGTCGCCCTGGTGCTGGGTGCCTGCACCAGCTTAGCCGCCGGCGAGTTGGTCAACCTGCAAGACGGCATGATCGCGGTCATGATCGACGCCTCGCTCATCTTCACCGGCGCGACGGTCTCGTATCACTGGTTCTGGCGCCCCATCGCCGATCTCCTGCATAAGCCCCCCGTCGCGGAGCAGCGCCGTCGGGTGAAATAAGCGGGTTCGTTTGGCACGCCAACCTCTTGCGGCGCGGCACTGGATCGTTTGGGATACAGGGTGCGCTACAGGGGGTTTTTGTGTATACGCTTGCTGTCGTGCTGTGCGTGAACTTGGCGATTGGGGTCCGGTGGATGGTAGCCAATGGTCGGATCGCATTGGTGCGGTGCTGGACCGCGTGCTATAATGATTGGTGGCACACGCTCTTTTCGCGCGGTCGCGCGTCTGGATATTTCCGCCCTGGGAGGGGATCCCTGTGTCTGGTCTCGGTTATTTTTACGCCGGCCTGTTCTTCGTGGTCGGCCTCGGCTTCGTCGTGCTTTCGACGACCGCGGCGCGCATCCTGAATGTGCTGCTGCTGCGGCGCACCTCGACGCCGGCCAAGCGCGACACGTATGAGTCCGGCGAGGTGGCTCTGGGGTCGGCCTGGGTGCAGTACCCGCTGGCCTTTTACATCTTCGCGCTGTTGTTCGTCGCCTTCGATGTAGACATCGTGTTCATCATCGCCTGGGCGGTCATCTTCCAGAATCTCGGCTGGTTCGGCTTCGTCGAGATCACCTTCTTCATCGTTGTGCTGGCGCTCGGCCTGGTCTATGCCTGGCGCAAGGGAGTCACCAAATGGATTTAATCCCTACCCCGGCTAATGCGCCCCTGCCACCCGCGTCGCTGAGTACGGTCGTGCAGCCGGCTGCCGCCGCGCAGGCGCTGGTGGTCGCGCTCGGCACCATCCACACCGGCCAGGGCAATGCCGTACCGACGCGCATCCTGCCTGGCAACATCCCCGCCATCGAGGTCGCCCCGGAGCAACTGGTGGACACCGCCCTGCACCTGCGCGACGACCTCGGCTTCGATTTGCTCAGTTGTGTCTCCGGCGTAGATCTCATCGAGCAGCGCCAGGTGGTCTATCATCTGCGTTCCACCACACGCGCCTGGCTCATGGAGATGACGGTCAACGTGCCGGCGACGAATGAGATCGACAGCGTCATCGGCGTATGGTCCACGGCGAACTGGCTGGAGCGCGAGACGTATGACCTTTTCGGCATCACCTTCGCCGGCCACCCCGACCTGCGGCGCATCCTGCTGGACGACGAGTTCGTGGGCTACCCGCTGCTCAAAAGCTTCCGCCCCACCCCGCTGACGGTGCATGACCGCGCCACCACGGCGACGAACGGCGCGCGGGCGCTGGCCGGCGACACGCAGCGCGGCATCGGCCACCAGCGCGTCGTCCCCAGCCACCTGAGCCAGGGCGACCAGGAACGCCTGCACCCCGGCACGCCGACCTTCGGCAGCACGCAGTTCCACGGGCGCAGCTTCCCGCCCCAGACCTGGCGGCACCAGCCCGACTACAACGGCTCCGGCGCGGAATCCCACGAAGAAGAGCAGAAGAAGTGATGAGAATGGACGGAGAAAACAAGAATGGGGCAACGGAACACGAAATAACACGAAATAGAGCGAAATACCGCGAAAACTTTTATATAACTATTTCGCGCTATCTCGCGCTGATCTCGCGTCATTTCGTGTTCCGTCGCTGCTTTCGTGTTCCCGTCCTTTCTCCTTGAAATGAGGCACCCACAATGGCAACGGTGAATGAAGCGCCGCGTTACGCTGAGAGCGACGAGGGCTTTCGTACTGAGGAGATGATCCTCAACATGGGGCCGCAGCACCCCTCCACCCATGGCGTGTTGCGCCTGGTGATGACGCTGGAAGGCGAGACGGTGGTGCATTGCACGCCGGTCATCGGCTACTTGCATCGCGGCATCGAGAAGATCCTGGAAAACCGCACCTATATGGCGGGCATCCGCTATATGGATAACTCCGACTACCTCTCGCCGATGCTCAACGAGACGGCCTACGCGGGGGCGGTGGAGCAGTTGATGGGCATCGAGCCGCCGCGCCGCGCCCAGTATCTCCGCCTGATCACCAACGAGATGCAGCGCATCGCCAGCCACCTCGTCGCCGTCGGCACATATATGCTGGACCTGGGCGCGTTCACGCCGATCCTCTACGCCTTCCGCGACCGCGAGGGCTTGCTCGAACTTTTCGAGGAGGTGGCGGGCAGTCGCTTCAACGTGAACTATATGCGCGTGGGCGGCGTGCTGCACGACCTGCCCGTCGGCTGGCTGCAACGGCTGGAAGCCTGGCTGGACACCTTCGAGAACAGTTGGAAAGAACTGGATGTGCTGATCACTGGCAATGAGATCTTCATGAAGCGCACCCAAGGCGTCGGCTATATCGATCCGGATCAGGCCGTCGCCTTCGGCATGACGGGGCCGATCCTGCGCGCCTCCGGCGTGAACTTTGATCTGCGCGTGAACCGCCCCTATGGCGCGTACCGCGACATCAAGGTCAATCCCGTCGTGCGCGAAGACGGCGACGCCTTTGGGCGCTATATGTGCCGCATGTATGAGATGAAGGAGAGCGCGCGGCTGATCCGCGAGGGCATGGCGGCGCTGCCCGGCGGTCCGATCGGCACGCGCACGCCCATCGCGCTGCGCCCGCCGCGCGGCGAAACCTATTTCGCCATCGAGAGCAGCAAGGGCGAACTGGGCATCTACCTTATCAGCGACGGCTCGGAGTATCCCTATCGCGCGAAGATTCGCGGGCCGTCCTTCGTCAACTTGCAGATCGTCCCCGAACTGATGCGCGGGCATAAGATGGGCGACGTGGTGGCGATCCTCGGCAGCATCGATCTGGTGCTGGGCGAGGTCGATCGCTAGAAATAGATCGGGAGCGGGTGTTGTGGTGAACATTGGATTTCAGATCGTTCACTTCGTGGTGACGTTGCTGTTTTTCATCTTCCTGGTGGCGACGAATGCCGTCATCATGGTATATGCCGAACGCAAGGTCATGGCGTTCATGCAGGATCGTGTGGGACCGAAGTATTACGGCCCTTTCGGCGCGCTGCAATCGACTTATGATGTGATGAAGCTGCTGCTGAAAGAGATCGTGCGCTCACGCGATACGGATAATGCGATCTTTTCGCTGGCACCGATGATCTTTTTCGCGCCGGTGCTGACGGCCTTCGTGATGTTGCCGTTCTCGCCCTTCATGACGACCAGCGCGCTCGGCACGGGCCTCTTGCTGTATGTCGCGCTCAGTTCGCTGGACGTGATCGGCGTCTTCATGGCCGGCTGGGGATCGAACAGCAAGTATTCCCTGATCGGCGGCTTGCGTTCCGCCGCGCAGATGATCTCGTATGAGTTGCCCTTGCTGCTGTCGCTGGTCGGCGTGGTGATGCTCACCAGTGTCGTCTCGCACAACGGCATCGGCTCGATCTCCTTCACCGATATCGTCAGCGCGCAGATGCATCCCTGGTGGCTGTGGTTCGTCCTGATCCAGCCGCTCGGCCTGATCATCTATTACACCTGTGGCCTGGCGGAAACGAATCGCGCGCCCTTCGACCTGCCGGAAGCGGAATCCGAACTGGTCGCTGGCTACCTGACTGAATATTCAGGCATGCAGTGGGCGATGTTCTTCCTGGGCGAATATGGCAACATGCTGATCGTTTCCAGCGTGGCGACGGTGCTGTTCCTGGGTGGCTGGTCGGGACCGGGGGCGGACCTCGCCTTCTGGCACTCCACTGTAACGGCCAATCCCGGCGGCGTCTTTTCCGTCGCGGATCTGATCTTCAACGTGATCGCCGTCTTCTGGTTCCTGGTGAAGGTCTACTTCTTGCAATCGATCTTCATCTGGGTGCGCACCACACTGCCGCGCCTGCGCGCCGACCAGTTGATGCAATATGCCTGGCTGATCCTGATCCCCGTGACGCTGGTGAATATCCTCGTCACCGCCGCGTTGCTGCTGGCCGTGCCGCAACCCTATACGCTGTGGGTAACGGGCGGCGTGAACTTTGTGATGCTGATCGGCTACGTCCTCCTGCTGAGCCGCGCCATCGGCGCGTCGCCCAAGGGGACGCTGCCACCGTGGGTGCAAGCCCGCCAGCGCGCGCTGGCCCGCAACGCCAAGGCGGCCCTGCCGCCACCGCCCGGCACAACGGCAGGCCAGGCGCTGCCCGCCGGCGAGACGGAGACGCTGGCGGGCAGCCGGTGAATGGGCATGCCGTCCGCCAGCGTTACCGGTGATGCTACACGCGCACCTCGAAGAAGCGATTGAGGGGCGAGGCCAGCGCCCGCCGGAAGCGCGTGAAGCCGGCTGCTGCCGCCACCTCGCGTAGCGCGTCATCCGTCGCCACCGTGCCGAGCGCCACCGGCCCCGTCGCCACAGCGTTCGGCGTGCAGCACAGCACCGACGCGGCGGAATAGATGCGTCCTACCGGATTGAAATTCTCTTCGACCGCCGTGCCAGCCATCGGTTCGACCAACAGCACCGTGCCGTCGGGATCGATGGTCGCGCGCGTGCGCTTCAGCGCGCCCACCGGATCGCCCATGTCGTGCAGGCAATCGAAAAACGCGACGAGCGCGTAGCGGTGATCAGGAAAGTCCTGTGCGCTGGCGACCGCGAACGTCACGCGCTCCGCTACGCCGGCCTCCTGCGCCCGCGCGCGGGCCGCATCAATCGAGGGGGCGTGGTTATCGAAGCCGTAGAAGTGCGACTGCGGATATGCCTTGGCCATGATGATCGTCGAGGCACCGTGGCCACAGCCGATGTCGGCGACCGCTGCCCCCGCCGCCAGCTTGGCATGCACGCCGTCCAGCGCGGGAAGCCAGGTGTCTACCAGATTCGCCGTATAGCCGGGGCGGAAGAACCGTTCGACACCCTCAAAGAGCGCGGGATCATGCTCGCCCCAAGCCATCCCCGTGCCGGTGCGAAACGCCTCGGCGATGCGTGGCTCCGCGCGCAGCATCGCGGTGATCAACTGGTAGCCGCCGATAACATAGGCTGGGCTGCTTTGGTCGGTGAGCGCGACCGCGTGTTCCGGTGGCAACCGATAGTGTTGGGTAGCTGAATCATACGCCAGGATGCCGCTGGCCGCCTGGTTGATCAGCCATTCACGGATGTAGCGTTCCGTCGTCTTCGTGCGTGCTGCCAGTTCCGCCGATGTCACCGGCTTGCCATCCACCATCGCCTGGTACAAACCTAGCTTGTCACCGATCACCACCAGCGCCGCGCTGGCGATGACGCCGAACTCGCCCACCGCTTTTTCGACGAAGGCCATCAGTTTGGCTTCATCGAAAGCATCTGCTTGGGGGTTTTTCGTGGCTGCTGAAGCCGTTTTCGTAGCACTGCTGGTTTTGGTCGTCTTCTTCGTCGCCATACTGTGCGCTCCTTTATAGCAAACAGTCTGAGTTCTAGTGTTCCTGTTATCCCGGAAGAAGTATAACCAATATGTCATACGAACCACATTACAGGTTATGACAAAAAGGAGCGGATGGTTGGTAATGTGTCAAAAATATACGGCGGATGGGAGGCCGCGAGGAGTTGTAGCCACCTCGCGGCTCCATGCGTCGCTCACGCTGCTAGCACGTGATCATATCTCTCGCAGTTCCTATTGGCGTTGGTGCGATAGTTGTACCAACGCCCGCCGCTTATTGCTCTACTTGACGAAATCCAGCAGGGGATAACTGCCGCCCAGGACGGTCGGCGCGTCCGCGCCAAGCCAGTTTTGGATGATGGTGGCGTAGTAGGAGCGGAAATCGGTCTGGAAAAGCAGATTGCCGGTGGAGTCCAGATTGGCGAGGTTGGGCGCGGTGCCGTGCAGGCCGCCCGCCACGCCGGGGCCGAAGACGAATTGTGGCGCGGCGGTGCCGTGGTCGGTGCCGGTGCTGCCGTTCTCGTGGACGCGCCGACCAAACTCGGACCACGTCATCATCATGATGGTATCGGCGGTCCCTTGCGCATGCATGTCTTGCCAGAAGGCGGCGAGGGATTGCGCCAGTTCGGGATAAAGCAGATGCAGCGTGTTCACCTCGTCGGCGTGGGTGTCGAAGCCGCCGAGCGTCACATACGCCACGCGCACGCCCAACCCCTGCGTGATGGTTGCCGCCACGATCTGCAAGCTCGCTGCCAGGCTCGACTGCGCTGGATACGTGACGCCCGCCGCTGGCTTGTAATTCGCCGCCGCTTTGGCAAACTGATCGGAGCCGGTCGCTGCCGCCTGTGAAGTATCGCTCAGGAGCTTGGCGAAGGTGGTCTGCGCGTCCGAGGTGCCAGTGAAAGACGAGGTGTAGTTCAGCAGCGCCTGGCGGCGCTGCCCCGCGCGCTGCTGATCGGCGGGATCGGGCCGCACGCTGAAAGCCGCTGCCGAACTGATCGCCGGCACGGAGATGCCAGGGGCCATGAACGCTTCGGGGAGCAGCGCCCCGCCGTTCACGCCTGTGAAGGGCTGCTGGATTGACGCGCCAGCGTTATGCAAATAACTCCCCAGCCAGCCGGTCTGCGCCGTCCCCTGCGCGCCCGTCATATCTAACGTCTGCCAGATGTACATCGATTGGAAGTGCGAGAGGTTGGGGTTGGGATAGCCGACGCCCTGGATCACGGCCATCTCGCCGGCATCCCACAGCGGCTTGAGCGCGCCGAGGTCGGCATGCAGCGCCATTTGCGCGCTCAGCGGGATCTGATTACTCTTGGCGACACCGAGCGTCGGGCGCATCTGCGTATACAGCGGATCGGCGTAAGGGATGACCGCTTGCAGGCCGTCATTGCCGCCGGCCAATTGCACCACCACGAGAACACGCCCGTTGGACGCAGCGGGGCCAGCGAGGGGTGCGCCCAAGGTCGCCGCTTGCGCCGGCACCTGCGCCAGCGCGCCAAAGATGCCGGGCGCGAGGAGGCCGGACCCCACGGCCAGGCAACCGTCTTTCAAGATCGCGCGGCGCGAAAGCCGATTCATGAAGCCGCTCCTTTAGTTCAACTGATATTCAGGGCTGGTCATCAACAGGTACAGCATCGTGCGCAGATTACTGCCGGCGACGCTGCCACCGCCACTGAGCTTCACGCTGGCACCATTGCCGCCACTGGCGCTCAGCGTATCGATCAATGTTTGACGACGAGGCGTGGTGATCTGCCCGTCGATAAACAGCGCAGTGAAATAATCCACCATGGCGGCGGCTGAACTCAGGTTCTGACGGCTGATGATGCCCTGCATCACTTGGTCGATGTTGCCCAAGCCCTGACCCCCCTGACCCTGGAACGTTTTCACGCCGTTGAGCAAGCTGTTGATGAGGTTGACGCGCACCAGCCAGGTACCCGTGTTCATCCAGTTGGCGCTCCCCTGATCGCCCGGCCAGCCGGCGACATTCGGTGGGGCAAAGATGATCTGCCCCATCTGGTTGATCACGCCGGCCACACCGGAGCCGCCTACTTCCAGTTCAAGCTGGCGGATTGCGCCGATGGTGAACTCCACTGGACTCTTGATGCGGGCGCGGTAGGATTCCGGCGCGAGGAAAGCGGGCGTGGTGAACATCGCGCGCATGACCGCCCCCATGTTGTGGCCGCTACTGTAATACGCGCTCACCATCGGTTGCAGGTCGGCGGTCGTTGGGTTTTCATGCACGAAGAAGCTGAAGATGCGCCGGCAGATGAAGGGGCCGGTCGCGGGATGCGCGGCGACGATGCGGATGACATCCTGATAGTTCAAATCGCCGGTATGGCCCAGCAGCGTCTTCTGACTGTCGTCGTGCATCTCCGGCAGGTATGTTACGGTGCCGTCGGGCCGCAGCTTGAAGCCGGTCAGCGCCAGCGCGGCATTATGCACATCGTTTTGCGTATAGCCGCCGCTGACGCCCAGCGTGAAAAGTTCCATCAACTCACGGGCATAATTCTCATTCGGCGCTTGTTTCTTATTCAGGCGCAGATCCAACCACCACATCATTGCAGGATCTTGGGTGATGCCGAGCAAGATGTTGTCATACGTGTCGAAGGCGTGGGCGCGTAGGAAGTTGTTCTGATTGATCAGATAGCCATAGCCACGCTTGCCACCGACCTTTTTGAAGCTGCTGGTGAGGACGCCGTGCCAAAACAGCGTCATCTTTTCCAGCAGGGGGCGCTGGGAATAGAGCATGCGCAGTACCCACCAGCGTTGCTCATCGATGGGACGCGAAAGGTCCAACCCTAACGAGTTGAGGCGCTGGTCGATGTCATCCGGCACGCTGTTCGGATTCAGCAGCCGGTCGATGGTCCCCGTCCAGCCCAGCGCGCTATAGGTCTGGATCTCGCTCCAGGTCGCACCGAAGCCGGCACGCCGCAGCAGATGGGTGATCTGCGCGTGGGGGGCGGGTGCCGCCGTGGGCGATGCCCCCAGATGAATGACGCCTTCGGCGCTGAGCAGGCCAGTGGTGATGGCCGCTGCGCCGACGCCGACCGCGCCCGCGCCGATCAGCAAGCCGCGCCGCGAAAGCTTCTTGCCGCCTGTGTGCCGCGCCGCTGGTGGCGGCCACTGGTTGCCTGCCACTCGTTGGGTAGCCGGCAGCGTCGGCTGTGTCTCTTGTGGATGATACATGTTGCACACCCCTAGTATGTTGAGCCGTCTCACGTTGTCTGTAAAAATTGTTGTTGACTAGTCTCTAGCGTAACGTGGGTGGCGCGAGGGACGTTTCACGGGGGGAACATGTGGGGGCGCAGGCGGTATCGATTGCAACTAATTGGCGCGCTTGAACGCTACGCGGCGAAACCTGCTATGTCAGATTCCTGATCCGATGGCAGCGGAATCGCCAGGAGGCCGGGGTGGATCGCGCCGGGCAACACGAGCATGGGGACCATGGCGAGCGGGGATGTCGCGCCCTAGCCCGGAGGGGTTCCTTTTCCGAGCCGGGGGTTTAACCCCCGGCGACCGCGCGGCGACTGGGATCTTGCCCCCGGCGACCGCGCGGCGACTGGGATCTTGCCCCCGGCGGGCGGACGATGATGACAACGTTGCCCCCGGCGGGCTGTCTAGGCATGTTCGCCCTATTTGGTAAAACAGCATAACCGCGCCCATACAAAGATGTTCGTGAGGCGGATATGCCTGCCGCGTCGCCAGCGCGGTAGCAACTTCCCGATCTCACTCCTGCGTTGCGCCCGCTGGCACAGCGTCATCTTTCGCGGGAGATGATGGGTCGGCGGGCTTGCGGTCATGGTGCAGCAGGCGATAAGGGACGCTCACCGTGACGATGCTGGGGCGCGTGATGAGGCGCAACTTGAGCCATAACACGGTCTGGTTGTGCAAGAGATTCTCCCAGAAGTAGGTCGGCACGAATTCGGGCAACACGACGGTGATCAGATCGTCTTGGTGATGAGCGCGCAGGCGATCGACAAAGTCGATGACGGGGCGGGCCAGCGCGCGATAGGGCGACTTAACGATGATCAATTCGGGGCCGGCGATCGGTCCATCGAACATCTCATCCATCAATGGCTCCGGCAGACGCTCATCGATCAGATCGGCAGCGGGAACACCACGAAAAAAGCCCTCTTTTTTTACGCGCTGCTGCCACAGTTGGCGCACCTTGCCAGCATCTTCGTCCGAGGTCGCCACGTGGACGGCCAGCACGTAGCGGCTCAGCGAGCGCGCATAGGCCAGGCCGCGCAGGCTCAGGTTGTCGATGCGCGCGACCGGCACCACCACCAAGTGGCGTCCGAATTCGCGTGGTGGCGTCACAGTCATCTTATCCACCAACCCTTCCGCATTCTTGTAATGGTGGTGGATGCTTTGGAATAGCAGATAGAGCGCCGGGATCAAGATGACGACTACCCACGCGCCGCGGTCGAATTTTGACACTGCGATGATGATCGTGACGACGCCGGTCGCTATTGCGCCGGCCAGGTTGATCAGCATGCCACGTAGCCAGCCGCGTTCGCGGGGCGGTGGTGGTGCTTCCGGTGGGTGGGGTGGGTGCAGCCAGCGTTTGACCATGCCCGCTTGCGACATGGTGAAGGCCAGGAAGACGCCCAGCGCGTAGAGGTTGATCAGCGCCTCCGTATTGCCGTGGAAGATGATCAGCAGGATCGCGGCGAGAACGCCCAGCACCAGAATGCCGGTGTTGAAGACGAGGCGGTCGCCTTGCATGCTGAAAAAGTGCGGCAAGAAGTCGTCACGCGCCAGAATCGACGATAGGCGCGGGAAATCGGCGAAGGAGGTGTTCGCCGCCAGCACCAGGATCAGCGTGGTCGAGAAGTTGAAGAGATACACGAACCAGCCGAAAGGTCCGGTGAAAAACAGATTGGCGAGCTGCGAGATGACTGTCGGATTGCTATTCTGGTAAGGCAAGACGCCGTAGCGCCAGGCCAGGAACGTCGTTCCGGCATACATCACGCCCAGCAACAGCGCCATGACGGTCAGCGTTTTAGCCGCATTCTGTGATTGCGGAGCCTTGAAGATTGGCACGCCGTTCGAGATCGCCTCCGTGCCAGTCATCGCCGAACAGCCCGACGCGAAGGCCGTCAGGATCAGGAAGAGCGTCAGGCGCTCCGTGCTGGGGAACGGCACATAGCTGCCTGTGCCGGGATAGGCCAAGTAGTGGGGTGGCACTGCGGCAAACAATCCACCGCTGAGCGCGGCTTTGATCACGCCGACCAGCACCATCAGGAGAAAGCTGGCGACGAAAAGGTAGGTGGGCGCGGCGAAGATCGTGCCAGATTCGCGCACGCCGCGCAGGTTCATCACCACCAGAAACGCGATCAGGCCGACGCCGATCCACACGCTATCATTCGCCAGGCCGCCGAAGGTGGAAACGAGCGCATCCACACCCGCCGAAACAGACACGCTGACCGTCAGCACATAATCGATCAGCAGCGCGCCCGCCGCGATCAGGCCGAAATGGACGTTCAGGTTGTCCTTGGCGACGATATAGGAACCACCGCCGCTGGGGTAATGGAAGATCGTTTGCCGGTAGGAGAAGGCGACGATACCCAACAACGCGACGATCAACAGGCCCAACAACAGGTTATGGAACGTCGAAGAGACGCCCGCCGTCACCAGCACCGCCAGCGAGGCCTCTGTACCATAGGCCACCGAGGAAAGCGCGTCGGATGATAAGATCGCCAACGCCTTGAAAGGGCCGATGCGTTCGTGCATGGCGGCCTCGGTGGGGATCGGCGAGCCGATAAGTATTTCTCGGATACGCCCGGTAAGCGAGGGCTTGCCGGCGATCTCCGGTGCGTCAAGTTCGGGGACAGGTGCCTCGATTGTCACCGTGTCATCCGAGGCATTCAGGCGACGGCGCACATAGCTACTGCCAGCGCGTGAACGCACTACCTCATCGGCGGGCGGCGTTGCGGGCGCGCCATCGTTTTGCGTCCCATTCAGGTGCGTCGCGCCGTTGCCGTTGCCAGGTTCCGGCGCGCGCTCATCAAGTGGGACGAGGGCGGCGAGATCACGCGCACTCATCTCCGTGTTCGGCATAGGTGTTTCATCAGGTGGTTCGGTTGCCATGGGAATGTATCTTTACCTTTGTGATTCGTAGGCTTTTGGGTTATCCTGGCGCTTCGCGTGGCGCATTTTACGCACTCTTGCTATAAACACCAGCAAGACGCCACGTTGTAGACCCTACCATAATAAGCGCCATAAAATAAGGGCAGCGTATATGAAAAACATTACAATTTGTCGCTTGCCATGCCCTATGTTCGGCATTGTACACTGATGAGGAGGCGGATGACAGACCCCAAAATCCATGCTTCCGGCAACGGGCTGGAACATCACGGTGATACACGCGGCATGTCCGCCGCTGAAAGGAACGAGAGGTATCGTGGAGCCGGAACGCGATTTCGATCTGCTGGCGGCTGCCTTACGCGCCGATATGGCGGATATGGCGACCTGGGTGGCGACGCTGAGTACCAAGCTGGCCCAATCTTTGCCCGCCCGCACGCGCTTGCATAAAAATGGTATGTTTGGTGGGGGCCGAGTGGACGGCGTGGAGGCCGACCTGGGCGACTGGCGCTATACCCTGCGCCTGGACCACGGCCAGCCCCTGGCTGAGCGCACCCACGTGGTGCGCGGCATCGCGCTCAAAACCGAACGTTTGCCATTGGATACGTGGATCGACGAGATTTCCGCCGCGCTGGCCGACCTCGCCACCACCAGCGCCCGCGAACGCGACGCCATCATGCGCCTGCTGGTATAGCTGGCCCCACCCCCGGTGGCCCCACCCCCGGCCCCTCCCCATCTGCGCATGGAGAGGGGAGTACCGACGTGGGGCGGACATTCCTGTCCGCCGCGTTTGCAAAGGCAAAAATTGAGTTCACCTAAATCAGTGTTAGCGACGAAAGGACCAATTCCCATGCCTCAACCCAATAAACCACAACAGAACCAAAACATGCCCGCGATCCCCGCCGATGCGAAAAACCGGCTGCTGCGCATGCGTGGCGGCCAGGGCGTGAAGCCGCTCTTCACCAGCGATCTATCGGTCAATGAATTTCTGCTCGTGAAGGAGGCCGGGTTCGATCCAGTGGGCATGGTGGTGGGCAGTTCAATCTATCACATCGGCTTTCAGTATGCCAACATGACGCAGAATCAGGAATTGGGCGTGCTGACTCAGGCGATGTATAACGCGCGTGAACTGGCGATGGCGCGCATGGAAGAAGAGGCCGACACGCTGGGCGCGGACGGCATCGTCGGCGTGCGGCTGGACGTGGGGCGCTATGAGTGGGGTGAGAACCTGGCGGAGTTCATCGCCATAGGCACGGCGGTGCGTTCGCGCGACGGCACCAGTCACCGCACGCCACTGAATAAGCCCTTCACCAGCGATCTCTCCGGCCAGGACTTCCGCACGTTGCTGGCTGCCGGCTATCGTCCGCTGTCGCTGGTGATGGGCAGTTGCGTCTATCACGTCGGCACGCAATCGCTGGGTCAGTGGTTCCGGCAAACCGTCGGCCAGAACATCGAGATGGCGAACTACACCCAGGCGATCTACGACGCGCGCGAACTGGCGATGGGGCGCATGCAGGCCGAGGCCGAGGGCATTGGCGCGGACGGCATCGTCGGCACGCGCATCGTCGAGGCCAGCCATGGCTGGGATACGCACGTGATCGAATTCTTCGCCATCGGCACCTCCGTGGTGCAGACACGCGCCGACCACCAGATCGCCACGCCGCAGATGGTGCTGACCCTCAACGATCCGAGCTAGCTCGTCGAGTAGCGGACAATTGGTGGACGTTGACGAACTATGGGCAACCTCACGGGAAGGTCGCCGGGAGCAGCGGTTGCTAGTACCACCAATCGTCCCGGCTCCGACCAGCAACCCCTGTCGGACGCGGATGCGCGTGTACTCGATTATGTCGTCAAGTGGGATCAATATTGCGCCATTTTTGTTGGAGACCCAATTCGGGTCAAGACGGTGGTCAGCGGGGCCAGACAGACAGGAATGTCTGTCCCCTCCGTTGTTAGGGAGAATGACGGTCCTCAGGTACCTCTCAGTCAGTCCTCCGGACCCTTACGGATCATATTAATAAAGTTTGCGACTCGCGTTGGTCTTATGACATGCGGGCCGCGCAGCGGCCATGGGAATCAACTGGCAACCCGTCCCTTTTACCACGTGACACACTGCCCCTACAGTATTTTGGGGCGCACTTCCCTGGCATCGATTGTGTGGTAGAGCATGCGGTCAAGTCAGTCGAAGCATGGGGCGGGCGAGCATATGTAGCCCTTTATCGTCACCTCTCGTTAGGAAACTCTATGCAAGGATTATCCGAAGAAGCACTGTTGTTGACACTGGTCGCGGTCGCCGTCATCCTGATCGTGGGGCGCGGGGCGGCGGAGGTCGCGCGGCGGCTGGGCCAGCCGGAGGTGCTGGGCGAATTGCTGGGGGGCGTGTTGCTGGGGCCGTCGGCTTTGGGCGCGCTCTTGCCGGGGATCTATCGCACCGTCTTCCTCAACCACACCGTCAGCCAGGGGTTGTCGCTGCTATCGTGGTTGGGGGCGATCTTGCTGTTGCTCATCGCCGGCCTGGAAGTCGATCTGCCGATCCTGCGCCAAAACGCGCGGCCTGGCATGCTGGCGGCAGCGGGCGCGATCATCCCCTCGATTGCCGCAGGCACGATCTTCGCGCGCCTCTTTTTGAATGTGGTGCCACCAGGCGGTTTCTTCCTGGGCTTAGTGCTTTCCGTCACCGCCGTCAGTGTGGCAGCCAAGCTCCTGATCGAACGCGACGCCTTGCGGCGTAGCTACGCACAGGTAATCCTGGCGGCGGGCGTGGCCAGCGAGGTAGCGGTGTGGTTGCTCATCTCGGTCGTCGCGGCCTTCAAGGCCGGTGAGGGCGCGCTGGGCATCGTGCAAAGCGTCATCATCGTCGTCGCCTTCTTTGGGCTGATGATGACCCTAGGCCGCCGCTTCACCTACTGGGCGATGCGCCGCACAGCGGACCTCTCGCAGATCGTCAATGGCGAGCTTTCCCTGGTACTAGTGCTGACGCTGGTCGCCGCGGCCATCACTCAATGGTTGGGACTCCATGCGTTGTTGGGCGCGTTCGTCTTCGGCGTGCTGCTCAGCCAGGCACCGCGCGCGACGGAAGAACTGCGCACACGGGTGCAAACACTGACCATCAGCCTGTTCGCGCCGATCTTCTTCGTGTTGGCAGGCATGCGCGTCAACATCTTTCAGCTTGGCTCACCCTCGGCCATCGGTCTGATCTTCCTCCTGCTGCTCGCCGCGACCGTGATCAAGGTGGGGCTGGGGACGCTGGGCGCGCGGCTGGGTGGCTTGCGCCCGCTGGAAGCCCTGCTGGTGGGCATCGGCCTGGACCTCAAAGGCGGTACCGATGTCATCGTCGCCATCGTCGGCGTGCAGTTGGCGCTGCTCTCCGTGCGCATCTACACCATCTATACGGTGGTCGCCATCCTGACGGTGCTGGTCGCGCCGCCGTTGATCGCGCTGCTGGAAGCCCGCGTGCCGCCCTCGCACGATGAGCTGGAACGCCTGAACCGCGAGGAAGCGCGCCGTCGCGCCTACCTGCCGCGCATGGAGCGCGTGCTCGTTCCCGTCGCCGCCGATCTGCTGTCAGACGCCGCCGCCGCGCTCGTCGAAGAGATCGCGCGCGTCAAGCAGGATGAGAGCGAGATCTTCGACATCACGCAACTCGTGATCGATGATCATGCTACGGACACGCCAGAACTCGCCCCCGCCGTGGCCCAGGTAGAAGCACTTCTGAATAACACCGAGCAGGGCGAGACAGCGGAACTTAGCCGCCGCACCGTGCAGAGCAATGAATCCTTGCCGGTGATCCTGGCAGCGGCGCAGGATCATGATCTCGTCGCCATCGGAGCCGCCCGCCCCGATCCCGCCCGCACCTTCACGTTAGGGCGCTTGCAAGATCAGATCGTACACCAATCGCCGGCGGATGTGCTGGTGACGGTCACAGGACGCGACAGCGCGCCCCGCGCAGGGCGCATCCTCGTCGCCGTCAACGGCTTCGCGCACTCCTTGGCGGCGGGCGATGTGGCGGCATATCTGGCGAAGGCGAACGACGCGGAACTGGTTCTTTTCACCAGCGTGCGCGCCCGCTTAGACAACCTGTTCTGGCGCGAACGGGGCCATCGCCGGCTGTTACAAACCGGCTATGAACTGCTGCACGAACTCGGCTTCCGCGTGGGGCGGCTGGGCGTGACCACCAGCGAACAAGTCGTGCTGGAAAACGATCCCGGCCTGGCAATCGTGCGCGAGTTGCAGCGCCAACCGTATGATCTCGTCGTGCTGGGCGCGGTGGACCGCAGCACGGACAACGACCTCTACATCGGCAGCCCCATCGAAACCGTGCTGATGCGCGGCGGCGTGCCAGCGGTGGTGCTAGTGACGCGCGGCGGGTAAAACGAAAAGCTCCGTAAAGTTCAGCTTCTTACAGATTTCACGTTTGACCGCATATCATCCAATCTGAGAACCTGAAAAACTAGGGACGGTTTGATCAACCTCCTTAAGCATTGATATAGTTGATGATATACGCGATCACTGCATCTTTCTTGGTTTTGTTCGCTGGTTTCGTTCCTGGATGCTTGCGTTCAACTAGCGCCGCCCCTTCCAGCAAATGCTTGAGCGTATAGCGTTTGAGGGCTTTGGGCAATTGTGCGTCACCATATAATTCTTGCAGGAAATAGGGATCAAGAGGTGCAACGATCCCCACATCATGCCCAGCGACGGCTTTAATTGGGACAAGATCATCCCCCTCATTTTGCCCCTTCATTCCGGTATGAGGTGCTGGTGAGGTGACATTCGCCAGCTCCTTATAATGCTTACAAACTTTTTGCGCAAATACGGCATCCTGCTTTATCGCATCAGCGGCGGCTTCAGCGATTGCAACAGACAGTGCTTTGAGATCCGATAGCTCCAACAACTCTCCTGAATGTTGAACAATCTCATTGAGCCGTTGCTGCAACAAGCGCCTCTTTGTGTTACTGGTTGAGGTCATTGGGTAGTATCTCCTCTACAAAGTTTTGGTAGCCAACAGCCGCCGCCCCCATGTTTTTTCTGAAAGTAAACAGCGACTTCTTACTACCTAACGATGTTCCACGTATTGCTTTATCCACATTATCATCATGGGGAATGGAAGTAGCAAATACATGGACCGATTTACTCCGAAGTGCATCAACAAGTGTCGGTTTCTCTGTTTGCATCAAAGCATTCTGTTTCCAACGAGTGATGATGGCACCCAAAAGCGCAGGGGGTTTGCCAACTAACGCACGCATAGATTCATAGGTGTTCAACATGCTATTGACGCCATTCGCAGCAAGCGTCTCAACCACAACTGGAATGATAACCTGGTCAGCCGCAGCTAATGCATGACGAGTATATTGTGTTCGTGCTGGCGGTGTATCGATGATGATCCAATCATAATTTGGTATCGACTGAACATCTTTTACGAATCGAAGTTCACTTTCCGGTTTGGCGATGCCCCCGGTATCCATCGCGTGGAGATCAGGGTGTGCGCGAATGATGTGAATGCCTGGAAATTCTGTCGGTGTGATGAGTTCTTGCAGTTTACGGTATCCCGCAAAGTAATCGGCGAGATTTGGAACCGGTGCGGGATCAGGAGGTGGTAAGGCAAACGTGAGACTTGCCTGCCCGTCCATATCGATCAACAATATACTTCGCTGCCTCATTTCTGCCAAAACAACTCCAAGATTCAACGCAGTAGTTGTTTTGGCAACGCCACCTTTGTTATTACTCACCGTACAGATCGTTGCATGATTCGTTGTTTGTTGCGCGCGTGCTGCCTGCCAAGTATCAGCGTGAAATAACCAATGCGGTGATGTAGGGTGGGGAATACGCCGAAATCCTTGCGCATTTTTACCACGTGAACTGCGCACGTAACTAATATATCGTAATAAACGTGCGCCTTCGATAAGCCAAAGCTTCTCACGGGTGGTCGCAGTAGCAGCAAAAGCTTTAGCTGGTGCTGTGAAATCGCTCGTGGTGATAAGATAACCGGTTTTGCCACCCGCAACATCCAGCATACCCCAAAAAGCACTGACATCATTGACATCAACCTTCGTTGTTAGTATCAGACGGCGAACTTCGACTCGTCCAATAACTTTGCCAGTTTCCGCCTTTATATTCAAATCGACTCCAGGGCCGTTCGGGAAATGAAGTTGCGATACATCTTCGACACGATAGCCAGCACAAGCAAAGAGATATTCGATGAATTTTTGAAAGTCCTGCCAGGAAAGAGCGAGCATCGCGTTCAAAGATGGTTCAGCAATGAGTTGTTCAAAAACAGGAACTTGTGCCATAAACTGATCCATTGCGTCAACTCCTCGTTGAACTGCATCCCGACTCACGCTACATATCATTCAGTATAAGCGATTCCAGCATGCTGTCAAGGAAAATGCAAACGTATTTCCCCCCAAAACAACGCTTCCCGCCCCCATGTTGTGCATAGGAACGGGAAGAGCGTGCGCTAGTGCGCGGGTATTTAGCGGTGCAGATAGAGATACAGCGAGGCCAGCACCAGCGTGATCGTGCTGAGCAGCTTGATCACGACGTGGAGCGAGGGGCCGGCGGTATCCTTGAAAGGATCGCCGATGGTGTCGCCGACGACGGCGGCGGCATGCGCGGGTGAGCCTTTCTTTTGGACTACGCCATCGATTTTCAGATTACCAGCTTCGATGTACTTCTTGGCGTTGTCCCAGGCACCGCCGCCGTTGTTCATCACCAGCGCCATCATGATGCCGGTGATGATGCCGACGATCAGCAGACCACCGGCGGCTTCGGGGCCGAGGATCACGCCGACGAGGACCGGCGTCGCCACGATCAGCACGCCCGGCAGCACCATCTGGCGCAGCGCGGCACGCGTGCTGATGTCCACGCAGCGACCATAATCTGGCTCCGACGTACCCTTCATAATGCCCGGATCGGCCTTGAATTGACGACGCACTTCCTCGATCATGCCCTGCGCGGCGGTGCCGACGGCGCGCATCGCCAGCGAACTGAACAGGAAGATCAACATCGCGCCGATGAGGCCGGCGATGAAGATCGGCGGGTTCGCCAGGTTGATGACGTGCGCATTTGAACGGTCAATGATATCCAGATACGCGCCGATAAGCAGGAAGGCGGCGAGAGCAGCGGAGCCGATGCCATAGCCCTTGGTGAGCGCCTTGGTTGTGTTGCCCACGCTATCCAGCGCGTCCGTGACGTTGCGGATCGATTCCGGCGCGTTGCTCATCTCCACGATGCCGCCGGCATTATCGGTGATGGGGCCGAAGCTATCCATCGCCAGAATGTAGCCAACCGACATCAGCATGCCGACCGTGGCGACTGCGGTGGCATAGATGCCGCCGTTGCTGATGCCGACGATGGCGGCGGTGCCGTGGTCCACGCCCGCGAACGCGCCCAGCGCATACGCGCCACCCAGCGAACCCGCGATCGCCAACGATGGCAGGGCCGTGTTTTCGAAGCCGATGGCCAAGCCGGTAATGATCGTCGTCGCCGGGCCGGTCAGCGCCGAATTGGCGATATCACGCACGGGCCGCCACGCGCCGGATGTGTAATACTGGGTGATGTAAACGAACGCGAAGGTGTTGGCGATGCCGATGAGACCGGCCAGCGCGAAATGCCACCAGTTATTCGTGCTTTCATGCAACAGGAAGTAGCAGACGGCGACGATGGCGATGGCCGAGAAGAACGCCGTGACATAAAAGCCGATGTTGAGTTGATTCATCGCCGCCGCGCCCAGGTCGCCCTTGACGTTCTTAAGCGCGCTGGCGCGCACCGCGAAGAGGCCGATCATCGAGGCGATGATGCCGAAGCCGACCGCAACCAGCGGCAGGATGACCCAGCCGAAGTTCAGGGTTTTGCCGACAAAGGCGGTGGCGACCGTCGCGCCGAGGATCATCGCGCCGATGTTTTCGGCGGCGGTGGACTCGAAGAGGTCCGCGCCGCGCCCGGCGCAGTCGCCGACGTTATCGCCTACGAGGTCCGCGATGACGGCAGGGTTGCGCGGGTCGTCTTCGGGGATGCCCGCCTCGACCTTGCCCACGAGGTCCGCGCCGACGTCAGCGGCCTTGGTGTAGATGCCGCCGCCGAGTTGGGCGAAAAGCGCCACGAAGCTGGCACCGAAGCCGAAGCCGACGATCAGCGTCGGCACGCCCGCCGCGCGGGCGGGATCATAGCCGCCGGCAACGATGTAGGTGAGCGTCACACCCAGCAGGCTGAGCGCGATCACCAGAAAACCCGTCACCGCGCCGCCCCGCAGCGCCACGGTGAGCGCCTGGCCCAGCGAATGCTGCGCCGCGCTGGCCACGCGCGAATTCGAGCGCACGGCCACCAACATGCCGATGTAGCCGGCCAGGCCGGAACACGCCGCGCCGACGAGGAACGCCGCCGCTGTGCCACCCGCGATGCCGAGGTCGAAATGGCCGGTCTGGAGGCTGCCCACCAACGCTAACAGCGCGCCGATGACAATGGCCGCGACGACCGCCAGGATGGCGATGGTCTGATACTGTCGGCGCAGGAACGCTTGCGCGCCAGCGAAAATGAAGCCCGCGACGCGCTGCATCTCTTTAGTGCCGGTGTCTTGGGCGAAGACCCAGCGCGCCAGGAAAAAGGCAAACACCACGGCTGCTACGCTGGTGATCACCGGTACCAGCAGCCACATGAGGTTGTTGCTCACAAACTCTTACCCCTCTTCACGTCTATGCCAACGCGGCGTTGCGTTGCGAACTGTGGCGCGCTGTGGTGGCGCGGCAACAGCAAGCGCGCCACAGCTCCATTTCGTACATATGAGGTCGGCTGTGGCGCGTATCTCCGGTTTGTGGGCCTCCGACTGCGGTACGCTGTCGTCGATCGCAGAGCACACGCGCGATGAAGACGTAGAAGCCACCCACGTTTTGCGCGGAGTTCACACGGATATGCTCAGTGTAGCATAGACCTTGCGTTCTGACAAGGAAAACGGCT
This sequence comes from Ktedonobacteria bacterium, assembly GCA_027459785.1. Taxonomy (GTDB): domain Bacteria; phylum Chloroflexota; class Ktedonobacteria; order Ktedonobacterales; family JACDGC01; genus JAJPKG01. Next base: position 45,836 of record DAIDGU010000037.1, on the reverse strand, counting down.
AAGAGTCCTGTGATTTTTCCTTCTTTCGGCCTAGCCCACCGGCGTGTGTGTAGAGGGCAGCTAGGGAAATGGCTGGGGTAATCCTACAATTTCACGGTTTTTTTGCTCCTGTGCTTATTTGTTTTTGATTGCTATGGCTTACAATGGATATGACAAGGGCCGTGGAGCAGCAACAATGCCTCGCTGTCGGCCAACACGTCGGCTCGCCCTATGCTTCCGGCACCGAATTCGCTCTGCATGGCTGCAACGGTTCGGGCAGCTACCCAATCAAGGAGATCGTATGCATCGCAATTTTTATTGGCCCAACTGGCGCGTGACGGCCTTCGCCGCCGTGTTGTTGCTGTTGACCGCCTGCGATACGGGGGCGGGTGCCACCAGCACCAGTGTCACCCCACCACCGGCACCGACCACACCACCCACACCACAGATCACCATCGACGCGACCACCCGGCTTTTCATCCCGTTCATCACTGTTGTCGATCCCACCACTGAGGGAACCACCGTCACCTTCGTCAACAACGACACCGTGCCGCATGACGTGCGCACCGTCCCCCTGGCCGATCCGACGGAAGCGGCGTTCGTGAACGTGAGCGGGCGCATTGCGAAGACCATCCCTGCTGGCGGCAACGTCACACTGAGCCTGACGAAACCAGGCATCTACGATCTCTACGATGACACCCAGGCGACGATTGATCCGCATTGGAAGCGCGTGCGAGCGAAAGCGAATACCGCCGGCTTTCCTTACGCCGCCGAGGCGGTGATCTGGGTCAAGGGGACCATCGCCGGCCTACCCAAAACCACGCAGAACGGTGTGACTGCCGGCAATGATGACTTCATGCACGATTTCGTCGCGCTAGCGGCGGGCGGCAAGGCGACCTGGCACGACTACGACACCGATAAGCACTATGTCACCGATCCCGGCACCTTCGGCCCGAACATCAATCCCACCAAGTTCGGCGACGGCTTGAACGTGATCAAGGGTACAGTGGACGCGCCGCCGGATGGTGGCAACATGACGCTCACCTTCACCACGCCCGGCCTGTACTATTATTTTTGTACCGCCCACGCCGACTTCGATCCATACCTGCAACGCGACCGCGCGCACCCGGATTCCTCCATTTTCCCAATGCCAATGGAGGGGTTTGTATTGGTGCAATAAGCAAAGGATGACAGCTTAAGCGTCGCCAAGCAGGTGCTGGCGCAGCAGGTCCAGCGCGGCCAGCGCGGTGCGGTGCTTGATCTCGCCGCGCTCACCGCGCAGGTTCACCTGGCGGGCAACCTCGCCCTTGGGCGAGACGACGGCGATGTGGACCTCGCCGACGGGCTTGCCGTCTTGCGCGTCTGGCCCGGCATTGCCGGTGGTGCTGACACCGACATGCGCGCCCAGTTGGTCGCGCACCGTGCGCGCCATTGCCAGCGCCGTCTCGTCGCTGATGACACCATAGGTGTCGATCATCGCCTGTGGCACCCCAAATTTCACCTTGAGGTCGGTCGCGTAGGAGACGATGCAGCCGCGCATATGATCTGAGCTACCCGGTTGATCGGTCACATAGCTTGCTAGCAAACCACCCGTGATGGATTCCATCGTCGCCATCTGCCAGGCAACTTTATCCAGCAACTCGCCCACCGCGCCCGGCAGCGTCGCGCCATCCGTGCCGAAGACATGGCGGCCCAGCACGGCGCGGGCCTGCGCCTCCACCGGCGCGAGCAGCGCCTCGGCCTCCGCCGTGGTCGCGGCTTTCGCCGTGATACGCACATCCACCGCGTCGTTCTTGGCATACGTCGCCACGGTGGGATTCGTGCTATGGATGAGGTCGCCCAGCCGCTCTTCCACCGGCGATTCGCCCAAACCGGCGACGCGCAGGAGGCGCGTGACCAGCGTGGCACCCGATTGGTCGCGCAATTTGGGGACAGCTTGCTCCGTCCACATCCTCTTCATCTCGCGCGGCACGCCCGGCATGCTGATGATGCGATGCCCATCTTTTTCGACGAACCAGCCCGGCGCGGTGCCGATGGGGTTAGCCAGGATCGTCGCCGACGGAATAGTCCATGCCTGCTTCGTGTTGCTTTCAGGAAAGCGGCCCACGCGCTTCATAAAGAATTCGCGCAGTTGCGCCAGGTAGGCGTCATCCACCGTCGGCGTCTCGCCCAGCAATTCGCAGATCGCCTCGCGCGTCACGTCGTCTTCCGTCGGTCCCAGGCCACCGGTAGTGATGATCACATCGGCGCGCTCCCAGGCGCGGCGCAGCGTCTCCGTCACACGGGTCTGGTTGTCGCCCACCTGCGAGACGAAATACAGATCGATGCCCAGTTCGGTGAGTTGTTGGGCCAGATATTGGGCGTTGGTGTCGGCGATGTGGCCCAGCAAGATTTCCGTGCCGATGGAGAGGATTTCCGCGCGCATAGGGGGCTGTGGCTCCTTCGATGGTGTTCGTTACCGATTGTAGCATAGAAGAAGGGCGGGCCGCTCACCACAAGCGACCCGCCCCACCACAAGCACACAAAGAGAGGAATCTGCTAGCCCGCGATTGCGTTGACGAAGTTCGCGCCATTCGGCGTGCCGACGCCCGTCACGTTATCCCAGCCGGGGCCGGTGGTCAGTGACGAATCGGTGCCGAAGGTGATGACGAACCAGTTCGTGGAGAACGGGCTGTTGTAGAACGCGCTGATGTAGCTCGTCGTGCCGTCCAGCGGCGCGGCCAGTTGATCGGCGCTGTAGTTTGTCGTCGTGCCGTTGGCCGTGATCGACCCGGAGACGTTTGTCGCCGAACCGACATTGGTCACGTCATAGAGCGGCGTGCTGGTGCCGGTCGAAGACGACAGGCCATAGAGCAGCGGCGCGGCCTGGCCCAGGCCGTGGCCGGCTTTTTCAGCGGCGATGGCCATGATGGCCGAGAACATCGGCGATGCCAGGCTGGTGCCACCAATGACACCCACCGAAAGCTGCCCATTGACCGTCTCGATGATCTCGACGCCGGTGTACGGATCAGCCAGCATGCTGACATCCGGCACCTGGCGCATCGTGCCAGGCAGGCTGCTCTGCCAGGATGGCTTGGCAAAGGCGAGGCTGCTACCGCCGCCCGCGCCGAACAGGAAGCCTTCGTTCAGCGGTGGATTCATGGGCGGATTGCCCTGCGCGGCGGTTTTCGCGATCTTCGTCAGATTCGTACCCCAGCCGGTCTGGTAGGCGATGGAATCGTCCGCATTCAGCGCCAGGCTGGTGCCACCGATGGACGTGGCGAAGGGGGACGACGACGGGAAGCTGACCGTGTTGTAGCCGACCGCCGCATTGTAGTCGCCACTGTCGCCCGACGAGAAGTTCACGTCGATGCCTTCGGCAGCGGCTTGCTCCAGGATGCGGTTGTCGCGGATGAAGTGCGCAGGGTTGCCACCGGTTTCGATGCCGGCCCAGCTATTCGTGATGGTGTTGCCCAGGTGATGGACGACCGCATAGTTGACCGCTTCGTCCAGATCGGAGCCGTTGTTGGGACCGACGACGAGGTCGATATGCGCTTTGGGAGCCATCGCGTGGACCCACTCGACATCCAACGTGATCTCGCCGGCCCAGTCCGCGCCGGGACCGATGTGGCCGTTGTTGACGGGGTTATTCACCGCGCCGGGGGCGCGCAACACCTGGAAGTTCGACGAGTCGAGTGCCGGCAGGCCGTAGACCTGCGAGAAGACATTCGCGTCGTTCTGGATCGTCGCATCGCCGAAGGCGTCGGTGATGACGACCGTTTGGCCGGCACCATCCAGGCCCGCGCTATACAGCGAATTCATGTTATAGGCCGTCTGCATTTCGCTCGGCTGATAGCCGCACGGTGCCAGGTGGCCCAATGAGGAGTTGCTGATATCCGCGCCGTAGCGATTGCCGCTATACGTCGCGCTGGTGCTACCAGCCGTGAAGGTGTGCGACTGCACGCCACGGAAGCACTGGCTCTCGAAGAAGAGGCCGTTCGGGTTCGAGCCGACGGCGATGGGCGTGTACGCCTCGCCGGTGCCGGTTGGATGCACCAGCGTTGGTTGGAAGCCGAAATCATCCATGCCGGAGATCGCAGCCACATGCGCGCCGGAGGCATCGTTGATGTTCGGGTCCGCCGTGTTGGACTGATACGTGAAGCCGTTATAGGAGAAGTTATCGATCTGCACGTGGAAGGCTTTTTCGATATCGCCCACCGCGCCCTGGACCTTCACATAGAAGTTATTCTCCGCGACGGTCACGACGCTCAGCTTGTGCGCCGTCAGGAAGTTTTCGACTGAATTGACTTCCTGCGAGGTCGGCGCATAGGTCGCGTCGAACTGGCTCTGGTTCAGCCATTGATGATAGCTGCTGGATCCCTTGGTGTTTTGGTCATGCACCAGTTGGTCGAGCTTGTTGCCGTTGTGCAAATGCAGCCAAACGGTGACACTGATCTGCGTGCTGGGATCAACCGCGCCGGTATCCTTGGCGTTCTTGATGAACCCCGGCGTATTGTTGCTGATGGTATAACCGTTGCTGTTCGGGTTCGCGCTGGGGCTACCCGCATGGGCGATGCCCGTTGCCACCAGGACGATGACGGCGACGACAGCGATGGCGGCGAGACCGCCAATGAACCGTCGGCCTGACATGAGAGCTTTCAACCTACCAGCCTCTTCCTATATATGAACTACATACGCCCCGCGTCGCCGATGACGCCGGGTATACTTGATCTAGTTCACTTGCGGTCGCGGTTGTTATGCGCGGCGGCAAACTCTGCGCTGAGTAGGAAAAAAGTCCTAGTAACAGAAGCGGGCATGGTAACGCTAGTCGGCAATGGTCTCCAATTCGACTAACGTCGCGCCGCCGGCGACGACATCGCCCGTTTGGCACAGCACGCGGCGCACTTTGGCAGGGCCAGGTGCCGTCAGGTTATGCTCCATCTTCATCGCGCCGAGGATGACGAGCGTCTGGCGGGCGGCTACCGTCTCGCCGGCGCGCACGCGCACCTGAATGACGGTGCCAGCCATCGGCGCGGTGATCGTGCGCTGGCCGCTGGCCGCCGCGTCGCCCTGTGCGGCGCGATCGACATCCAGCGGCTGGGGATGCATGCAGACGAGCGTCTGCTGGGCATCGGTGACGAGCATCGCGCCATCGGTTGATCGCCGTGCGGCCCACAGGCGTGCCTGGTGCGTCCCCTGGCGCAGCACGATCTGCCCCGTCGTGGCCACGCGCACCGCATTGATCGATGCGTCGGCATCATCTGGCACGCCTGCCAGGTTCACCAGCACATCGTCAAGCAGTGCGAAGAAGCCGCCAGGGTGCAGCGGATCGTCGCGCAGCGTGACAGTATGTACCGCGCCCGCCACCTCGTAACGCACGCTGAAGCTGCCGGAGCGCAATGCGCCCGCCGCCCACGGCGAACGCTTCACACTGGGCGCGTCGGCCTGGGCCGCGCGCTCGGCATATGCCGCCGCGACGAGCATGGCCTGGAGGGGGAGGCGGACGGCGGGGCGGATGGGTACGGAGCGGGCGGTATTGATTGAAACCATTTGCGCGCCTAGGGGCTGCGCCACGAAGTCCGCCTGCGCGGACTGGAGATCGGCGTGGTAGCGGGGATCATCTAGGAAGTCGGTGAAGGTCGCGCCAGCGATGAAACGCTCGTCGGCGGCGATCTGGCGCAGGAGCGGGACGTTGGTGGTCAGGCCCAGCAGGGCGAGGTCATCCAGCGCGGCGCGCAGGCGGGCGACGGCGGCGGGGCGCTCACTCCCGGTGACGATCAGCTTGGCGATCATGGGATCGTACCACATCGTCACCTCGTCGCCGGCCACGACGCCGCCATCCAGCCGGATGCCCGGTCCACGCGGCGGATCGAAGGCCAGCACGGGGCCGGTGGCCGGCAGCCCCGTCTGCGGATCTTCGGCGTACAGGCGCACCTCGATGCTGTGGCCGCGCGGGGTGATATCCGCTTGCGTCAGGGGCAGCGCCTGGCCCGCCGCGACGGCGATTTGCAGATGCACGAGATCGCGCCCCGTCACCTGCTCCGTCACGGGATGTTCCACCTGCAAGCGCGTATTCATCTCTAAGAAGTAGTAGCGCCCCGCCTGGTCCAGCATGAATTCGACCGTGCCGGCGTTGACGTAGTGCGCTGCTTGCGCGGCGCGAACCGCCGCCGATCCCATCGCCGCGCGCAGTTCCGGCGCGAGCGCCGCCGATGGTGCCTCCTCGATGATCTTCTGGTGCCGGCGCTGGATGGAGCATTCGCGCTCGCCGAAATGCAGCACATTGCCATGCTGATCGGCCATGATCTGAAACTCGATGTGGCGTGGCCGCACGACGAGCTTTTCCAGGAAGACCGTGGCGTCGCCGAAGGCGGCGAGTGCCTCGCGTTGCGCGGCGGCGAGCGCGTCAGCAAATTCACCGGCATCTTGCACGGCGCGCATGCCCTTGCCTCCCCCGCCAGCCGCCGCCTTGATCATCACAGGGAAGCCGATGCGTTCGGCCTCGCGCAGCAGTTTTTTCGGCGCTTGTTCCGCCCCCTGATAGCCAGGGATCGTCGGCACATCCACCGCCGTCACGGCCTCTTTCGCCGCAATCTTCGATCCCATCAGGCGGATCGCCGCCGGTGGCGGGCCAATGAAGACGATGCCAGCGTCCGCGCACGCCTCGGCGAACGCCGCGTTCTCCGAGAGGAAGCCATAGCCAGGGTGGATCGCCGCCGCGCCCGTCGCCCGCGCCGCCGCGATGATCGCGGCGATGTTCAGGTAGCTCGCGCTCGCAGGCGCAGGTCCGATCATCACAGCCTCGTCGGCCTCGCGCACATGCATGGCGCGGCTATCCGCTGCCGAATAGACCGCGACGGTGCGGATGCCCATTTCGCGGCAGGCGCGCATCACGCGCACGGCGATCTCGCCGCGATTAGCGATAAGGATCTTCTCGAAATAGGACATCACGCCTCCTCCACCCAATCTGCACGACGTTTTTCCAGGAAGGCGCGCAACCCCTCCTGCGCCTCCGCGCCCACACGCAGATCGGCGATCAGCGCGATGGTGTAGCTGGTCGCCTCAGCATGGGGCATCGTGTTGATGTGCCGCGCGAGTGCCTTCGCCGCGCGCATCGCCTGCGGACCGTTGGCGCGTATGTGCTGCAACGTTTCGTCCAGTGCGGCATCCAACTGCTCCGGTGGCACGACGCGCTGCACCAGGCCGATCGCCAGCGCGCGGGCGGCGTCGAAACGCTCGCCGGTGACGAAAAGGGCGCGGGCCTGGGCGGGTCCGATCTTGGCGACGACATAGGGCGCGATGGTGGCCGGCGCGATGCCCAGCTTAACCTCGGTGAAGCCGAAGCGCGCCCCTGCCGCCGCGATCACGAGATCGCAGCACGCCACTAATCCCACGCCGCCACCCAGCGCCGCGCCCTGCACGGCAGCGATCACCGGCAGCGGGCAATCATTGATCGCGGCGAACAGCGCCGCCAGGCGCGCGGCATCCGCCACGTTCTCTTCGCGCGACCACCCCAGGCTGGCGCGCATCCAGTTCACATCGGCACCGGCGCAGAAGCTTGGCCCCGCCCCGCGCAGCACCACTGCGCGCAGGTCGTCGCGCGCCCCCACGTCGCGGAAAGCGGCAGTCAGCGACGCGATCAGTTCGGCATCGAAAGCATTATGCACGGCGGGCCGGTCAAGCGTGACGGTGGCGATGCTCCCCGCGACCACGACCTGCACAAGTGGATACGTCGGTGTGTCCATCAGCAGCGATTCGTCTTTCTTTTTCTAGGTGTACAACCCGGCTATTCTGCCGGCTGGTCGGTGATGCCCTGGCGCACAATCGCCTCATCCGGCGCGGTGCCGACCAGCACGACGATCTCCTGCAAACGCGCTGGCTCGTCAATCGCCGCAACATATGCCGCCAACTCCTGCTCGATGCCGGGAAAGCGGCGCGTGGCCAGCGTCATGATAGCTTCGCGCAAGCCCTTCGCCTCCCCCTGCTTTTGGCCAATTTTTTCGCCCTGCTCCTCGCCTTGATGCAAGATGTACTGGTACCAAGGCGATTCAACGATGTACTTTTCGGTCAGCATGTTGTGTTCCTCCAGATACTTGGTGAGAACGGTGGCATCAAAGGCCCGCGAGGCGAAGAACAGCAGATAGTTGATGATGTTCCCGCGATCAATGGCACCAGGAATGGCCGCTTCCAGTTGGTGTACTGCCGGCTCGATGACATCAACTGTCGCCCCTTTCAGCAGCGGCACAAAGGGCAACAGCGCGGGCTGCCCGGCATTCAACCACTCCTCGACAGGGATTTCCCACAGCCGTACCACCTGATAATGGAAGGTCAGGATAGTGCCGTCCGGACCTTCCATCGTGAACGGTGGGGTAGGTGTCGCGCACGGTTGCAAATAGATGACGGTGGAAAGGATGATGCGTTTCTCACGCATATAAGCGGTAATGCAATACTGGCACATGCGCTCCGGGATGGTAGCGTCCGCCTCGCTTTGTTCCTCGAAATGGCTGATGCATTCCAGGTTCAAGTGTGGATAGCGGACGAGCAGCAACGTGTCCGCGCGCAACGGATCGCGCGGCAACTCAATCGAGAGCGTGCGCACATATTCGGCACCGGGGTAAAAGCGCGCCACGAAATCTTGCGGCGCGAGCTGCACGAGCATCTTGAAAGTGCTGTCGAGATCGCCCACGGCTAGCCGTCCTTTTGCGCGGTGCGGCGTTCGCGGCTGATGTCGTCGAAGACCTGGCCGACAGCATTTGGCAAGCGTTCCTCGCGGCCACGCGGCAGGTTGTTCTGCATCTGGGGGCCGACGCGGGCGATGGTGGCGTCACGGTCCAGGCCGCTGACAACGCATTCGGCGACACGGGTGCGTAGCGCGATAATCCAACTGCGCAACTGGCCGACGGCGGTCGGCGGCTGGATGGGGCCATGCCCCGGCACAACCTGCGCCACGCCCAGTGTTTCCAGATATTCCAGCGCCCGCACCCAGCCTGCCGAATCACCGCCCGGCGGCATAGCCGGTACGATGGTGTTGAAGAGGATATCACCAGCGAAAAGCACGCGCGGCCCTGGCAGCCAGGCGACGGCGTCGCCCTCGCTGTGCGCCGGCCCCACGCGGATGAGTTGCACTTCCAGGTCGCCCAGGTGCAACGTCATGCGCTCGGCGAAGGTGACGGTTGGCAGCGTGAGCCGCGCCGCGCCGATCAGCCCGGCCATCTGCGGGTTCTGTTGCCAGCCGGCCAATTGGTCCTCGCCCTTTTCTGCCAGCACCGTCCGCACGGCATCCTGCGCGATGATCGGGCAATCGGCGAAGACACTGTTGCCAAAGACATGATCGCCGTGGGAGTGGGTGTTGAAGAGCGATAGATAGCCCTGCTTGACGCGCTCCTCGGCGGCGGCACGCAAAGGCTGGGCCTCGCCCACGCCGATGCCGGCATCGATCACCAGCACACTGCCCCCGTCGCTGATGATCCCCCGATTACACACGCCACCCAACACGGCGGCCACCTGCGGCACCAGTTCCTGCAAGGTCATGTCTGCCATCGGCTACACCCTCTTTCGCGCTGCTGTAAAAAAACTCTTCTCTGATGCTCAGTGTATCATCCTGGCGGGGATCAGTGCCAAATCATATCATCGTCCCATTCCTATCCCCCAAATGGGTCTGCCGTTCCAGCATCTCTCGTGCAGACTGATATACTGAGGACTGTATGCAGATCATCAAAGTCGCGCTCGAAAACATCAAGAGCTACCGCCGCGCCGTCATCCACCTGGGCCAGGGGACGACCGCGATTCGCGGGCATAATGGCGCGGGCAAATCCACGCTGGTCGAGGCCATCGGGTTCGCCCTGTTCGACTTCCTCCCCTATTCGCCGGCGGCACGCTTCGTGCGCGAGGGCGAAAAGCTGGGCAAGGTCGTCGTGACCTTCGTTTCGGCGGCGGATGAGCGCGTCTACGAGGTTGAGCGCCGGTGCGCTACCAGTGGATCCGGCGCGTGGTTCGTCGTCGATCCCGAATTGCAGGGCAAGGTGGCGGAGGGCAAGGAAGACACGCTGGACTTCTTACGGCTGCACCTGGGCGTGCAGACGACGCTGCCCCTGGCGGATCTGTTCGACAACGCCATCGCCGTGCAGCAAGGCACCTTCACAGCCGACTTCCTGCAAACCGGCGCGGTGCGGCGTAAGAAATTCGACGCGCTCTTGCAGGTGGAAGAATATGCCGCCGCCGCCACGGCCCTGCGCGAGACGGCCAGTTACCTGAAAGATCAACTCGCCGGACACGACCAGACTATCGCGCGCCTCACAGCACAGACGGCAGATGTGCCAGCCTGGCGCGCGGAGCGCGCGGACCTCGCCGCCGCCGCCGTGCAACTGGGCGAGGCGCTGGCGCAGTTGGTGGAGTCGCGCACCACTGTAGAGGCGCAACGCGACGCCGCCCAGACCCGGCGCGACGAGGTGGCCCAGCGCGATAACGAGCGTGAGCGCGCCCACGGCGTGTGGCAGGTGGCCCTCAGCCAGTGGCAGGCCGCACAAGCGGAGGTCGCCCGCGCCAGCGAGGCACAAGCGATCTGCCAGCACACCCAGGCGGACTTCGCGCGCCACCGCGCCGCGCAAGACGCGCTGGCCCAGGCCCAGGCCGACGAGCGCATCGCCGCCGCCCTGCGTGTTGACCGCGCCCGCGCCCAACAGACCCGCGACGAAAAAGCCGCCGCCATCGCCGCCGCCACACAGCGGCTGGCCGAAGCCCAGGCCGCCGCGCAGGAGCGTGACCGGCTGGCCCCGCTGGTGCAGCGCCAGAGCGAACTAGAAGAACGCCTCAAAGATGCCCAGTTGGGCCAACAGGCATTAGCCCAGGCACGCAAAGATGCTCAGCAGATCGCTGCCGACCTGGACGCCGCCCGCCAAGATGCCGCCCGCGCGCAGGAACAGATCGCGCAGTTGGTGGCGCTGGAACCGCTGGCCGCTGAGCGCGACGCGCGCCGCGCCGTGCTGGACCGCCTTAAGCAGGAGCAGGCCGCGCAAGGCGAACGCCAGCAGCGCCGCCAAGCACTGGACGCGCAGCGCGCCCGCCAGCAACAGCGCCTGACGACCGCCGCCGCCGCACGGCAAACCGTGGCAACGCAGCTTGCCGCCACCCAGGCTTTGGTCGCGTCCGTCGCCGACCGCCCCGCCCGCGAACGCGAAGTCGCCGACCTGGCCGCGCATCTCGCCACCACCCAGGCGGCCATCGCACAAGCCGAACGGTCGTTGCACGCCGCGAAGGGCGGCATGTGTCCATTCTTAAAAGAGCCATGTCAGAATATGGCACAGCGCGGCATCACCAGCCTGGCGGATTATTTCAGCGCGCAGATCCTGGAGCAGATGGAAACGCTCCACGACCAGGAGGCGCGGCACGCGACAGCCAGCGCCGCCCTCGCGCAGCTGCGCGAGTTGCAAGCGCAGGTGGATCGCTTGCCCGAATACGAAGCGGCGGCGGCGAAGGCCCACGCTGACCACGCCGACCAGCGCGCCGAACTGGAACGGCTGGAAGCGGAGATCGCCGCCCTCACTGCCATGACGTATGATCCCGCTCAGCATGCCGCCGCGCTGGCAGAAGCGGAGCGCCAGGTGCAGGCGAGCGCGGAGGCCGACCGTGCCTGTGCCAAGCTGCCAACCCTGCGCAGCCAGTTGACCCACGCCGAAGAGCGCCTCGCCCGGCTGAACGCGCGCCAGGCACAGAACGCGGCCACGATCACCGAGGCGACCGAGCGCGCCCGTGGCAGCGATGACTACGCCGCTGAGTTGCGCGCCCTGGGCGATCCGCGCCGGCACGCCGCGCAGTGCGAGGCGCGGGCCGCGCAGATGGGGGGCATCCAGGCGGAACTGGCGGCCTATACCACCGCGCACGCCGCCGCCGAGGCCCAGCACGCCGCGCTCGAAGCGCGCCTCGCGCCCTATGCCGGCCTGACGGAACGCATCGTCGCGCTGCAAGCCGAATTGGCGGCGACCGCGACCGCGCACGACGACTATCTGCGCCACGATGCCACCGCCCGCCGGCTGCCGGCTGCGCAGGAGCGCGCCGCCCAGGCGCAGGCCCAGGCCGACGCCGCTGAGGGCGCGCACAGCGCCGCCCGCCAGGCATACGAGGCCGTCGCCGCGCTCTTCGACGCCGCCGCGCTGGCCGCGCTGGTGACGCGCTTGCAGGAGATGAACGGCGAACTCGCCGCGCTGCGCGAACGGTTGCAGGCGACGCGCCAGCGCGCCAACCTGCTCGATGCGCAATTGGCCGAGGCCGAGGAACGCTTGCGCGACCTCGCCGCCGTCCAGGCGGAACGCGCCACGACCGAGGCGACGCAGAGCTTGCTGGCCTATTGCCGCGACACGATCAAAGAGGCCGGCCCCAGCGTGATGCACGCCCTGCTGCGCGAGATCTCCGCCCAGGCGAACCGCATCTTCGGCGAGGTGATGGGCGACCGCACGGCGACGCTGACCTGGCAGGACGATTATGATATCGTGTTGCGCGCGGGAGCCTATGAGCGCCACTTCGCGCAACTCAGCGGCGGCGAGCAGATGAGCGCGGCGCTGGCCGTGCGCCTGGCGCTGCTGAAAACGCTCACCCGCGCCACCATCGCCTTTTTCGACGAGCCGACGCAAAACATGGATGACGCCCGCCGCACCAATCTCGCCAGCCAGATTCGTCGCGTCAGTGGCTTCGATCAACTCGTGGTCATCAGCCACGACGACACCTTCGAGGAAGGGCTGGACGCCGTCATCTGGGTGCGCAAAGAAGCCGGCGAGTCCGCCGTGGAAAGCGATCCCCAGGCGACGTTGCCCGCGCCGATCATCGCCTTCCCCTCGGCCATCAGTGCTTGACATCGCCTGCCCCGCATCGCATACTGAGCATAGCTTTGCTGCCATAGCTCAGTGGATAGAGCGTCGGTCTTCGGAACCGAATGTCGTGGGTTCGAATCCCTCTGGCAGCACCAACCCAAATGGCCATTGTTTCGTATAAGCAATGGCCTTGTTTTTATGCGTCGCGTTGTTGAAAAGTGGTCCAGGTGGTCTGGAGGACAGTGCTTAGCGTATCCAGAGAAAAAGGTTTTTCGATGACAGGCCAGCGGTCGGCATACTTAAGCACGTCTTTGGAGGCGCTCACCAGCACATAGGCATGCCGATTGAGCAAAAGCGGCGTGCGGGCAATGAAATTGATGAGGGGTTCTTGCAAGCCCGGCAGGTGATGATCCAGCAGGACGAGCATGGGGACGGGGGCCGAGGTCAGCGCCTGGATCGCTTGCGGTCCGGTTTTGGCGTCCATAACGGCATAGCCACCCTCTTCTTCGAGAAAGAGGTGAAGCGCATCCAGCGTATCTTCATCATCCTCAACGACGAGGACTGTCGGGAGGTCTAGCGCCATAAGATCACCCTTGAAAAAGCAATGAAGTACCTTTTGACAAATTCTACCATGGAAAGCTCATGGAGGTAAAGGATTTGGGTGCCAGCAGGTGAAGGTGCGCATGAGTTCATCCGACCACCCCCACTTTGTGACGATAGCATCTTGCGTTCCGGCTCCGGTTGCGCTATCGTGGAAGCAGAGTTCAGCGATCAGGTGCAAGGGAGCAGGGCGTGGCGGATCAGAGCGATCAGCAATTGTTGGTGCGGATTCAGCGGGGCGACCGCAGCGCCATCGAATACGTGATCGAGCGCTATCAGCGCCCGCTCTTCAACTTTGCCTTGCGTTTTTTGGGCGATAGCGACGCGGCGACGGATATTTGCCAGCACGCCTTCATCCAGTTTTTCACCCACGTGCAGGAACTGCATGCGGATGAGGGGCTGAAGCCGTGGCTCTTCCGCGTGGCGCGCCACCGCTGCCTGGACGAATTGCGCCGCCAGCGCACCACGGCGTTTTCGCAGCTCGCCCCTGATGGTGACGAGGATGGCACCTCGCCGCTGGACCATTATGCCGACCCTGCGCCCCTGCCGGATGACCTGGCCGAACGTGACGATCTGCAACAGATCCTCGCGGAGGCCATCGCGTCGCTGCCCCCAAAATACCGCGAGGTGGTAGCGTTGCGTTACTCGGCGGACCTCAGCTTCGCTGAGATCGGGCAAGTGCTGGGGATACCTGAAGCGACAGCCAAGACGCAGTTCCACCGCGCCAAGCCGTTGCTGCGGGCATTTTTGCGCACCAGGGGTATCACCCAGGCGGTATGACACAAGGAAAAAAGCGAAACGCCATGCCCTGGTGGAACGTGATGAAAAGAGAACAGGTCCACAGTGCCAGCGAAGGGCAACCCCCAGAAAGGAGAACGGCAGATGCACCCGAACACACCGGAACCGCGTGATGATGTTGATCGCCTCTTCGCGCGTTTGCACGCCGTTGCTCCGCCGCCGGACCTGACGGCGCGGATCATGCGGGCGCTGCCCGCCGAGGTGCCACGCGCCCAGCCGGCCCCTGCGCGCGCACCGGCCCCCGGCGCACCGGCGGCACGGACCTTGCCGTGGCGGGGTATCACCGTGGCGGCGGGCCTGGTGCTGGCGATCATGAGCGTGCGGCTGGGCTTGCTGTTGGATGATTCGGGGGCGCTCAGCGTTATCGGCCAGATCTTCGGCGATTTCGGCAGCTTCATCAGTGCGCCAGGCGATTACCTCGCGCCCTTGCTGGTGGAATTGCCCTGGTTTGACTTGATCGTCACGTTGCTGGCGTTGGCGCTCTTCTGGTTTGGTTCATCAGCGAGCATCGATCAGACGCGCGAGCGCAGATGAGATAGCATCATATAGAACAGAGGATGGTTGGCGGGCGTGATCGTTTTGAAAAGCGGATTCGGTGCAAAGCTTGCCCTGGGCGTGCTGGGCCTGATGCTGGGCGTCGGCGGCGTGGCCGCAGGCGCGAACTGGCACGCGCACTTCGGTCAGCAAGCTAACCGGCGGCTCTTCGTCGGGCGCATCACCGCGATCAACGGCACCACGATCACGCTCTTTACGCGCAGCAGGCGCACGGTGAAGATGGTCCTCATCAAGCATACACAGGTGCGCTACCATAAACAGAATGTGCATCCAGCGAACCTCCGCGTGGGCGACATCGTGCTGGTGCATGCGGTGCGCGCCAAAACTGGCACGCTCTACGTCCTGTATGTTTTAATCATTAAAGCAGCCCCTACGGCACAGGGACCCTAAAGAACGAGGCGATCAGTGATTATGCGGCAACGCGCATGGCATCCGTGGGTATATGGCATCTTTGGTATCGTCGCCTTACTGGTGGCCGCCTGTGGCAACGGTGCCACGCGGTCAGCGGCGAGCGCCACGCCGCCCTCCACGCCCACGCTCGTCCCTGGCGCGTTATATCGTGTGGCCACGCAGCAGAACGTCGCCTATGGTCCGCTGGCGGCGGAGGTGCTGGATATCTGCGCGCCCGTTGGCGCGCAGGGGCCACGCCCCGGCATCATCATGATCCACGGCGGCGGCTGGGCGCAGGGTGACAAACAGCAATATGACGACGCCTGCGCCTTCCTGGCCTCGCGCGGCTTCGTCGCGGCGACGATCAATTATCGCCTCGCCCCGGCCAAAGCCTGGCCGGATCAGTTGGTGGACGCTCAGTTGGCGGTGCGCTGGCTGCGCGCCCACGCGGGGCAATATCAGCTCGATACCCAGCGCCTCTGCTCATGGGGGGATTCCGCCGGCGCACACCTGGCCGTCTTCCTGGGCGTACTCACGACCATCCACCCTGGCGACGAGGCCGGCCTATTGACTGCTCAAGCGCCGAATACCACCTGCGTGGTGGATGCCTATGGCCCCGTCGATCTCGTCGGCCCGGCGGATCCCTTCCAGGCGGCGATTTTGAAGAACCTCATCGGCGCGACATATCTGGCCGCACCGGCGCTGTACCGCGATGCCTCGCCCTACTTCCTGGTCTCGGCCCACAGTCCGCCGATGCTCATCATCCAGGGAACACAAGATACACTGGTGCCGCCGCAGGAATCGCTGATGTTGCAGGCCATGTTACAACACGATCACGTGCCGGTGCAATACATCAGCTATGTCGGTGGCCACGGCTTCCTGGGTTTGTCCGAGACGCAAAAAGCCGCGATCATCAAACAGATTTATATGTATCTGGTAGCACAGGAACACCCGTGAGTTCGATCATATGGTTTGGACAGACGACACGCCGCTGGACGCGCTGGCCATCGAGCTGCCGGTGGAACGCGCTGGCGCATAGCGGAATGCCGGCCAATTCGTGTTATCATGATCGAAGGGCAATACATTCGCATGCAAACGGTCTTTGTATGGGCGCGCATGCAAACGAACTTTGTATGGGCGGTCTTCGTATGGGCGCCCTTCATCGCGCCCCCGTCCCCTTTACCACTAGCGCATGAGGAGCAGCCCGCATGTGGAACATCACCGTGGAAGACGCGCTGGCGCGCGTGACAGCGGGCATCACACCGCTGCCGGCTGTGCCGGTGGCGCTGCCGGAGGCCGCCGGGCGCGTGCTGGCGGAGGATGTCACCAGCACCATCGATCTGCCGCCCTTCGCTAATTCCGCGATGGATGGGTACGCCGTGGTCGCCGCCGATATCATCGCCGCCACCGTCGATGCCCCCGTGCGCCTGACGGTGGTGGAACGCATCGCGGCGGGCCACACGCCAACGGGCAGCGTGACACATGGCCATGCCATGCGCATCATGACCGGTGCGCCGATCCCGCCGGGCGCGGACGCCGTGGTCAAGTTCGAGGACACCACGACTCCCGCTGCCGCCGCGATTGACATCCTGGTCCCCGTCGCGCTGGGCGGCAACATCCGCCAGCCGGGCGAAGACATCGTGGCGGGCCAGGTGGCGCTGCGCGCCGGCACGGTGCTGAGACCGGCGGCGCTGGGCTTGCTGGCCGCGCTGGGCCGTGCCACCGTCCCCTGCGTGCGTCGCCCGCGTGTCGCCATCATCGCCACCGGCGACGAGATCACGGCCCCCGGTGCGCCGTTGCCGGCAGGCGGCATCTATGACAGCAACAGCACGATGCTGGCGGCGCTGGTGCGCCAGTACGGCGGCAAACTCTGTTGCATCGCCACGGCGCGCGACGAGGCGGCGGCACACCAGGCGGCGCTGGCCCAGGCGCTGGCCACCCAGCCCGACCTCATCCTCACCAGCGGCGGCGTCGCGCAGGGCGACTTCGATCTGGTGAAAGACATCTTACAATCGGCGGGCGCGCTGGATTTCTGGCAGGTACGCATGCGGCCCGGCAAGCCGCTGGCCTTCGGCCATGTCAGCGGTGTGCCGCTGCTGGGGTTGGCGGGCAATCCCGTCGCCGCCTTCGTCGGCGCGACCCTCTTCGCCCGCGCTGTTTTGCTGGCGCTGCACGGGCGCGACCCCCAACCGGCGCTGCATGAGGCCGTCTGTGGCGTGGCGATCCGCAATGGCAGCGGGCGGCGCAACTTCCTACGCGGCGCCGCCACTCTGGAAGGCGCACGCCTGGTCGCGCGCCCCAGTGCCGGCCAACTCCCCACCCAACTCGCCCCCCTCGCCCACGGCAACTGCCTGATCGTCGCCCACGAAGACCGCACGCACTACGACGCCGGCGCGATCATCCCGATCATCCTGCTGAACGATGCGCTTTAATAATAAAGTAGGTGATCAGGGGCAGCCCCTAGAGCGTTATTCATCGTACTATTCTTGGCGGCTGTCAGCTTTGTTGGAGGAAGGCGAGCGTTCGCTCCCATGCCAGTTCGGCTGCCTCTTGGTTATATGCCTCGACGCGATCAGGCTCGCAGAACCAGTGGCCCGTGCCGCTGTACGTATAGAACGCCACGGGGCGGCCCGCTTGTAAGAGCGACTCTTCTAACTGGTTGACTGCGGCGGCTGGCTCAAACTCATCCGCCTCTGCGAAGTGACCGAGATAGCTGGCTTGCGCGCGGCTATAGTCCCCAGGACAAGTCCCGTAAAAGATGACCACCGCGCGGATGGTTGCGGGGTCCGCGACCGACAGATCCAGCGCATAGCTCGCGCCCAGCGAGAAGCCGATCACTGCAACAGTGGCAGCGTCTGCGCGTTCTTTGAGCAACGTTAGCGCCGCGGCCAGGTCGTCCCTGGTCTGCTTGCCATTGCCATCCAGGGCGTCGCGCAGGGTTTCGGCTTCTGCGATGGTGCTGGCGACCTGACCATGATAGAGGTCAGGGGCGAAGGCGACGTACCCCGCCGTGGCCAGGCGCTCACAGAACGCCTTGATGGTAGCGTTCAATCCCCACCAGGCATGGAGAACCAACACCCCCTTGCCGGTGCCGGTCGGGGGCAACGCGAGATAACCATCAGGCTGCATAGCTGACATCCGCCTCTCCTTTCAAACTGCTGTAGGACAAACTTGATCTCAGTTTACCCACTGGGACCCGAAAAAAGCAACAGCGCAACGAATTCACCTGGACGCGCGATCATGATGCTAGCTGCGATTGCGGCACACCAGAGCGGCTACATCGCGCGGGCGGGCGGCAGCCAGCGGTGCGATGATCGCTGGTGGCAGCCTTCTGCTCGTGATACTCCCAGCGCCTGGTAGCAGGAAGCCAGCCATATGCTGACTCCTGGTACCAGCACTGCTGCTAAAACACCGAACGAATCGTGCCACCATCAACGCGGATCGTTGCCCCGCTGATATAATTAGCCCTTGGACTGGCTAGATACACGACCGCAGCAGCGATCTCCTCTGGCCGACCAAAGCGGCCCACGTCATTGGGCGCGATGGCCTGCGCAGCCGTGATTTCGATTTCCTCCGGTGTCCCAGCCCAACCATACGCCTGTGCCATATGCATCAGCAGTGGCCGACCTTCCTCTGTAAGGATCGCGCCGGGTGCCACGACGTTGGAGGTCACACCTGTGCCGGTTAATTCACGCGCGAGGGATACCGCCAGATTGTGGCGTGCCGCCAACGTGGCACTGTAGTGTGGCCCTCCTGCCTGTGGTTGTTGTGCCAAGCCGCCGCCAATCTGGATCACGCGCCCCCAATGCCGCTCACGCATCTGTGGCACCAAACGCTGGATCATGCGCACACTGGAGATGACATTGTTGTTGTACGTCTGCTGCCAATCTTCAGCCGTTGCCGCCATCCATGCTTGACGAGGAAGGATGCCAGCATTGTTGACCAGAATATCGATAGCGCCGCCGGCAAGCATCGCAGTGGCAGCCCTGTCGGCACCAGCATCGGTGGTGAGATCGCCCAGCGCGACCTCCGCTTTCCCCCCGCTGGCGCGGATCGTCGCTGCGACAGCGTTGGCACGTTCTTCATGGCGACCATGCACGACGACCGCCGCGCCCTCAGCAGCGAGCATCTTCACAATCGCCGCACCCAACCCAGAACTCGATCCGGTTACTACGGCTCTCTTCCCGGCCAGTTGAAAATCCATGTTGTCACTCCTTACCCTCTGCTTAGCTGCTTGCAGGTACTTCACCTGTCTTTTTATGATAGAGTGATGGCGATCCTAGGACAAGATGAGCAATGATCATAGGATTAGCACTCCTCGTTTTAAAGGACGCGCTTTAAGGCACGCGGAGGAAAGAGGTTGAGATGGACAGTCAGCGGCACCAGCCAGAGTATCGTTTACAGGAACTGGGAGATTTTTTGCGAACTCGCCGCGCGCGGATTATCCCTGAAGACGTGGGGTTGCCACGCGGAAGCCGACGCAAAACGCCGGGACTCCGACGAGCCGAAGTGGCCCACCTGATGGGGGTGAGCGTGGATTGGTACACTTGGTTAGAGCAGGGGCGTCCGATCACGCCTTCAACGCAGGTCTTAGAACGCTTGGCACAGGCGTTGCAGCTGGATGAGAGCGAACGCAGCCATCTCTTCCTCTTGGCCCAGCAACAGCCACCGCCGACGCGGTTGTTGGAAACCGAAAGCGTGAGTCCGGCATTACAACGCTTTCTTGATCAGTTCGGCGCTCGTCCGGCCTTTATCTCAGGCAGACGCTGGGATAGCCTGGCGAGGAACGATGCCGCCTGCGCGGTCTTTGGTGATTTCCGCCGCTTGCCTCCCCGCGAACGCAATACCATCTGGGGGATCTTCACCAATCCGCTGGCCCGACAATTCATCGTCAATTGGGAAGAAGATGCGCGACATCTTTTAGCGCAATTCCGGAGCAGTTGCGCTCGTCATCCCGACGACCCCCAGTTGACCGCCTTGATCCACGATCTCATGCTCGCCAGCCCGGAATTTCGTGCCTGGTGGCCAGATCATGAGGTACGCGGAGGACAAGAAGGGCGGAAAACGCTCAACCATCCACAGGTCGGGTATCTGGTGTTTGAACGTCTCACCTTTCAGGTCTATGACACGCCCGATCTCAAAGTCATTGTGTATACCCCAGTACAGGAATCAGATACGCCTCGTAAACTGGAGCAACTGCTGGCCCAATGGTATCAACACCAAGCGCGCGGGTATTCTCCGCCAGAAGAGGATCATTAAAAAAGAAGCATACAATGTTAAGCCATTTTGATTGTCTGAGCGCCCTCATGCAGGTACTTTGCAGCCAAGAGCGCAGATGATAGGTTTGATTGAAAGAAGGATATCATTATCTTCTACTGGAAATGCTTGAAGCGTGGAGCAGCAGTCATTCACCAGCGGCCTGTAATGTTTGGGTGATGAGATGTGGGCTGTAGTAGCGATTCAAGGGGGCGAACTGATCGATGATGGGTTTGATTGCAGCAACATGCCCATCTCGTTTGGCTCGCAACAGAAACCCAAGTGTACCCATGATAGGCAGTTGGACTGCTGTTGCTGCCCTGCGACCTTTTTTCTCATCCATAAGCACCACCTTTGCCCCAAGAGCTTGTGCTAAAGTCAACGCTGCCGCTTCTCCTTCGTCTAGCGGAGAAAATGGTGGAGCGATAGTGACCTGATGACGATAAAGCCATGAGGCTTGTGAAAGATCGGGGAGCGTCATGTGCGGGCGAAACTTTTCGTATTCGCCCCACACCTGCTCTGGGATATGCACCTCACCAAACACTAATTGGAGCAAGGCAATTGCTCCTGTTGCTGCTAGGGTGATCAGAGGTGTTGTATCTGCCACAACGATTGCGCCTGTCGGCTGAGTCAGAGCGATAGCTGGGCTTCTTTCACCGGATCGCTGTCGGGATCATCGATAGGAATGTGATGTTGGGCGCAAAGTGTTTGAAACTCTCCACGGGATATCCCTAAAAAACGCGCTGCTGCTGCCGATGAGATCGCTCCTTGGTTATACAAATCCAACAAAAGGAGCAAATCTGCTTGCTCGTGTAACTGCGCTTCAGAGATATGGACTTCCTGAGCTAGCTTTTGTAAATCAACGCTCATCACTCTACTCCGGGTTTCTCTCGGTTCGTTAAAGCTCGAATGTGATGCCCATTGATCATTATACGATTGTAGGGCAGGCACGACCTCAGTTTACACGCGGCGGCTGAAAAAAGCAAATGCGCCCTGAGTGGGGGTATTCAACACGGGTCCACTGCGGCGCACCAGAGCGGCTACGACGCACGGCCAGCCGGTGCATGTGGTCCGCGAGGTGGTGCATGGGAGTGGCGCGGTGGTCCAGCAGCAGGGAGTGGATGCGAAAACCAATGCAATCCCTGTCGTCCAGCACCTGTTGGCGGGGCGTGACGTGCACGGCATCGTGATCACGATGGATGCGTTGCCTACCCAGCAAGCCACGACCCAGCTGATGCTGCATCAAGGGGGTCATTATCTGCTGATCGCCAAAGCCAACCAACCGACTTTGTATCAGGCGATTGCCGATTGGTTCGATGCCCCCGCCTGGCCGGAAGAGCAGCGGATGCAGTGGTCGCAGACTGAGAAGGCGCATGGGCGCTTGGAAACGCGCTTGCTGGAACGCATTGTCTGCCCGCCACACCTGCAAGCGTTCTGGCCAGGCGTGCGCTAAGTCCTGCGGCGCACCTGTCGCACGGTGGAATGGCCGAGCAGGCGCCAGCGCCAGGTCGAGATGACGTACGCTCTGACCGATCTAGCGGTGGAACAGGCGGACATGGACATCCTGGCCGCGTTGTGGCGTGGGCATTGGACGATTGAGCATCGCGTGCATCATGTCTTGGATGTCACCTGGCACGAAGACGCCTGCCAGGTCCATACCGGCGCAGCTCCCGTGGCCTTAACCCTCTTGCGCGCTGGCATCACCGATGCCTTGCGGCGGGCAGGTGTCACCAACATTGCCGCAGCTTTGCGCTCCTTTGCTGCTGCTGCCGAACGCGCCTTGGCCTTTGTCGGTGGCTAATTTGCAAAAGCCCTGCCCCATCCGGCGCGAACATTGACAAGCCGCAAACCGGCATGCTATGCTGAAGAAGTTACTTTTAAACACATTCACATCGCACCACCATTTGGAGGATAGAGGTTCTGTGGTCAAAATCCGCTTGATGCGCACGGGCAAGAAACATGCGCCGTCGTACCGCATCGTCGCCGCCGATTCGCATGCGCCCCGTGATGGGCGCTTCCTGGAGATCCTGGGTTGGTACAATCCGCGCGTCAACCCACCCGCCATCCATTTCGATGAAGAGAAGACCGCAGCCTGGATTCTCAACGGTGCGCAGCCATCAGAGAGCGTCACGCAGTTGTTCCGCACCAGCGGCTTCGCCGAGCGGCTGGAAGCGAAAAAGCAAGAACGCCACGCTGCCGCCACACCGCAAAGCTAGCATCTGAACCGGAGGTGCGTGATGTATCGGGATCGCGGACATGGGGATGCGCCGATGCGCAAGCTGGTCGAGTATATGGCGCAGGGATTAGTCGAGCAGCCGGAGGCCGTGCAGGTGCGCGAGGGCCGCAGCGACCGTTACTTCGCTGCGTTTCACCTGACCGTCGCGCCGGATGATTTCGGCAAGGTCATCGGACGCCAGGGGCGCGTCGCCAAGGCGATGCGCAGCCTCCTCCGTGCCGCCGGGGCGCGGCAGGGCAAGAATATCGCACTGGAAATCCATGAGCAACCCACCGCCGGAGAACCGCCCTCCCACTAAGCGGCGCTACGGACGCCCGCGTCCCGCGCCCCCGCCGGCCTCGGCCCCGCCGCCTGCTGGCACCACCCCCACTGATTGGATTACAGTGGGGCGCATCGCCGCGCCCTTTGGCCTGAAAGGCGACGTGAAGCTGCTCCCCCAGACCGACTTCCCCGAACGCCTAGCCACACACGCCGCCCTCTATGTCGGCGCGGACCACCGGCCCCTGCGCCCCACCAGCGCCCACGCACACGGCAGTGTGATCCTGTTGCATTTCGCCGGCATCGAGGATATGACCGCCGCCGAGACGTTGCGCGGCCAGGTCGTCGCCATCCCTGCTGCCGAGGTTGCACCGCTGGCCGCCGATCAGTATTATGTGCATGACCTCATCGGCCTGCGCGCCGTGCATGTCAATGGCACCGACTTGGGCAGCGTCGCCGACATCCTGACCGGTGCCGCGCAAGATCTGCTGGTGGTGCGCCGTCCGGGCCAGCCCGACGTGCTCGTCCCCTTTGTCGCCGCGCTCGTCCCCGCTGTGGATGTCGCCGCCCGCACCGTCACCATCGATCCCCCCCTTGGCCTGTTCGACGACGAGTGGGAGCAAGGCTAGGGACGCTCCCGCTCATGCCCCTAGCGGTAATTTTGCGCAGTGTGCGCGTGGCGCTTGTTTTTTCCCTGGCATCTGCTATGATCAAGGACACTCGTGCGTGAGCAAAAGGACAGCGGGCGGGCATGTGCGCTCGACGTGGTCGCACGAGAGGATTGTCGCAGCAAGGAGATGCTCAAGATGCGCCGCTCTGTCACGCTCATCATCGCTATCGCCATCCTGGCCGTCTTCGCGCTGACCCATAGCGCGCAGATCCAGGCGCTTTACACCTCCATGACGCACAAACCCCTGCCCGTTGGTTTGAACGCGCCGCCCGTGCTCCCCTTCGGGCTGGGCAGCGCCCCCGGCACGCCGACGCCGGTCATCGCGCCGCCCCCGCCGGCCTCGGTCATCCAAAACTATGCCAACCGCGTCATCGCGCGCACCAATCTCTATCGCCAGCAAAACGGCTGCCCCGCCTTAACGGCCAACCCAATCTTGATGAGTACGGCGCAAGCGCACAGCGAAGATATGGCAATTCATGACTTTGTGGGCCACAACAGTTTCGATGGCACGACCGCCTGGGATCGCATACGTCAAGCCGGCTATCGGTACTCGATAGTGGCGGAAAACGTCGCGTGGGGCCAGCCGACGCCGGAACAAGTGGTGGACGCCTGGTTCAATGAAACGCCGCCTAACGACCTGCATCGCCTAAATATCCTCAATTGCAAGCTACACGACATCGGCGTCGGCTATTACTATCTGGCCAATGACCCCGGCAACATCACCGCGCATTATTATTGGACGGAAGATTTTGGCACGCCCTGGGGCCAATAACGATTTTCCACTTTCTGTGACCGTTGCGCCCCTGTGATATGCTACAGCTACGATAGCTGGCTACGCCACGGCACCTGGGTGGAGGAGAGAGAAATGACCAATGATGCGCTCACGCTGGTAACGGATTTCGCCTTTGGCGCGGATGATCAGCGCGCGGTGCGCGCGGCGGCGGGACCAGACAGCCGCGTGGAGTTCGTGAGCGATGTGGCGGCACTACGACTGGCGCTGCCGACTGCGGATGTGCTCTGCACCTTTCGTCCCCCGAACGACTTGGCGACCATCGCGCCGCGCCTGCAATGGCTGCAATATCCCGGCGCAGGCGTGGATAACCTGATCCGCACGGGCGTGCTGCACGCGGGGCTGACGTTCAAGGTCACGAATGTCAGTTCGGCCAACGCGCAGGCCATCGCCGAATATACGCTGGGCGCGATGCTGATCTTCGCGCGCAAGTGGGATGAGATGCTACGGCTGCAAGAGCGCAAGGAGTGGGCGACAGGGCGCGCATGGGGCGCGTTGCGCGGCTTCGAGTTGCAAGAAAAGACGTTGGGCATCGTTGGGCTGGGGGCCATCGGGCGGCGTGTGGCACAACTCGCCCGCGCCTTCCATATGCGCATCCTGGGCATGCGGCGCACGCCCGGCGGCCTGGACGATCCCGACTGCGATATGCTCTATCCCGCCGACCGCCTGCTGGAGATGCTGGGCGAGAGCGATATCGTGCTGGTCAGCGTGCCGCTGACCGAGGCGACGACCAACCTGATCGGCGAGCAGGAATTGCGGGCGATGCGCTCGAATGCGTTCTTCATCAACGTGGCGCGCGGCGAGGTGGTGCAGGAGCCGGCGCTGATCCGCGCGCTGCGCGAACGCTGGATCGCCGGTGCCGCGCTGGACGTGGTGACCGAGGAGCCGCTCGCCCGCACCAGCCCACTGTGGTCGCTGCCGAACGTGTTGCTGACGCCCCACATGTCGGGCCTGACGACGGGCTATGCTCATCGCGTGGCGCAACTCTTCGTCGAAAACCTGCGCCGCTTCCGCCACGGCGAGCAGTTGTTGAACGAAGTGGACTTGCAACGCGGCTATTAGAGACCGCCGCTAACCGTAGGTAGCGGGCGCGCTAGAGCCGCTTGATCACGCGCGCGACGTTCAGGCGTAAGGAGACGCGCTGCTCGTGGCGAAAATGTTCGGTTTCCGCGTCGATGTTCGCTGGATCGTCGCTGTAGCGCAGTGCCAACCGGCGGATATCCGCCTGCGTCGTGGCCTGGTCTTCGTTCAGCCGCACGGCACCACTCAGGGTGACGAAGCGATAGCCATCCTCCACGCAGACGGAGATGCGCGGGTCGCGGCGCAGGTTGCCATCCTTCACCCGCCCGGCAGCCGTGTTCATCAGGATCTCATCACCATCCACGTCATACCACATCACCGTCTGCTGGATGGTGCCGTCGGCATTGAGCGTCGCCAACACGGCGAAGTGCGGCTCCGCCAGGAAAGCGCGGGTTTGCTCATCAAGCCGTGCCATAAGGAAATGCTCCATTCAAGGATATGAAGGACGAGACACGAAGATAAACGAAGACCTCGAAGAACACGAAGGATGGCTTAGGATTTCTAGCACCACTTTACAGGTTATGCTATGCCTTTCTCCAAGATCTTCGTGACTTTCCTTCCCTTCGTGTCCTTCGTATCTCGTCCTTTCTAACGTTTTACCGACCGGCGACGGGAAGGGCGTGGATCTGTGGCGCGAGTTCGGCCCAGACCTCGAAGGCATGCGGTTCCGCGACGTTACGCAGACCGACGAGCGCATGATCGAAGCCCAGATCCGCCAGGTGCTTGAATTGTTCGAGCGCCTGTTGCGGCGTCAGCGTGCCGTTGCCACCGTCGCGCGTGACGACAAGCTGATCGAGTGAGGTCTTTTCGATGTCGGTATAAGGCCGCCCCAGCCTCTCGCAGTGGCCGCGCAGCACGTCCAGCTTGTGGCGCAACGCCTCGTCGCCCAGGCGCGCGAAGAGGTTGCAGGCATCGCCGTATTGCGCTACCATGCGCAGCGTCTTTTGCTCGCCAGTGCCACCGATGAGGATCGGCGGGTGCGGGCGCTGGAGCGCCTGCGGCACGTTCAGGGTGCGTGTCAGGTGGTAATGTTTGCCCTCATACGGCTTGGCCTCGTCAAAGTTGCCACCGTCCTGCCACATCTGATGCGCGATCTGCAAGGCTTCTTCGAGCAACTCGAAACGCTCTTTGGTCGATGGGAAATCAATGCCCAGCGAATGATGTTCCTCTTCGAACCAGGCCGCGCCAATGCCCAGGTACGCGCGTCCGCCGGAAAGCACATCCAGCGTCGTGACCTCTTTCGCCAGGATGCCCGGATGGCGATAAGTCACGCCCGTCACCATCGTTCCCAGCATCATCTTGCTGGTGACACCGGCCACGAAACCCAGAGTGGTATACGCTTCCAGCATGTTCTGGTCCGTCACACCATGCCCCACAGGGCCAAGCTGAAAGAAATGGTCCATGACCCAAAAGCTGTCGAAGCCCGCCCCTTCGGCGTTGCGCGCGATGCGCGCGAGATCCGCCCCCAGCGTGGCCGGCCCCCCCGGCCAGTTGAAATTGTTGACCTGTAAACCAAGACGCATAGCTGATCGCCTACTCCTTCTGTTTGGACGATGTAAGGGGACCAGGACAGGCACACGAATGCTACGGAATGGCTCACGGAAATACACTACCGTATAAGAGATCGGCGTGTCTGAAGCCGAAGCCCCTCTTGCCGTAGCCGCCGTGAAAAGCTCCGGAGCCCGTGTTCCTGGCCTTGCACCCTATACTATAAGGCGACAAGGGATGGCGATGCCACCGCCCATCTGGGCAGGACGCCGGGTAAAGGGTCAGGATGGCGACCGCGTATCAACACCCTCGTCCAAAGCTTCCATCCCGCATGGGGCTGTCGCCTATCAGATCTCCCCTTCCGTTGGCTTGCTCTCCTTCGCGCCGATATACTCCTTGACCTTTGCGGCGGCATCGCGCGTCATGCCCGCCACGGCGACGAGTTCGTCGATGCTGGCGGCAGCGATGGCGCGCACCGAGCCGAAGTGCTGGATCAGCGCCTTCTTGCGCTTGGGGCCGATGCCCGGCACTTCGTCCAGCAGCGAGGTGAAGGTCTTGGTGGAGCGCACCTGGCGGTGATAGGTGATGGCGAAGCGGTGTGCCTCGTCGCGGATGCGCTGGATGAGATAAAGACCCTGCGAGCCGCGCGGCAGCACCAGCGGGTCCGGCTGCTCCGGCTGGTAGATCTCCTCGTGCTCGCCGATCGCGCCGTGGTCCTCTTTCGCCACGCCGATGATCGGGATGTGGATGTCCAGGTCGTCCAGCACGGCCAGGTCGGCGTTCAGATGGCCGCGCCCACCGTCGATGATCAGCAGATCCGGCATCGCCTGGAAGGAGTCTGCTGGCACGGCCTCGCCGCCCGTCTCACTCGTGATGATCTCTGCCAGCGTTGTGTCGTCCGGCGTGTGCGCCATGCGCTTGAAGCGGCGGCGCAGCATCTCCTGGTGGCTGGCATAATCGTTCGCGCCCTCGACGGTCTTGATCTTGAAGCGGCGATAGTCACTGTTCTTGGGTTTGCCATTCTCGAAGACGACCATCGCCCCCACATTCGCCGTCCCCTGGATGTTCGAGATGTCGTAGCATTCGATGCGGTGCGGCGGCGCGGCCAGGTTCAGCGCCTCCTGCAATTCTTGCAGCGCCAGCGCCGTCTTCTGCGTATCCGACAGCCAGCGGATGCGCTCCATCTCCAGCGCCTCCTTGGCGTTCTGGGCCACCATCTCCACCAGGCGCACTTTGTCGCCGCGCCGGGGCGTGGTCAGCGCCACCGCGCCGCCGCGCCGCTCACGCAGCCACGCTTGCAGGTCCGCCGCGTCATCCGGCTCGTGCTGGGTAAGCACCTCGCCCGGCACGGCGGGTGCCTGGCTGTAGAATTGTTGCAGGAACGAGGCCATGATCTCGCCCGCGCTCGCCTCGCGCGTCCCTTTCAGGTTGAAGGTTTCGCGCCCGGCCAGCTTGCCGCCCCGAAAGAAGAAGATCTGCGCGCAGGTCTCGTCGTCTTCCGAAGCCAACGCGATCACGTCCTGATCCGTCGTGCTGGTGGTATTGATGATCTTCTGCTTCGCCAACAACTGCTCCACGGCGTCCAGCCGGTCGCGTAGCGCCGCCGCTCGCTCAAACTCCAGATTCTCCGCCGCCGCCGCCATCGCCACGCGCAGGTCGTCCAACACCGCCTCGTGCTTGCCCTCCAGAAACAAGATCACCTGCTTGATGATCGCGTCATACTCTTCACGGCTGGCCTTGGCCACGCACGGCGCGACACAGCGATGAATGAAATACTGCGTGCAAGGACGCGGCAACAGCTTCGGTTTCCATTCCCCCGGCGGGATAGCGGCTTGGGCGCGCTGAACCGCGCCTCTCCGTTCACTCCCCCTTTCCATCGCGGATGGGGCGGGGGGCAGGGGGTGGGGCGGCGCCCACCCAGCAGCATCATAGCGGCAGGTGCGGAAGGGGAAGATCTTGTTGAGCAAATCCAGCGTGGCATCCACCGCACCGGCGTTGGTATAGGGACCGAAATAGCGGTTGCCGTCTTGCCGGAAGGAGCGCACGCGGTAGACGCGCGGAAAGTTCTCCGTCAGCGCGACCTTGATATACGGATAATTTTTATCATCGCGCAGCCGCACATTATATTTCGGCTGGTGGCGCTTGATATACTCGTTTTCCAGGATCAGCGCCTCGATGGCGCTGCCGACGACGATGTATTCGATGCTTTCGATATGGCTGACGAGCGCGCGATTTTTGGGGCTGAGGTCGGCCCCCGCCTGAAAGTATTGGTGGACGCGGCTGTGCAGCGAGGTCGCCTTGCCGACATAGAGGATCGTCCCCTGCGCATCTTTATAGATATAAATGCCCGGTTTATGGGGCAAGTTCGCCAGCGTCGCTTGCATCTGTTCGTTCATCGATCGCCCGTTCCTTTGCCGAAAAGTCTTAGCTTCTTGACCCGCAGCCTCATCAGGGCGTATGATACGCCCGAATACTATACTATTCGTAGCATATCCCCCGGCAACGGCACACAGGACGTGACCTGCCGGGTGGCGAAGGAGTTTGTTGCAATATGCCGAAGACCCCGACGAAAAAAGCTGCCGTCCGGCAAGCAGCGCGCGTCCAGCAGGCCCACGGCACGCCCCTGGTGCGCACGAATGATACGGTGCGCAAAGCGGTGGCGAAGCGCCGCCAGAAAACCGGTTTCGCCTGGTTCGTGAGCGAATTCCCCTGGCTCAGCGGCATCCTGACCGTCGCCATCCTGGCCGGGTTAGGCACTGTTCTGTATAATACCCACGCGCTATCCGTTTTCGCCAATCATCCTGACCCGTGTGCCTGGGCGCAGCAGTCGTCCGGCCCCGCGCCCGCGAATGCCAAGATCGTGCGCAGCTACAGCGGGCCGCCGCCATCTTGTATCACCAACACCACGCCGGGCCTTTACAAAGCGACGATCCACACGCAGCGCGGCGACATCGTCATCCTGCTGGATCAGCCGTCGGCCCCGATCACGGTCAACAACTTCGTCTTCCTGGCCTCGCACCATTTCTATGACGGGTTGACCTTCCATCGCGTGGAACGGGGCATCTTGCAGGGCGGCGATCCCTACTCGGCCAATCCGGCGGATGCCAGCAAAGTCGGCACCGGTGGACCGGGTTATCATATCCCCGACGAGTTCCCGAAATCCTCGGCAGCCTATAAGGTGCAAAGCGTCTCGATGGCCAATTCGGGGCCGGGAACGACCGGTTCGCAGTTCTTCATCGCCACAGCGGATGATACCTATCTGCAACCGCAATATAACGAGTTCGGCCTGGTGACGACCGCGACCTTGCCCATCGCGCAAGCGATGCAAAAGGGCGACAAGATCATCTCGATCACGATCACGTATGATCCCAACGGTGTGCCAGGCGTAGACAACGTGACGCCGACACCCGCAGTGACGCCGACCCCCTAGCACGATCGCATGCAGGGATCTTGGGCTGTATGGCCCAGCGCAGCGACCCAATCGGCCCACCTGCTTCCCATACCATCCGCCGTGGATTATACTACACGGCGGATGTTTTTTACCCGTGATGTACACAAGGGGTGCCAACTGTGCCGTGAGGCTGGATCTGGCACGTGCTGTTCGAGAAAGGATCGCTTCATCCATGTCCGATAAAACGCTCATCGAATCTGTCAGCGGGCGCGAGGTGCTGGACTCGCGCGGGAATCCGACCGTCGAGGTGACGGTGGGGCTGCTGGGCGGCGCGCAGGGGACCGCGCTGGTGCCGTCGGGCGCGAGCACGGGCGCGCACGAAGCCGTGGAGTTGCGCGATGGCGACCCGCACCGCTATGGCGGCAAAGGCGTGTTGCAGGCGGTCGCCAATGTCAATGATACGCTACAGGAACGCCTGACGGGGATCGACGCGCTGGACCAAACGCTGATCGACACCATCATGATCGAAGTAGATGGCACGCCGAATAAAGGCAACCTGGGTGCGAACGCGCTGCTGGGGGTTTCGCTGGCGGTGGCCCGCGCGGCTTCAGTCGCCAGCGGCATGCCGCTCTATCGCTACCTGGGCGGTGTAGCGGCGCAATCGCTGCCAGTGCCGATGATGAACATCCTCAACGGCGGTAAACACGCCGAAAACTCGACCGACTTCCAAGAATTCATGGTCCTGCCGGTCGGCGCGGCCAGCTTCGCCGAGGCGGTGCGGATGTGTGCGGAAGTGTATCAGGCGCTCAAAAAGGTGCTACACGACCAGAAGTTGAATACGAATGTCGGTGACGAGGGCGGATTCGCGCCGTCGCTGCCCACGAACCGCGCCGCGCTGGAAGTGATCCTCGCCGCCATCGACAAGGCCGGCTACAAAGCCGGTGAAGATGTTTGCCTGGGCATGGACCCCGCCGCGTCGGAGTTCTATCAGAACGGCACCTATGTGCTGGCGCGCGAGGGCAAAACGCTGAGCGCGCCGGAACTCGTCAGCCTCTACGAGCAATGGATCGGCGAATATCCGATCATCTCTATCGAAGATGGCCTGGCCGAAGACGACTGGGACGGCTGGAAGGTGCTGACGGAGCGCCTGGGCGCGCGGGTGCAACTCGTCGGCGACGACCTTTTCGTGACGAATACCACGCGCCTTCAACGCGGCATTCAGAACGGCATCACCAACGCGATCCTGGTCAAGCTGAACCAGATCGGCACCCTCACCGAGACGCTGGCCGCCATCGAGATGGCCAAGCGCGCCAGCTATGCCGCCGTGGTCTCGCACCGTTCCGGCGAGACGGAAGACACCACCATCGCCGACCTCGTCGTCGCCACCAACGCCGGGCAGATCAAGACCGGCGCGCCCGCCCGTTCCGAGCGCGTGGCAAAATATAACCGCCTGATGGCGATTGAGGCTGACCTGGGCGATATCGCGCGCTATGCCGGCTGGTCGGCCTTCTACAACGTGCCGGCGCTCGCCGCGCGCGGGCGGTAATCCATATCCATTGTGGATTGGGGACAGACAGGAATGTCTGTCCTCCGGCGGTCGTGGGGACAGACAGCTATTCTTTCCTATTATACTATTCCTGACTTGACGTTGGCTTGTTCCTACGTTATCCTTGTAGAGGACGAAAAACAAAAGGTCCGCTGAATGTCCCTGGTTGGGCTAGACGTGGGTTATACCATGTAGTGGGTGTTTTTTTGGTGAGAGCAAAAGGCAAAGGAACGATGAGAAAGAATTCGACACCGCTGATCTTTTGCTTGGCGGGTTGCGCATTGTGTTTGGCCTGCGTGGCATTGCTCATCCTGGTAACTATACTACCGCATAATAGCGCCGTCTCGGCGGCCAAGCAACACAAAACGCAGATACGGCATGTGGCGCTGCATGTGGCGCGCTTCACTCAACCCTCACCACTGGTGCGAGAAAATCACTTGCCCGGCACAACCCAATGGATGATCCCCTCGACCGTCAACACGACGTTTATTCAAGGCTATGCTGGTGCGGCTTCGGCGCTACCTGGCACGACGGTCCCCCTCTACGTCAGTTCGTTCATTGCCAGCACCTTTACGCTGGATGTCTATCGGATGGGGTGGTATAACGGCCTGGGCGGCCGACGCTATGCGCATATCACCAATCTGCATAGCCCGGCACAAGGCACGTGGACGGCGCAGACAGGGCTGGTTGGCTGCACCACATGCACCATCGATCCTACCACCCACTTGCTGGAAGCGCACTGGCGGCCAGTCTATCATCTCGCCATCGGCACCCACTGGCTGAGCGGATTTTATCTGATCAAATTGACAGACAGCAACGACGCTGCTTCGTATATTCCCCTGGTCGTGCGCGCCCTCACAGGAACGGCGTTGGCGTTGGCTGATGTCAGCTTCAACACCTATCAAGCCTATAACAATTGGGGGGGCTACAACCTCTATGGCGGCAACAATGCCGATGATATAGAACCAAGTTATATACACAGCGCGGCGAAGGTTTCCTATGATCGACCGTACAACCGTTCGGCAGGTTCGGGTGATTTTCTCGCATGGGATATCCACTTGATTCGCTGGATGGAGCGGTCCGGCCTTGATGTCAGCTACACGACGGATGTCGATATGGCGGCAGAACCCACAGAACTATTGCAGCACCGCGCTATCATCATCCTGGGCCACGGTGAATATTGGACGAAAAGCATGCGAGATGGCCTGGAACAGGCACGCGATCATGGTGTCAGCCTGGCATTTCTGGGGGCGGACGATGGCTATTGGCAGGCACGGTTGGAACCAGATGCTGCCGGCATCCCTGACCGTACCGTCGTCTGCTATAAAGTCACCTCCAACAATTATGCTGGCGAGGGTAATACCTTAGCGCGCGATCCCGACTATCACACCCATCCCGACCAAGTGACGGCGCTCTGGCGCGATCCATTTTTAAACCGCCCAGAAAGTGAGTTGTTGGGCCTGGAATATCACAGTATCATCCTGGCGCATACAGCCCCCGCCTGGGAAGTCCCCATCTGGCCCCTCGATCCGCTGGATATCGGCACCGGCTTGCAACCGGGTGAGCAGGTTGAGGGAGGCTTCCTCGGCTACGAATATGATGGCTTCGGTCCCGCCTGGGCGCAGCCCGCCGGACTACACATCCTAGGGCTTACCTCGCTCGTCAACCGTTATCACCACCACGATTTTGCCGTCACGGCGTATTACCGCGCACCTTCAGGCGCGTTGGTCTTCGATGCCGGTAGCATCTGGTGGGCCTGGGCATTGGACGAGAGTTCACCGCCGCAAGCTTTCGAACCAAATATCGTGGGTGGGAAGCAGTCTATCGCCAATTTGACGTATACGATCATCGCGGCGATGCTCAGGGGCCATCGTTGAGTGTGATCATTTCACCTGTAGAAGCATACGTCCGTGGCATCATTCTTGCGCTAGTTCAGTTTGCCGTCTCATTCTTTGTGGAAGGAGTAGCAACCAATTAAGTAGCGTATGAATGAGATTCAGCACATGAAAGATGCCTTTCCCTCTCAGCATGTCAACGATGCACGCCAGGTGTTTGTTGACGGTGGTGAAATGGGGGCGCGGATGCGGGCTTTTGATTGGTCGCTGGCACCGCTGGGATCGCCTGGTGGGTGGCCGTTGAGTCTGCGCACCGCCATCGGGATGATCCTGTCCTCCCGCCACCCAATGTATCTCATCTGGGGGCCGGAGTATACCCAATTCTATAATGACGCTTACCGCCCGATCTTAGGGCCGCGCAAACATCCCCATGCGCTAGGACAATCGGCACGCCAGACCTATGCCGATGTGTGGTCGATCATCAGCCGCCCGATCCAAGAGGTGATGACGACCGGCAACGCGACATGGGCCGAAAATCAGATGTTGCCGCTGGAACGCGACGGCTTCATCGAAGAGAGCTACTTCACGTTCAGCTATAGTCCGATCCGTGATGAAAGCGGGAACATCCGGGGGCTGCTGACCGTACTCAGCGAGACGACGAAAAGCGTCATCGGCGACCGGCGGTTACACACACTGAACGCGCTGGCCGCACGCATTGCCGGAGCGACGACACCAGAAGACGTTTGCCAGCATGCAGTCCAAACGCTCAGTCAGCGGCCCGTTGATCTCCCCTTTATCCAGATCTATCTCGCCGAAAATACAGCCGCGCACCTGATCGCCAGAGCTGGCGCGGCACCCGCGCCGCCGGTCGTGCCGCTGGCGGCGCATGCGTCACGGCGCATGAAGGGCGATCCCTGGCAGGTGGCGGAGGTACTGCATTCCGGCACGCCTCGCGTGATCACGCTGCAAGCCCAGCACGGCACCATCCCAGGCTTGCCCTGGCTGGAACCGGTGCGGCAGGCCTACGCGTTGCCCATTGTCATGCCAGGAGATGCGCGCCCGGCTGGGGTCATCATTGCCGGCCTCAGCCCGCGCCTGCCCCTCGACGCGCAGTATCATAGCTTTCTGGCGCTCCTCACAGACGACATCGGCCACGCCGTCGCCGCCGCCCATATGCACGCCGCCGCGCGCGCCCGCGCCGAGCAGCACGCCCAGATCCACGCGCTGGGGGAGATGAACCGCCGGTTGAGCGACTTTCTGGGGAGTGCCAGCCATGAACTGCGCACGCCGCTGACCAGCATCACCGCCAACGTGCAACTCGCCGAGCGTATGCTGGCGCGCGACTTGCCGCCTGCCATACCTCCTGCCACCGTCCGGCGCTTGAATCAGGCCCACACGTTGGTGGCGCGCGTCGCTAAGGAGGTTGCACACCTTGACCGCCTGGTAGATGTCCTGTTGGATATCGCTTGCATCGAAAGCGACCAGTTGGATATGCAGATGCAGACGGTCGATCTGCGGGAAGTGGTGCGCCGGTGTGTGCGCGCCCAGCAAAACCAGTGGCCCAACCGCACCATCACTATCACCAGTGCGGGCGTCCCAGACGCGCCGCTGCATGTACTCGCCGACGCTGAACGTATCGGCCAGGTGGTGACGAACTATCTCACCAACGCGCTCCGCTTTGCGCCGCCGACCGCGCCCGTGACCATCAGCCTCAGCCGCTCGCCCACCAGCATGCGCTGTGCCGTGCATGACCAGGGACCGGGCATCCCAGTGGAGGCGCAGGCCCACGTTTGGGAACGCTTTTACCATGTCGCCGGCGTCACAGCACAGATTGCTCCCGGCGCGGGCCTGGGCCTGGGCCTATTCCTCTGTAAGGCGATCATCGCGCGCCATCACGGCACAGTCGGCCTCAGCAGCGCGCCGGACGACGGCACCACCTTCTGGTTCGAGCTGCCCCTGGCGGAAGAAGACGCCGCAACACGCCAAAACACGACGCGAGACATCTGACGGTTGCTTGGAAATTGGGTAGCGGCAAGATATATACTGTCTCTATCCCGTCTTAGGAGCGATCCCCACCTATGGCGCGTCCCTCGCAAACCCACGCGCCGGCGCAGGAACAGCGCGCCGGCATCCTCGTCGCGCTCGCGGCGGTCGGCTGTTTTTCGCTCGCGCCCGTCTTCGTGCTGGTGGCCAATCCCCCCTTTAGCGCGCTGGAGATCGCTTTTTGGCGGCTGGCCATCGGCGCGGCCTTCGTCGGGACGCTGGGGCTGTTGACACGCACCTCGCTGCGTTTACCACGCCGGGAATGGGGCAAATTCATCCTCTATGGCCTGACGCTGGCGATTCACCTGTCATCCTATGTCGCGGCGCTCAGCTTCACCTCTATCGCGCATACCGTCGCGCTGACCTATACCTCGCCGATCTTCATCGCGCTGCTCGCCGCCATCTTCCTGCGCGAACGCCCGACGCGCGGCACGCTGGTGGGCCTGGTGATCGCCGTGGCCGGCATCGCCATCCTCAGCGGTTTCCAGCTCGATTATCGCGCTTGCACCACGGCCAGCGGCCATTGCTCCATCGTCGGCGATGGGCTGGCGCTTTGCGCCGGCCTCTTCTCGGCGATCTATTCGTTGGCCGGGCGGGTGGAACGCGAGCGCCATCCCCTCTTCGCCTACACGTTTTACGTCTATGGCTTTGCCGCCCTCTGGCTACTGCCAATCGCCGCCACGCTCTTCATGCGCCACAGCTATCCACTGCCCGCCGTCGGTGCCGTGGTGGCGCTGGGAATCGTCCCGCTGGGCATGGGCCACACGCTGTATAACGCCGCTCTGCGCCGCGCCAACCCCACGCTGGTCAATCTCATCGCCACGCAGGAGATCACCGGCGGCATCCTCCTGGGCGCGCTCTTCCTGCACCAGATCCCCACCGCGCTCAGCCTGGCCGGCGTCGCCGTCACGCTCGTCGGCATCGTCATCGTGATGCTGCATCCCGCCAGGGCGGTGCCGGATGGTAGCACGCCGCCAGCATGACAGGCTTTGGGTATGCTGTATTTGTACATGGACAGGATAGACAAAAACAAGTTTAGGCCAGATAGGTACTGTGACCCAAATAGGGTGAAGTGAAAGGGGCGCAGGATCATTCTGGCTGCGCTATAAGGTCATCAAAAAGCGAGGGAGCAGATGGTAATTTAGGGTTAGCTTTCTGACGCCCTTGCTTAATTTTCTTATCTTCAGGCAAATCTTTAGGGCGGCGCTGCATACGGGGATCGGCGCTGTCGAAACCCGTAAAGGGGTGTGCCAGACGTTGCCTGATTAAACGGATATAAGCGGGATTTACCTCGATACCCACGCAGCAGCGGTTGAGTTGTTGCGCAACCCGTAGTGTCGTTCCACTACCTGCGAACGGATCGAGGATCATATCCCATTCAGAGGATGACGCCAGCAGCATCCGTGCAATGAGTGCTTCCGGTTTCTGCGTTGGATGGTCCTCACGTTCGGGATTCGAATAATGGACGTGCGAAAACTCCCAAACATCGCCAGGATTCGCGCCACGCATGTTATTCCGTTCACGGTAATATTTCTGAGGAATACGGATGCTATCGAGATTAAAGGGGAAATCTTGGCTTTTGGTAAACATCAGGATGTCATCGTGGCGTGGTGAAAATCCCCGCTTTTTGCCCATCCCTTGCGTGTAGTGCCAGGTTATCCAGCTATTGAAATACATACCCATTTCGCGCTCAAGAATATCATAGAGATAGGAAATGAAGCGGACGCCCATAAAACAATAGAGAGTGCCTGTGGGTTTCAGCAAACGTTTGGC
The DNA here is from genome assembly GCA_027459785.1 of Ktedonobacteria bacterium. GTDB lineage: Bacteria > Chloroflexota > Ktedonobacteria > Ktedonobacterales > JACDGC01 > JAJPKG01. Next base: position 8,366 of record DAIDGU010000037.1, on the reverse strand, counting down.
TTCAGCTAACCAAGCACGCGAGAAATGCAGGTAATCATCGAATCCCCTGAGATCAAGGTTATTTCCATAGTTTTTGCCCAAATTATAGGGGGGATCAGCGATCAGTACATCAATGGATTCCGCTGGCAACTTATGTAAAAGCACGATAGCATCGCCTTGAAGGATCTCAATATCACCTTTTGCACCATTCATCGAATCCACCCTCCTGCTTTAGCCAACTTCATCCATTGTGTCAGATCTTGCTTCGAAGCAAGAAATTTTCGGTCGAGCAACTGACAAAATTCCCATGCAGTGCGTTGAGTTAAAACAACGAATTGATATCTCGTAGTTGGATCTGGCCAGTTCCTAGAGCGGGATTATAGCTCAAATCTGCTTCAGCAATATATTTTCAGAGTGAGAAGCTCGCCATCACGTGACGGCGACCACCTTGCCGCCGGTGAGGTGCGGCAGATCGGTTGGGGCGAGTTGGAAGACGGCGCGGGGCGAACCGGCTGCTGCCCAGATCACGCTGAATTGCAGCAGGTCGGCGTCGATGAAAACGCGCGGCGGGGTGCGGTGGCCCAGGGGTGGCACGCCGCCGATGGCGAAGCCGGTGCATTCCTGCACGAAGGCGGCAGCGGCCTTGGCGATGGGTTCGCCGGCCAGTTCCGCCAGGCGCGCTTCATTCACGCGATGCGCGCCGCTGGCGATAACCAAGATCGGCAGGCCGGAGGTCGCGCCGCGAAAGACAAGCGACTTGGCGATCTGCGCGACGGCGCAGCCCAGCGCGTCGGCGGCGTCTTGCGCCGTCCGCGTCGAGGCCGCCATCTCCACGACCTGATATGCGTAGCCCTGTGCGCGCAAAAAATCCTGAAAACGCTGGGCGCTGGCGCTGAGCGGTAACGTCATCGCGTCCTCCTATCTGGCGTAAACGTCCGCCGTCCCACCGGATCATTACAACTCCGGCGGGCGGTGCTGGTGCCAGTCGGTGCGCTGCTGGAAGGCGTGACCGACGCGCAATACCAGGGCGTCCTGGTCGGGGCGACCGATAATCTGCATGCCCACCGGCAAGCCATCTACCAGGCCGCAGGGGACGGTCAGCACCGGCACGCCGAGCATATCGAAGGGGAAGGTCAGGCGCAAGAGCGCCTCGCGGATCCCCTGGCTCTGCGCCGCATCCTCCGTCGCCGCGACAGTCGGCGGCAGGATGGGCAGCGTCGGCGCGAGGAAGATATCGGCCTCCGCCGCGTCGCACTGCTCCGCCCAGGACTGCTGCATCGCCTGGCGGGTGTGCTGCGCACGGAGATACTTGACGGCGCTGATCTGGCCGGCGCGTGCCAAATAATCGCGCGTCGTCGGCGTATAGCGGTCGGCCCGCGCGGGATACCAGCCGTGCGCCTCGTGCGCTGCTGCCGCTTCGGGTGCCTGGATGCTGCGATAGTCGCTGAACGCCTGGTGGATATCGCTGGGCGCGAAGGCATCATAGGGCGTGATTGCCGGCGCGAGGGCGCGCGCCGCATCGTGGACCGCCGCCAGGAGGCGCGGATCGGGTGCGTCGGCCCACGGCCCCGCCAGCAGACGGAAGCGCACGCCCGCCAGGGGATCGTCCAGTGTCGCGGCATGGCTGCCACGCAGCGTCGGCAGGGCGACGGCATCCATGATCAGCGCGCAATCCGCCGCCGTGCGCGCGATGGGGCCGGCGTGGTCGAGCGAGGTACTCAGGGGGATGATGCCACGCACATCCACGCGCCCAAAGGTCGGCTTGAAGCCGCTGACGCCACAGCACGCCGCCGGAATGCGGATCGAGCCACCTGTGTCGGTGCCGATGGCCGCCACGACCTCACCCGCCGCCACCGCCGCCGCCGAGCCGCCGCTGCTGCCCCCCGCGATGCGCGCCGTATCCCACGGGTTGCGCGTGGGCGGCGTGAAGACCCCCCAGGCGAACTCCTGGGTATTCGTCTTGCCCAGCAGCACCATCCCCGCTGCGACCAAATCTTGCACAATCGCCGCATCCGCGTCGGGGACGTACTCCGCCAGCACCTGCGATCCCGCCGTGGTGCGAATGCCTCGCGTCTCCACGAGATCTTTCAGCGCCAATGGGATGCCGTGCAATGGGCCGCGATCCTGCCCCGCGCGCAGTTCGGCATCCGCGCGGGCGGCATCGGCCAGGGCGCGTTCCGCCGTGATGGTGACGAAGGCGCGCAGGCGCGGTTCGTCTGCCGCGATGCGTGCCAGGTAGGTTTGTGCCAACTCCGTCGCCGAGATCGTCCCCGCGCGCAGCGCCCGCCCAGCATCAAGGATGGTCCACGCCTCACTCATGTTCGCTGCCTCCTCGCTATCAAGCACACGTGTATGGTGCTTCCATCATAGCCCAAATTCGGCACCGTCATTCCTGCCGCGCGGCGAGTCCCAGCACCCGCACGTCGCCCACGCGCTGGGTCAGGTGCAGCGCATCGAGCGTCGCCAGCAGGGGAACGACGGTGCGGCGCGTCGCGCCGAGCAGATCGCGCGCCGCCGCGACGGTGATGTGGTCGTGGGCGCGCAGGTGCGCGATGACGGCATCGCGTGCCTGGGTGAAGGTGGCGGCGGGCAGCAGGATGTCGTCGCTCAGTCGCACCACCGCACCGCTTTCCACCAGCGCGGCGATAACCTCGCGCCCCGCCTGAGCCTCCATCTCGCCCAGCGGCGGCGGATTCCACGGATCGGCGGCGAGCGTGGCCAGCAGGGCAGCGCGGGCGACAGCCTGGGTAGGCGTGAAAGCGGGGACGTGATCCGCCAGCCGCACCAGCGTGGCAGCCTGACCTTGTGCTGCCACCGGGGTCGCCGCAAGGTCGCCGGTAGCGGCCAGCCAGGCCAGCGCGGCCTCCACCTGCGCGGGCGCGAGGTCCAGCCGCGTGCGCCATTCCTCGCGCGGCATGCCGGCGCGCAAGGGGGCCTGCCGGTGATACGCCGTCAGCACGGCACGCGACGCCGCGCGCAGCGCCGCCCAGTTTGGCACCACAGCATACCACGCGCCCAGCGCAACAACCTGACCTGTTGCCACGAGATCAGCCAGCGCAGCCTGGGTGACGGGCAACGACAACCGCACCCGCCGCGCGAGATCGTCCGCCAGCAAAAGCCGCTGGGGACCGCGCCCCGCCGCCAGCGTCGCCGCGATGATCGCGGGCGGATCGCCGGAAGCCAGCGCGGCGAGATGATCGAAAACTTCCGCCTGGTTACGGCGCAGATGGCGCGCGGTGGGATCGATCACGCTGCCCCCGCCGAGCGTCTCGCTGGGGGAGGGATTGCGCAGGATGAAGCGGTCGCCGCGTGCCACGGCCACGGGCTGCGCCAGGCGCAGTTGCGCCCAGCCCCACGCGCCGGGGGCGATCGCATCGCTCCCCAGCAGCCGTACGCGCGCCAGCGTTTCCGCCGCGCCGATGGCGAGATCCAGCGCGGCATTGTGCGCGATGGGGCGGGCCGCGCCGGACGAGCATTCCAACCGCACGTCCAACAGCACAGAGGATGTGAGCGCGCCGGGGAGCGTGGCGACCATGCCGCGTGCCAGATCATGCCGGGCAACGCCCGCCAGATTCAGCGCGACGCGCGTGCCGGGTTGCGCCGCCGCCACCTGTGCCTTGTGCTGCTGGATGCCCCGCACCCGCGCCCGCCGGTCGCCGGGCATGATGGCGATCTCCTGCCCCACGCGCAGCGGACCATCCAACAACGTGCCGGTGACGACGGTGCCGAAGCCGGTGATGGTGAAGACGCGGTCGATGGGGACGCGCGGGGCGGCAGCGGCGACGACGAGCGGCTCTGGCGGCAACGCCGCTGCAATGGCGGCGACGAGATCGGCCAGCCCCACGCCGGTGCGCGCCGCGACGGGGATGACCGGCGCGGTGGCCATGACTGTGCCACGCACGGTAGCGGCGATGTCGTCCCGCACGAGCGCCAGCCAGTCGTCATCCACCAGATCGCGCTTGGTGAGCGCGACGATGCCGCGCGGCACCCGCAGCAGATCGAGGATCGCCAGGTGTTCGCGCGTCTGAGGCATGATGCCCTCATCCGCCGCGACGACCAGCAGCGCCAGGTCGATGCCTCCCACGCCAGCTAGCATATTCTTGATGAAGTCCTCATGACCAGGAACGTCCACGATGCTGACGGCACGCCCGTCCGGCAGGGTCAGCCACGCGAAGCCGAGGTCGATGGTCATGCCGCGCGCCTTCTCCTCTGCCAGCCGATCCGGATCGATGCCGGTTAGCGCCTGCACCAGCGTCGATTTGCCGTGATCGACGTGGCCCGCCGTGCCAAGTGTTGCCATGCCGTCCCGCTCCCATCGGTCATCTTCCCCTATACGATACGATCTGAACCAGAGAAAGTGAGGTGTGCGATGACGGATCTGAGTGGGCGCGTGGCAGTGGTGGTCGGCGGCGGGCGCGACCTGGGCGCGGCAATCGCGCTGGCACTAGGGGAGGCGGGCGCGGCGGTGGCCCTGCTGGGCCGCGAGGCGTGCGAGCTGACGGCGGTGGCGGCGCTGCTGCGCCTGCAAGGATGCGCGGTGGTCGGCATCACCGCCGATTATGCCCAGCCGGACGCAATCGCGCTGGCATTGGCCGACGCGCGCGAGGTGCTTGGCCCGCTCCAGATAGTGGTCGATCCCATCGGCGTCCCCGCTGTCGCCGAAGCCGCCCTGCCGGATATGCGTGACGCAGAATGGGGGCGCATCGTCGTGGTCACGCCGGGCGCGGCACCGCCAGCGCGCATCGCCAGCGCGGCAGGCATCACACGCCTCACCCTCGCCGCCGGCCACGCCGCCTCCACCGCCCTCGCCACGCGGATCGTCGCCCTCCTCCGGCAAGAATAAACCGGCAATAGCCGATCTTCCGGCGCATTTTTCCGCGAAATCGCCGCTCGCCTCTTGCTAAGACGGCCCATGTATGGTATATTGGCTGTGGTCAAGCATATATCGCTTGCACCACCTTTGGGGTATCGTCTAACGGTAGGACGGCTGACTCTGGATCAGTTAGTCTAGGTTCGAATCCTAGTACCCCAGCCTGCTACACCCCCGCTCCTAAACGCAAAATTATTCATATTGCTAGAAATCATACTGATATAAGTAGGTATGGTCTAAAACATATACTGGAAATGGCAAAGCCTCTATAGGGATATGACCAAAACCCCTTTCACCCGCTCCGCGACCGCCGAGTTGGCATCTCATTGGCGGAATGTGCTATACTACAGAGTGTACGATACCCATAGGGGGTATCCAAAGTCTATCAAAGGAGCATACAGCAATGGCTGATGCCTATATTACCGTTACCGATGGTTCGTTCAAGCACGAAGTCCTGGATTCAGGGACGCCCGTCGTTGTCGATTTCTGGGCGCCGTGGTGCGGTCCGTGCCGCATGATGGCTCCGGCATTCGAGGCGCTGGCGACCGAATACGCTGGCAAGATGACCTTCGCCAAGTTGAACACTGACGAGAACCAGAACACGATGATGCATTACGGCATCCAGGGCATTCCAACACTGTTGTTTTTCGCCAACGGCAAGCTGGTGGAACAACTCGTGGGCGCACGCCCCAAGCAGGATCTCAAGCAGCACATCGAACGGGTGCTGGCGACCGCAAGCAAAGCGGAGTAAGGCGTAGCCCTCATGAGCCAACCGGACGATGCCACTTTCACCAGCGAACCGCTGAGTGCGCCGGAAGAGCTGGTCGTCCGCTTGCGACGCATCGAAGGGCAGATTCGCGGCATTGAGCGCATGATCGCGGACGACCGCACCTGCGAGGATGTCATCACACAATTGCTGGCCGTGCGCGCGGGCATGGACCGCGTGGCGCGCGAGATCGTGCGCATCCACGTGGACCGTTGTCTGCGTGACTTGCCGCCCGATGCTGCGCAGGCGACCGTCATGCGCATCGTGACCCTGCTGAACAAGATGTCATAGAGAGGGAACCTGGCTGTGAGTCTCGATCCCATTGTCTTGCGCGGCGTCTTGCATGAGACGATCTGGGGAGGTGATCACCTCGCTACATTGCTCGGCAAGGCCATTCCCCCCGCAACGAAGGTCGGCGAGGCGTGGGAGACCGCGCTGGATGCCGTGGCCATCAATCCTCCCTACGATGGTCGCACGCTGGGCGACCTGACGACGGAACTCGGCGTGCGGCTGTATGGCACGCGCGCCCAGGCCGTGATGGGCGACCGCTTCCCCTTGCTGGTGAAGTTTCTGGATGCTCACGCCTGGCTGTCGGTGCAGGTTCACCCCGACGATGCCTATGCCGCGACTCACGAGGGCGGCAAGTTGGGCAAGACCGAAGCCTGGCGCATCCTCCACACGCAAAGTCATGCGCAGATCATCCACGGCTTCGCCGGCCCAACTGATCGCGCGGCGGTCGCCCGTGCCTGCCAGGATGGCACCGTGGAGCAACTGACAGCGCATGTCCCCGTCCATCCTGGTGATGTCATTCTGAATCCCGCCGGTACCATCCACGCCACCGGCGCGGGCATTGTGCTGTATGAGGTTCAGGAATATTCGGATGTGACATACCGGCTGCACGACTTTGGCCGCACGGGGCCGGACGGTCAGCCGCGCCAGTTGCACATCGACCAGGCGCTGGACGTGCTGGACTATGCGCCGCCGCCGCGCCACACGCAGCGTGCCATCCCCATCGGGCCGCGTGACCAGACGGGCATGGAAGATCGGCACGCGCACATGCTCGTCGCCTGCACCCATTTCGCGCTGCTGGAAGCCGATCTCAGCGACGGTTTTCCCCTCCGCCGCATCACCGACGGTGCGAGCTGCCAGATCGTCACGGTCATCGCCGGCGATGTTGAATTATCATGGGGATCGCTGAACGCGCCCAAGGGTATGCCGCTTGGCGTGGGCGAAACCGTCGTCCTGCCCGCCGAACCCGACACCTTTCACTTCACGCCGGATGGTGAAGCGGGCGACGCCGCGCCGCGCCTGCTGATCGCCTGGGTGCCGATGCCGGACGATCCGGCGGTGGGTGCCTGGCAGGCGGCACAGACGTAAGCGCAACGGCAGAGATAGAGAGGGAGCTTTGCACCGATGGAGATCTATCGCACGCCGGATGAGCGTTTCGCTGCCTTGCCTGGCTATCCCTTCGCGCCACACTACCTGACAGTTGATGGATTGCGCATCCATTATGTGGATGAGGGGCCGCGCGACGCCCCGCCGGTGTTGCTGCTGCATGGTGAACCGTCATGGTCGTATCTCTACCGCACGATGATCCCGCTCATCACGCAAGCCGGCTATCGCATTGTCGCGCCTGATCTCGTCGGCCTGGGCCGCTCGGATAAACCGATTGACCGTGCGGCGTACACCTACGCGCGCCATGTGGCTTGGATGGCCGGCGTCCTGGTTGCGCTGGACTTGCAGGGCATCACGCTGGTGTGCCAGGACTGGGGCGGCTTGATCGGGTTGCGCCTGGTGGCAGAGGAGGCGGCGCGCTTCGCCCGCGTCGTGGCGGCGAACACTGGTTTGCCTACCGGCGACCAACCACTGGGCCGCGCCTTCGCCGTCTGGCAGCGCTTCTCGCAGACTTCGCCGGACTTCCCCGTCGGCAACATCATCCAAAACGGCTGCAAGACAGCCCTCGCGCCGGCGGTACTCGCGTCCTACGACGCGCCGTTCCCCGATGAGCGCGCCAAGGCTGGCGCACGCCAGTTCCCCTTGCTCGTTCCCACCACGCCAGACGACCCAGCGGCGGCTGCGAATCGCGCTGCATGGGCGGTGTTGCGCACATGGGACAAGCCCTTCCTCACGGCCTTCAGCGACAGCGACCCGATCACTCAGGGTGGGGAACGCATCTTCCAGGCACTCATTCCGGGCGCGCGTGGCCAGCAGCATGTGACTATCGGTGGTGCTGGCCATTTTTTGCAAGAGGATAAGGGTGCAGAATTGGCCGAAGTGGTGGTGCGGTTCATAGGGGCATAAACAAGCGCATAGGCGCGGGGAAACCGGCGGCGTCCTATTTTCCCGGAGACCTGCGTCTCAAGTATCGTCGGGGCTGGAGGGCTTAACGACCGTGTTCGGGATGGGAACGGGTGTGACCCCTCCGCTGAAGTCACCGATTTCCCCGCGCCTACGCGCGGGACTGGTAGCAGGGGCCGGATTTGAACCGACGACCTCCAGGTTATGGGCCTGGCGAGCTAACCACTGCTCTACCCTGCGTCGTGAACAACGCATAGAATCTGCAAATAGGACTATGATCTCGATTTTGCCGTCTCCTCAACAAGTGAGAGATGAAGCCATTCGGTCATTAGGACCGCTCAGCTCCACCCGTTACCGGGCGTCGACCTGCGGCCTATCGAACTGGTGATCTGCCAGCGACCTTATGACATCAGGGACGACTGATCTTGGGCGCGGCTTCGCGCTTAGATGCGT